>NZ_JBIAKA010000017.1:129802-248214 GCF_042872225.1 Streptomyces sp. NPDC005374 | reverse complement strand
CCCCCCACCCCGTCCCCTACGCGCCGTACGCGGCGAACGGTCCATCGTGGTGCAGGCTGCCTGCAACTCCTTAGGGGCGCGGGGAACTGCGCGACAAGCCACGACGGATCCGCGGCCGCCGGTCGGCATGGCGTGGCACAGCCCTCGCGCGCGGCGGCTCGTTGCGTACGCGGGTGGGTGCAACTGCGCGACCCGTCGCGGCGGATCCGCTCACCCCCGCTGCCCGTACCCCCGCAACCGCTCGCCCGCCTCCGCCACCTGTTGCTCCGTCAGGAGGTTGGGGGTCAGGTTCGGGAGGGAGCGGGCCGTCAGCCACAGGTGGCACATCCACTCCAGTTGGGCCGTGCGGTCGTAGGCCTGGGAGAGGGTGGTGCCGTAGGTGATCGTGCCGTGGTTCTGGAGGAGGCAGGCGGAGCGGTCGGCGAGGGCGTGGAGCATGTTCTCGGCCAACTCGTCGGTGCCGTAGGTGGCGTACGGGGCGACGCGGACGGGTCCGCCGAGTGCGCCGGCCATGTAGTGGATCGCCGGGAGTTCGGGGACCAGGGTGGAGACGGCCGTGGCGTGCACGGCGTGGGTGTGGACGACGGCGCGGGCGTCGGTGCTGCGGTAGACGGCGAGATGCATGGGGAGTTCGCTCGTGGGGACCAGGCTGCCGAGGACCTGGCGGCCGTCGAGGTCGACGCCCGTCACGTCGTCCGGCGTGAGGCGGTCGTAGGGCACGCCCGACGGGGTGACCAGGACGGTGTCCCCGACGCGCACCGAGACGTTGCCGGAGGTGCCGACGACCAGTCCGTCGGAGACGGTCCGGCGGGCCGTGGCGACCAACTCCTCCCAGGCGTCGGCCCATGACTCGGCGCCTCGTACGTCCCGCGGATCCTGCTGCTCCTCAGCCATGCCGTGATCCTGCCAGCCGCGGCGCCGGGCCGCTTCGGGCCCGGGCTCTTCGGGGCGGACGCCCGGCCTCCGAAAGGCCGCATGTCGGCATACACACCTCCCTCTTACGGCTTGGCCGGGGATCGCCCGCAATGCGATGCCCTTCCAGTACTGTCTGGGCTTTGTTCTGCACGACGCCATTCCCGGGGGGACACATGGCCCGTGATCGAAAACCGGTCCGTCACCGAACCCGCGCCCTCGCCGTGTCGGTGGCCGCGCTCACCGTGGGTGGCATGGCGCTCGCCGGGGCGCCGGTCTCGGCGGCGGGGCTGCCCAGGGGGCACGACGTCTCGGCGCACCAGAAGAACGTCGACTGGCCGAAGGCCAGGGCCAAGGGCGCCGAGTTCGTCTACGTCAAGGCGACCGAGTCCACCGGCTACCGCAATCCGCAGTTCGCGGAGCAGTACGACGGCGCGCGCGGCGCGGGCATCATCCGCGGGGCTTATCACTTCGCGCTGCCGGACAAGTCGTCGGGCAGGACACAGGCCGCGTACTTCGTGCGCAACGGGGGCGCCTGGTCCGCGGACGGCTGGACGCTGCCACCGGCGCTCGACATCGAATACAACCCGTACGACAAGAAGCGCAAGTGCTACGGCATGAGCCGGGCGAGGATGGTCGGCTGGATCGCGTCGTTCAGTGACGAGGTGAAGCGGCTCACCGGCCGCCGTCCGGTGATCTACACGACCGCCCACTGGTGGAACACCTGCACGGGCGGCAGCGGCGCCTTCGCCTCGAACCACGCGCTGTGGGTGGCCCGCTACCGCTCGGCGGACGCGGGTGCCCTGCCTGTCGGATGGTCGTTCTGGACGTTCTGGCAGTACGACAACAAGGGCGGCCTGCCGGGTGATCAGAATCTCTTCAACGGGTCCGCGAGCCGGCTGAAGAAGTTCGCCCGGGGGTCGTAGCCCTGAGGCACATGGGGCGCATGGGGTCCGGGGCGTACGACGTAGCAAGAGACGCCCACTCCGGTCACCGCGCGGCCCTGCTCAGTTCATCTTCCGTTCACCCAGGTTACTTACGTTCAACCGACCAATGACTTCGAACGATTGCCTGGGTAAATGGAAAACTTCTCGCTGATCCTCGCGATTGTGGTGGTAACCGCACTCGCGTTCGATTTCACGAACGGTTTTCATGACACCGCCAACGCGATGGCCACCACCATCTCGACCGGTGCACTCAAGCCCAAGGTCGCGGTGGCCATGTCCGCCGTGCTGAACCTTGTGGGCGCTTTCCTCTCGGTGGAGGTCGCCAACACGATCTCCAAGGGTCTCGTCGACGAGACCGGCATCCGTCCCGAGGTCATCTTCGCCGCCCTGGTCGGCGCGATCCTCTGGAACCTGCTGACCTGGCTGGTGGGCCTGCCCTCCAGTTCCTCGCACGCCCTGATGGGCGGTCTGATCGGCGCCACCATCGCCTCGGCGGGCATGGGCGCGGTCCACGGTGACGCGCTCGTCACCAAGGTCCTCATCCCGGCGGTCGCGGCTCCCATCGTCGCGGGCGTCGCCGCCATGCTGGCCACCCGCCTCTCCTACACCCTGGGCAAGAAGGCCGACGGCAAGGCCGCCGCGAAGGGCTACCGCACCGGGCAGATCGCCTCGGCCGGCCTGGTCTCACTCGCCCACGGCACGAACGACGCGCAGAAGACCATGGGCATCATCACCCTCGCCCTGGTCGCCGGCGGCGTCGTCGCTCCCGACTCCGACCCGCCCACCTGGGTCATCCTGTCGGCGGGCCTCGCCATCGCGCTCGGCACCTACCTCGGCGGCTGGCGCATCATCCGCACCATGGGCAAGGGCCTGACCGACCTCCAGCCGCAGCAGGGCTTCGCCGCCCAGACCAGCGCGGCCACCGTCATCCTGGCCTCCTCCCACCTCGGCTTCTCCCTCTCCACCACGCACTCCGTCTCCGGTTCGGTGATGGGCGCGGGCCTCGGCCGCAAGGGCGGCGTCGTCCGCTGGTCCACGGCCACCCGCATGTTCGTCGCCTGGGGCCTGACGCTCCCGGCGGCGGCCCTGGTGGGCGCCCTGGCCGAGTCGGTCACCAACCTCGGCGACTGGGGTACGGCGGCTGTGGCGGTCTTCCTCGTCGCCTCCAGCGCGGCCATCTGGAAGATCTCGCGGCGCGAGGTCGTGGACGCGTCGAACGTCATCGACTCCGACGAGCCGGCCGGCGTGGTGACCACGGCGATCGCCGCCGTGACCCCGCCGCCCGTGGGCACGGTGACCGAGGACCTCACGGCCACGATCCCGGCCCCGACCGCCGCCGCGATCTCCACCCCCGTCACCACGGAGCCGGCCGCCCCGCCGGCCGCCGTCTGAGTCCGCACCCCAGCGCTAAGGAAGCCTCACCATGAAGATCGACTGGGAAGCGCTCGGCTCCGTCTTCGGCGTCAGCCTCGTGGTCACCGTGGGCCTCGTGGCCCTCTTCACCCTCGGCATCATGGGCCTCTCCCGTCAGGAGAGGGCCACGGCCCAGGGCGACTCGGCGACCCTCGCGGTCACCGGCGCGTACGTCTGCTTCGCCGCGTGCGCGGCGGCGGTGGCGTACGGCATCTCCCTGATCGTGGCCTGACGGCACCGATCGTTCGACGGCCGGGGGGGGGGGGGGGGGGGGGCGGGGGGGGGGCCCCCCCCCCCCCGGGGGGGGGGGGGCCCCGCGCCCCCCCCGGGGGGGGGGCGGCGGGGGGGCGTGCCCGCCCCCGCCCGGCGCGGGCCCGGCCCCCCCGTCTCGCTGCCGGCCGGGGGCTGACGGGAACGGCGGGGCCAGACCCCCCCCGGCCGTCCGTGTGCTGCGGGTCCACCGTCTCCCCGGCCGGTGGTGTGGGGTTCTGCACACTCTCCCGCCGCAGGTCAACAGCAAGTTGACTGCCGTTCGGGTGCGTGGTGGACTGCCGGAGCCATGTACGACGGCAGCAGAGGAAGCCGGTTCAAGTCCGGCGCGGTCCCGCCACTGTGACCGGGGTAGGTAGCCCCGGGAGCCAGGAACTCTCGCCGTCGGTCTCGTCGAACCAGGGCGTGGACACCCTGAGTGAGGACATATCGCGATGCCCGCCTGCCCTTCGAGGTACCGCACCCGCTCGCTTGCCGACCCCACGGCCGGCTGACCCGATGCGTGCCGATCGCGTCTTCGCGTACGGCGCCGCCGCCGGACTTGTCGGGGATCTGCTGCTCGGTGATCCGCGCCGGGGACATCCGGTCGCCGTGTTCGGGCGCGCGGCCGGGGCCGTGGAACGGGTGCTGTGGCGGGACCACCGCGGGTGGGGCGCGCTGCACACCGCCGTGTGTGTGGGCGGCGCGATGGCGCTGGGTGCCGTCGCGGAACATGTCGTACGTCCGTCCCGTACCGCTTCCGTCGTGCTCACCGGTGCTGCCACCTGGGCCGTTGTGGGCGGGACTTCACTCGTGCGGGAGGCCCGGGTCATCGGGCGGGCGTTGGAGGCGGGGGATGTCGAGGCGGCCCGGGACCGGCTGCCGCATCTGTGCGGGCGGGATCCGCAGGCCCTCGACGCCGACGGGATCGCGCGGGCCGTGGTGGAGTCCGTGGCCGAGAACACCTCCGACGCCGTCGTGGGCGCCCTCGTGTGGGGGGCCGTCGGCGGGGTGCCGGGGCTGCTCGGGTTCCGGGCCGTGAACACGCTGGACGCCATGGTGGGGCACAAGTCGCCCCGGTACCGGCGGTTCGGGTGGGCCGCCGCCCGGTTCGACGACCTCGCCGGGTGGCCCGGGGCGCGGCTCACCGCCGTGCTCGCCGCTGTCGCCGGGGACAGTCCACGGGGTGCCGTGCGGGCTTGGCGCCAGGACGCGCGCAGACATCCGAGTCCCAACGCCGGTCCTGTGGAGGCCTCGTTCGCGGGGGCCCTGGGTGTGCGGCTCGGGGGGACGCTGTCGTACGCGGGGCGGGTCGAGCATCGGCCCGTGCTGAATCAGGGAGGGCGCGCTGTCGCCACCGCCGACATCGAGCGCGCCGCGCGGCTCTCGCGGCGTGTGGGGCTGCTGGCGCTCGGCGTCGGTGTCGTCGCGCGGATCGCCGTGAAGGGACGTGGGGCATGAGCGGTGGGGGGCTGCTGGTCGCCGGTACCACCTCCGACGCCGGCAAGAGTGTCGTCACCGCCGGGATCTGCCGGTGGCTGGTGCGGCAGGGAGTGAAGGTCGCGCCCTTCAAGGCGCAGAACATGTCCCTCAACTCGTTCGTGACGAGGGAGGGGGCCGAGATCGGGCGGGCCCAGGCCATGCAGGCGCAGGCCTGCCGGGTCGAGCCGACCGCGCTCATGAACCCCGTGCTGCTCAAGCCGGGTGGCGAGCAGAGCAGTCAGGTCGTGCTGCTCGGGAAGCCCGTGGGCGAGTTGAGTGCCCGGGGGTATCACGGCGGGCGGCAGCAGCAGCTTCTCGGGACGGTGCTCGACTGTCTCGCCGAGTTGCGGGGCACGTATGACGCGGTGATCTGTGAGGGGGCCGGGAGTCCGGCCGAGATCAATCTGCGGCGCACCGACATCGTCAACATGGGCATCGCCCGCAACGCCGGGCTGCCCGTGCTGGTCGTCGGGGACATCGACCGGGGCGGGGTCTTCGCCTCCTTCTTCGGGACCGTCGCGCTGCTCTCCCCCGAGGACCAGGCGCTGATCGCCGGGTTCCTCGTCAACAAGTTCCGGGGTGACGTCTCGCTGCTCGAACCCGGGCTCGACATGCTCCACGGGCTCACCGGGCGCCGTACCTACGGTGTGCTGCCCTTCCAACACGGGCTCGGGATCGACGAGGAGGACGGGCTGCGGGTCTCGCTGCGGGGCACGGTCCGGGAGTCGAACACCGCTCCGCCCGTCGGGGAGGACGTCCTGCGTGTCGCCGTCTGTGCCGTTCCCCTGATGTCCAACTTCACCGACGTGGACGCCCTGGCCGCCGAACCCGGCGTCGTGGTGCGGTTCGTGGACCGGGCGGAGGAGTTGGCGGACGCCGACCTCGTCGTGATCCCGGGGACCCGGGGGACCGTCCGCGCGCTGAAGTGGCTGCGGGAGCGGGGGCTCGCGGAGGCCATCGGCCGCAGGGTCGCCGAGCAGCGGCCCGTCCTCGGCATCTGCGGCGGGTTCCAGATCCTCGGCGAGCACATCGAGGACGAGGTCGAGAGCCGTCAGGGGCATGTCGAGGGGCTCGGAGTCCTGCCCGTGCGGGTGCGGTTCGCCCGCGAGAAGACCCTCACCCGGCCGGTGGGCGAGGCCCTCGGCGAGCACGTCGAGGGGTACGAGATCCATCACGGGGTCGCCGACGTCAGCGGCGGAGAAGCCTTCCTCGACGGCTGCCGCGTCGGCCAGACCTGGGGCACGCACTGGCACGGTTCGCTGGAGTCGGACGGGTTCCGGCGGGCGTTCCTGCGGGAGGTGGCGGCCGCCGCGGGCCGCCGGTTCGTGCCGGCCCCCGACACCTCGTTCGCCGCGCTGCGCGAGGAGCAGCTCGACCGGCTCGGCGACCTGATCGAACAGCACGCGGACACGGACGCGCTGTGGCGGCTCATCGAGTCCGGTGCGCCGCAAGGACTGCCTTTCATTCCACCGGGAGCGCCCGCATGAGCACAGTGTTGTTGTTGTCGACCGCCGACACGGATCTGCTGGCGGCCCGGGCCGCCTCGGATGCCGGGTACCGGATCGGCAACCCGACGCGCGTCGACGTCACGGACGAACTGCCCGCGCTCCTCGACGGCGCGGACATCGCCGTCGTACGGCTGCTCGGCGGCAAGCGGGCCTGGGAGGACGGGCTGGCCGCCCTGCGGTCCTCGGGCATCCCTACCGTGCTGCTGGGCGGGGAGGCCGTCCCGGACGCCGAGTTGATGGCGGACTCGTCGGTGCCCGCCGGTGTTGTGGCCGAGGCGCTGAAGTACCTCGTCGAGGGCGGGCCGGACAACCTCACCGAACTCGCCCGGTTCCTTTCCGACACCGTGCTGCTGACGGGCGAGGGGTTCGTCGAGCCGCGGAAGATGCCGGAGTACGGCGTCCACGGCTCGTACGCCTTCGAGGAGGGCCGTGCGACCATCGGCGTGCTCTTCTACCGGGCCCATGAACTCAGCGGCAACACCGCCTTCGTGGACACCCTGTGCGAGGCGATCGAGGCGCGCGGCGCCAACGCCCTTCCCGTGTACTGCGGTTCACTGCGCGGGGCCGACGCCGAGTTCTACGAGCTGCTGGCCAAGGCCGACTGCCTCGTCGCCACCGTCCTCGCCGCCGGCGGCACCCACGCCTCGCAGGCCTCGGCCGGCGGGGACGAGGAGGCCTGGGACATCGGCGCGCTGGCCGACCTCGACGTGCCGGTGCTGCAAGGGCTCTGCCTGACGTCGTCGAGGGCCCAGTGGGACGGGTCCGACGCGGCCCTCTCCCCCATGGACGCGGCGATGCAGGTCGCGATCCCGGAGTTCGACGGGCGGCTCATCACCGTGCCGTTCTCCTTCAAGGAGCAGGGACCCGACGACGTCCCGGTGTACGTGGCGGACCCGGAGCGGGCCGCGCGGGTCGCCGGGATCGCCGTGCGGCACGCGCGGTTGAAGTACAAGCCGAACGCGGAGAAGAAGCTCGCGCTGGTCTTCACCGCGTATCCGACCAAGCACTCGCGGGTCGGCAACGCGGTGGGTCTCGACACGCCCGCTTCGGCGGTGCGGGTCCTCGACTCGCTTCGGGACGCCGGGTACTCGCTCACCGAATACCCTTCAGGCGGCGACGAGTTGATCCACCGGCTCATCGAGGCCGGCGGTCACGATGTCGAGTGGCTGACCGAGGACCAGCTGGCGTCGGCGCCCGCGCGGGTGCCGCTCGCCGACTACCGGGCGTGGTTCGACACGCTCGACCCGAAGCTGCGGGACGCCATGCTGGAGGCGTGGGGCGAACCGCCGGGCTCGCTGTACGTCGACGGGGACGACATCGTGCTGGCCTCGCTGCAGTTCGGGAATGTCGTCGTGATGATCCAGCCGCCGCGCGGTTTCGGGGAGAACCCGATCGCGATCTACCACGACCCGGACATGCCGCCGTCGCACCACTACATGGCCGCGTACAGGTGGCTGGAGAACTCTTTCGGTGCCGACGCCGTCGTCCACATGGGCAAGCACGGCACGATGGAGTGGCTGCCGGGCAAGGGCCTTGGTCTCAGCGGGAGTTGTGCGCCGGACGCGGTGCTCGGTGAGCTGCCGTTGATCTACCCCTTCATCGTCAACGACCCCGGTGAGGGCACCCAGGCCAAGCGGCGCGGGCACGCCACCGTCGTCGACCACCTGGTGCCGCCGATGGCGCGTGCCGACACGTACGGCGACCTGGCCAAGCTGGAGCAGCTGCTGGACGAGTACGCGCTCGTCTCCGATCTGGACCCGGCCAAGGCCCCGGCCGTCCGGGCGCAGATCTGGACGCTGGTGAAGGCGGCCGAGCTCCATCACGACCTGCATGTCGACGAGCAGCCGGACGACACGGCGTTCGACGAGTTCGTCATGCACATCGACGGCTATCTGTGCGAGATCAAGGACGTGCAGATCCGTGACGGGCTGCACATCCTCGGCGGTGGTCCGGTGGGTGAGCCACGGGTCAACCTCGTGCTCGCCGTGTTGCGGGCCTCGCAGGTGTGGGGCGGTCAGGCCAACGCCCTGCCGGGGCTCAGGGCCTGCCTCGCGGCCCATTACGGGCTCGTGGAGAAGGAGTTGCTCGCCGAGCCGGGCGCTCCGGTGAAGGTCCCGGTCGAGCTGTCCGACCTCGTCGAGGGCCCGTCCCGTTCGGCCGCCGACGCGATCGACCTGCTGGAGCAGCTGTGCCGGCGCCTGGCGGAGCGGATGGAGGACCTCTCCTGGGACACGGCGGCGGCCGCGCCCCTCGTCCGTGACGTCCTCGGCACCGAACTCCCCGACGCCGTCGCGGTGTTGGAGTTCGCCTGCGACGAGGTCGTACCCCGGCTCGCGCGCACGACGGACGAGATCGACCACATCCTGAAGGCCCTGAACGGCGGCTTCGTCCCGGCGGGTCCTTCCGGTTCGCCGACCCGTGGGCTCGTCAACGTCCTGCCGACCGGCCGGAACTTCTACTCCGTCGACCCCAAGGCCATTCCCTCCCGGCTGAGTTGGGAGGTCGGACAGGCGCTCGCCGACTCCCTCGTGCAGCGGTACCTCCAGGACACCGGCGACTACCCGAAGTCCGTCGGCCTGACGGTCTGGGGCACGTCCGCGATGCGTACCCAGGGCGACGACATCGCCGAGATCCTGGCACTGCTGGGCTGCCGTCCGGTGTGGGACGAGGCCTCGCGCCGGGTCACCGGCTTCGAGGTGATCGGCCTCGCGGAACTCGGGCGGCCGCGCATCGACGTCACCGTCCGGATCTCGGGCTTCTTCCGGGACGCCTTCCCGCACGTGGTCGGGCTGATCGACGACGCCGTGCGCAGGGTCGCCGAGCTGGACGAGCCCGCCGAGCAGAACTTCGTGAAGGCGCACGCCGACGAGGACACCGCCGAGCACGGTGACCGGCGGCGGGCCACGGCCCGTGTCTTCGGGTCCAAGCCGGGGGCGTACGGGGCCGGGTTGCTCCCGCTGATCGACGCCCGCAACTGGCGTTCGGACGCCGACCTCGCCGAGGTGTACGCGGTGTGGGGCGGCTACGCCTACGGGCGCGGACTCGACGGGCGGGCGGCGCGCGGGGACATGGAGACCGCGTTCAGGCGGATCAACGTGGCCGCGAAGAACGTCGACACCCGTGAGCACGACCTCGTCGACGCCGACGACTACTTCCAGTACCACGGCGGCATGGTCGCGATGGTCCGCCACCTCACGGGCGCCAACCCCGAGGCATACGTGGGTGATTCGGCCACGCCCGACCAGGTGAAGACGCGGACGCTCGGCGAGGAGACCCACCGGGTCTTCCGGGCCCGCGTGGTCAACCCGCGCTGGATGGCGGCGATGCGTCGGCACGGCTACAAGGGCGCCTTCGAGATGGCGGCGACCGTCGACTACCTCTTCGGCTACGACGCCACGGCCGGCGTCGTCGACGACTGGATGTACGAGAAGCTCAGCGCGGAGTACGTCTTCGACCCGGAGAACCGGGACTTCATGAAGAAGTCCAACCCCTGGGCGCTGCGCGGCATCACGGAGCGGCTGCTGGAGGCCGCCGAGCGCGGACTGTGGGCCGAGCCGGACGCGGACACCCTGGAACGGCTGCGGGCCACCTACCTGGAGCTGGAAGGCGACTTGGAGGGCGACGACAAGTGAGTACCCCCTTTCCGTTCACGGCCGTCGTCGGCCAGGACGACCTGCGGCTCGCGCTGCTGCTGAACGCCGTGTCACCTGCGGTCGGCGGTGTGCTGGTGCGCGGCGAGAAGGGCACGGCCAAGTCGACGGCGGTGCGCGCCCTTTCGGCACTCCTGCCGGAGGTCGAGGTCGTCGCCGGCTGCCGTTTCTCCTGCGACCCGTCCGCTCCCGACCCCTCGTGCCCGGACGGCCCGCACGAGAGCGGGAACGGCGTCCGGCGCCCCTCCCGCATGGTCGAACTCCCCGTCGGCGCCTCCGAGGACCGGCTGGTCGGCGCCCTCGACATCGAGCGCGCGCTCGCGGAGGGCGTGAAGGCCTTCGAGCCGGGCCTCCTCGCCGACGCGCACCGCGGGATCCTCTACGTCGACGAGGTCAACCTCCTGCACGACCACCTCGTCGACCTGCTGCTCGACGCGGCCGCGATGGGGGCGTCGTACGTGGAGCGGGAGGGCGTCTCCGTGCGGCACGCCTCGAAGTTCCTGCTCGTGGGCACCATGAACCCCGAAGAGGGCGAGCTGCGGCCGCAGTTGCTCGACCGGTTCGGGCTGACCGTCGAGGTCGCGGCCTCGCGGGAGCCCGACCAGCGGGTGGAGGTCGTACGGCGACGGCTCGCGTACGACGACGATCCGGCGGGTTTCACGGCCCGTTGGGCGGACGAGGAGACGGCCGTACGGCAACGGGTCGTCGCCGCACGGGAGTTGTTGCCGTCGGTGCGGCTGGGCGACCCGGCGCTGCGGCAGATCGCGGCGACCTGCGCCGCGTTCGAGGTGGACGGCATGCGGGCCGACATCGTGATGGCCCGGACCGCCACCGCGCTGGCCGCCTGGGCCGGGCGGACGGACGTGCTCGCGGAGGACGTACGGCAGGCCGCGCTGCTCGCGCTGCCGCACCGCAGGCGCCGTAACCCCTTTGACGCGCCGGGACTCGACGAGGACAAGCTGGACGAGACGCTGGAGGAGTTCAGCGGCCCCGAGGACGATGACGAGCCGGATCCGGACGGACCCGGTGACGGCGGTGGGGACGGTGGGCAGCCGCCGTCGTCCGACGGGCCGCAGGCCGACGGTGACTCCGGTGCGCAGCCCGAGGCCGGTGAGGGCGGTGAGCCGCAGGCATCCGGCGCGGGGTCGGGTGAGCAATCCGCCGCGCGGGCTTCCGAGCCGTTCCGTACGAAGGTGCTCAGCGTGCCTGGACTCGGTGAGGGTGCCGCCGGGCGGCGGTCGCGGGCCCGGACCGAGCACGGACGGACGACCGGGGCGCGGCGGCCCCGCGGGGCCCTGACCAAGCTGCACCTGGCGGCCACCGTGCAGGCCGCGGCGCCGCATCAGCGGGCCCGGGGGCGGTCGGGGCGCGGTCTCGTCGTCCGGCGCGATGATCTGCGGCAGGCGACGCGTGAGGGGCGCGAGGGCAATCTCGTGCTGTTCGTCGTCGACGCCTCGGGGTCGATGGCGGCGCGGCAGCGGATGAGTGCGGTGAAGGGGGCCGTGCTGTCGCTGCTCCTCGACGCGTACCAGCGGCGGGACAAGGTGGGTCTGGTGACCTTCCGGGGGTCGGCCGCCGAGGTGGCGCTGCCGCCGACGTCGTCCGTCGATGCAGCGGCGGCCCGGCTGGAGACGCTGCCGACGGGTGGCCGTACGCCGCTCGCAGCCGGGCTGCTGCGGGCGCACGAGGTGCTGCGGGTGGAGCGGCTGCGGGATCCGGCCCGGCGGGCGCTGGTCGTCCTGGTGACGGACGGGCGGGCCACCGGAGGGCCCGAGCCGGTCGCCCTCGCGGGCCGGGCGGCCCGGCTGTTCGCCGCCGACGGGGTCGCCTCCGTCGTCGTCGACTGCGAGTCCGGGCCCGTGCGGCTGGGGCTGGCCGGGCAGCTCGCCGGTGAACTGGGAGGTACCGCCGTGACGTTGGACGAGTTGCGGGCGGACTCGATCGCAGGGCTCGTGAAGGACGTACAGAGGAGGGCCGCGTAATGCCTCAGGGGCAGCCGAGTGTGGTGCCGGAGGACGGACTGACGACCCGTCAGCGCCGTAACCGGCCGTTGGTGGTCGTGCACACGGGCGTCGGGAAGGGGAAGTCCACCGCCGCGTTCGGGCTCGCGCTGCGGGCCTGGAACCAGGGGTGGCCCATCGGGGTGTTCCAGTTCGTCAAGTCGGCGAAGTGGAAGGTCGGCGAGGAGAACGCGCTGCGGGTGCTCGGCGCCAGCGGTGAGGGCGGGTCCGTGGACTGGCACAAGATGGGCGAGGGCTGGTCCTGGGTCCAGCGGGACGCTCAGATGGACAACGAGGAGAAGGCCCGGGAGGGCTGGGAGCAGGTCAAGCGGGATCTGGCCGCCGAGACGTACAAGCTGTATGTGCTCGACGAGTTCGCGTACCCCATGCACTGGGGGTGGGTGGACACGGACGAGGTTCTTGATGTGCTGCGGGAGCGGCCCGGGACCCAGCACGTGGTCATCACCGGGCGGAACGCGCCCGACAAGCTCGTCGAATTCGCCGATCTCGTGACCGACATGTCCAAGGTGAAGCACCCCATGGACGCCGGGCAGAAGGGGCAGCGGGGTATCGAGTGGTGATGTCCTCATCCGATTCCGTCCCACGGCTGGTCATCGCCGCGCCCTCGTCGGGCAGCGGCAAGACCACCGTCGCCACGGGGCTGATGGCCGCGTTCGCCGCGCGGGGGCTCGCCGTGTCCCCGCACAAGGTGGGCCCGGACTACATCGATCCCGGGTATCACGCGCTCGCGAGCGGGCGGGTGGGGCGGAATCTCGACGCGTACCTGTGCGGGCCGGAGCTGGTGGCTCCGCTGTTCCTGCACGGGGCGCGGGGGTGTGACATCGCCGTCGTCGAGGGTGTGATGGGCATGTTCGACGGGGCCGCGGGGGAAGGTGAGCTGGCCTCCACCGCGCATGTGGCGAAGCTGCTGCGGGCGCCGGTGGTGCTGGTGGTCGACGCCTCCTCGCAGTCCCGGTCGGTCGCCGCGCTGGTGCACGGGTTCGCGTCCTGGGATCCGGAGGTGCGGGTCGGGGGCGTGATCCTCAACAAGGTCGCGTCGGATCGGCACGAGGCGTTGCTGCGGGAGGCGTTGGAGTCGGCCGGGGTGCCTGTGTTCGGGGTGTTGCGGCGGGTGGCCCAGGTGGACACGCCGTCCCGGCATCTGGGGCTGGTGCCGGTCGCCGAGCGGCGGGCGGCTGCGGTGGAGGCGGTTGCGGCGATGGCGGCGCAGGTCGAGCGCGGGTGTGATCTCGATGGGCTGATGCGTCTTGCGCGTGGCGCGGGGGTGTTGGCCTGTGCTGCTTGGGATGCGGCTGAGGTCTTGGTTTCCTCGCCCCCGCCGCCCCTACCCGTCCCGTCCTCCAGGGGCTCTGCCCCTTCGACCCCGCCCGGGGGGCTCCGCCCCCGGACCCCCGCTCCTCAAACGCCGGAGGGGCTGAGTCACCCAGGGGCGCGGGGAACTGCGCGACCAGCCCCCACTCAGCCGCACCAGACCGCCGACCGGCCCGTGAGGGTCGCCGTCGCCGGCGGCCCCGCCTTCACCTTCTCCTACGCCGAGCACAGCGAACTGCTCACCGCGGCCGGGGCTGACGTCGTCCCCTTCGATCCCTTGCGGGACGAGCGACTGCCCGACGGGACCGCCGGGTTGGTCATCGGGGGTGGGTTTCCCGAGGTGTACGCCGCTGAGCTGTCCGCCAACGAGCCGCTGCGGACGGCTGTTTCCGCGCTGGCGGAGAGCGGCGCTCCCGTCGCCGCCGAGTGCGCCGGGCTGCTCTACCTGTGCCGTGAACTCGACGGGCAGCCCATGTGCGGGGTGCTCGACGCCTCCGCGCGGATGGAGGAGACCCTCACCCTCGGGTACCGGGACGCCGTCGCCGTCAGTGACAGTTCGCTCGCCGTCGCCGGGACGCGGATGCGGGGGCACGAGTTCCACCGGACGGTCGTGGAACCGGAGGCGGGGGACGCCGCCGCGTGGGGTGTGCGGGTGCCCCGGCGGCGGCTCGAGGGTTTCGTACAGCGTGGTGTGCACGCGAGTTATCTGCACACGCACTGGGCCTCGGAGCCCGGTGTCGCCCGTAGGTTCGTGGAGAGGTGCCGGACGTCATGAGCAGCAGCAGGTTGATCGGGGTCGGGGTCGGGCCCGGGGATCCGGAGCTGGTGACCGTCAAGGGTGTCAACGCCCTGCGCGCCGCCGATGTGATCGTCGTGCCCGTCATGGACAGCGGGGAGCGGGGGCGGGCCGAGGCGACCGTTCTGCACTACGTGCCCGAGGACAAGGTCGTACGGGTCGTCTTCGCCCTCAACGAGCGCAGCGACCGGGGCCGGCGTGAGGCCGCCTGGGACGCCGCCGGGGAGCGGGTCGTCCAGTTGCTGGCCGCGCACTCGTCCGTCGCCTTCGCCACCATCGGCGACCCCAACGTCTATTCCACCTTCACCTATCTCGCGCAGACCATCGGCGAGCTCGTGCCGGACGTGGTCGTCGAGACCGTCCCCGGGATCACCGCCATGCAGGACCTCGCGGCCCGTTCCGGGGCCGTGCTGACCGAGGGCACCGAGCCGCTCGTCCTGGTGCCCGTCACCGCGGGGGCGGCCGTGCTCAAGGAGGCCCTGAGCGGGCCCGGGACCGTCGTCGCCTACAAGTTCGGGCGGCAGGCCGGCGAGGTGGTCGAGGCGCTGCGGGAGACCGGGCGGATCGAGGACGCCGTATGGGGATCGGCCCTGGGGCTGGAGGGTGAGTCCATTCGGCCCGCCGCGGAGCTCGACGGGGCCGCGTTGCCGTATCTGTCCACGCTCATCGCGCCCGCGCGGCGCGACGGTACCCGGGGCGGCAAACTGTGAGTCCCTCAAGAGCCGGCGGGTCAGCCCGCCAGGCCGACCACCAGCCAGATGAAGCCCACGCCCGCGACCGTGCACAGCAGGGTCGAGCGGGCGGGGTGTTCGTGGTGGGCCTCGGGGAGGATCTCGGCCGCCGCGAGATACAGGAGCGCGCCGCCGAAGAGGCCGAGATAGCCGCCGAGCAGGCCCTCCGGGATGGTCACGAACGCCGTCGAGGCCGCGCCCACGAGCGGGGCCACCGCGTCCGCGGCCAGCATGGCCAGCGCTTTGCGGCGGGCGTTCCCGTACAGGCTCGTGAGCGTGTACGTGTTGAAGCCGTCCGCGAAGTCGTGGGCGACCACGGCCAGCGCGACCGCCGTGCCCATGCCGCCGCCCACCTGGAAGGCCGCGCCGATCGCCACGCCGTCCATGACGCTGTGGCCGACCATCGCACCGGCGGCCGTCAGGCCCACCTCGGGCACCCGGCCGCCGTGCTCCGCACGTTCCTCGCCGCCGTGCGCGGCCTGGCGGGCGGCCAGCAGACGTTCCACCAGATGGGCCAGCAGGAAACCGGCCACGAAGAGCAGCAGGGCCGCCGGGACGCCGAAGATCTCCTCGCCTGCCGCGTGCAGCGCCTCCGGCAGCAGGTCCAGGCCGACCACGCCGAGCATCAGGCCGCCGGCCAGGCCCAGGACCAGATGACGGCGGTCGGTCACCCGCTGTGCCGTCCAGCCGCCGGCCAGCGTCATCAGGAACGCGCCGAGCGCGACGAAGACCGCCATAGGGCCTTGGTATCCGATCGACCCCCGTTCGCGCACATCCGGCCATCGCACCGGCGACACCCTTGACCCCTTTTGCAACGAGAGGACCGATTCCCATGGCCGATGCCCCCACCGGCAAGGTGACCTTCGTCGGTGCCGGCCCCGGCGCCGCCGATCTGCTGACGTTCCGGGCCGCGCGCGCCATCGCCGAGGCCGACGTCGTGATCTGGGCCGCGAGCCTGGTCCAGGCGGAGGTCCTCGACCACGCGCGCGCGGACGCGGAGATCCTCGACTCGGCGACCATGTCGCTGGAGGACGTGGTCGCGGTGTACGAGCGGGCCTGCGAGGAGGGTCTCAAGGTCGCCCGTATCCACTCCGGCGACCCCGCCCTATGGGGCGGCACGCAGGAGCAGCTCGACCGGTGTGCCCGGATCGGCATCGAGACGGAGGTCGTGCCCGGGGTCTCCGCCTTCTCGGCCGTCGCCGCGCTCGCCCAGCGCGAGCTGACGATCCCCGAGGTCGCGCAGTCCGTCGTCCTGACCCGGCTCGGTGGCGGCAAGACGCCGATGCCGCCCGGGGAGGAGGTGCGGGAGTTCGCCAAGCACGGCACCACCATGGCGATCTTCCTGTCCGCGGCACGCAGCGGGCAGCTGGTGCGGGAGCTGCTGGAGGGCGGCTATCCGACGTCCACCCCGGTCGTCGTCGCCTACCAGGCGACCTGGCCGGAGGAGCTCGTCGTGCGGTGCACGATCGAGACGCTGGAGGAGACCGTCAAGGAGCACAAGCTGTGGAAGCACACGCTGTTCCTGGTCGGCCCGGCGCTGGACGCCGAGGGCACCCGGTCGCACCTGTACCATCCCGGCCACTTCCACGGGTACCGCAAGGCCGACCCGGAGGCCCGGCGGGAGCTGCGGGCGCGCTCCGCTCGGGGGGCCGGTACATGATCACGGTCGTGGGTACGGGGACGGGGGCGCCGCCTCCGGAGTCCCTGGCCGGGGCCGAGCTGGTCGTGGGCGGGCGACGGCACCTGGACGCCGCGGCGGTCCCCGCGGATGCCGAGCGGGTCGTCCTCGGGCCGCTGGCACCGGCGCTGGACATCATCGAACGGCATCACGACAAGGGGAGTCGGATCGTCGTGCTGGCCTCCGGCGACCCCGGGTTCTTCGGGATCGTGCGGGTGCTGGCGGAGCGGTTCGGGTCCGATGCGCTGGATGTGCGGCCGGGGGTCTCTTCCGTCGCGGCCGCGTTTGCTCGCGTGGGGTTGCCGTGGGACGACGCGGTGGTGGTCAGCGCGCATGGGCGGGATCTGCGTACGGCGGTGAATGTGTGCCGGGCTCGTCCGAAGGTGGCGGTGCTCACGGGGCCGGGGGCCGGTCCTGCGGAGTTGGGAGCTGCGCTCGCGACAGGGGGTGCCGAGAAAGGTGGTCGGGCGACTGCGGCTGCGTCGGGGCTGGTCGCGCCCCGCGGCGGAGCCGCACATGGATACAGCCCCGCGCCCCTGGAGCGTGTTCTCGTGGTCGCTTCCGACCTGGGATCCGGCGACGAGCGTGTCGAGCGGCTCAGCCCCGCCGACGCCGCCGCCCGGGACTGGGGAACTGGTGTGAGTGTCGTGCTGTGTCTCGACGAGTCGCGGGTTCTCGGGGGTGTGCGTACCGTTGCCGGGCCTCCCCGGGCCCCCGCCCGATGGGCCCTGGAGGAAGGCGAGTTCGCGCACCGCGACTCGATGATCACCAAGTTCGAGGTGCGGGCACTGGCGCTGGCACGGCTGGGGCCGCGGCTCGGGGATCTCGTGTGGGACGTCGGGTCCGGGTCCGGGTCCGTGGCCGTGGAGTGTGCGCGGTTCGGTGCCGCCGTAGTCGCCGTGGAGAAGGCACCCGACGGAGTCGAGCGGATCCGTGCCAACGCGGCCGCGCACGGGGTCGACGTGCAGGTCGTGGAGGGGGCGGCGCCGGATGTGCTGACTCGACTCGACGATCCCGACGCCGTGTTCGTCGGTGGTGGTGGACACGAACTGCCCGGCATCGTCGCCGCCTGTGCGCGGCGGGCCCGGCGTGGTGTCGTCGTCGCCCTGGCCGCGCTCGACCGGGTGCCGGCCGTACGCGCGGCCCTCACCGGCGCCGGGCTGGACTGCGACGGCGTACTGCTCCAGTCGTCCCGGCTGGCGCCGCTGCCCGGGGACGTGACCCGGCTCGCGGCGACCAATCCGGTTTTCCTGCTGTGGGGCGTCAGAAACCCCGTGTATCGAGAGGGAGTTGCTCAGTGATCGGCCTTATTTCCGCCACCGCGGCGGGGGCGGCGGCACGCAACCGGCTGGCCGCGGCCTGGCCGGACCGCACGCGCGTGTACGACGGGCCCGTGGGGGACGCCGTACGGCGGGCGTTCGCGGAGTGCGAGCAGCTCGTGTGTTTCCTGGCGACGGGAGCGGTGGTACGGCTGATCGCGCCGCTGCTCGACTCCAAGGCGTCCGACCCGGGTGTGGTGTGTGTCGACGAGGGCGGCCGGTTCGCCGTGTCTCTGGTCGGCGGGCACGGTGGCGGTGCCAACGAACTCGCCCGCGAAGTAGGGGAGTTGCTGGATGCCGAGCCGGTGGTGACGACGGCGACCGACGCGGTGGGGATGCCGGGTCTTGACACCCTCGGGCTGCCGGTGGACGGTGCGGTGGCGGCCGTGTCGCGGGCCCTCCTGGACGGCGAACCCGTCGCCCTGCACAACGAGTCGGGCTGGCCGCTGCCCCCGCTGCCGGTGGCGGCGGACGGGGTCTACGGCATCCGTGTGTCGGACCGTCTCGTCGAACTGTCCGCACAGGAGGTCGTGTTGCGTCCGCCCACCCTCGTCGTCGGCGTCGGCGCCTCCAGGGGCGCGCCGGCCGAGGAGGTGCTGGAGCTGATCGAGGGCTCGTTGCGCGAGGCCGGGCTGTCCGTCAAGTCGGTCGCCGGGCTCGCCACCGTGGACGCCAAGGCGGAGGAGCCCGGGATCGTGGCGGCCGCCGAGCGGCTCGGCGTTCCCCTGATCACCTACTCCGCCGAGGAGTTGGCCGTCGTCGAGGTGCCCAACCCGTCGGAGGCGCCCCTCGCGGCCGTGGGCACCCCCTCCGTCGCCGAGGCCGCCGCACTGATCGGCGGCGGCGAACTCCTCGTCCCCAAGCGGAAGTCGGCCGCACAGCCCGCCATGGCGACCTGTGCCGTCGTACGGCGTCCCGTGCGCGGCAGGCTCGCGGTGGTCGGGCTCGGTCCTGGCGCCCGGGACCTGTTGACGCCCCGCGCGAAGGCCGAGCTCGAGCGCGCTTCGGTGCTGGTCGGGCTCGACCAGTACGTCGACCAGATCCGCGATCTGCTGCGGCCCGGCACCCTGGTCCTGGAGTCGGGGCTCGGGGCCGAGGAGGAGCGAGCGCGCACGGCCGTCGAAGAGGCCCGCAAGGGGCAGGCGGTCGCGCTCATCGGCAGCGGGGACGCCGGTGTCTACGCCATGGCCTCCCCCGCGCTCGCCGAGGCCTCCGACGACATCGACGTGATCGGCGTCCCGGGTGTGACGGCCGCGCTCGCCGCCGCCGCGATCCTCGGTGCCCCGCTGGGCCACGACCACGTGTCCGTCAGCCTGTCCGACCTGCACACGCCGTGGGAGGTCATCGAGCGGCGGGTGCGCGCTGCGGCCGAGGCGGACATCGTGGTCACCTTCTACAACCCCCGTTCCCGGGGCCGGGACTGGCAGTTGCCGAAGGCGCTCGCGATCCTCGCCGAGCACCGGGAGGCGACCACGCCGGTCGGTGTCGTACGGAACGCGTCCCGGCCGGACGAGTCCAGCCGGCTGACGACACTGGCCGCCCTCGATCCGGCGACGGTCGACATGATGACGGTGGTGACGGTGGGCAACACGGCGACCCGGGACATCGCGGGCCGCATGGTGACGCCGCGCGGCTACCGCTGGCAGGAGAGCGCGCGGCAGGAGGGCGCCCGGTGAACCGAGTGATCCATCCGATCGAGGTGGAGTCCTACCGGCGGCTGCGCGCCCGCCTGGACACCTCGCACTTCCCGCCGCTGACCCGGGCGGTGGTGGAGCGGGTCGTGCACTCCGCCGCCGATCTCGAGTACGCCACCGATCTCGTCCTGGACGAGGGCGAGTTGGAGAAGGCGCACGCCGCCCTGCACTCGGGTGCGCCCGTCGTCGTGGACGTCGAGATGGTCGCGGCCGGCATCACCCGGCGGGAGACCGTCTGCCGGCTGAGGGACGCCGAGTCCGGGCCGGGGCTGACCCGTTCGGCCCACGCGATCCGGCTCGCCCACGAGCAGGTCGGCCCGGGGGCGATCTGGGTGATCGGCAACGCCCCCACCGCGCTGGAGGAGTTGCTGACCCTGGACGCGGCACCGGCCCTCGTCATCGGGCTGCCGGTCGGCTTCGTCGGCGCGGTCGAGTCCAAGGCCGCGTTGCGCGAGAGCGGACTGCCCGCCGTGAGCAACGTGTCCGAGAAGGGCGGTTCGGCGGTCGCCTCCGCCGCGCTCAACGCCCTGCTGTACCACCCTCTTGAGGACCATCCTCTTGAGAAGCCCCTTGTCCGGAACACCGAGGAGACATCGTGACCACCCCCCAGCCCGCCCTGCTCATCGCCGGTCATGGCACCCGGGACGATGCCGGGGCCGAGGCGTTCCGTGACTTCGTCCGGGAGTTGGGGGCCCGCCACCCCGAACTGCCCGTCGCGGGCGGCTTCATCGAACTGTCGCCGCCGCCGCTGGGTGACGCGGTGGCGGAGCTGGTGGAGCGGGGCGTGCGCCGGTTCGCCGCCGTACCTCTCATGCTGGTGTCCGCAGGGCACGCCAAGGGCGACATCCCGGCGGCGCTGGCCCGCGAGAAGGAGCGGCACGTCGGCATCTCGTACACCTACGGCCGTCCGCTGGGCCCGCACCCGGCGCTGCTGAGCGTGCTGGAGCGGCGGCTCGAGGAGGCGCTGGGCGCCGGCGGGAACCGTGCGCCCCTGGACCGGGCCGACGTGACCGTGCTGCTCGTAGGCCGGGGTTCCACGGACCCCGACGCCAACGCCGAGGTGTACAAGGCGGCCCGGCTGCTGTGGGAGGGGCGCGGATACGCGGGCGTGGAGACGGCGTTCGTGTCGCTGGCGGCGCCGGACGTGCCGAGCGGCCTCGACCGGTGCGTGGCGCTGGGGGCCCGGCGGATCGTCGTACTCCCCTACTTCCTGTTCACCGGGATCCTGCCGGACCGGGTGAAGCAGCAGACCGAGGGCTGGGCGGCGGCGCATCCGGAGGTCGAGGTGTGCTCCGCGGAGGTCATCGGTCCGGAGCCGGAGCTGCTCGACCTGGTGATGGAGCGGTACCGGGAGGCCGTCGAGGGCGATCTGCGGATGAACTGCGACTCGTGCGTGTACCGCATCGCGCTGCCCGGCTTCGAGGACAAGGTGGGTCTGCCGCAGCAGCCGCACTTCCATCCGGACGACGACGGCCACCATCACCACGGACACCACCACGGCGCCCCCTCCCATGCGCACTGACCGGACCGGGAGCGGGCACGACCTGCGGCATCACGGCGACGCCGAGGTCCGGGACGACGGTGCGCGGCTGACCGACCTCGCGGTGAACGTGCGCGCGGACACTCCCCCGGTGTGGCTGCGGGAGCAAATCGCCGCGTCGCTCACGGGGCTCGCGGCCTACCCCGACGGGCGCCGGGCGCGGGCGGCGGTGGCGGCCCGGCACGAGGTACCCGTGGAACAGGTACTGCTCACCGCGGGCGCCGCCGAGGCCTTCGTGCTGCTGGCACGTGCGCTGACGGCCCGTCACCCGGTGGTCGTGCACCCGCAGTTCACCGAGCCGGAGGCGGCGCTGCGGGACGCCGGGCACACGGTCGACCGGGTGCTGCTGCGGGCCGAGGACGGCTTCCGGCTCGACCCGGCGGCCGTCCCCGAGGATGCCGACCTGGTGATCGTCGGGAACCCGACCAACCCCACGTCGATCCTGCACCCCGCCGCCTCGATCACCGAACTGGCCCGCCCGGGGCGGACGTTGGTGGTGGACGAGGCGTTCCTGGACGCCGTGCCGGGTGAGCGGGAGGCCCTGGCCGGGCGGACGGACGTGCCCGGGCTCGTCGTCCTGCGCAGTCTGACGAAGACGTGGGGTCTGGCGGGACTCCGGATCGGTTACGTCCTCGCCGCCCCGGAGACGATCGCCGAGCTCGAACGGGCCCAGCCGCTGTGGCCGGTGTCCACTCCGGCCCTCGCCGCGGCCCGGGCCTGCATGGAACCGCGGGCGCTCGCGGAGGCGGCCCACGCGGCCCACCGCATCGCCACCGACCGGGCCCATCTCGTCGCCGGGCTGCGGGAGTTCGCCCCGGACGGGCTCCGGGTGGTCGAACCGGCCGAGGGTCCCTTCGTCCTCGTACGACTGCCGAACGCCACCGCCGTACGACGTCAGCTGCGCGATCTCGGCTGGGCGGTGCGGCGCGGAGACACGTTCCCGGGGCTGGGTGAGGACTGGCTGCGGCTCGCGGTGCGGGACCGGGCGACGGTGAACCGGTTTCTGCAGGCGCTCGATCAGGCGGTGACCTTTGTGAGGAGTTGATGACTCGGCCTTTCCACAAGCGAAGTCGACCTTGGTGGTTGCTTGGGGCGACCTTGGTTGTCCGGGTCGGACACCGAGGGCGAGTCTGGATACGTCACGTGATCATGTGCGGGGGCGGGTCACGCGTGGCTTCCGGAGACCTGGAGACCTGGTACTCGCCGTCGCTGTGTGGACATGCCCTGTTTCTCCAGCGCAAAGGGTGGCCGTGCTCAGATCCAGCCTGTTCCTCAGATCCACGCTGCTCCTGTTCGCCCTGACGGGCGCCTCTCTGTTCGCCCTCCCCCAGACCGCCTCGGCGGTCGGCTGCCAAGGGGGCGACTGCACGGGAAAGAGTCCGGTCACCGAAGGGTGCGACACGGACGCCATGCTGATCGAGGAGTACGACGAGGGAACGTCGATCAGCCTCAAGTACTTCCGGTCGCCGGCCTGTGACGCCTCATGGGCCAAGGTGACACTCGACTTCGAGGAGACCGGCCTCCAGCCCCGGTCCGTGAGCCTGTTCTACGTACCGCAGCTCGGCGGCAGTGAGACGCTCCTGTCCGGTGGCTGGGTGGAAACCGGCGGCACGAACCCCGTCTTCGCCGCGCCCACTCCCATGATCGGCGGCGACGCCCTGGCCAAGGGCTGCTTCAGCGACCTGGACCTGGCCCAGGACCCGGCCCCGGAGACCTGGACGCAGTCCGGGACGAACGGAGCGTGCACCCAATGGCACTGACCCCCTTCAGCCGCACCCGGCGTGTGTCGCGGCGGACGGCCCGTGTCGCGCTGCTGGCCTGCGCGGCGCTCACCGCGTCCGTACTCGCCTCGACGACCACGGCACAGCCTGCCGCCGCCACCCCCAAGGCCGAGTCCCACACCGGCGGACGCCTGTTCAGCGCTCCTGACACCGCGCTGGGCAAGGGCTGGAAGACCTCCTCGGACCGTGCGGTGACCGGATCGGGTGACTCGGCGGGCTTCCACATCCTGGTGGCCGACGAGTCGGAGAAGTTCTCCTATCGGGAGGTCGCCGACCTCACCCAGGACGGCCTGGACGGCATCGGCCCGTGGACCGGGTACGTCTGCCAGACGGGCTCG
This sequence comes from Streptomyces sp. NPDC005374, assembly GCF_042872225.1. Taxonomy (NCBI): domain Bacteria; kingdom Bacillati; phylum Actinomycetota; class Actinomycetes; order Kitasatosporales; family Streptomycetaceae; genus Streptomyces; species Streptomyces sp. NPDC005374. The sequence goes on along the minus strand of NZ_JBIAKA010000017.1, from coordinate 224,844 downwards.
GGCCGGTACGCGGCCGCCGTGTACGCTCCCTCGGCCGCCGTCAACACGCCGTCGCTGATGCAGCACGGCGGTTTCGCCGCCGTCGTCGACCTGGACACGGGAAAGGTCAGGCGGATCGCCTCGGGCATGCAGCTCGCCTACTTCTCTCCCGGCTGCGGCACCGGTGACACCGTCACCTTCACCCGCACCACGGTCGGGGACTCGGCGAAGGGCACCACCACACTCCTCGACGTCGACGCCGCGACCGGGAGGACGCTCACGAAGACCACCGTCGCCGGCCAGTTCACCAACCCGCTGCCGACGGCCGACGGCCATGTCGGTGTGCTCGGCGGGCGGCTCGTCGAAGTGGCCGCCCAGGGCGTGCCCCGGACGCTCACCACGCTTCCGGGCCGCCTGTTCGCGCTCGCCCCGTCCACCGGCGGTGCCCTCGATGTCGCCGTCGTGGCGAACGGCCAGGACGTGCTCCAGCGCTGGACGGGCCGGAAGCTGACGAAGCTGGGCACCGCGCCCCTCGGCAGGCTCGGCCTCTTCGCCCGACAGGGCGGCGACCTGGTCGCGGGCGATGTCACCGGCATCGGCACCGCTCCGGGCCTGGTGCGCGAGAGCGCCCAGGACAAGCCCGCGGCCGCCTCCCGCGAGGGCCACCTGCTCACCTACTCGGCGGGCTCCCGCGAGCTGAAGGGCATGACCTCGCGGATCGGTGCCGATGACGGCGAGGGAACCGGGATCATCGACGTGTCGGCCCTCGCCACCGAGTCGGGGACCGCCGCGACGACCGAGGTCACCACGGCGGCCGCCGCGGCCGACGTGGCGGACGACGTGGAACCCGACGTGGACGGCCAGTCGGAGAAGGTCGCACTCGCCTCGGCGGGTGTGTTCCCCACCGACCCCAACCCGCAGACCCACTACTCCAACTGTCTCGTCAAGCGCGACGACGTCAACGCCCAGGCACTCCAGCCGAGCACGAACATGGTCGAGTGGGCCGTCGACCAGGCCGTCCACGGTGATCTGGACATCACCCGGCCGGCGAACTACCTGGGCACCGAGAGCGAGGCGTACAACCCCGAGTCGCTGTTCCCGCGCGTGGCGCTGACCGGCGGCGGCACGGTGCCCGCGCAGGTGATGCTCGGCATCCTCGCCCAGGAGTCCAACTTCAAGCAGGCGTCCTGGCACTCGGTCCCCGGCGACGGCGGCAACCCGCTGACCGGCGACTACTACGGCAACGCCGACAGCATCCACTACTACCCCAACAACGGGGCCGCGGACTGCGGTTACGGCATCGCCCAGGTCACCGCGGGCATGAACGAGGCCAAGCCGGACCCGTACGAGCCGACCCAGGCGTACGCCATCGCCACCGACTACGCGGCCAACATCGCCGCGGGCCTGCAGATCCTGAGCAAGACGTGGAACGAGCTCAAGGGCCTCGACATGAACGTCAACACCGGCGACTCGACGTACATCGAGAACTGGTTCATGGCGCTGTGGGGCTACAACAGCGGTGTCTACAGCGACACTTCGCAGAACGGCGGCCACATCGGACTCGGCTGGCTCAACAACCCGGCCAACCCCAACTACCGGGCCGACCGGCTGCCGTTCCTGCGTGCCTCCTACGACGACGCCTCGCACCCGGCGGACTGGCCGTACGAGGAGAAGGTCATGGGCTGGATCGAGACCCCGCAGATGACCTACAACGCGCAGGAGTCGTACACCCGTCCGCTGTTCCCGGTGGGCAGCAGCCTCCCGGCCGAACAGCTCTACCTGAGCACCGACTACCGCGCCTACTGCGGCAGTTCCAACAACTGCGACCCCGACGCGGCCACCGGCACCGACCCGTGCGCGGCCGAGAACGAGACCTGCTGGTTCGACCACTCGGTCGACTGGGGCGCGGGTGAGAACAGCGCCACGGGGTCCACGGAGAACCTGGCCTACTCCCTCGGCAGCGGTGAACCGGCGCTGAAGCGGCAGTACGACGCGGGCCCCTGCGGTGGCGCCCCGTCCGGACTGCTGATCGACGACGTGCCCAAGCCGAACGACAACACACAGGGCTGCACGGACTCCACGAAGATCGACGGGAAGTTCAACCTCCAGCTCGGCGACAACTTCACCTACCAACGCGCCGACGGCAGTTGGCGGGCCACCGGGGACATCGCGCCGATCGACCTGCACCAGTTGGGCGCCGGATACGACGGCCATGTCTGGTTCACGCACACCTACCCGGGCGGCAACGGCGGCGCGGCAAGCGATGCCGACCTGTGGCACAAGGTGAGCGCGACCTGGACACCGTCCCCGGAGCTGATGGCGCAGTCCGGAACCACCGGTGTGCTGTACAACATCTACGTCCATCTGCCCAACCACGGGGCCCAGGGCAAGGTGGCGTACAACGTGCACGTCGGCAACAGCGGTCAAGGGGTCGCCGAACTGCATTCGTGCCCGATCACCCAGCAGACGTGGAGCGCCGGCAAGGACACCTGGCTCTCGCTGGGCACCCTCAGGCTCTGGGAGGGCGCCTACATGCAGGCGGACAACACGTCGTTCGCGGGCGCGACCGGTGATCTGGACGTGGCCTACGACGCGGCGGTCTTCCAGCCGACCACGACCGCGGCCACCGGTCCCTGCTTCGACGGTTCCTGATCCCACCCGACACCGCGTCCACGGCCCGGAACCCACCGGGCCGTGGACGCCCTCCCCCCTCTCCCGCGGAGCCCCACCATGCACCTCCCGCCCCACCACCCCCGGTACGCCGTCGCCGTGCTGGTCGTCGCCGCGCTGGCCCTTGCCGGCTGCTCGGCCGGGCACGACACCGACGGCGCCGGTGCGTCCGCGACACCGGACCCGGCCCCCTCCACGAGCACCTCGCCGAGCACCTCCCCCGGCGTCCCGAGTCCGCAGGCCCGCCCCACGAGCCTCGCCGACTGGCCGACCGCCCCCGCATCCCCGCAGGACGTCCCCACCGGCACCAAGTCCCAGGTGATCGCGGCGGGTTACACCGGACAGGCCTTCCTCGAACGGCTCGCGGCCGACTGGCACCTCACGCTCGGGAAGCAGAAGAAGCTCACCTCCGGCGAGCCGGCGCTGTACGTCGGAGCCGAGGGGCATCCGACGAAAGGCAGCGAGCTGAGTGTGGGGGCGATCCGCGATCTCGCCGGCGACCTCAGATCGTTCGAGTGCGAGGCGACCGCCGACGCTCCCCGCTACGAGGAGTTCCTGCGGGCCTGCGTCGGCCTCGACTACCCCGGCTCCGACCCGAAGGCCGCGGCCACCTGGCTGACCGGTGTGAAACCCCAGGTGGACAAGGTGTTCAAGGAGGAGAAGGTGAAGGCCCCCATCACGAGCCCCCTCCTGCGCGCGGGCACCGCGGACACCTTTCTCTACAAGGGCAACTACTCCCCTTCGGGCACCTACACGGTGCGCCTCTTCGGTGCCGCCGGCTCCGGGAAGTGACCGCCCTCCCCGCCCCTACGCCCCCACCCGCTCCCGCACCCCGTCCGGAAACCGCACCTCCACACCCCCCTCGGCATCGACCCGCGCGCTCGCCCCGGTGTACGCCCCGGTGCCGAGCATCACGAGGGTGACCAGGAGCGGCCCTGTGCCTTCGAGCACGGGGGTGGCCGAGTAGCGGCCGTACGCGTTGGTGTCCTCGGCCGCCACGACCGTCCCGGCGCCCTCACCCCAGCCGTACAGCCCTACGACGGCACTGGTCAGCCCGTCGGTGCGGCGGGTCAGTGCCCAGCCGGGCCCGGACTCGGCGACGGGCGGTGCGGTGTCGTCGGCGAGGGCCCAACCTCCTTCTCTCACCTGTCCGTCGTGCGTCTCGTCGATGCGGTGCACGCGGATCTCCCAGGGCCCGTGGACCACACTCACCGTCTCGACGCGATGGCCGTGGGCCTCGTGCCAGGAGGCTGCGCTACGGCCCCCGCAGCGCAGCGGGTGGATGCGGCCGCGTGGGGAGGGCGTGCCGTCGGGGGCGATCAGGGCGAGGTGGTTGTCGGGACCCAGGGGGGTCTCGGGGGCCGTGGCGGTGGAGTACGCGAGCTTGGCGTAGTGCGGGCTGTCGGCGTCCGTCGCGGGCGGTGGCGGAAGGCGGTCGGAGCCGTGGTTGACGAGGCGGACGATCCCGTCGGAAACGGTCGAGTGGATCAGCCAGCCAGGGGCGGGGAGGGCGAGGACGGAATCGGCGGTGTCGACGGGTCCGGGTTCCTCGGGGGCCGTCCACACCGGGTGGCCCTCCGGCAGCAGCAGACCGAGGAAGGCCTTGCTGGCCCAGTACGGCGAGGCGGGGCCCGAGTAGCGCTGGAGGACTCCCGGGAACGGCCGGTACCAGCCGAGGGTGAGCAGACCGCGTTCGTCGGGGGCGCCCCGCTCGGCGAAGTGCTTCAGGGCGCCGGAGGCGAGGCGGCGGGTGCGGCCCGGCGGCAGCGGGGTGGCGTCGGCGAGGGCGCCGGCCCAGAGGGGGGCGGCGGCCGCGAAACGGTAGGTGAGGGAGCGGCCGTGGTGGACGGGGGCGCCGTCGGAGCCGAGGAAGAGCTGGTGGACGCCGAGGAACTCGCGCAGTCTGGCGCGGTGCCGGGCCACGGTGTGCGGGTCGGCGCGCGGGCCTGCGATCCGGGACCACAGCACCGGGTACAGGTGCAGCGCCCAGCCGTTGTAGTAGTCGAACTTCTTGCCGTCCCCGTCGGTGTACCAGCCGCCGCCCCGGTACCAGTCGTCCAGCCGGGCGAGGCCGGCGTCGATCTCCTCCCGGCTGTGCGGGGCGCCGACGGAGGCGAGGAACTCCTCCGTGATCACCTGGAAGAGCCGCCAGTTGGAGTCGTTGGCCGTCGCCCCGACGAAGTGGCCGAGCCACTCGACCACTCGGCCACGCACCCTGTCATCCAGTTGGTCCCACAGCCAGGGCCGGGACTCGTGCAGCGCGAGGGCGACGGAGGCCGCCTCGACCATCGGCTGGCTGCGGTCGGCGATGGGCGGCCAGTGCTCGGGGTGCTGCGGATCGGTGCCGGCGGCGAGCCCGACGGCGTACCGCTCGATGAGCTCCGGCCCCACCCGCCCCTTCGATCCGGCGATCCGGAAGGCCGCCAGCAGGAAGGACCGGGCGAACCCCTCGAGCCCGTCGGACCAGGCCCCGGAGTGGCTGGGCGGCCCGGGCAGCCGGTACTGGGCGAAGCCCGGGGTGGCGTAGGGCAGCAGCCCGTCGAGGAGCCGGTCGGCGAGGGCCTCCCAGTGGGCCCGGGTCCAGCCGGTGACCGGGGAGAGCGCGAGGTCGTCCGGGGGCAGGGCGGCGAGCGGCACGTACGGCGCGGTCATACGGGGGTGATTCCTCCGTCAGCAGGGGGTGGGGCGACGCTTCGGCGTACGACGATGTGGGTGCCCAGCAGATGGTGGCTGCCGGCGGCGTGCTCGGGGTCGCGCAGGGCGATGCGTACGGCGGCCCGGCCGAGTTCCTCGGCGGGTGTGCGGACCGTGGTCAGGGGCGGGTTGAAGTCCTCGGCCAGGGGGATGTCGTTGTAGCCGACGACGGAGATGTCGTCGGGAACACCGAGCCCTGCGTCGGCGATGGCGCGCAGCGCGCCCGCGGCGACCATGTCGTCCCCGGCGACGACGGCCGTGAACTCCCTTGTCTCCTTGAGGAGTTCGGCCATGGCCCGCAGACCGGCGGCCCGGCCGAGTCCGCAGTCGACGACCCGTGCGGCCGCCGCGGGCAACCCGTGTTCGGCGAGCGCGGCCCGGTACCCGGCCACCCGGGCGTCCAGCGCGGTGTTGCCGGGAAGCCCGCCGAGGAAGACGATCCTCCGGTGCCCGGCCGACAGCAGATGCCCGGTGATCGCCCGGGCGCCCGCCTCGTTGTCGAACTCGACGACCAGCGCCGGGATTTCGGGATCGGGAGCGGGACGGCCGCACAGGACGAGCCGCGCCCCCGAGGAGTCGAGGGCCTGCGCGTAGTGGGCCACGCGTGAGCGGTACGCCTCGTCCTCGACGACGCCCCCGACCAGGATCACCAGCCGTGCCCCCTCCTCCCGCATCAGCTGCACGAACTCCATCTCACGCTGCGGATCCCCGCCGGTCGCCCCGACGACACACAGCCATCCGCGGTCGGCGGCCTCGGCCTCCACGCCCTCGGCGACCTGGGCGTAGAAAGGGCTGGTGACCTGCCGGACGACGACGGCGGCCATCTTGCGGCCGCCGCCGACCAGCGCCCGGGCGTGCGCGTTGGCGACGTAGTCGAGGTCGCGGGCGGCGCGCAGGACACGGGCCCGGGTCGCGGCCGGCACCGGATGGTTGCCGCTGAGCGCCCGCGAGGCCGTCGCCATCGACACCCCCGCCCGCTCGGCGACCTCGCGGATCGTGACCCGTCCCTTGCCTGTCATCCCGTTCTCCATCCCCCGCGCTGCCCGTTCCACCGGCGGCGCCTCATGTGTTGGCCGCGTAGTCCTTCGCGAGCTCCGCCGCCATTGTGTCGCCGCCCTGAGCACGCCATTTCTTGACCACCCCGTCCCACTCCGACAGGGGCAGCCGCCCGGCGACGATCCCGGTCACGGCGTCGTCGAGCATCGCCTTGAGCGTGGTGCCCTGGGCGTTCCTGGTCCGGGACTGCAGCCCGAAGGAGGCGTCCCGGATGGCGAGCGGCACCACCTTCTGCTGCCAGGCGTGCAGGGCCCGTACGGCATCGGGCATGCCCGGCACGAACAGCACCTGGGGGCCTTCGGCGAGGTACTTCCACGGCAGGTTGGTGTTGTTCTCGACCTCGCCGAGCTCGGTGGGCACGGGTGAGCCGTCCTTGCCGCGGGTGAAGTGGGTGCCCTCGACGCCGTAGTGGACGAGCTCCCATTCCTGGCTGCCGAAGGGGGCGGCGAGGTAGTCGAGGATGCGCAGGAGCAGCTCGACGCGTTCCTTCTTGGCCTTCTTCAGGACGGTGTAGCCGAAGGAGCGGCGGGCGGCGACGATCCCGCCGGGCTCCCCGCCGACGCTGTACGGCAGTGCGGCGGCCGGGGTCAACTTGCCCTGTGTCTCACGGTACTTGGGCAGGTAGGCGCCGAAGCCGTCCTGCATCGATCCGACGGTGCCGTTGTAGAAGAGGGTCGTCAGGTCGATCTGGGAGACGGAGGTGGCGTCGGGGTAGTAGGAGCCGTTCTTGCGGAGCTGGGCCTGGAAGGCGATGGCCGCCTTGTAGCGGTCGTCGGCGCAGCCCGGCTGGAAGGTGCCGTCCTTGGCGACCGCCCAGTTCTGGGGCGCGTTGTGGGCGGAGGAGTGCACGGCGTTGCCGAACAGGGAGCCCTGGGCCGCACCGAGTGCGTAGGTACGGCCGCTGGTCGCCCGCTTCGCCACGGCCGCGAAGTCCTCGGAGGTCCAGCCCTCCTTCATTCCGGCGTCGGCGAACATGCCCTGGTTGGTCCAGAGGGTGGAGCCGGGCAGCGGGCGTTCCAGCGGGATGCCGTAGACGCGGCCGCCGATGCGGCCCATGTCCTTCCAGGCGTGGGTGGGAATGCCCGCGAGGTTGGGATAGTCGGCGACGGCCTCGCCGGAGAGGTACGGCGTGAGGTCCTCGGCGCGGCGCTGCACGAACTCGGCCTCGCGGGGCAGGACGAAGCCGGAGAACATGTTGATGATGTCAGGCAGGGCGTCGGCGTCGCCCGCCATGACGGTGGCCATCTTCTTCTGGTAGTCGGCCTGGGAGATGATCGTGTACTCGATCTTCACACCCAGCGCCTTCTCGACGGCGGCCCAGAACCGGTTGGCAGAGGCCGGCTTGGGCGGGGTGCCGAAGGACACCGACATGACCTTGACGGTGGAGCCGTCGCCGGGGGTGCGGGCGACGGACCTGACGAGGTCGGTGGGGTAGGCGGTGTATCCGGCCTGGACGCCGGCCTCGGTGGCGGCGAGGTCCGGCTTGGGGCCGCTCGCGGGCTTGTACGCCGGCCAGGGGGCCAGCTTCTTGCCCGCGTTGGAGACGTCGCTGTCGCCGGATCCGGTGGAGCAGGCGGTCAGCACACCGGGGACGGAGACCGCGGCCGCGGACAGCAGCAGGGTGCGTCGGGACAGGCTGGGCATGGATGGATCACCTCGTGTCGGCTTGAGTGAGCTCGGGTCAGCTCTTGATGGCGCCGGTGAGCACGCCCTTGGTGAAGTACTTCTGGAGGAAGGGGTAGATCAGCAGGATCGGCACGGTCGCGATCACCAGGACCGCCATCTGCACGGTCTGCGGGGCGGTGACGGTGCCCTCGCCGGTGGTGGCGTCGGTGAGCCCGGAACCGGCCACCACGTAGGTGCGCAGCACCTGTTGGAGGGGCCAGTGGTCGCTCTCCAGGTAAAGCGAGGCGTAGAACCAGGAGTTCCAGTAGGCCACCGCGTAGAAGAGCCCCACGACGGCCAACGCGGCCTTGGACAGCGGCAGTACGACGGAGACGAGGACCCGCAGGTCGCCCGCCCCGTCGAGGCGCGCGGCCTCGTACAGCTCCTCGGGGATGCCCTGGAAGAAGCCGCGCAGGACGACCAGGTTGAAGACGTTCACCAGGACGGGCAGGACCAGCGAGGCGTAACTGTCCAGCAGGCCCAGCTCCTTGACCAGCAGGAAGCTCGGGATCATGCCGGGCGGGAAGAGGAAGGTGAACAGGACAAGCAGCAGCACGGGCCGGCCGCCGAGGACGCCGGGGCGGGCGAGGGCGTAGGCGAGGGTGACCGTGCACAGGAGGCTCAGCAGGGTTCCGACGACGGTGACGCCGACGCTGACGCCGAGGGCGTGGGTGACGATGCCGCCGTCGAGGATGTCTCGGTAGGCCTTCAGTGAGGGGTCCGTCGGCCACAGCACCCAGCCGCCGTTGGCGACGACCTCGTCGGTGGAGGCGAGCGAGGTCGACACGATGACGAGGAACGGCACGCACACCAGCAGGACGACGACGGCCAGGGCCACCGCCTTCGCGGCCTGCGTGACGGGCCTCGGCCGCTCCATCCAGCCGGGCCGGTTGGAGGGACGCCGACCTGGTGGGCGCCTGACAGGGTTGCGCCGTACGGGAGTTGACGGGACCGGGCGGACGGGGGTGCGGGAACCGGCGCTCACTTGTAGACCCCCTGCTCGCCCAGGCGGTGGGCGACCTTGTTGGCGGCGTAGACGAGGAGGGCGCCGACGACGCCCTTGAACAGCCCTGCGGCTGCGGCGAATCCGTAGTCGCCGCCGACGATGCCCCGGTAGTAGACGAAGGTGTCGATGATCTCGGAGGCCTCGGGGCCGACCGCGTCGCGCTGGAGCAGCATCTGCTCGAAGCCGACGGAGAGGATGTCGCCGAGCCGCATGATCATCAGCAGCACGATCACCGGCCGGATGGCCGGCAGGGTGACGTGCCAGAAGCGCCGCCAGGGTCCGGCGCCGTCGATCGCGGCGGCCTCGTACTGCTGCTCGTCGACCTGCGCGAGGGCGGCGAGGAAGATGATCGTGCCCCAGCCTGCGTCCTTCCAGATGACCTGCGCGACGACGAGCGGCTTGAAGGCGTCGGGGTTGCCGATGATGTCGACGGTGTGCAATCCCATGCCGTCCAGGCCGGAGTTGAGCAGTCCGGTGTCGCCGAGCAGTTGCTGGAAGAGCGCGACGACGATGACCCACGAGATGAAGTGCGGGAGATAGGCCACCGACTGCACGAACCGGCGCACGCTGCTCCAGGTGAGGCTGTGCAGCAGCAGGGCGAGGCCGAGCGGGACCGGGAAGTAGAACACGAGCTGGAGGACGGCGATCCAGACGGTGTTGAACACCGAGTCCCAGAACGCGGTGTCCTCGAACATCCGCTGGAAGTTGGCGAGTCCGGTCCAGGGGCTGCCCCACAGCCCGTCGAAGGGGACGTACTCCTTGAACGCGATGACGTTGCCGACCAGCGCGCCGTAGTGGAAGAGCAGGAAGTAGGCGAGGCCGGGCAGCATCAGGAGCAGCAGAGCCCGGCTCTGGAAACCTTTTCTTCGGACAACTGCCAAGGTGCTCCCTCTTCCCGGGTCGATCTGGGCGAAGAGGAAGTTAAAACGTTTTCATGCATGGGTCAACAGTTCTGACAAAGGTGGGTAGTTGAAGCACGTCAGAGCGGTGCCCGAACAGTCGGCGGTCGATGAAAACGCTCTCAGTGAGCTGTGGACCGGCGGGCCAGGAGGACGCTCACGACGGCCACCCACACGCCCGCGAGCATGAAGGCGAAGAAGCCGACCCAGGGGATGAAGACCAGGACGCCGAGGGCGACGGCGGCCCAGCTCAGCCAGCGCGGCAGGGGCGAGTCGGCGACGCGGACCGTGGCCAGGCCCGTGGCCAGCAGCATCAGGCCCATACCGGCGACGAACGGGATGAAGAAGTCCTCGTTGACGGCGTTCAGTGCCTGGAGCGCCGGACCGGAGGCCGAGGACTTGTCCGCGAGGTCCAGCAGGGCCAGGGTGAGGGCCGCTCCGACCAGGAAGCCCGCGGCGAGCAGCACGCCGCCCGCGAGGACGACGCGGTGCAGCCAGCCGCCGCCGGACGGGAGGGCGTCGCGGACCACGCGGGCCAGGCAGGCGGCGAAGAAGACGAACAGGACCGCGGCGATGGCCAGGAGATACAGGCTCACCCCGACCTGCGCCCGGTGGTCGTCGTAGAACGACCTGACCTCGCGGCCAGAGGCGCCGACCCCGGGGGTGTCGCCGAACAGGAGGAAGCCGACGACCGTGATCACCACGGCCACCAGACCGGTCAACGGTGCGACGCGCATGGGGACCTCCTACGCCCCCCTGCGGTGCCTGCCCCTCGTATCCACGGTCCCAGAGGTACGGCCATTGCGCCATCCGGGTGGGTACGGGTGCCCCGGCCCATGGTCCGCCCTCAGCCGCGCCGCCTCGCCAGCGCCACCCCTCCCCCGCCGGCCACGAGCAGGACGATCGCCCCGCCGGCGATGTACGGCGTCAGGGAGCCGCCTCCGGTCTCGGCCAGGCCCGCCTCCTCGGCGGGGCCGCCCTGCGGTTCGACGTCGTCCGCGGGAGCCGTTGACGCCGGTGGCGCCGCCGGTGCTTCGCAGCTCACCTTCGCGAGGGTCAGGGTGCCCTCGACCACGGCCACGTTCAGCTTCAACGGGTTGACGGAGACCTTGAGTTCGAGCGCGGTCGCGGCGGCCGTGCGCGAGGTCGTCATGCTCTTCGACAGGTCGAGGCGGACCTCGCCGACACCGGGCACCTTGACGTCCGTCGGGCCGCCGGCGGTGACCGTGACCTTCTTGCCGAGCACCGTCACCGCGCCGGGCAGGTTCGAGGAGGCGGTCGGGGCCCTGCCGGCCTCGCAGGTCGCTCTTGAGGTGACGCCCTCGATCTCGATGAGCGAGAGCAGCGGCAGGCCCGGCACGTGGAGCTTGGCGTGGGTGAGCCGGGTGGAGGCCTCGGCCTTCGCGCCGGTGACCGTCGCCATCGCGTCGGCGGCCTCGGCGTCGAGCACGCGGAACGGCTGTCCGCCGTCCACTCCGTCCAACTCGGCTGTCAGCGCGGTCCGTCGGGCACTCCGCGGCGCCTGGACCTCGTTGAGGGCGACCGCGAGCGGGATGTTCGCGCTCTTGTCGAGCAGGGAGACGTCCAGCCCGGTGCGCAGGACGACGGCGCTCGCGCGCCCCTGGCCGCCGGTCGCGTGCGCGGCGGTCGCGTGCGCGGCGCCCGCGCCGGTCAGCGCCATGGGACCGGCGGCCAGGGCGGTGGCCGCGGCAACCGTGGCGAGACGGCGTGCGGGCATGCGGAAGTTGGTGCTGTTCAAGGTGGTGGGCTCCCCAGAGAGACTCGCTTGGGACCTCGAAAGGATGTCGCACCGTTGGCCGTTCGACAGCGTTCCCACGGGAGTTCACACGATCGTGGCGCATCCGGGCACGCTTTCGACTCCGCTGCCACAAAAGGGAGTTGCACGAACGGGAGTTGCGGATGTCAGACGACGAGCCCGTTCAGCACCACCCGCACCGGGTCCGCGAGGACGCGGACGTCCGCGCGGGGGTCCTGCGCGTACACCACGAGGTCGGCCGGCGCGCCCTCCTCCAGGCCGGGGCGCCCCAGCCATGTCCGGGCGTTCCACGTCGTCGCCGACAGGGCGTCCAGCGGGGGGATGCCGGCCGTCACCAGTTCCGCGACCTCCGCCGCCACCAGGCCGTGCGGGAGGGTGCCGCCCGCGTCGGTGCCGACGTAGACCGGGATGCCGGCGTCGTAGGCGCCCCGGACGGTGTCGTAGCGGCGTTCGTGCAGGCGCCGCATATGGGCGGACCAGCGGGGGAACCTGGACTCGCCGCCCTCCGCCAGCTTGGGGAAGGTCGCGATGTTCACGAGGGTCGGGACGATCGCGACGCCCCGGGAGACGAAGAGGGGGATCAGGTCTTCCGTGAGACCCGTGGCGTGTTCGACACAGTCGATACCCGCCTCGACCAGGTCCCGCAGGGAGTTCTCGGCGAAGCAGTGCGCGGTGACGCGGGCGCCGAGGCGGTGGGCCTCCGTGATCGCCGCCTCGACTGCGTCCCTGGGCCAGCTGGGGGCCAGGTCGCCGGCCTCGCGGTCGATCCAGTCGCCCACCAGCTTGACCCAGCCGTCTCCTCGCCGGGCCTCCTGGGCGACGTACGCGACGAGGTCCTCGGGCTCGATCTCCCAGGCGAAGTTCCTGATGTAGCGGCGGGTGCGGGCGAGGTGACGGCCGGCCCTGATGATCTTCGGGAGGTCCTCGCGGTCGTCCACCCAGCGGGTGTCGGAAGGTGACCCGGCGTCGCGGATCAGCAGGGTGCCGGCCTCCCGGTCGGCCAGGGCCTGCTTCTCGGCCACCTCCTGGTCGACGGGGCCGTGCGCGCCCAGGCCCACATGGCAGTGCGCGTCCACCAGGCCGGGCAGCGCCCAGCCCGACACCGTGCGGATGTCGCGGGCGGCGACGGGACGGTCGTAGGAGATCCGCCCTCCGACCACCCACAACTCGTCCCGGACGTCCTCCGGGCCGGCCAGGATCCGGCCCTTCACGTGCAGCACCGTGTGATCGCTCATGCACGGCACCCTAGGGCCTGTCGTCACTCCACCCAGGGTGGTGGTCCCTCGAAGGCGATCTGGTGCACGTCGAAGAGGACCGCCGCCTCGACGCCGAGAGCGGGTCCGCCCTGCCGGGCCGCCCAGGTCAGGAAGGGGCGCGGCTCGAAGGCTCCCGCTCCGAGGCCCTTGGTGTACTCGGCGTGCGCGGTCAGCGAGGCGATGCCCCGCTCCAGCGGTTCGCCGGTGACGTCCACGCCGTGGGTGGGATGCGCGGAGCCGGCCACGGCCACGAAACGGACCCCGCCCCAGGGTTCGAGGCCCTCGTCGGCGAGTTCGGGGAAGACCCACCGGTTGCCGGCGTCGCGTGCCGCGTCGAGCGCGGCCAGGCCCACCACGCGGTGGTCGGCCTGGTTGACCACACCGGCGACCATCCGCACGGTGAAGGCCCCCGTCACCACCACCTCCGGCCGGTGCCTGCGGATCGCCCGCACGATGTCGCGGCGCAGAGCCGGGCCGCCCTCGACCGTGCCGTCCCGGTGGTCGAGGAACTCGACCGTGTCCACGCCCACTTCGCGTGCTCCGGCCCGCTCCTCGGCCTCCCTCAGCGGGGCGGCCTCGTCCGGGTGCAGCCCGTCGATGCCCGCCTCGCCGCGGGTGACCAGCAGGTAGCTGACGGTCTTGCCCTGGGTCGTCCAGCGGGACACCGCGGACGCCGTCCCGTACTCGATGTCGTCCGGATGCGCCGCCACGGCCAGACAGCGCTCCCAGTCCTCCGGCAGCGGGGGCAGTGTGCCGCCCGCCGCGAAGCCGCCCGTGTTGTCGAGAGTCGTCATGCCCGAATGATGACGGTTATCGGACTGTGATGGACAGGGGAACGTATGTCCGTTTCAGGTGTCGTTCTCCTCCACGTCGGCCATCGCGGGATCAAGGAGGCGGGAGAGGAAGTGCCGGGTGCGCTCGTGGCTGGGGGCGCCGATGACCCGGTCCGGGGTGCCGTCCTCGACGATCGCTCCGTCGTCCATGAAGACGACCCGGTCGGCGACCTCGCGGGCGAAGCTCATCTCGTGGGTGACGACCATCATCGTCATGCCCTCCCGGGCGAGCATCCGCATGACCGCGAGCACGTCACCCACCAGCTCCGGGTCCAGGGCCGACGTGGGCTCGTCGAAGAGCATCACCTCGGGGCCCATGGACAGGGAACGGGCGATCGCGACCCGCTGCTGCTGGCCGCCGGAGAGGGAGGAGGGGTAGGCGTCCGCCTTCTCGGCGAGACCCACGCGTTCCAGGTTCTCGGCGGCCACCTGCGCGGCCCGCGCCTTGCCCCGTTTGAGGACCCTGCGCTGCGGCAGCGTGAGGTTCTCGGTCACGGTGAGGTGCGGGAAGAGGTTGAACTGCTGGAAGACCATGCCGATACGGCGGCGCACGGCGTCGATGTCGACGTCGGGGTCCGTGAGTTCGGTGCCGCCGACGAAGACCTGCCCCTTCGTCGGCTCCTCCAGGAGGTTCACGCACCGCAGCAGCGTCGACTTCCCCGAGCCCGAGGGACCGATCACGCAGACGACCTCGCCCCGGCCGATCTTCAGGTCGATGCCCTTGAGGACCTCGTTGTCGCCGAACGACTTGTGCAGGCCGCGTACTTCGATCTCCGGACGCCGCGCAGTGGACTCCTCGCTCATTTCACGGCCTCCCCGGCCTTCGCCTCCATACGACGGACCACGAACCCGAGCGGGATCGTCACCAGCAGATAGCACAGGCCGGCGACGAGGATGGGCGTGGAGTTGGCGGTCGTGCTGGCCAGGTCACGGCCGTACTTGGACAGTTCGCGCTCCTCCAGGGTGACGCCGAGGAACAGCACCAGCGACGAGTCCTTGAAGAGCAGCACGAGTTCGTTGGTCAGCGGCGGCAGGATGATCCTGAACGCCTGCGGGACGACGATCGAGATCATGGCCCGGGCGGGCGAGAAGCCCAGCGAACGGGCCGCCTCCAACTGCCCCTTGGGCACCGCCTGGATGCCCGCACGGATCGTCTCCGCCATGTAGGCCGCCGCCACCAGACCGAGGGCGAGGGCGACCTTGCCGTACGTGCCGCCGATGATCTCCGTGCCCGGGAACGCCAGTGGCACCGCGACGCCGATGAAGATGAAGATCAACAGGGCGGGCAGGCCGCGGAAGATCTCGATGTACACACCGGCGAACCAGCGGTACGGGCCGACCGACGACAGCCGCATCAGCGCGATGACCATGCCGAGTGCGAGTCCGACGACGAAACCGGACAGCGTGTAGAGCACGGTGTTCTTCAGCGCCAGTGTGATGACGTCCGGGAACATCTGGTCGGCGATGTCGGCCTGCGCGAACTGGTTCTTCAGCCGCCCCCAGTCCGCCGAGACCGCGAAGGCGATCACGACGCCGACGAAGACGACGTACTGCGCGCCGCGGGACAGGCTGCGCTTCTGACGCCGGGTCAGTCCCTTTTTGCGGGGCTGGAGTTGTGTGTCCGCCGCCGTCATGAGGCGGAGGGGGACGCGGCCGACTCGTCGTACGGGCCGATCCACTTCTCGTACAGCTTCTTGTACGTGCCGTCCGACTTCGCGTCCGAGATCGCCTTGTTGACGGCGGCCAGCAGCTTGGTGTTGCCCTTCTTCACCGTGAAGCCGTACTCCTCACCGGTGTTGATCTGCTCGGCGAGCTGGAAGGCGTCGGCGTTGGCCTTGGTCTTCAGCCAGCCCTGGACGACCGGGTAGTCGATGACGACGGCCTTGACCTGGCCCGCGCGCAGGCCGTTGAGGACGGCGTCGGAGGACTCGAAGGAGACCGGGTCGAAGCCCTGCCCCTTGACGTAGTCCTCACCGGTGGTCTGCGCCTGCGCGCCGAGCTCGGCCTTCTTCGCCTTGGCGTCGGCGAGCGAGGTGATCCCGCTGCCCTTGGCGACCAGGAGGGCCTGGGTGGCGTCGAAGTAGGGGTCCGAGAAGTCGACGTTCTTCTTGCGCTCCTCGGTGATGGTCATGCCGGCCGCCGCCAGGTCGCATCCGCCGGAGTTGAGGAGGGCGCCGGTCTTGAAGTTCTCGAAGGGGGTGTCGAGGATCTTCTGCTTCACGCCGAGGTTCTTCGCGACCAGGTCGATCATCGAGACGTCGAAGCCCTGGACCTTGCCGTCGATCTCCGACTGGAAGGGCGGGTACGGCAGGTGGGTGCAGGTGGTGAGCTGTCCGGCCTTGACCAGTTCGACCCCGCCCGCGGCGGTCTTCGAACCGCTGCCGCCGTCGTCGGTGGAGGTGCACCCGGAGAGGGCGACAGCGACGAGCAGGAACCCGGCCGTCGCGGTGGTGGCGGACAGGACGCGGGTCCGGCGCCCGGAGCGGTTGTTCACGGGAGGCCTCCTGTGGGGGAACTGTGGGTTCCGATTATAAGGAGAAGTTTGGGTCTCTCAAATCAAACCGATGGTTCCGAGGCCGTTCAGCCTAAGAAGTCGCCAGTCAATGAGGGGGCGCCCCAGAGGGCTACCCTCGATCACCTCTACCCCGGCAAGCGAAAGAGCACCGTCGTGACGCACCCCTTCCTGGATCTGGCCCCGCTGAGCGCGGCGCAGTTCGCCTCGATCGAGGACCGTGTGGCGCGGCTGCTGCGCACCGAGCAGGACGTCGTGGTCATGCAGGGCGAGGCGCTGCTGCCGCTGGAGGGCGCGATTCGCGGTACGGCCGGTCCGGGTACGACCGCGCTGAACGTCGTCACCGGCCCGTACGGGCAGACCTTCGGGGACTGGCTGCGGGACTGCGGTGCGACCGTGATCGATCTCGCGGTGCCCTTCCACACGGCGGTGACGGCGGAGCAGGTCTCGGCAGCCTTCACGGAGCACCCGGAGATCGACTTCGTGTCGCTGGTGCACGCGGAGGCGGCGACCGGCAACACGAATCCGGTCGCGGAGATCGGGGAGGTCGTACGGCGGCAGGGTGCGCTGTTCTATCTGGACGCGGTCGCCTCCGTCGGGGCCGAGCCGGTGCTGCCGGACGCGTGGGGTGTCGACCTGTGCGTGATCGGGGCGCAGAAGGCGATGGGCGGGCCCGCGGGTGTGTCGGCGGTGTCGGTGAGCGAGCGGGCGTGGGCGCGGATGGCCGCGAATCCGGCGGCGCCGCGACGGTCGTACCTCTCCCTTCTCGACTGGAAGGAGCGCTGGATCGACGGCGGCCGCAAGGCGCTGCTGCACGCGCCCGCCCAGTTGGAGATGCTGGCGCTGGAGGCGTGCGTCGAGCGGATCGAGGCGGACGGTCTTGACGCGGTGATGGGCCGGCACCGGGCGGCCGCCGCGGCGACCCGGGCGGGGGCGCGGGCGCTGGGCGGGGGGCTTGAGCCGTACGTCCACGCGGATCATGAGGCGGCTCCCGTCGCGACCACGCTTCGGGCACCGGCGGGGACCGTCGCTTCGGAGCTGGTGTCGCGGGCCCTGTCCTCCGACCCCGCGTTGCCGCTGGCCGCGGGCGGGGGTGCGTTGGCCAAGGAGATGATCCGGGTCAACCACTACGGGGTGGACGCGACGCGGGGAGCGGTACGGGCGAGCCTGGCGGCGTTGGGGGCGGCGCTGGCTGAGCAGGGGCTCACGGTGGATGTGGAGGCGGCGCTCCGGGGCGCGGACACCGCCTGGCACTGACCGCCTCGACGCGCCGCCCCCGGCCGTCGTCCAGCTGCCGCGCCGTCGTGGCCGGTCGCGCAGTTCCCCGCGCCCCTGGGAGGGCGCCCGACCGCACCGCGCACGGTCGACGGGCGACTGCCGCGCCGTCGTGGCTGGTCTTGCGCAGTTCCCCGCGCCCCTAGAGAACGCGCCCGACCGCGCGGTCATGGCTGGTGTCGCGCAGTTCCCCTCGCCCCTGGCTGGGCGGACTTGCGCTCGCGGCTGAACGGGGGCGGCGGGCAGGGGGCGCTGGCAGGCTCGGGGCATGACGACGCATACGCTTCCCGACGGCCGCCCCGTTCCCCTGTTGACCGGTGACGAACGACCCATGCTGGAGAGCTGGCTCGACTTTCACCGGGCCACTCTGGAGGTCAAGTGCCGGGGGCTCGGCGACGCGCAGGTGCGGGTCGCGTCCGCCGAGCCGTCCGCGCTCACGCTGCTCGGGCTCGTGCAGCATCTCGCCGAGGTGGAGCGGAACTGGTTCCAGCGGGTGGCCGGCGGGCTCGACGTGCCGACCGTGTACGAGGAGGAGAGCGGGTACGTCCTCGATCCGGGTCGTGGGCTCGACGAGGCGCTCGCCGTCTGGCGGCGGGAGATCGCGCGGGGGCGCCAGGTGTGCGCCGGGCGGTCGCTGGACGAGGTCGGGCTGATCGTCGACGGACCCATGCGCGGGCTCGAGGTCAGTCTGCGGTGGGTGCACATTCACATGATCGAGGAGTACGCGCGCCACAACGGACATGCCGACATATTGCGGGAACGCATAGACGGGGTTACCGGAGCATAATCCGGAGAGTAATTCCGGAGTTTATCGAAGAACAGCTTCCCGTATTCTTCTGCCCGCTTTCCTCCAACCTAAACGCAAAGATTCTGCGAACGCGAACCGGAGGAATTCGGGTGGATGTCATGGGGGTTACACGGCTGTGACGCGTTACACATCTTGATCAATTTGCCCCTTATTTGCGGGTCATAACTGGACAGAACAGTCGACTCTCGCGCGTTCGTACGCGCCCGCGTGATAACACAGGAAGCGCGCGTCCGTAACCCCACCCGGCGATGCAATTTCGAATTTCCCTCGGTAAATTCAATTCGCATGACTGCCGCACAAGCAGACCTGCAAATCGACCGGCCGACGGTCGCGGACGGAGCCGCACTCTGGCGGATCGCCCGCGACTCGAAGGTCCTCGACCTGAACTCGTCGTACAGCTATCTGCTGTGGTGCCGCGACTTCGCCGCCACCTCGGCCGTCGCACGGAACGAGAACGGGGAGCCGGTCGGCTTCATCACCGGGTACGTCCGCCCGGACCGGCCCGGCACCCTGCTCGTCTGGCAGGTGGCGGTGGACTCGGCGTACCGCGGCCGCGGACTCGCCGCCGCCCTGCTCGACGGGCTGACCGCGCGGCTCGCCGCCGAGCGCGGGCTGACCGCCGTCGAGACCACCGTCACGCCGGGCAACACCGCCTCCGAGCGGCTGTTCACGTCGTTCGCCGAACGCCGTGGCGCCGCCCTGGAGCGCGAGGTGCTGTTCGACACGAGCCTGTTCCCCGACGGGCCGCACGACCCCGAGGTCCTCTACCGGATCGGTCCGCTCTCCCCCTGACGACCGACCACCCCGCACTCCCCCTCCCCTCACGCCCCCGCACTCTCCCCCACGCACCCGAGGAGCGATTCGTCGTGACCATCACCCAGCCCGACCTCAGCGTCTTCGAGACCCTCGAGTCCGAGGTACGCAGCTACTGCCGCGGCTGGCCCACCGTCTTCGACCGCGCGCAGGGCAGCCGTATGTACGACGAGGACGGCCACGCGTACCTGGACTTCTTCGCAGGCGCCGGTTCACTCAACTACGGCCACAACAACCCCGTGCTGAAACGGGCGTTGATCGACTACTTGGAGCGCGACGGCGTCACGCACGGGCTCGACATGTCGACCACCGCCAAGCGGGCCTTCCTGCAGGCCTTCCAGGACCACATCCTGCGGCCGCGCGACCTGCCCTACAAGGTGATGTTCCCGGGCCCGACCGGCACCAATGCCGTGGAGTCGGCCCTCAAGCTGGCCCGGAAGGTCAAGGGCCGCGAGTCCATCGTGTCCTTCACCAACGCCTTCCACGGCATGTCGCTGGGTTCGCTCGCGGTGACCGGCAACGCCTTCAAGCGGGCCGGCGCCGGTATCCCGCTGGTGCACGGCACGCCGATGCCGTTCGACAACTACTTCGACGGCGCCGTCGAGGACTTCCTGTGGTTCGAGCGGCTCCTGGAGGACCAGGGCTCCGGGCTCAACAAGCCGGCCGCCGTGATCGTGGAGACCGTGCAGGGCGAGGGCGGCATCAACGTGGCCCGCAAGGAGTGGCTCCAGGCGCTCGCCGCGCTGTGCGAGCGGCAGGACATGCTGCTCATCGTCGACGACATCCAGATGGGCTGCGGCCGCACCGGTGCCTTCTTCTCCTTCGAGGAGGCGGGCATCGTCCCGGACATCGTCACCGTGTCCAAGTCCATCAGCGGCTACGGCCTTCCGATGTCCCTGTGCCTGTTCAAGCCGGAGCTGGACATCTGGGAGCCGGGCGAGCACAACGGCACCTTCCGCGGCAACAACCCGGCCTTCGTCACCGCCACCGCCACCCTGGAGCAGTACTGGGCGGACGGTTCCGCGATGGAGAAGCAGACCAGGCAGCGCGGGGAGCAGGTCGAGCAGGCCCTCATCTCCATCACCGAGGAGAACCTCGCCGACGTGAAGGAGTACCGCGGCCGCGGGCTGGTGTGGGGCCTGGAGTTCCACGACAAGGCGCGCGCCGGCAAGGTGGCGCACCGCGCGTTCGAACTCGGGCTGCTCATCGAGACGTCGGGCCCCGAGAGCGAGGTCGTGAAGCTGCTTCCGGCGCTCACGATCACCCCCGAGGAACTGGACGAGGGCCTGAGCGTCCTGGCCCGTTCCGTCCGGGAGACCGTCTGAGATCCCGTCTCAGCGAACCGTCCAACTAGGAGGCATCGCAGCACCGTGATCGTCCGTTCGTTCAAGGACATCGAAGGCACCGACCGGCATGTGAAGGCCGCGTCCGGCACCTGGGAGAGCAAACGCATCGTGCTCGCCAAGGAGCGGGTCGGTTTCTCCCTGCACGAGACCATCCTGTACGCGGGTACGGAGACGTCGATGTGGTACGCGAACCACGTCGAGGCCGTCGTCTGCGTCGAGGGCGAGGCCGAGCTGACCGACCACGAGAGTGGGCAGACCCACTCGATCACGCCCGGGACCATGTACCTCCTGGACGGGCACGAGCGGCACACGCTGCGGGTGAAGGAGGACTTCCGCTGCCTCTGCGTGTTCAACCCGCCCGTGACCGGCCGGGAGGACCACGACGAGAACGGCGTCTACCCGCTGCTCACCGAACCCGACCTCACCGCATCCGAGGAGGTGTGACCGCATGACCACCACCGTCACCGATCTCTACCCCAGCCGCGGCGCCACCGAGGTGTCGACCCCCCGCAAGGACCCGGTCCTCTGGTCGTCGCCCGACACACCGGGACCGATCGCCACGGGCGAGCTCGAGTCCTTCGAGCGCGACGGCTTCCTCGCCGTGGACCAGATCATCGGCCCTGACGAAGTACCCGTCTACCAGCGCGAGTTGGAGCGGATCATCAGCGCTCCGGAGATCCGCGCGGACGAGCGCTCGATCATCGAGCCGCAGTCCAAGGAGATCCGGTCCGTCTTCGAGGTGCACAAGATCAGCGAGGTGTTCGCGAATCTGGTGCGTGACGAGCGGGTCGTCGGCCGGGCCCGGCAGATCCTCGGCTCGGACGTCTACGTCCACCAGTCGCGGATCAACGTCAAGCCCGGCTTCGGGGCCAGTGGCTTCTACTGGCACTCCGACTTCGAGACCTGGCACGCCGAGGACGGCCTGCCCAACATGCGCACGGTGTCCGTCTCGATCGCGCTGACCGAGAACTACGACACCAACGGCGGCCTCATGATCATGCCGGGGTCGCACCGCACCTTCCTCGGGTGCGCAGGGGCCACCCCGAAGGACAACTACAAGAAGTCGCTGCAGATGCAGGACGCGGGCACGCCGTCGGACGAGGCGCTGACCGAGATGGCCTCGCAGTACGGCATCAAGTTGTTCACGGGCAAGGCAGGTTCGGCCACCTGGTTCGACTGCAACTGCATGCACGGCTCAGGGGACAACATCACGCCGTTCCCGCGCAGCAACGTGTTCATCGTGTTCAACAGCGTGGAGAACCAGGCCGTCGAGCCGTTCGCGGCTCCCGTACGGCGTCCCGAGTTCATCGGCGCGAGGGACTTCACCCCGGTGAAGTAGCCCTGTGCCACGGTGAGTTGACCCTCACAGCCACGACAGCGACGCGGCCCGCTCCAGTACGTTCCCTGCGGCGGCCGCGTCGCCCGTGGTGTGTCGGGGCACGGTGTCCGGCGCTTGCCGCCCGCCCACCAGCAGGCAGAAGTCGACGGGGTCCAGGGTGAGTTCGGCGGCCACGGGATCGCTCTGCGACCCCAGGACCCACTGCTCACCGCTCATGGCACCGCCTCCGGCACCGCCCTTGAACGCCAACAGCACCGGTGCCGCCCCGGCCCCCAGGACCGTGCCGAGAATCCGTACGGCCAGTCGCACCAGCTGCCCCAGATGCTCCTCGGGCGGTGGCGGAACGGCCAGGCCCAGGGCGCGGCCGATGTCGTCGGTGTGGATCCACGCCTCGAAGGCGCGCGCCAGGAAGTGCTCGGTGACGGGCAGCCTGATCCCCATCGACAGCGCGGTACCGGCGGCGAGTTCGGGGTCGAGGGCGTACGGGGTGCCGAGCAGCGCGGCCGCCTGCGCGGACCAGTCGGCGACGGTCTCCTCGGGGGTACGGCCGTACTCGTGGGCGATCACCTCGGCGCTGCGCCGGTCCCAGGCGTCCGACCAGTTCGCGTCCTCGTCGATCCGCGCGCCCGGCACCCGGGCGTCGATGCCGAGCCGTACGGCGAGGTGCTCGTCGGCGGCGAGCAGATGGGCGACGGTGGCGTGCACGTCCCAGTCGTGCACGACGGGGGTGGACCAGCGCCCCCGCATCTCGGGCAGCAGTGCCTCGATGCCGGCGACGGCGGCGGCGTAGGGGGCGGCGTGCCGGGCTACGCGGAACGGGGCCGGGCGGGCGCGGAAGGCGCCGGTCAGGAGCGTGTCGAGGGGGGACGCGGCGGCGGACGGCGGCTCGTCGAGCGGCGGGCCGTCCAGCAGCTGTACGGTCTCGCGCAGCCGTTCCGCCTCGGCGGCGCAGCTCTGGCACGCGGCGAGGTGGAGCAGGAGCGTCCGCTCGTCGGCCGGTTCCAGGGCGCCGAAGGCCCAGGCGGCCAGCAGGTCGCGTGCGTCGTCGTGATCGGTCACCGCTCGCCCCCTTCCCCGTGTTCCCCTGCCGCCATCATGCGCCCTTCTCCCACACCGGGTCGGGTGGGTCGGCCAGACTCTCGGCCAAGGTGCGCAGCGCGGTGCGCAGCCGGGTCTTCGCGGTGCCCTCGGGGATGCCGAGTTCGACGGCTGCCTGCCGGTAGGTGCGGCCCGCGAAGTAGGCGAGGTGCACCACCTCCCGCTGGGGTTGCGGGAGTTCGGCGAGTGCGGTGTGCAGCAGGAGGGAGCGCTCCCGGTCGACGACGGCCTCGGCGGGGCCGGGGGCGGAGTCCGGGATGGTGTGCAGCGCGAGGTCGTCGGCGCGGGCGTCCTTGCGGTGCCGGGCCTCGCTGCGCACCCAGTCGACGGCCCGGCGGTGCGCCAGCAGCGACAGCCAGGTGCGCAGGCTGCCCCGGCGCGCGTCGAAGGCGTACGGCCTGCTCCACAGCTGCGCGAAGACCTCCTGCGCCACGTCCTCGGCGGCGGCCCCGCTGCGGGTCACGCGTACCGCGACCGCCCGCACCAGCCCGCCGTACGCGCCGTACGCCTCGGCCAGCGCGGACTCGTCGCCGTACACCAGCCGCCGGTGCAGCTCCGCGTCTGCGGGTCGCTGCACGGACCTCGTCCCGCCCGTGGACTCCACGGCACCACCACCCCTTGGTGCCCTTCCTAGCGTCCCGGGCGGTCCGGCGCCAGCGGTTCAGGGAGACAGGGCGTCCAGAAGCCGGTCGACATCCGCGGCCGTGTTGTAGAGGTGGAAGGAGGCGCGCAGGTTGCCGGCACGGTTGGACACCTCGATGCCCGCGGCGCTCAACTCGGGTTGTTGTCCGCCGAGTCCGGGCACGGACACGATCGCCGAGCCGGGGGCCGGCAGGGGTTCGCGGCCGAGTTCGGCGAGTCCGGCGCGGAAGCGGTCCGCGAGGGCGAGGTCGTGGGCGCGTACGGCGTCCACGCCCAGTTCCTCGAGGAGTTCGAGGGAGCGACGGGTTCCGGTGTAGGTGAACAGGGCCGGGCTGACGTCGAACCGGCGGGCGGAGTGGGCCAGTTCGGCGACGGGGCCGTAGCAGCTGTCCCAGGGGACCTCGCCCGCGACCCATCCGGCGAGCACCGGCCTCAGGTCGCCGAAGTCCTCGGGTACGACGAGGAAGGCGGCGCCGTGCGGGCCGAGCAGCCACTTGAAGGTGGTGCAGACGGTGTAGTCGTACGACTGCGCGTCCACCGGGAGCCAGCCCGCGGCCTGCGAGAAGTCGACGTAGGTGCGGGCGCCGTGTTCGGCCGCCGCCGCGCGCAGGGCGGGCAGGTCGGCGATCCGGCCGTCGGCGGACTGCGCGGCGCTGACCGCGACGAGGGCGGTGCCGGGGCGGACGGCGTCGGCGAGCCGTTCCAGCGGCACGATGCGGACCTTGAGGTCGCCGCGGGTGTGGAAGGGGTTCACCACGGAGGTGAAGTCGTCCTCGGCGGTGAGGACTTCGGCGCCCGCGGGCAGCGATGCGGCGACGACACCCGAGTGGGTGGAGACGGAGGGCCCGGCCGCGACCCGGCCGACCGGGACGCCCGCGAGAGCGGCGAAGCTCGCGCGGGAGGCCTCCACGTCCTGGAACAGCGGGTCCAGCGGCCTGCCCTCGGCGCGGATCAGCGCGGCCTCGTGGAGGGCGGTCACGGTACGGGCGGGGAGCAGGCCGCTGCTCGCGGTGTTGAGGAAGGTGTTCTTCGGGGTGAACTCGGCGCGGACGAGGCTCTCGAAGGTCTCCATGGGTCCACTGTGGGGCCGGGAGACCTGTCGGTCCATTGCGATTTTCTACGGGGTTCCGCCAAGGAACGCTTATACGTCCGCGCCGACCTGCGTGTTCGTCAGTGCTGCTGCGGCACGGCGCACCCGTCGGGGCCGCAGGCCTCCGCGCTCGCGTCGCCCTGGTCGATCAGCTTCAGCGGGGAGCGGTTGCCCCAGGCCTGGGTGAGGGCCTGGGTGAAGACCTCGGCGGGCTGGGCGCCGGAGATGCCGTACTTGCGGTCCAGGACAAAGAAGGGGACGCCGTTCGCGCCGAGCTCGGCGGCCTCGCGCTCGTCGGCGCGGACGTCGTCGGCATAGGCGGTGGGGTCGGCGAGGACCCCGCGGACCTCGTCGGCGTCGAGGCCGGCCTCGACGGCGAGGTCCACGAGCCGTTCGTCGCCCTCGCTGAACAGGGACCTCTCCTCGGCGAAGTTGGCACGGTAGAAGATCTGGACGAGCTCGTCCTGCCTGCCCTGCTCCTTGGCGAAGTGCAGAAGCCGGTGCAGGTCGAAGGTGTTGCCGTGGTCGCGGTCACGGGTGCGGTAGGCGAGGCCCTCGGCGGCGGCCTGGCTGCCGAGGTTCTCCTCGCCGGCCTGGGCCTGCGCCTGGCTCATGCCGTACTTCTTGCTGAGCATGGCGAGGACGGGCTGGACGTCGGCCTTGTCCCGGCCCGGGTCCAGCTCGAACGACCGGTGGACCACCTCGACACCGTCACGGTACGGGAAGGCCTCCAGCGCCTTCTCGAAGCGGGCCTTGCCCACATAGCACCAGGGGCAGGCGATGTCGCTCCAGATCTCGACGCGCATGTCTTCGGCTCTCTCCAGGTCGACGGGTACGGAGACACCCTCCGCTGAGTCCATGAACGTTCAAGCAGCGGGTTCCATTCCCGGCAGGGACGTGCCGAGCCGGCTGAACTGTGTGCGGTACGCGCTCGGTGTCAGACCGGTCCGCCGGACCAGGTGGCCGCGCAGGGAGTCCGCCGTGCCCAGACCGCAGGCGCGGGCCACCTGGTCCATGGGGAGGGCGGTCGTCTCCAGGAGTTCCTTCGCCCGCTCGATCCGCTGGTGCAGCAGCCACTGGAGGGGGCTCACGCCGCTCTCCGCGTGGAAGCGGCGGGTCAGTGTGCGCACCGAGACCCCCGCGTGCCGGGCCAGGTCGGTGAGGGTCAGCGGCTTGTCCAGGTTGCGCATGGCCCAGCCCCTGGTGTCCGCGCAGGCCGTGCCCCGCTCCGGGGGCAGGGGGGTCTGGGTGAACTGGGTCTGGCCGCCGGGGCGGACGGGGGCGACCAGGGCCAGGCGGGCGACCTCGTTGGCGACGGCGGCGCCGTAGTCGGTGCGGATGATGTGCAGGCACAGGTCGATACCGGCGGCGTAGCCGGAGGAGGTCAGGACGGAGCCGTCCTGGACGTAGAGGACGTCGCCGCACAGGTCGACTCCGGGATGGCGGCGGCGGAGCTCCTCCGCGTGCTGCCAGTACGTCGTGGCCCTGCGTCCGTCCAGCAGCCCGGCCTGCGCCAGCGCGAAGGCGCCGGTGCAGAGCGACGCGATCCGCTTGCCCGCGGCGGCCGCCGCGCGCAGGGCCGCCTCGGTGCGCGGGTCGGCGCCGTAGAGCGCTCCGGTTCCGGCCACGAGCACCGTGTCCGCGTCCCGCACGACGTCCAGCCCGTGCCGTACGTACAGGTCGAGCCCTCCGGTGGTCGGGACCGGTCCTGGTTCCGGGGCGCAGATCAGGACCTCGTAACCGGGGTACCCGTCGACCTCGACCTTGTCGAACAGCAGCTCGGGAATGGCGAGGTTGAACATCGAGACGGGCGCGGGGGCCACGACGGCGACACGGCGCATGGCCAGAACCTCCGGGTGTATGGCATTCAGGCCACTACTGTACGTCGCCGTGGCTCCGCACCATGGAGCCATGCCCATCGACCAGACCCCCGAGGACAAGCAACTCACCCCACTTGAAACCGAGTTGATGAACAGAACGCCCTCCCCCGCGCTCACCCTCGCTACCGCCCTGCTCGGCTTCGCCCTGATCACGCTCGACGCGTCCGTCGTGAACGTGGCGCTGCCCGCCATCGGCTCCACGCTCGGCGGCGGGATGTCCGGTCTCCAGTGGGTGGTGGACGCCTACACGCTCACCTTCGCGGCCCTGATGCTCTCCACCGGGGCGTTCTCGGACCGGGCCGGGGCGAGCCGGGCGTACGCGATCGGTATCTCGGTGTTCACGCTCGCCTCGATGGTCTGCGGGCTGGCCCCGAACCTGCCGGCGCTGATCGGGGCGCGGGTGGTGCAGGGAGCGGCAGCGGCCGTAGTACTGCCGGCCTCCCTGGCGCTGGTGCGGCAGGCCTACACGGAACCGGCCCACCGGGCCCGTGCGGTGGCCATGTGGGCGGCGGGCGGTTCGGTGTCGGTGGCGCTGGGCCCGGTGGCGGGCGGCGCGCTGACGACCGTCTGGGACTGGCGGGGCATCTTCTTCATCAATCTGCCGATCGGTGCGGTGGCACTCGCCCTGCTGTTCCGGGCTCCCCGTTCGGAGCGCCGCCCCGCCCCGCTGGACCTGCCGGGCCAGGTGACGGCGGTGGTGACGCTGGCCGCGCTGACCCTCGGGGTGATCGAGGGCGGTGCGACGGGGCTGGCCTCCTTCGCCGTCGCAGCCCTCGCCGGCGTGTGCTTCCTGTGGATCGAGGCACGACACGCTCATCCCGTGGTCCCGCTCGGTCTCTTCCGCAACCGGACCGTCTCCGTGGCCGTCGCCGTGGGATCGGCGAACAGCGTCGCCTTCTACGGCGTGGTGTTCGCGTTCTCCCTCTTCTTCCAGCAGGTGCAGGGCCGTTCCGCCCTCTACGCCGGGCTGATGTTCCTGCCGATGACCGGGCTGATCGGAGTGACGAACGTGTTCTCGGGCAAACTGGCGAGCCGCTACGGCGCCCGGCTGCCGATCCTGCTGGGCCAGGGGCTCGCGGTCGCCGGGCTGCTGGGTCTGCTGTACGTCGACACCGGGACGTCCGCCTCCCTGGTCTCCGTCCTGCTCGTACCGCTGGCCGTCGGCTGTGCGCTGATGGTGCCGCCGCTGACGGCGGCGATGCTGGAGGCCGTACCGGCCGAGCGGGCCGGGCTGGCGGCGGGTGTTCTCAACTCGGCCCGTCAGGTGGCCGGAGGACTGGCCGTCGCCGTGTTCGGGGTGCTGATCGCCGACGGGTTCGAGACCGGCCTGCGGCTGAGTCTGGCGATCAGTGCCGGTCTGCTGCTCCTGACGGGTGCGCTCAGCTTCCGTCTCTCAGGTCGTTCGGCCAGTCGGACCTGAACTCGATGTGGTCGTAGGTCACCACACAGCCCTCCCCCATCGGCGACTGGGACATGAAGCCGACCAGGGCGGCGCCGGTCTCCTTCTCGTCGCCCAGGGTGAACAGGCGGACGAAGGTCCAGCGCTTGCCGTCCCGGGAGGCGTGGAAGGCGAAGGCCCGGCCGGTGCGGCTGATCCGGAGCCAGACCGAACTGCCGTCCACGGTGAAGGAGTTGCAGTCGTCGGAGTGTCCCCGGGTGACGACCGTGCAGACGGTCGGTACGTCCGGGGAGTTCTCCAGGCAGAGCTTGGCCCAGGCCCGCTCGCCGACATGGACGTACAACACCCCTGCGTCGAAGGACGCGTTGAAGCCGACGGTGACGCGGGCTATCAGCTGGAAGTCCCCCTCGGGGGCGCCGAGCAGCCGGGGCGCGTCGGCGGCGGGATCGAGTCCCTCCCCGGTCGGCGGCACGAACCGGTCCTGCCGCGGCCCTGCCCATCCGGAGAGGATCCCGTCCTCGTAGAGCCAGTGCCCGTCCGGGCCATAGGTGCGGAGCGGAAAGGGCAGTTCGGAAAGTTCGACGTCCATCCGCCGATTCTTTCAGGTCCAGTCGAGTGCTTTCAGGGGCGCGGGGAACTGCGCGACCAGCCACAACGGACTGACAGCCCGCAGTCCACCGCACCCCTACGGCGCTACCGCTCCAACTGACCGTTGAACCGCCGCGGCAGCCCCAGCGGGTTCTCGTCCCGCAGCTCCGGCGGCAGCAGGGCCGAGGGAGTGTTCTGGTACGCCACCGGCCGCAGCCACCGCTCGATCGCCGAACCGCCGACCGACGTCGAGTTCGAGGTCGTAGCCGGGTAAGGACCGCCATGCTGCTGGGCCGGGGCCACCGCCACACCCGTCGGCCAGCCGTTCACCAGAACCCGGCCGGCGAGCGGGGTCAACTCCGCGAGGATCTCGGCACCACGGCCCTCGCCCGCGGCCTCACGCGTCGACAGGTGGACCGTCGCGGTGAGGTTGCCCGGGAGCCGGGACAGCACGGCCCGCGCCTCGTCGTCGTCCTCGTAGCGGGCCACCACGGTCACCGGGCCGAAGCACTCCTCCAGGAGCAGGTCGTACGCCCCCTCGGTGGCCAGCTTCTCCGCCGCCACCGTGAGGAAGCCCGCGCTCACCGTGTGCTCGCCGCCCGCCCCCGGCGTCACCGGCGACTCGACGTCCGGCAGCCGGGTGCGCTCCGCGACCCCGGCGACGAAGTTGTCCCGCATGCGGTGGTCGAGGAGGACGCCCGCGTCGGTGTCGCTGACGGCGTCGGTGAGGGACTTCAGCAGGCCGTCGCCCGCCGCGCCGGAGGGCACGAGGACCAGACCCGGCTTGACGCAGAACTGGCCGACCCCGAGGGTCATGGAGCCCGCGAGCCCGGCGCCGATGGCCTCGGCCCGCTCGGCGGCGGCCTCCTCCGTCACCACGACGGGGTTCAGCGAGCCCAGCTCGCCGTGGAAGGGGATCGGCACCGGGCGCGCGGCCGCCGCGTCGAACAGGGCACGGCCGCCCTTCACCGAGCCGGTGAAACCGGCCGCGGCGACCAGCGGGTGCTTGATCAGCTCGATACCGGCCTCGAGGCCGTGGACGAGGCCGACCACGCCGGCGGGGATGTCGTGCTCGCCGGCGGCCCGGCGCAGCGCCGCGGCGACCAGCTCGGACAGCGCGGGGTGGTCGGGGTGGGCCTTGACGACGACCGGGTTGCCCGCGGCCAGCGCGCTCGCGGTGTCACCGCCGGCCACGGAGAAGGCGAAGGGGAAGTTGGAGGCCGAGTAGACGGCCACGACGCCCAGCGGGATCTTGTAGCGGCGCAGGTCCGGGATCGGCGGGGTCGCGGTGTCGTCGGGGTGGTTGATGACCACGCCGAGGAACTCGCCCTCGTCGACGATGTCCGCGAAGGCGCGCAGCTGGTAGCAGGTGCGGGCGAGCTCGCCGGTCAGCCGGACCGGGCCGAGCGCGGTCTCCGCGTCGGCGGCCTCGACGAGGTGGTCCTTGGAGGCTTCCAGTTTGGCGGCCGCGGTGCGCAGGAAGGCCGCGCGGACCGTGCGGTCGGCGAGAGAGGCGCGCGCCTCGTGAGCGGCGCGGACGGCGGCGTCGACCTCCTGGGCTGTGGCCTCCACCGCAACCTGTTCGCGCTGCTTCCCGGTTCGAGGGTCGACACTCCAGACTGGTGCTGCTGCCACCGCGGGTCCCTCCACATGTATCTGGGTCATCCACCAGGAACGTTCGATATGCTGAACGCTGTCTCCGGTGGTGAATATGCTGTCGGAGTCTATAACTCTGGTTCTCGTCCAACAAAGGGGTCAAGGGCGATGTCGGCAGGCGAGACGGGCGGCGGGGCACAGGTCAAGTCCGCGGTACGGACGGTTGAACTGCTCGAATACTTCGCCGGGCGCCCCGGCATGCATTCTCTGGCGTCGGTCCAGGAGGCCGTCGGGTATCCCAAGTCCAGCCTCTACATGCTGCTGCGCACACTGGTGGAGCTGGGCTGGGTGGAGACGGACGCGACGGGCACGCGGTACGGCATCGGGGTGCGGGCGCTGCTCGTCGGCACCTCGTACATCGACGGCGACGAGGTGGTCGCGGCGGCCCGGCCGACGCTGGACCGGCTCTCCGACGACACCACCGAGACCATCCACCTCGCGCGTCTGGACGGCACCAACGTCGTCTATCTCGCCACCCGCCAGTCGCAGCACTACCTGCGGCCCTTCACCCGGGTCGGCCGCCGGCTCCCGGCGCACTCCACCTCCCTCGGCAAGGCGCTGCTGAGCACGTACTCCGACGAGCAGGTCCGCAAGATGCTGCCGGAGACCCTGCCCGCGCTCACCGAGCACACGATCACCGACCGGGAGAAGCTCATCGAGGAGCTGCACCAGATTCGGGAGCAGGGCTTCTCGGTGGACCGCGAGGAGAACACGCTCGGGCTGCGCTGCTTCGGTGTGGCGATCCCGTACCGCACGCCCGCGCGGGACGCGATCAGCTGCTCGGTGCCGGTGGCGCGGCTGACCCCGGCCCACGAACAGCTGGTGAAGGACGCCCTGTTCGACGCGCGGGACCGGCTGACACTGGCCACCCGTAGGCTCTGAGGCATGCAGATCGCGCTCCGAGAGGTCCACGACAGCGATCTGTCGGTCTTCTACCGGCAGATGAACGATCCCGAGTCCCTGCGGATGGCGGCCTTCACCCCGAAGGACCCGACCGACCGGGACGCGTTCGACGCCCACTGGAAACGGATCCGGGCCTCCGGGGACGTGCTGCGCACGGTCCTCGCGGACGGGGACGTGGTGGGCAGCGCGGCGGTGTACGGCGAGCCGGGCGAACGCGAGGTCACCTACTGGATCGACCGCGCCTACTGGGGGCGGGGCATCGCCACGGCGGCCCTCGGGGAGCTGGTCGCCCAGGTGCCCGAGCGCCCGCTGTACGCCCGCGCGGCCACCGACAACGAGGGCTCGCTGCGGGTCCTGCAGAAATGCGGCTTCCGGGTGAGCGCCCGGGCCTCCGGGTACGCCAACGCGCGCGGCGCGGAGATCGACGAGTTCGTACTCACGCTGGACGCCTGACGCCGTCGTATCAGCAGTCCCGGATGAGCGTTCGATGAGAAAAGCGGACGCATGGGAACGATTCGCTTCCGCCTGATCGTCCTCTGTGTGAGATGAACAAGACGATCAGGCGCGCATCGGTCTTCGCGCTGCTCCTGGTGTTCGCTCTGCTGATCCGAGCGACCTGGGTGCAGTTCTACGAGGGCCAGGCACTCGCGGACGACAACGACAACCGACGGAACGCGATCGAGACGTACTCCTCGCCGCTCGGGAACATCATCGTGGCCGGAAAGGCGGTCACGGGTTCCGCGAGGACGAAGGACAGCGACCTCGCGTACAAGCGGACGTACACGAACGGCAAGCTGTACGCGGCGGTGACGGGCTATGCCTCGCAGGCGTACGCCCCGACCCAGCTGGAGGGCATCTACGCCGATCTCCTCAACGGCACGGACAGCCGGCTGAAGACCGTCATGGACACGGTCACCAACCAGCGGGCCGAACCCGGAGACGTGATCACCACGATCGTTCCGGCCGTCCAGAAGGCGGCGTACGACGCCCTCGGCGACACGAAGGGCGCGGCCGTCGCGATCGACCCGAAGACCGGCAAGATCCTGGCGGTCGTGTCGACACCGTCGTACGACCCGTCCTCGCTGACGGACGCCAACACCGCGGGCAGTGCCTGGAAGCAGCTCACCACGGACTCCGACAAGCCGCTGACCAACCGTGCGCTGCGGCAACCGCTGCCGCCCGGCTCGACGTTCAAGCTGGTGGTGGCGGCAGCGGCGCTGGAGGACGGCCTGTACTCCTCGGTGGACGAGAAGACGGTCAGCCCGGACCCGTACACCCTGCCGGGCACGGTGACCCCGCTGGGCAACGAGAACTCCTCGGCGCCCTGCGAGAACGCCTCGATCCGGGTCGCGCTCGAGTACTCCTGCAACACCGTCTTCGCGAAGATGGCCGTCGACCTCGGCCAGGACAAGGTGAAGGCGATGGCCGAGAAGTTCGGCTTCAACAACTCGGCACAGGACGTCCCGGTGCGGGCGTACGAGAGCGTCTACCCCTCCGGCATGAACAAGTCGTCGACGGCCCTGACCGGCATCGGCCAGTTCGACGTCACGGCCACCCCGCTCCAGATGGCCATGGTCTCCGCGGCCATAGCCAACGGCGGCGAGCTGGTGACGCCCCACATGGTGTCCACGATCACCGACAGCGGCGGCGACGTCCTGAAGAACTACGACGACGAGGCGGCCACGACCCGGATCGTCAGCTCCGACACGGCGGAACAACTCCAGTCGGCGATGCAGTCGGTGATCCAGGACGGCACCGGTACCAACGCCAGGATCGCCGGGGTCACGGTGGGCGGCAAGACGGGCACGGCCCAGCACGGCGAGAACAACAGCAAGACGCCGTACGCCTGGTTCACGTCCTACGGCAAGGCCGACGGCAAGGAGGTCGCCGTGGCGGTGGTGGTGGAGCAGTCGAACGCGGCCCGGTCCGAGGTGAGCGGCAACGGGCTGGCCGCCCCCGTGGCCAAGGCCATGATGGAGGCGGCCCTCAAGAACTGAGGCTTCCCGGTGGCTACTTGGCGCCGAGCACCTGCTCGATGGGGTCGATCGCGAAGTACACGAGGAACAGCGCCGAGGTGGCCCACAGCAGCCAGTGGATCTCCTTGGCCTTCCCCAGCACCACCTTGATCACGACGTAGGCCAGGAACCCGGCCCCGATCCCGTTGGTGATCGAGTACGTGAACGGCATCACGGCGATGGTCAGGAACGCCGGGATCGCGATCTCGTACTTGTCCCAGTCGATGTGCTTGACCTGGGTCATCATCAGGAACCCGACGGCGACCAGGGCGGGCGCGGCGGCCTGCAGCGGCACGATCGTGAGCAGCGGGGTCAGGAACAGCGCGAGCCCGAACATGCCGCCGGTGACCAGGTTCGAGAAGCCGGTGCGCGAGCCCTCGCCCACGCCCGCCGCCGACTCGATGTACGCCGTGGCGGAGGAGGCCGACGCCGCACCGCCGGCGACCGCGGCGGCCCCGTCGATCAGCAGTACCCGGCCGAGGTTGGGCACCTTGCCCTCCTCGTCCAGCAGTCCCGCCTCCGCGCTGATGCCGACGACGGTCCCCATGGTGTCGAAGAAGTCGGACAGGATCAGCGTGAAGATCAGCAGGACGACGGTGACCACACCGACGCCCGCCGCGTTGAACGCCCCGAACAGGCTGAAGTGGCCGATCAGTCCGAAGTCGGGGGTGTCGACGATCTTGTCGGGCCACGCCGGTGTGGTCAGCCCCCAGGCCTTGACGTCGGCGATCGAGTTGATGATCATCGCGAGGACCGTCATGGTCACGATGCTGATCAGGATCGCGCCCTTGACCTTGCGGGCGAGCAGACCGATCGTCAGCAGCACTCCGAGGCAGAAGACCAGGATCGGCCAGCCGGTGAGCGCGCCGGTGCCGCCCAGCTGAACCGGCACGGTGGTGTTCGCGGCGTCGGGGATACGGCTCACGAATCCCGCGTCGACAAAGCCGATGAACGCGATGAACAGGCCGATCCCGACGCTGATCGCCTGCTTCAGCGCTTGCGGGATGGCGTGCATGACGGCCTCGCGCAGACCGGTCACCACCAGCACGCAGATGAGCAGGCCTTCGAGGACGACCAGTCCCATCGCGTCGTCCCAGCTCATCAGCGGGGCGATCTGGAAGGCGACGACGGCGTTCAGCCCGAGTCCGGCGGCGAGCGCGAGCGGCAGGTTGCCGCCCACGCCCATGACGATCGTCATCACCGCGGCCACCAGAGCCGTCGCGGTGGTCAGCTGAACCGCATCCAACGTGTGCCCGAACTTGTCCTTGGCGCTGCCGAGAATGATCGGGTTCAGGACAAGGATGTAGGCCATCGTGAAGAACGTGGCGAAGCCGCCGCGTATCTCACGGGCGAAGGTGGACCCCCGCTCGGAGATCCTGAAGTACTGGTCGACGGACATGTCTGCTTGCTCCTCGATGCCTGGTGGAACGGTGTGCGGATGCTGGCTGGATTGTTCCCTTGTTGAACCTGTTTCAGGTTTTCTCCGTGTTACGGAATCGGACTCGGCGCACCATGGAAGCGTTCCCGGACAGCCGGACCCCGCTCGAAGACCCGTACGAAATCCTGCACACGATCACTGCTACGCTTCCCGATCTCGCACCGGCACGCCCGGAATGGCCACATGTCATACACATGACACACATAGTGAGGAGAGGTATCCCGTGGGCACTGTCGTCGACGACGCCGCCTCCGTGGAGTTCCATGCCTTCTTCGAGCGCCACTACGCCGAACTGTCCCGCCTGGCCCATCTGCTGACCGGCGAGTCGGACGCCGCCGACGACCTGGCGGCGGACGCGCTGCTGGCGCTGTGGCACCGCTGGGACCGGGTGCGCGCGGCCGACCATCCGGCGGCCTACGCCCGCGGGGTGGTCGCCAACCTGGCCCGTACCCGCATCCGCAGCGCGGTCCGTGAGCGCCGGCGCATCGCCCTGTTCTGGTCCCAGCGCGAGGAGAAGGTCGAGAACCCGGATGTGGCGGGCGTGGTCGACGTCCAGGAGGCGCTGCGCAGGCTGCCGTTCCGCAAGCGGGCGTGTGTCGTGCTGCGGCACGCGTTCGACCTCTCGGAGAAGGACACCGCGCTGGCCCTGGGTGTGTCTGTCGGTACGGTTAAGAGCCAGACCTCGAAAGGGATGGCCGAGTTGCAGCGCCTGCTCGGCACTCAGAAGACTCCGCTGAAGGTGCACGCGACGATGGTGCGTACCGGTGACGCCGGAGGAAGGGACCGATGACCATGCAGCGGGACGTGCACGGCGAACTGCGCGCCCGGCTGAAGGACTCGGCCGCGGCGCACGAACCGAACCGCGAGCGGATCCTGGCCCGCGTCGAGCGGGGCATGTCGGAACAGGCCCGCCCCGACCACCGGGCGACCCGGCCGCCGGTCTACGGCTGGGTGCGGGTGGTGAGCGCCACCGCGGCGGTCGCCTGCGTGCTGGGCTTCGGCGGATACGCGGTGGCGTCCGCGGTGAAGGACGAGCCCGCGCAGACATCGGTCGCCACCACGGACACCCCCACCCCGTCGCCCGACGCGACGAGCCGCGCACCCGTCCCACCGGTGGTTCCGACCCCGCGCACCACCCCGACGCGGAAGACCGAGCGGCCCAGCGGCACGCCCTCGCCCACGTCGGGCGCCGCCACCGAGGTGCGGGCCTCCGGTACGAAGGACGGCCCGCTCTGGTCGGACGGCTCGGTGGACCCGCACAGCAACGACTTCTGGGCGCAGAGCAATCTGACCTTCAAGACCTCCGAGCAACTCACCGCCCTCACCGTCGAGTTGAAGATCGCCGAGACCGGTGGCGTCACCAACGCCGGAGCCTGGCGCTCGCTGCCCGAGGACGACTTCACGCTGACGGTCGCCGAACGGGACGGCTTCCTCGTCTACACCTGGGTGCTCAAGGACGGCCGTACGGTCCCGAAGGGCGAGTGGGTGTTCGCCGGGCAGTACAGCCACGAGCGGGGCGGCCGGGACGCCAAGGACGACAGCTACACTGCGACGGCGACCGCGAAGTCGGGGGACCTCGCGGTGAAGGGCGATTTCGCCGCGCACGACGACGGTTCGGCGAACGAAGGGGACTCCTGACCGAGTCCTTCCCGGTGTGGCTGAAAAATCTTCCGCCGGTGGAGCAACCCTTCTGCCCTCAGCGGCGACTTACCGGCGCAGGGTCCTCCTGATGATCGAGCACAGCCGAACAGAAACAACCACACGCTCACTTTTCACGTCCCTAACAGTGCATGGACCTGCTGGCCTGAGCCCCCCTCGGCCAGCAGCTGCCGGCGGAGCCCCCCTCGGCCGGCACGAGGAACGCCCCGCCTGTGACGACAGGCGGGGCGTTTTCGTCGTATCCCCGTTCAGTGCGTCGCGTTCAGTCCATCGTCGCTCCGATGGTGGTGGAGCCGGTGGTCAGGAAGATCGTCGCGGGCAGCGAGCCGTCCGGCCCGCGGGTCCCGTACGCCGTTGCCGGGTCCACGGACCTGAAGGACGGCGTGGCGACACCGCCGTCCCAGTTGTTCGCCGCCGAGACCGTCGACGACCCCCGCTTCGACTGCCCGCCCTTGTTGCCCACCGCCAGGTTCCGGGCCAGCCGGGCCTTGCCCGTGGCGAAGTAGAACCCGGCCTCGCTGTTCGCGTAGGCCGTGTTGCGGTTCAGCGCGATCGCCCCGGTGTTGGAGTTCTCGGTGAACCCGTTGAGCGCGTTGTCCCAGGCCGCGTTGTCATTGACGCGGTGCGCCACCGCGACGCCCCCGCCGCCCAGCTTGAACCCGTTGCCGTTGCCCTCGAAGGCACTGTCGGCCCAGCGGTTCCTGCCGTTCCCGAAGGCCCAGGAGTGCTCGACGGTGACCGGCGAGGAGAACTGCCACAGGTCGAGACCGTCGTCGGAGTTGTCGTACAGCCTCGCGCCGGTGATCCTGTTGCCGGTCCCGGAGCCGAACTTCACGGCGATGCCGTCGGCGTTCTGGCCGTGTCCGACGGGGTCGTAGTTGCCGTGACTGTCCAGGTTCTGCACGAGGTTGTCGCTGGTGCCGTCGCCGCGCAGGGTGAACCCGGAGTCCCCGTTGTCCGCGGTGACGAGGTTCTTGAAGACACCGCCGACCGACGAGGTCGCGACGAAACCCTGGGCCGGGGAGTTCTGGAAGGTGAGGTTCTGGACGGTCCAGTAGTCGCCGTAGATCCCGGCCAGCCAGGACCCGTCGGGCAGCCTGGACCCGTCGATCCGCACCTTCTCGCTGCCGTGCGCCCGCAGGGTGATCCGTGCCGAACTCGTGCCGTTCGCCGTGGACTTGAGGGTGGCCGAGGGTGTGTACGTGCCCGCGCGGACCTCGATCGTCGTGCCGGCGGTCGCGTTCTTGACGGCCGCTTCGAGCTGAGCGGTGCCGGAGACCAGGACCGTCGTCGACGCGGCCTGGGCCCCACCGCCCGACAGGCCCAGGCCGACGCCGCCCGCACCCGCGGCGACGGCGACGGCCGCGGCGATGGAGAGCGTGCGGGTGCGGCGGTGGCGTCCGGTGCTGTGACGCACGGGGCGTTCCTTTCCTTGGGGACGGGGACGCCCTGCAGTCGCCGCCACGGCCCGGCGAGGTTGCCGCGCTTCAACGAAAACAACCGAAACTTTCGCTGCTTCTCCTCGCGCGCTCATCGATTGACGTGCTGTTTCGCACTGACAACACTCCGAAGGCGCGCACAGTCCCCAACACAAACCCCCACACCCCCACACTCGCAGGAGCGGCATGCGCTCTCGTATCCTCCTCGTCGCCTGTCTCTCGCTACTCCTCGCGCTTCTCACCGCACCGCCCGGTTCCGCCCACTCAGGAGCACCACCCGTGAACCAACCCAAGTACGCCGGCTATCTCTTCGCCTACTTCACCGGCGAGGGCACCGCCGACGGCGAGCAGATCCGTTACGCCCTCAGCCGCGGCAACGACCCCCTGCACTGGCGTGAGCTGAACCAGGGCAAGCCCGTCCTGACGTCGACGACCGGCGAGAAGGGCCTGCGCGACCCGTTCGTCATCCGCTCCCCCAAGGGCGACAGGTTCTATCTGATCGCCACGGATCTGCGCATGTACCGCAACAGCAGCGGCAGTTGGGACGAGGTCCAGCGGCACGGCAGCAGATCGATCATGATCTGGGAGTCCACCGACCTGGTCCACTGGACCGACCAGCGCCTGGTGAAGGTGGCCCCGGACAACGCGGGCAACACCTGGGCGCCGGAGGCCTACTGGGACGACAGCCTCGGCGAGTACGTCGTCTTCTGGGCGTCCAAGCTGTACGCCGACGACGACCCCGGGCACACGGGATCGACGTACAACAAGATGCTGTACGCGACGACGAAGGACTTCCGCACCTTCAGCGCGCCCAAGGTCTGGGACGACCCCGGCTACTCGGTCATCGACTCGACGGTCGTGAAGTACAAGGACAGTTACTACCGCTACACCAAGGACGAGCGGGACCCCACCTCCAGCTCGCCCTGCGCCAAGTTCATCACCGGCGAGAAGTCGAGCAGCCTGACGTCGACCAAGTACGACCTGGTGGCGGACTGCATCGGCAGCGGTGCGATGGAGCGCGGCGAGGGGCCGACGGTGTTCAGGTCGAACACCGAGAGGAAGTGGTACCTGTTCATCGACGAGTACGGCGGTCGCGGTTACGTGCCCTTCGAGACGACCGACCTCGACTCGGGGAAGTGGACGCCGTCCGCGAACTACCAACTGCCCGCAAGTCCCCGCCACGGCACGGTACTTCCGGTGACGCGGCAGGAGTATGACCGGCTGCTGGCCGCGTATCCGTCGACACCGGCCTCGGTCGTGGACGCGACGGCCGCGGGCCAGAAGGGCTACGCGATCGTCACGGAGGCCGCGTCGAAGGTCGTGCTGCCGATGCGGCCGGGCGGCGATCTCGCCCACCTGGCACCGGAGTTGGCGGTCGGCGCGGGCGCTACGGTCAGCCCGGCGTCCGCTACCCGACGAGACTTCCGCACGCCGCAGACGTACACCGTGACGGCCGCGGACGGGACGGAGCGCGCCTGGACCGTCGAGGCGGTGCCGACCGGGAGTCCCGTCCTGCCCGGCCTCAACGCCGACCCCGACGTGCACTACCTGAACGGCGCGTACTGGATCTACCCGACGACCGACGGCTTCGACGGCTGGGGCGGGACGCGGTTCAAGGCGTACTCGTCGAAGGACCTGGTCCACTGGAAGGACCACGGCGTCATCCTCGACCTCGGCCCGGACGTGTCGTGGGCCGACAAGTACGCGTGGGCGCCGGCTATCGCCGAGCGCGACGGCAGGTACTACTTCTACTTCTGCGCCGAGCAGCAGATCGGCGTGGCCGTGGCGGACTCCCCCGCGGGGCCCTTCAAGGACGCGCTGGGCAAACCGCTGGTGGCGAAGGGCGGTTCACTCCAGGGCCAGATGATCGACCCGGCCGTCTTCACGGACGACGACGGGACGTCGTATCTGTACTGGGGCAACGGGCAGGGGTACGTCGTGCCGCTGAACGACGACATGACCTCCTACGACCCGGCGAAGATCGAGGACATCACTCCGGACAACTTCCGCGAGGGGTCCTTCGTGATCAAGCGGAACGGCACGTACTACTTCATGTGGTCCGAGGACGACACCCGCAGCGAGGACTACCACGTCGCCTATGCGACGGGACCGTCCCCGCTCGGTCCGTGGACCAAGCGGGGCACGATCCTGTCCAAGCGTCCCGAGTACGGGATCCTGGCCACCGGCCATCACTCCGTGGTGAACGTCCCCGGCACCGACGACTGGTACATCGTCTATCACCGGTTCGCCCTGAACGGGCCGGGGAAGGCGGGGGGTGACGGCATGCACCGGGAGACGGCCGTCGACCGCATGGAGTTCGCGGCGGACGGCACGATCAAGCCCGTGGTGCCGACCCTGGAAGGGATCCGGCCGGTGGAGGACTAGCTGACGAAGTACGTCGGGTTCGGCAGCTTGTACGTCTTGTCGGCGTAGCCGCCGTCGAGGTCCGAGTACTGGTCGCCGAGGTTGGCGACGATGTCGTACCCGAGGTCCTGCTCGATGTGCTTGCGGGTGCCGCCCTTGTACTGCACGGTCGTGCAGGTCCAGGTGCCGGGGGTGGCGCAGGCGCTCAGGTAGGACGGCGGGTTGGCCTTGTCCTTGAGGAACACGTGGGCGGCGTCGAGGTTCACATCGGCGCCGATCTTCTTCAGGTTCTCGACGGCGGCGGAGCGCTGCGCCTCGCTCAGGCCCGAGTTGTAGAAGACCTCGACGCCCTTCTTCTCGGCGTACTGCACGAGTTCGGCGCTGCCGAAGACCCCCGGGCGGTCGGCCTTGTTCACGTAGTCGGCCCACGTGGTGGCGTTGTACGTGTAGTTGTAGCGCTTCTCGTAGTCGAGGCTGAGCAGCAGCGTGTCGTCGATGTCGAAGACGACGGCGGGCTTGTGACCCTTGTGGTGCGCCTTGCGGGCGGCCTGGTCGATCTGCTTCTTCACGGCCTTGTCGACGGCCGCGAGGTCCTTGGCGTACTGGCTGTCGGGGGACGCCTGGTAGACGCCGTTGGCGTCGGCCGTGGTGCCGTAGTAGGTGTCGATGTCCTTGACCAGGAGCCCGATGTTGTAGGGCTCGTGCGTGGAGTTGGCCGTGGACTGGTGGGCCGTGGCCGCACCGGCGCCGTACACGGCGACGCCGACGACCGCACAGGCGGTGGTGGCGGCAGCGATACGCAATGTCTTATGCATGACAGAGGTTCTACGCGCGTCACCCCCGTGGGCGCGAGACCCGCCGGGTAAAAAACGGGTCAAGCGCCCCGGGGTGGGGTCCGGAGAGGAGCGATCAGTTCATCGTGGCGCCGATGGTGGTGCTGCCCGTCGTGAGGAAGGTCGTGGCGGGCAGGGTGCCGCTGGAGCTGCGGGCGTTGTACGTCGTCGAGGCGTCCGTCGACTTGAAGGCGGGGGTGCCGATGCCGCTGTCCCAGTTGTTGCCGGACGTGGAGACCTTGGAGCCCTTGCTGACCGAGCCGCCGCCGTTGCTCACCGCGAGGTTCTTGCCGAGCTTCGCGGAGCTGGTGGCGAAGTAGTAGCCCCACTTGCTGTTGGCGTAGGCGGTGGTGCGGTTGATGACGATGGCGCCGGTGTTGGAGTTCTCGGTGAAGCCGTTGCCGGCGTTGCCCCAGGCGGCGGAGTTGTTGATGACGTGGGCGACGACCTCGCCGTCGCCGCCCAGCTTGTAGCCGTTGCCGTCGCCCGCGAAGGCGGAGTCGGACCAGCGGTTGACGCCGTTGCCCATGGACCAGGTGTGCTCGACGGTGACGGGCGAGGAGAAGGACCAGAAGTCGATGCCGTCGTCCGAGTTGTTGTACAGGCGGGCGCCGGTGATCAGGTTGCCGGTGCCGGAGCCGAACTTCACGGCGATGCCGTCGGCGTTCTCGCCGTGGTTCGCGGCGTCGTAGTTGCCGTAGGAGTCGATGTTCTTGACGGTGTTGTTCACGGTCCCGTCGCCGGTGAGCGTGAAGCCGGAATCGCCGCCGTTGATGGTCTTGATGTTGTTCCAGACGGTCCCGGTGCAGGACTGGCAGACGACCGCGCTGTCGGGGGAGTTCTGGAAGGTGATGTTGGAGACGTTCCAGTAGTCGGCGGTCAGCTTGAAGATCCAGTCGCCGTCGGGCAGCGAGGACCCGTCGATCTTCACGGTCTCCGAGCCGTACGCGGTGAGCGTGATCGCGGACGACGAGGTGCCGTTGGCCGTGGACTGGAGGGTGGCCGTCGGGTAGTAGGTGCCGCCGCGGACCTGGATGACGGTGCCGGCGGTGGCGTTCTTGATGGCGTTGGACAGGTCGGTCGAGTTGCTGACGACGACCGTCGCGGCCTGGGCCTGGGTGGGGAGAACGGCGAGGCCGGAGCCGAGGGCGAGGGCGGCCGTGGCGATGAGAGCGGTACGACGAGACATGGAGTGCGGTCCCTTCTCGTGCGGGTGGGGAGTCAGAGGACGGTGTCGAGCCAGTGGAAGACCTCGTCCTGCATGCGGTCGACGAAGACATGACCGAGGTCGGGCCAGGTCTGCAGATGCAACCGCTCCTCGGCGTGGCGGGAGTGCCAGACGGCGCGCAGCTTGTCGTGGGCGACCTGTACGCCGTCGGCGGGGAACAGCGGGTCGAGCCCGCCGTTGAGGAAGAGCATCGGCCTGGGTGCGGCGATGCTCGCCACGTCGGGGAAGTCGAGGAACCGGGGAAGCCCGGGGTGGAGCATGTAGTAACTGGACTGCCCGCGCAGGGTGTTGTTGCCGGGCACCATCATTTCCTTGAGGCCGGTCATCCAGCAGACGGACGCCGTGGCCGCGACGCGGTCGGTCAACGCGGCGGTCTGCCAGGCGCGGTAGGCGCCCATGGAGAACCCGACGGCCGCGACCCTGCGGGCGTCCACCCGGTCGAGACCGGCGAGGAAGCCGGCGGCGCGGGCGTCCTCGCGGGCCATGAGTCCGGCGAGCGAGGAGCCGAGGTTGTAGAAGTTGCTGGCCAGGGCCTGCTGTTGGTCGTAGGTGATGGGTCCGCGGTCCCCCCAGCCGAGCGCGTCGGCGCACAGGACGACATAGCCGCGCCGGGCCAGTTCGTCGCCGACGAACCGGCCGCTGAAGTACTTGTCGGCCCAGCCCTGCGCGGAGGCGAGCCGGCTGTCGTCGTACCAGGGCCGGACCAGCTTCTCCTTGCCGATGTCGAACTTCGCCCCGTGGTCGTGGAGAAGCAGCACGGCGGGGAACGGGCCCGGGCCCCGCGGGGTGAGCAGGGCGGCGCGGACGCGTTCGTGACGGGTCAGGGAGAGGGTCACCAACTCCCGTGTGAAGCGGTCGGCTTGGGATCTGCCGCCGAACTCGGGTGCGTACGGGGTCCCGTCCTCGCGGTCGACGAGGAGGTGGTCCTCGACCACCGCCCTCGCTCGGGCCCGCCAGGCCCTGAAGTCGCGGATCGGTGAACGTCCCCAGGCGAGCGGGAAGTTCAGCTCCTGCTTGAGTGCCGGGTGGAAGTCGGGCAGCGGGCCGTCCACGACCCCGGCCTCCGCGGGGCTCACCGCGGCTCCGGCCAGCATGGCCGCTCCGGCGCCCGCGACGAACGCCCGCCTGCCGACCGGGCCCCTCGGGTCACGGACGCCCATAGGGCCTCCAGTCCCCGAGATAGCTCCGCCGGGTGTGCGCGGCGGCCTCCGCGGGGGTCAGCTGCGGCCGGTTCTCCGGGACCGGAATCACCGCGCCGGGACCGGAGTTGGCGTACTCCGCGAAGCGCATGGTCTGCCAGGGGTAGGCCTCGCGCATGTTGGTGTAGGGCGCCACCGGGTCGATCCCGGGACCTATCCGGGAGTTCCGGACGACGAGGGACGGCCAGGCGGTCGTCTCGTACGACGGCACCCAGGGCCGCGCCAGTTTGTACGCCCCGTCCTCGGCACCGGAGGTGATGCGGGAGCGGACGGCGAGGATGCCGTGGGGGTTGGCGCGGGCGGTGGAGGGGGCGAAGACCATGCCCTTGGGGGTGAAGCCCACGTCCCGCTGCAGGGTGTGGAAGCGGCAGTCCTCGAAGACGGCGGTGGCCCGGCCGAAGACGAAGTCGACGTCTCCCTCGATGTAGCAGTGGCGGAAGTACTGCCGGTCGAAGGAGGTGAGCGCGGTCGTCTCGACGAAGAGGGTGTCCTGGTGGGCGAGGAGGCGGACGTTCTCGAAGTGGGTGCGGTCGCCGTAGGTGTAGGCCGCCACCGCCTGGGTGCCGGTGATGTCGGGGTGGTCGGCGCGCAGCCAGTCGTTGGCCAGGGTGAGGTCGCGGACGGTGAGGCCGGGGGCCGCGGAGGTGAAGGTGGCGGAGCCCGCGGTGCCGTAGGTGCCCGAACCGTCGGGCTTCTGGGTGCCGTTGGCGTTGTCGTACACGATGACCACGTCACGGGGGTCGCGGGTGGCACCGCGTACCGTCAACTCGGCGGCGGAGGCAGGGATGTTGACGACCTCGCG
This sequence comes from Streptomyces sp. NPDC005374, assembly GCF_042872225.1. Lineage (NCBI taxonomy): Bacteria > Bacillati > Actinomycetota > Actinomycetes > Kitasatosporales > Streptomycetaceae > Streptomyces > Streptomyces sp. NPDC005374. The sequence continues at coordinate 180,683 of NZ_JBIAKA010000017.1, read as the reverse complement.
GTAGGTGCCCGGGTGCACGACGATGGTCCGGCCGGGGCCGGTGACCGCGTTCACGGCGGCCTGGACGGAGTCACCGGGGCGGACGTGCAGGACCTGGTGGGCGCCGGTGGCGAAGGCCGGTGTGGCGCCGGCTCCCGCGACGGCAAGGCCCATGCCCGCTGCGAGAAGTGTGCGTCTGCGAAGCATCTCAGCACGTCTCCTTCCACGGCTGCCAGTCGCCGAGGTAGGCCTCCCGGGTCGCCGACCCGGCCTGCTCGCGGGTGAGTTGGGGCCGGTTCTCCGGGACCGTGATCCGCGCGCCGGGGCCGGTGTTGCGGTACTCGGCGAAACGCTGGTTCTGCCAGGGGAAGGCGTCCGACATGTTGGTGTAGGGGGCGACCGCGTCGATGCCGGGGCCAAGGCGGGTGTCCCGGACCACGAGCGAGGGACGGGCCGTGGTGTCGGAGCTCGGGACCCAGGGGCGGGCCAGCTTGTAGGAGCCGTCCGGGGCCTCGCTGCTGACACGGCTCCCGGTGACGAGGTAGCCGAGCGGGTTGGCGCCCGCCGTGGAGGGCGCGAAGACGAAGCCGTACGGCGCCGCCGCCAGGTCGGTCCGGTTCAGGGTCCGGAAGTGGCAGTCGTCGTAGACGGCCGTGGCCCGCCCGAAGACGAAGTCGACGTCTCCTTCGGCGTAGCAGTGCGCGAAGTACTGGCGGGCGAAGGAGGTCAGGGCGGTCGAGTCGGCGTACAGGGTGTCCTGGTGGCCGAGGAAGCGGCAGTGGTGGAAGGCGGAACGGTCGCCCTGGACCTTGATGGCGACGGCCTGGGTGCCGGTGATGTCGGGATGGTCGGCGCGCAGCCAGTCGTTGGCGAAGGTGATCCAGCGGGCGGTGAACCCGGCCGCCTGCACGGTCGTGGTGGCCGATCCGGTGGTGCCGTAGGTGCCGCCGCCGGGCTTCGGGGTACCGGCCGCGTTGTCGAAGACGATCACGACGTCCCGGGGGTCCTCGGAGGCGCCGATCCAGGTCGCCTCGGTGCGGGTGGCGTCGAGCGCGACGGTCTCCCGGTAGGTGCCGGGGGCGAGGACCAGTGTCCAGCCGCTGCCGGTGGCGGCGGTGACGGCGTCCTTGACGGTGGTGTGGTCACCGCGGCCCCGCGGGTCGACGTAGAGCGTCTGCGGGGTGAGCCGGGCGTCCGGTGATCCGAAGCGGCCGAACGGGCGTCTGCCGGAGGAAGCGGACGCGGGGGCCGCCGTCAGGGCGAGCGCGGCTGCCGCTCCGGTGCTCGCGAGCAGGAAGCCCCTTCTGTTCAGGGGGAGTCGGGTGTGGGGCGAGGACATGCGGGTGCTCCTTGGAAACGCGGCTCAGTGGTGGGGTGCCTCGCGTGGGGGGTGCGGTGGGGTGGCCGGGGCGGCCGCTGGATTCCGCCCCGGCCGGTCTGGGGGTGGGGCGTGTCAGCAGATGCGTCCGGCGCCCGCGCCGCGGTCGACGATCCCCGGGACCTTCTTCGCCGGGTCGATCTTCGTGCGCAGGGTGGGTGTCCAGCCCGCGCCGGACGGAAGGGTCTCGGCGGGGATCTCCGCGTTGTGGACGGCGATCAGGTCGGTGGGCGTGCCGTTGACGTAGTTGTCGGCGGCGGTGAGCGGCGAGACGTTCCACCGCTTGAGCACCTTGCCCGCGCTGACGCCCGTCGGCAGGGTGAACGCGTTGTGCTCGGCGACGAGTTGGGACTCCTTGCCGATGCCGAAGCTGTAGGCGTAGTCGTCGTTCGCCACGAAGTGGTTGTTGTAGGAGTCGACCTGCCCGAAGCGGACGCGGGGTGCGCGCTCCACGAGGTCCGAGAACAGGTTGTGGTGGAAGGTGACCTTGAGCTTGCCCCGGTCCCCCACTGCCGTGGACTCGCTGTCGCTGTTGCCGATCAGGATCGTCTTGTCGTGGTCGGTGAAGACGTTCCAGGAGGCGGTGACGTAGTTCGCGCCGCGGACGATGTCCAGCTCGCCGTCGTGCTGCTGGTAGAGCATGCCGAAGTAGGTCGGCGCGGCGCTGTCGGGGTGGGTTCCGTCGGTGAACGTGTTGTGGTCCAGCCACACATGGGTGGAGCCGTAGACGACGGCGGTGTCGTACTCGGAGTTCCAGTTGCCCTTGTCGCCGTCGGTCGGGTCCCACTGCGGGAAGCAGTCGATGGGGCTCTCGAAGGTGAGGTTGCGGACGATGACGTTGTCGACGGCCTTGATCTGCAGGCTGGCGCCCTTGAACCCGGCGTTCTTGCCGACGCCGATGATCGTGGTGTTGGCCGGGACGTTCGCCTTGATGGTCTGGTCCTGGTTGGCGGCGGAGACCCGGCGCAGCCCCTCGGGGCTGTCGGCGGGCTCGGCGCTCAGGTCGGTGTCCAGGCCCCAGGCCTCGGGCGAGTACTTCGCCAGGTAGGCGTCGAAGTCGTAGCCGGGTGCGGCGAGCGAGTCGCAGCCCTCGGAGACGGCGTCGATGGTCCCCTTCACCTTGATGATCTTCGGCGCGGTGCCGCCGGCGGCGAGGGCGGCCTTGAATCCGGCCCAGTCGGTGACGGTGTAGACGTGGGCGGCGTCGGCGGCGTCGCCCCCGGTGGTGCCGGTGCCGTCGGAGCCCCAGCCGTCGCCGGCGGCGAGGGCCTCGCGGGTCACGTCGTGCCCCTTGGCCTGGGCGGTGGTGCCGGTGACCGTGAGGACCAGGGCGGCGCAACCCGCCACGACCATCGCCTTTGTCATGACATGCTCATGCCATATTCGTGTGTTCATTGTGCGGCTCTCTTTCGACTGCGAAGAAGGAGGTGTCAGACAGTGGCCGGCGACGGCCAGGTGATCCACGACTCCGGGATCCGGGCGTCGAGCCGGCACACGTCCCGGGGTGCCAGCACCCGGTGCCGCAGCAGTTCACGGGCGACCAGACGCGCCACCGCGATGGCACCGGGCGGGTTGAAGTGCGTGTTGTCCTGCTCGGTGTCGGTCCAGTTGAAGTACTTCTTGGTCTCCTCGACCCCGAGCTTCTGCCACAGCGCGAGCGACAGCGCCTGGATGTCGAGCAGCGCGACGCCTTCCTCGGCGGCGAGCGCCCGCATCGCGGCGGGGTACTCCCCATGGGTCGGCACGGCGTTGCCGCTCGCGTCGAACTTCCGCCGCTCGACGGGGGTGGCGAGCACCGGCCGGGCACCCTTGGCGCGGGCACCGTCGATGTACAGGCGCAGGTAGTCCTGGTACGTCGTCCAGGGCTCGGTGTACCGGGTCGGGTCGGCGGTCTTCTCGTCGTTGTGCGCGAACTGGATCAGCAGGAAGTCACCGGGGCCGATCGACCCGAGAACGACGTCCAGTCGCCCCTCGTCGACGAACGACTTCGAACTCCGCCCGTTGACCGCGTGATTGGCGACGGACAGATCCTTGCGCAGAAAGAAGGGGAGCGCCATTCCCCACCCGGTTTCAGGGGCGGCGTCGGAGTATTTCTGGGCGGCGGTGGAATCACCGGCGATGTAAAGGGTGCGCTGTCCTCTGGCTTGAGCAGTACCGGTCGCGCTGAAAGCGACGGGCACGGCGGCAAGAGCCGCCACGGTGATCTGTCTACGTGTGAGGGACAACTTGGTTAACCTCTCTTACCTGGGGGCGCGGGGAACTGCGCGACCGACCACAACCGGCCGGCAGCTCCCCACAACCGAAACCACCCGAGCTGTCAGCCGTTCTGTTCCTTCCATTCGGCCTGAGCCGTGTTCAGCTGGTCGGCCATGGTGTCCAGGAAGTCCTTCGCACTCATGTCCCCCAGCAGCACCTTCTGGAAGTTCGGCTCGTTGTCGGCCTTGGAGATCGTGTTCCAGTCAGGCAGGTAGTACGGCAGCTGAACGATGCTGGTGGACCCGTCGGTCAGCGCGGCCGCGGCCAACTTCGTGGGCTCCGCCTCCGCGATCCACGAGTCCTTGGCAGCGTCGTTGTTCGACGGCACCTGTCCGGCCGACTTGTTGAACTTCGAGTTCTCCGCTTTCGAGGTCGCGAACTCGATGAACTTCCAGGCGGCGTCCTTGTTCTTCGAGCTCTTGAACACCCCCAGCCCGTCAACAGGGTTGGAGACCTGGACCCGCTTGCCGTTCGCGCCGATCGGCTGCGGAATGCCCCGGAACTTGTCGGCACCGAGCGCCTTCACATGGTCCTGGTAGGACCCCAGGTTGTGGTTCAGCATTCCGATCGTGCCGGAGTCCCACTGCGCGACCATCTTGGTGAAGTCGTTGTTGAGGTCGGCCGCCGGGGTGTCCTTCTTGTACAGCGCCGCGTACTTCTCCAGCGCCGCCACGTTCTTCGGGTCGTTGAGGGTGGTCTTGTCGCCGTTCCAGAACGAGGTGATCCCGCTCTGTCCGTACGAGGCGTCCAGGGCCTGGGCGATGGACCCGGCTCCACCGCGGATGGTGTACCCGAACTTGTTCTTCTTGGCGTCGGTGAGCTTCGCCGCCGCGTCGTAGAACTTCTCCCAGGTCGTCGGCTCGTCGAGGCCGGCCGCCTTGAACAGGTCGGTCCGGTAGTAGAGCACACCGTTGTTGGCGGAGGTCGGGATCGAGTACAGGGTCCCGTCACCGCCCCCGGCCGCCTTCAGCGACTCGACCATGTTCTCGTTGAGCTTGCCGTTCAGGGAGGACTTGGCGAGGCGGTCGTCCAGCGGCTCCAGCGCGTTCTGCGCGGAGAACCCGGCGAGCATGGCCGCACCGACGCCACCGACGTCCGGCAGGCCGCCGCCCTGGATGGCGGTGTCGACCTTGGACTGGTACTCGGTGGAGGCGATGCCGACGTACTCGACCTTGATGTCGGGGTTCGCCTTCTGGAACTCGGCGATGACCTCCTTCCAGACGTCGGTGCGCACACCGCCGTTGTTGTCCCAGAAGACGATCTTTCCCTTGCCGCTGCCCTCGTCGCCCTTGTCACCGCCGGACCCGCTGCCGTCGTCACCGCAGGCGGTGGCGGTCAGCGCCAGGACGGACCCGAGGGCGACGGCTATGGCAGCGCGCCTGCTTCTGCGGATGCTGATCTTCATTGGTCGGCTCTCTTCTTCTTCTGGTTCCAGCGGAGAAATGAAGTTGTGGGGGGAAGTCAGTGGCGGGCGTACGGGGCCCAGCCGTCCGTGCCCTTGAGGTGGTTCGCGACGGTGTACGACCTGGCGTCGGCGTCGCTCAGCTGCGGACGGTCCGCGGTCGGGACCGCGCCGGGGCCGGAGTTGCGGTACTCGGCGAATCGCGCGTCCTTCCACGAGAAGCCGCTCATGTCGGTCCACGGTGCGGACTTCACGGCCGCCGGCAGCTCGGTGTCCCGGATCAACACCTGTGCCACGGCGGCGGGTTCACCGCCGGGATGCCAGGGCCGTCCCAGGTGGAAGGACTGGTCCGGCGCGTCACTCACGACTTTCGAGCGGGTGATCAGGAACCCGTGGGGATTGCCCGTCCAGGTCGAAGCGGCCGTCATATAGCCGTTGTTGGTGGCGGAACCCCGGCTCAGCAGCCGGATCACGGACCGCTCCACGACGGTGCTCGCCCGGCCGTAGAGGAAGTCGACATCGCCCTCGAGATACGAGTCCCGGATGTAGACCCGGCTGATCACGTCCAGCTTGGGGCTGTCGGTCATCAAAGTGTCCTGGTTGCCCAGGAAGGCGGTGTCCTCGAAGACGATCCGGTCGCCGGTCGTCTTCATGGCGAGGGCCTGTTCGCCCTTCAGCTCGACCGCGGCCTCGTCGAAGTCGTTGCTGAAGGTGAGATGGCGGGCGGTGACGTCGTTCGCGGCAATCCGGACCGTCGCGCTGCCCGTCGAACCGCCGTACTCGGCAGGTGTGTCGAAGACGATGACGGTGTCGGACCGGTCGTGTCCGGTGCCCTGCAGCACGATGTTCGGCTTGGTCGCGGGGATGTACACCTTGGCGCGGTAGGTGCCCGGCGCGACGGCGATCGTCACCGGCACGGTGTTGCCGTCGGGCACCGCGTCCACGGCGGCCTGCACGGTCGGGTGGTCGCCGGGGACGTGCAGGGTCACGCCGATCCGCTTCTGCGGCCCGGAGAACCGGGACACCAGTGCGGGCACCGCGGCCGCGGGATCGAGCCGGTAGTCGTAGAACGACCGCGGGTCAAAGGCCGTACCCCACGCGTCCGTTCGCCCGCTCGTGTTCTTCAGGACCGACCCGCGCTGCACCAACTCGGCGGTGGCGTCGGCCTGGTAGGGATGCCGGACCCCGTCGTAGTAGCTGTTCTCGATGACCATCTTCGTCCTGCCGCGCGACCAGTTGCCGTACGTCCACACCGGGTCCTCGTCGACGACCTGTGCCGAGAGGTAGTTGTTGTAGAGGTGTGCGTAGGCGCAGTTGTCGGCGGAGGGGTTGCGCTGCTTGGTCCCCGTGAACCAGTTGTGGTCGATGGTGATCTGGGTCAGCACATTGGTGGTCCAGCCGATCCCGAACGCCTTGTTGTGGTTCCGGAACCGGTTGTAGGAAACGGTGATGTACTGGCTGTCCTTGCGGATGTCGAGCAGTCCGTCGCCCATGTGCTCGAAGGTGTTGTGGTCGATCCAGACGTGGTCGGCCGTGTCCATCTGGATGGCGTCGAAGTCGGTGGTCTTGCCGTCCCAGTCGCCCTCGACGTACGAGTCGCGGATGGTCATGTTGCGGATGATCACGTTGTGCGTGCCGGGATTCAGATGCAGCTCGCCGTGGACGATCTCGCCGGTGTCCCCGACGCCGATGATCGTCTTGTCGGAGCCGACCACGATGTCGGAGCCGAACGGCTCGACGGCGATCGCGCCCGAGACCCGTATGACATACGGCTCCTCCGCGGCCGCGTAAGCGGCGAGCGAGGCCTGGTCGGTGACCGTGACGACCTTGCCGCTGGCGCCTCCGGTGGTGCCGCCGGCGAGGGAGGCGAAGCCGTGCGGGCGGTCGTCGAAACGGTCCGCGGAGGCCGGGGCCCCGGACACCGATGCCACGGAGGCCGCCCTCGCTTCTCCGGCCGCCCCGAGACCTAAGGCGGCCACGAGGCCGAGCACCGCGGCCACGACTCTGCCGTACCCCGGTCTCTGCAAGCGCTTGCTATGAAGGTGCTGCGTCATTGCGGCTCCCAACAGGCTTACGTGTTCGGTGCGTTACAGGTGGTCGATCCTGAAGTGCGAGAAGGTTGCCGCGCCGGCGTGTCCTCCTCCGACGGGTGCGAGCGCGAACAGGCCGAGCAGAGCTCCGACCCAGCGCCAGGGGGTGGCGGCGAAGACGGGTCCGCAGGGGCGCGGGCCGTCTCCGACGTCGTAGAAGAAGCGACAGCGCGCCCCGGATCCGATCTCGATCCGCAGCCGTGCCTTTCCGGCGGGGGCGGGACGCGGATGGTCGGCGTCCCGTTCCTGCTCGGCGACGCCCTCGGCGAACCGGTGCACGAAGTGGACGGCTCCGTCGGCCCCGCGCTGGAGCCCGATCCAGCTGAAGGCGTCGCCGAGGACCGTGAGTCCGGCGCGGGCCCCCGGTTCCTCGCTGTGCAATTGCAGTTCCACCTCGACCGCCGCCGGCGTGCCGGGCAGCCGCTGGGTGAGGACGTTCGGCAGCTTGCGCAGGTCGTGCGCGTCGGCCGAGCGGACGCAGGCCAGCCGCAGTCCGTCACCGGAGTGCTGGGTGGCCCAGCCGTGCTGCGGGTTCGCGGTCCACTGCCACTGGCGGCCGAAGCGTCCGCCGGGGAAGTCGTCGTCGGTGGCGGGCGCGGCGGGCGGCTGCGGGGGCAGGTCCGGCATCGCGTGCGCCGCGACGGGGGCGCCGTCCTCGCCGAGCACCGGCCAGTTGTCGGGACCCCAGCGCATGGGCTGGAGGTGGACGACCCTGCCGTAGGCGCCCTTCTGCTGGAAGTGCAGGAACCAGTCCTGGCCGGACGGGGTGCGCACCCAGCCGCCCTGGTGGGGGCCGTTGACGTCGGTGTCCCGCTGCTCCAGGACCACCTTCTCCTCGTAGGGCCCGAAGAACCCGCGTGAGCGGAAGGCGCCCTGCCAGCCGGTCTCGACCCCACCCGCCGGGGCGAAGATCCAGAACCAGCCGTCGTGCCGGTAGAGCTTGGGGCCCTCGAGGGTGAACCAGCCGGGGATCCGGTCGCCGTCGACGATCACCTTGCCCTCGTCGAGGAGTTCACGGCCGTCGAGGTCCATCCGGTACCCGGTGAGCCGGTTCTTGACGCCGGAGCGGGACTTGGCCCAGGCGTGCACGAGATAGGCCTCGCCGGTCTCCTCGTCCCACAGCGGGCAGGGGTCGATCAGCCCCTTGCCCGGCTTGAGGAGGTGCGGGCGGGTCCAAGGGCCCCTGATCTCAGGGGCGTTGATCTGGAAGATGCCCTGGTCGGGGTCGCCCCAGAAGATCCAGAACCGTTCGTCGTGATACCGGAGCGAGGGGGCCCAGACCCCGCAGTCGTGCCGGGGCCTGGTGAACTCCCCTGCCGGTTCCAGGCGTTGGAGGGCGTGGCCGATCAGGTTCCAGTTGACCAGGTCACGGGAGTGCAGCAGGGGCAGGCCCGGGACGCGGCCGAAGCTGGAGGCGGTGAGGTAGAAGTCGTCGCCGACGCGGATGACGTCCGGGTCGGACCAGTCGGCGTTCAGGACCGGGTTCGTGTACGTCGGAGGAAGGGACGGGTTCAGGTCCCTCTCAGGGTCTGTCTCCGGCAGGATCGGGTCCGGGTACGTCACTGGCTGACCGCCTTCCGCACCAGGGCCGCCGCCTCGAGCCGCGTCAGGCGTCCGTCGGCGACGACGGTGACGATCCGCCGTACGGCGGTCTCGCCCGCCGGCACGGTCAGCCGTTCCTCGGACGCCAGCGAGGAGCCGACTCCCGGGTACTCGTCGGCACGCACGAACCAGGGGTCGCGCCGGGTCCGGTCGGTGGCCCCGGCGAAGACGAGGGTCCAGGCGCTGCCGGCGAGGGCGACCCAGTCGGCGCGGGTGCCGTGGACCGCGGCCTCGCCCTCGCGGTCGGTGGTGAAGACGTCCGGCGTCTCCTTCTCCTTCCGGGCCCGCCAGAAGAACCCGCCGTAGGCCGCGCCCGGGCGCCCGTTGGTGGCCGGGCTGCCGATCGTCACAGGGTCCGGGGTCACGTTGGTGAGGGAGAAGGTGAAGTCCAACGCCCAGGCGGCAGCGGTCAGTTCGGTGGCGGCGACGGTACGGCGCTCGCGCAGCAGCTCGGCTCCCGCGGCCACCCAGCGCAGCTCCTCCACGAAGCCGTCCGGGTCGCGGAGCTGGAAGGAACTGTGGCGCTGGGCACCGTGGTTGTCTAGCTCGGTCGGGCCCTGGTCGCGGACGTAGGTGCGGCCGCCCCAGAAGTTGTGCCCCTCGACGTCGGGAACGGCGACACCGACGCCGAGGTGGTGGATGTGGTCGGCGGGGCTGAGTTCGGTGACCGCCGTGCCGGCCAGGGTGGTGACGGGGTGCAGATAGGGGCGCGGGGAGAGCTGCTCGGGCAGCTCGGGCCGGGTGACGTAGCGGCCGACCGGGCGGCCCGCGACACGCAGGACCGGGGAGTCCGGGGTCGTCATGTGCTCACCTCGTTCGCGTCATGTGGCGGGGCCCAGTCGGCGCCCAGCTCGGAGTACAGGGCGAGGGTGTCGGCGGCGGCCTCGACGAGCCCGTCGATGCCGGGGACGACCCGGCGGTCCTCGTCGGGGAGCAGCTGCCAGGCCGTGGCGGGCAGCGGGGCCGGGTCCGGGGCCAGCCGGATCGCCTCGACGACCTTCATGAAGGCGCCGGTCACGTCCGGGACGACCAGGAGGCCGGTGCCGTCGGTGAGGTGGTCGACCAGGTTCTCCAACAGGTCGGTGCGGCCGTACTGGTACTCCTCGGGGCCGTGGCCGGCCCGCTGGAGCAGTACGCGGTCCTGCTTGTACCAGTAGGTGATCCGGCCGCGGTCGCCGTGCACGACGACGTACGGCTCGCCGGGGTCCTCGGCGCACAGGGTCACCGCGACGGTGACCCTGAGACCGGTCGCGGTGGTGACGCGGACGCAGGAGGTGTCGTCGGACTCGATGTCGTTGGCGCGCAGCAGCTCGGTCTCGATGCGGGCCACGTCCTCGGCGCGGCTCGCGTCGCCCAGGGCCAGCGCGGTGGCGACGGCGTGTGCGAGGGGGTTGGTCAGCGCGCCGTCGATGACGTCGACGCCGTTCATCCGCCGCCTGCCCGCCCAGGGCGCACGCCGGTAGTACGCCTCGGCACGCGCCCAGGCACCGGCGCCGCCGATCCCGGTCAGCTCGCCGATCGCGCCCTCCTCGACCAGCTCGCGGATCGCGGGCACGGCGTGCGAGCCCAGCGACTGGAAGCCGATCTGGCAGGCGACACCGGCCGCGGCGACCCCGTCGGCCATGCGGCGGAACTCGGCGTAGGAGGGGGCGGGGGGCTTCTCCAGCAGGATGTGCACACCCCGCTGGGCCGCCACGAGCGCCAGGTCCGTGTGCGTCGGGATCGGTGTGCAGATCACGGCGATCCGGGCGCCGGTCGAGTCGAGGAGTGCGCCGAAGTCGGCGGACTGCTCGGGCGTGCCGAGGCCCTCGGGGAGCTCGTCGCCGGTCAGCGGGGTCAGCTCGCAGATCCCCGCCAGCCGCACGATCCCCTTGTCCTGCAGCCGTCGGATGTTCTCCAGGTGCCAGCGGCCGTGGCCGCGCGCGCCCGCCAGGACGATGTCTACGGTGCTCATGGGGTCCTCCCTGCGCCTGCGCCGCGCGCCACCTGTCGGTCGGCCGCCTCGGCGCTGTCGATCTTTGTGTGCAGGGTAGGCGGCCGGCCGACGTCCGCCGTGAGATCGCGCTCGCTGCCGGAGTTGTAGGCGTTGTGGAGGGCGAGTAGCTCCACCGGACAGCCTCCCCCAGACTCCGTCCGGGGGGACCCCCAGAGGGTGCCGTTCCAGCTTTTGACGAGGTCGGCGGCCTCGATGCCCGAGGGCTTCGCCGGAACACGGCCCTCGGCGTGGAGCAGGGCGGTTTGACGGAACCTCATGTCCTCGCCCCCTCGCCGGAGCCGGGGAACGACCGGCTGCGCACACCCGCGGTCCGGTGCACGAACGCGTCCGCGCCACCACGGCCGACCGGCACTGCGGCCCCGTCGGACACCCGGGCGTCGCCCACCCCCAGCAGGACGCGGCCGACGGCGCGCCCCTCGGCGCGTACGACGACACCCAGCAGGCCGAGCACCATGCCGCCCAGGGCGATCCGACGGAGGCTCATCCCTTCACCGCCCCCGCGCTGAAGCCGGTGATCAGCCACTTCTGGATGAAGGCGAACACGATCACCACGGGGACGGCCGCGATGATGCCGCCCGCCGCGAGGGCGCCGAGGTCGACGCTGTCCGCGCTCATCAGGGTGTTGAGGCCGACCGGGATCGTCTGCTTGTCCTGGTTGTTGAGGAACATCAGGGCGAACAGGAAGTGGTTCCAGGAGTGCACGAAGGCGAAGGAGCCGACCGCGATCAGACCGGGCCGCAGCAGCGGGAGCACGACGATCCGGAACGCCGTCAGGCGGTTGCAGCCGTCGACCCAGGCCGCCTCCTCCAGGGTGTACGGCACGTTCTTGATGAAGTTGCTGATGAGGATCATCGACAGCGGCAGCTGGAAGACCGTCTCGGCGATGATGACGCTGGTCAGGGAGTTGATCATCTTCAGTTCGGCGAAGATCTCGAACAGCGGCACAAGGAGCAGCGCGCCCGGCACGAACTGGGAGCACAGCAGGGCCAGCATGAAGGCGTTCTTGACCTTGAAGTCGAACCGGGCGAGGGCGTATCCGCCGGCCAGGGCGACGAGCGTCGTCATCACCAGGGTGGCGAGGCCGACGTACACGCTGTTCTCGAAGTAGGTGCCGAACGACCGCTCCGTCCACACCTTCTCGAAGTGGTCGAAGGTGATCGGCCAGGGCACGAGCGAGGTCGAGCCGGCCGGGCGCAGCGCGAAGAGCAGGATCCAGTAGAAGGGGATGAGCGTGAAGACGAGGTAGATCGACAGCGGTGTGTAGATCTGCCAGCGGGGGGCCTCGTCCCAGGCGCGGCGGTGCTTCACCGGGCGGGGTGCCTCAGGGGTGTCCCGCACGGGCGGGGGCGCGACCTCGGTGGCTTCCTTGGTGATCACTTGGAACCGCCTCCGAACTTGCTCAGCCGCAGATAGACCATCGAGCAGAAGAGCAGGATCACGAACGCGACCGTGGTCAGGGCGGACGCGTAGCCGAAGTTGTGGGCGTCGACGCTGGTGTTGGCGATGTAGAGCGGGAGAGTGGTGGTCTCCCCCGCCGGGCCGCCGCCGGTGAGCGTGTAGAGCAGGTCGACGTTGTTGAACTCCCACACCGCGCGCAGCAGCGTGGACAGGATGATCGCGTCCTTGAGGTGGGGCAGCGTGATGTGCCAGAACTGCTTGATCTTGCTGGCCCCGTCGACCTCGGCGGCCTCGTACAGGTCCTTCGAGACGGACTGCAGGTCGGCGAGGATGAGGATCGCGAAGAAGGGGACACCGCGCCACAGGTCGGCGACGACCGCCGCCGAGAAGACGGTGGAGGTGTCCGAGAGCCAGCTGGTGCCGTAGGAGCCGATACCCATGTCGGCGAGGTAACGGGTGACGCCCGTCTGGGAGTTGTAGAGGAGCACCCAGATCGCGGAGGTCAGCACGCCGGAGACGGCCCACGGGGAGAAGACGAGCGCGCGGCCCATCGACCGGCCCACGAAGGTCTGGTTGACGATCAGCGCGAGTGCCAGGCCGAACAGCAACTGGAGTCCGACCTCGACGAAGACCCACTTGGCGCTGAAGGTCAGCGTGTCCCAGAACTGCGGGTCCTTGGTGAAGATCTGGACGAAGTTGTCGAAGCCCGCGTACCCGTTCCGCCACGGCTTGGTGGGGTTGTAGTTCTGGAGGCTGTAGTAGAAGACGCTGATGACCGGGTAGGCGATGAAGCCCAGCATCAGCAGGGCCGCCGGCGCGATCAGCAGGTACGGCAGCCTGCGCGGTGTGGCGGAGGCACGGCGTCGCCGGGGTGGCGCGGGCGGTTTCGCCACGGCTGCGGCTTGGGCCATGACAGGGGCTCCGTTCTCGGTACGTCGTACGGGAAGCGCTTTCTCGTTGAGCAGGGGTCCGCCCGGTTCTCGCGGTACGGGGTGCCTCTTGCTGCTGTGTGGCGGGTGCGGGTGCGTTGTGGCTTGTCGCGCAGTTCCCCGCGCCCCTACGGGGCTCGGTTCAGCTTGCGTAGGGGTCTGGCGATGCGCCCGGCCTGGCCAGGAACTCGAAGTCGCAGCCGGTGTTCGCCTGGGTGATCTGGTCGTTGTAGAGGGCGCCGTAGCCGCGTTCGTAGCGGGTGGGCGGTGGTGTCCAGGCCGCCCTGCGGCGCTCCAACTCCTCTTCGTCCACGTTGAGTTGGAGAGAGCGGGCCTCGACGTCGAGGGTGATGCTGTCCCCCGTGCGAACGAGGGCCAGCGGTCCGCCGACGTACGACTCGGGCGCCACGTGCAGGACGCAGGTGCCGTAACTCGTGCCGCTCATCCGGGCGTCGGAGATCCTGACCATGTCCCGCACCCCTTGCTTGAGCAGGTGGTCCGGGATCGGCAGCATGCCGTACTCGGGCATGCCCGGGCCGCCCTTGGGCCCGGCGTTGCGCAGCACCAGCACGCTGTCGGCGGTGATGTCCAACGCCGGGTCGTCGATGGTGCGTTGCATGGTCCTGTAGTCGTCGAAGACGACCGCGGTGCCGGTGTGCTTGAGCAGGTGCTGCTCGGCGGCGACGTGCTTGATGACCGCGCCGTCCGGACAGAGGTTGCCACGCAGCACGGCGACCCCGCCCTCGCTCGCGACCGGGTTCTCGCGGGTGCGGATGACGTCGTCGTTGTGGACGACGGCTCCTTCGAGCTGCTGTCCCAGGGTGCCGTTGACGGTCGGCCGGTCCAGGTGCAGCAGGTCGGTGATCCGTGAGAGGAAGGCGGGCAGGCCGCCGGCGAAGTAGAAGTCCTCCATGAGGTACGTCTGTCCGCCGGGCCGTACGTTCGCCAGCACCGGCACGGTACGCGCGATGCGGTCGAAGTCGTCGAGGGTGAGGGGGACGTGGGAGCGTCCCGCCATCGCGATCAGGTGGATGACCGCGTTGGTGGAGCCGCCGAGCCCGAGCACCGTGGTGACGGCGTCCTCGAAGGCCTCGCGGGTGAGGATCTCCGACGGCTTGAGGGCGGTCCAGGCGAGGTCCACGGCGCGGCGTCCGGAGGCGGCCGCCATCCGCTCGTGCCCGGAGTCGACGGCCGGGACCGAGGAGGCGCCCGGCAGTGTCATACCGAGGGCTTCCGCGGCGGCGGTCATCGTGGACGCGGTCCCCATGGTCATGCAGTGACCGGGAGAACGCGCCAACCCGCCCTGGAGTTCGCGGAGTTCGCAGTCCGTGAGGTTGCCCGCGCGGTGCTCGTCCCAGTACTTCCACATGTCGGTACCGGACCCGAGGGTCTCACCGCGCCAGTGCCCCGGCAGCATCGGCCCGGCCGGGACGAAGAGCGAGGGGACGTCGGCCGAGGCCGCGCCCATGAGCAGCGCGGGCGTCGACTTGTCGCAGCCGCCGAGCAGCACCGCCGCGTCGATCGGATACGACCGCAGCAGCTCCTCCGTCTCCATCGCGAGGAGGTTGCGGTAGAGCATCGGGGTCGGCTTCTGGTAGGTCTCCGAGAGTGTGGAGACCGGGAACTCGAGCGGGAAGCCGCCGGCCTGCCACACGCCCCGCTTGACGGCCTCGGCGCGCTCGCGCAGATGGACGTGGCAGGGGTTGATGTCGGACCAGGTGTTGAGGACGGCGATCACCGGACGGCCCCGGTACTCCTCCGCCTCGTAACCGAGCTGGCGCATGCGGGCGTTGTGCGACCAGGTCCGCAACTGGCCCTCGACGCCGTACCACTGGTGGCTGCGCAGTTCCTCCGGCTTCAGTCGCTCCCTGTCGGTCATATGGCCCACCCGCCGGCTATCGCGGCGACCTCGGCCCGCTCGTTCTCCGGCAACTCGCGGCTGGGCGGGCGCACTTCACGGCGACACAGGCCGAGGAACGCGAGGGCCTCCTTGACGACGGTGACGTTGTCGGCGGAGCCGTTGGCCGCGCGGAGTTCCTCGAAGCGGCGGATCTGCTCCCACACCTTCATGGCGGCCGGGTAGTCACCGGATCGAAGCGCTTCGATCATGTTCAGCGAAACGGCGGGAGCGACGTTCACGAGCCCCGAGGTGAAGCCGGTCGCGCCCGCGGAGAAGTACGAGGGGGCGTAGGGCTCGGCCAGCCCGGCGACCCACACGAAGCGTTCGAGGCCCGCGTCCCGGGCGAAGGCGGCGAACTTGGCGGCGTCCGGGACGGCGTACTTCACGCCGATCACGTTGGGGCAGGCGTCGGCGAGTTCGGCGAGGCGGTCGCCGCTGAGCTGGGCGTTGCGGATGTACGGGACGACACCGAGCTCGGGCACCGACTCGGCGATGGCGCGGTGGTAGTCGACCCAGCCGGCCTGCGAGACATAGGGGTGGACGGGCTGGTGGACCATGACCATGCCCGCGCCGAGGTCACGGGCGTGGCGGGCGGAGGCGACGGCGGTGGGGACGTCGTGTCCGACGCCGACCAGGATGTTCGCGCGGTCCCCCGCCTCGTCGACGGTCAACTCGGTGACCAGGCGGCGCTCTTCGGGGGTGAGGGCGTAGAACTCGCCGGTGTTCCCGTTGGGG
Source organism: Streptomyces sp. NPDC005374 (assembly GCF_042872225.1). Taxonomy (NCBI): domain Bacteria; kingdom Bacillati; phylum Actinomycetota; class Actinomycetes; order Kitasatosporales; family Streptomycetaceae; genus Streptomyces; species Streptomyces sp. NPDC005374. The sequence goes on along the minus strand of NZ_JBIAKA010000017.1, from coordinate 165,018 downwards.
GTGAGGGTGGTGATGCCCCCGTCGAGCAGCCGACGCAGCAGGGCCCGGTGGACGTCCCTGTCGACGGTGCCGTCCTCGGCGAACGGAGTCACCGGGATCGCCACCACGTCGGCCAGTGCCGCCCGTTGGGTCTGATAGCTCTCGCTGCTCATTCCTGACCTTCCTGGTCCATCACTCCGGGAAACGCTCGTTCGACGAAGGACGCGATGTGGGCGTGCAGGGCACGGGCCGCGCCGTCCGCGTCGCCCTCCAGGGCGAGCCGCAGGATCTCGCGGTGCTCACCGGCCTCCCGCTCCCATGAGGGCGAGGCCGCCCAGGCGACCGCGGAGACCAGGGCCGCCTGGTCGCGGACCTCGTCGAGCATCCGGCCGAGCAGCGGGTTGCCGCACGGCAGATAGAGAGAGCGGTGGAACTCCCGGTTGGCGAGGGAGCGTTCGGCGGTGTCGGTGGCGTCGTCGGCCCGGGTCAGCGCGTCGCGGGCGGCGTCGAGCGAGGCCCCCCGGCGCACGGCCCGCTTCAGCGCCTCGGGTTCGAGGAGCAGCCGGACGTCGTAGACCTCGCGCGCCATGTCCGCGTCCACCATGCGCACCGTGACGCCCTTGTACTGGTTCATCACGACGAGCCCGGTTCCGGCCAGGGTCTTGAGCGCCTCGCGCACCGGGGTCTTGGACACCCCGAACTGTGCGGCGAGTTCGGTCTCCACCAGGGCCTGACCCGGCGTCAGGCGCCCGGTGAGGATGCGGCGTTTGATCTCTTCCTGCACGTACTGCGTGCGGGAGGGGATCGGCGTGGGCACAGAGGTCATGCGCGCCTCTCGGATCTCGCGTATCGGATCGTGTGTATCTGATCTCGCGTATCGCGTCTCATATATGACGTACGAAGTACGACGGGTTGAAGGTAAGAGGACGGTGTTGTTTCGTCAATGCTTCCGACAGAGCAAGCCGAAGTTTCTGTGAAGCCGCGTCAGAAGGCGCGTCAGACGAGCCGGGTGGCGCCCTCGAACGCCGTACTGGTGCGCCCCGCGAAGGCGACGGCCGCACGCGTGGTCGCCGCCTCCCTGGTCAGCGTGGGTCCGACATGGGTGACGATCAGCTCGCGCGCTCCGGCCTTGCGGGCGAGGTCGCCGGCGTCCTCGGGGGTCAGGTGGACCTGTTCGCCTTCGCGATGACGGTCGATGTCCGCCTCGCACAGGAACACGTCGGACTCGGCGGCCAGTTCGACGAGGGCGTCACAGGGCCCGCTGTCCCCCGAGTACGCGAACACGCGCCCCGCGCACTCGGCGCGCAGCCCGTAGGCCTCGGCGTCGTGGACGACGGCACGGGCGGCGAGCCGGAGGTTCCAGTGCCGGACGGCATGGCCGTCGTACAGGGGATGGAAGTCGAGGATCCCGTCGAGGAAACGGATGTCGGACCGTCCGAAGAACCCGGCCAGCCGGTGCGCGCAGCCCGGCGGCGCGTACACCGGGATCGGGGCGGGCGGGGTGAGTCCGCCGTAGGCGAAGGCGTAGACGGCGGAGAGCAGATCGGCGCTGTGGTCGGCGTGCAGATGGGAGATCCAGATCGCCGTCAGCCGGGAGGGGTCCGTGTGCCGCTGCAACTCCGCGAAGGTCCCGGGACCGGCGTCCACCCACACCTCGGCGCCCCCGCCGCGCACCAGATAGCCGGAGCAGGGGCGGCCCGGTCCCGGATGCGGAGAGGCGGTTCCGAGGACGGTGAGACTGAGGGGCGGCATGGTGGGGAGCGTACGGTCCGGGCCTCCCACCCGCCGCCGGTTTCCGTTCCTCTACGGCACTCTCGTACCGGCGTCTACGGGATCCGTCCCCCGGTTACGGCGTCCACCGCGGGTCCCGCCCGCTGAGCCCCAGGGCCCGGTCCAGCAGCGGCGCGTCCTGCGGGACCGGGACGATCGGGCCGAAGATGGCGCCCCGGCCCGGGTCGTCGGCGCAGGCCTGGAGGAAGTCGTACGTCGCCTGGAGCGCGGCGGGGTCCGGGTCGTACGGCCGGCCTGTCGCGCGGGCCAGGTCCCAGCCGTGGACGACCAGTTCGTCGACGGCCACGGCAGCGGCGACCTCGCCGGGCAGGTCGACGCCGCCCGCGCGCGTCATGCCGGTCCAGGCAGCCGGGTCGCTCCAGGCCTCGGCGAGTTCGTCGAGGACCTTGGGGAGTTCCTCACGCCAGCCGGGGCCGATGTCCGGGACGGAGTCGGTCGGGGGCGTGTCGGTGGTGGGGCCGAGGTCCTTGCGCGCGGCATCGCGGAAGGCGACGGCGAGGTGGAGCAGATGGCCGAGCATGTTGTGCACCACGAGCTCCGGGCACGGTGTGGCGCCTCCCAGCTGATCGTCGGTGACTGCGTCGGCCAGCTGGGCGATGGCGCGGGTCTGCGGTCCGAGGTCCAGGGTCGGGACGGTCATGCGGCGCTCCTCGTGGTGTTCGGGCAACGGTTCCCGGGGTCGTGAGGGGTAGACCGTCAGCGTCCCGAGAACTCATCGCACGGCCCCCGGCCCGCGTGGTGTCCGTCGGCATCTAAGGCACCTGCCCCATCCCGGCGCCGGGGCCTTAGACCCACGATGTCCAGGCATGACCAATACATGGAAGACACGGAAGCCATGGCAGACATGGAAGCCATGGTCGGTTCTGCGCGACCGTGACTCCGCCCTGTTCCTCACCGCTGTCGTCGTCTCCGGCTTCGGCACCTCGGCCCTGTGGCTGGTGTCCGGCGTGTGGGTCAAGGACCTCACCGGCTCGGACGGCCTTGCCGCCCTGTGCATGCTCGCGATGTGGGCACCGACGCTCGCCGGACCGCTGCTCGGAGCACTCGCCGACCGGGTCCGCCGCAAACCCCTGCTGATCGGCGCCAACCTGCTGTTGGCGGCCCTCCTGCCGGCCCTCTTCGCCGTCGACGCCCCGGACCGCGTGTGGCTCCTCCTCACGGTCCTCTTCGTGTACGGCGCGGCAGGCGTGGTCCATGACGCGGCGGAGTCGGCCGTGGTCGCGGGGGCGGTGGCCCCGGCTCTGCTCGGTGACTTCAACGGGCTGCGGATGGCGATCACGGAGGGCATGAAGCTGGTGGCGCCACTGGCGGGCGCGGGCCTGTACACGGTCTACGGCGGCCCGGGTGTCGCCCTCCTCGACGCGATCACGTTCGTGATCGCCGCCCTCTTGTACGCCCGCCTGCGCGTCCACGAGAGCCGACCGGAGTCCCCCGCACCGCCGACGACCACCGCACGACGTCGGTTCGGGCGGGCCAGGACGTTCCGGAGCAGGCGCGACCTCGCTGGTAGGGCGGCCACCGCAGCCGAGGCCGCGGACGGCCAAGAGAGCCGACCGGGCTCCCCCACACCACCGACGGCCACCGGGCAACGCCCGGCCACGACCGGCCGCCCGAGGTCACCCCGCAGCACCCCGGCCACCGTAGGCGCCCGCCACATATGGGCCCACCCCACACTGCGCCCCCTGATCCTGGCCGGTGGCACCACCATGCTCTTCGCCGGGCTCAACGGCGCCCTGATCTACGCCGTGCTCGACGGCCTCGGCCGCTCCCCCGCGTACGCCGGTGCGCTGTACGCCGTCCAGGGCGCCGGATCCGTGGCGGTGGGGCTGCTCTCCGGGCCCGCGCTGCGGCGCCTGGGCGAACGGCGGTTCGCCGGGTACGGCATCGCCCTGACCGCGGTCGCCGCCGGGCTGCGGGCGATCCCCTCCGATCCGCTCGCCCTGGTGTGCAGCGCGGCCATCGGAGCGGGCCTGCCCTGCGTGCTGATCGCCGCGCTCACCGCGGTGCAGCGCGAGACACCGGACGCACTGCTGGGCCGTACGGTCGCCACGGCCCACACTCTCGTGTACGCCCCGAACGTGCTCGGTCTCGCCGCCGGCGCGGCCCTGGTCGAACTGGTCGACCAGCGGCCGCTGTCGGCCGTCCTCGGCGTGGTGTGGCTCGCGACGGCCCTGCCGCTGTTTCAGAGGCCGGCCAGTGCCTCGCGGATCGCCTCCAGGTCGCCGTCCGACGCCAACCCGGCGTGATACAGCCGGATTTCGGTGGCCCCGAGCTCCCGCGCCGCCGTCACGTCCGCCGCGAGCGTGCCCGGGCTGCCGCCCATCGCCGAGATGACGGGGAAGTTGGCGGCGATCACCGCGTCCTTCCGGGCCCGGGCGAAGGGCGCGAGCAGGCCCGGTCCGCCCGCGCAGGGCACGACGACGCCGTCCGCGACGGACAGGATGTGTTCGGGGTCGACTCCCGGGTTGGCGCCGACGTGGTACGTCACGGGGTCCGCGTGCAGCAGGATCTGGAAGCCCTCGGGCGCCGCCGCCCGGACCGCCCGGACCGCCGTCTCCTGGAGGGTGCGGGCGGTCTCGTCGCGCCACGCGCGTGTGGCCGCCGTGTGGGACGCGCCGAGCAGCTTCTCGACCGTCGGCCAGCCCTCGTCGGCGGCGGTGCCCTGCCACAGCGGCTCCAGGGCGGTGCGTACGGCCGTCGCCAACTCGTCGGCGTCGACGCCCTGTTCGCCGTAACCCGCTCGGCAGGCCGGGCAGAAGCAGAGCGCCATGAGGTACATCCCGGCGTCGCCGAGCGGGACCCCGCCGGTCTTGTCGTGCGCGTGCAGGTGCTGGAGGCCGTACCAGCCGAGGGACTCCAGCTCGGTGCCGGCCGCGCCCGGGCGCACCGCGGCCTCGACGGCGAGGTCGACGAGGTACGCGCGCGTGGCGGGCTGCGCGATGCACGGGGCCCACGGGTAACGGTCGCCGTAGGCGTTGACGACGGAGGTGCCCGGGTGTTCGGCGCCCAGGCGGGAGTTGTGCGCGAGGACGACCCAGGTGTGCACTTCGAGGCCCGCTTCGAGAAGCTGGGAAGCCGCCTCGCCGAAGGCGTCGCCCGGGGCCCAGTCTCCGGCCGCGTACGGCCGCAGTTCGCGTCCTTCCCACCGCGAGTCCGTCGGGTACAGCACGGAGGCGTGCTCGGCGGTGACGATGCGGTGGCGGGGGTGGCGGGGGGTCAACGCGCGCGTGGAGTGGTAGGCGGCGGCGAGGGTGGCCTGCCGTACGCCGAGCGCGGCGATGCGGGCCGCGGCCTCCGGGTCCCCGTTGACGTCCCAGGGGTAGACGAACGTCGACGCCTTCACTGCTGCTCCTCCAGAAGTTCGTACCCTCGCTCGATGATCCGCGCGAGCTGCTTCACATGGTCCTCGGTCGGCTCGTGCAGCGGGGGCCGGACCTCCCCCACCTCCAGTCCGCGCAACCGTACGCCTGCCTTGACCAGCGCGACGGCGTAGCCGCGGCCACGCGCGCGCAGTTCGACGAAGGGACGGTAGAAGCCGTCGAGCAGCCGGTCGGCCGTGGCCCGGTCGCCGTCGGTGAGCGCGCGGTGGAAGGCGAGGGCGATCTCGGGGGCGAAGCAGAAGACGGCCGAGGAGTACAGGGGGACGCCGATGGCGTGGTAGGCGAGCTGGGTCTGCTCGGCGGTCGGCAGCCCGTTGAAGTAGAGGAAGTCGCCGCCGGGGATCTCGGTGCGCACGGCGCTGACGGTCCGCTGCATCAGGTCGAGGTCGCCCAGACCGTCCTTGAGGCCGATGATCCCCTCGGTACGGGCCAGTTCGACGACGGTCTCCGGGGTGAAGACGGCGTTGTCGCGCTGGTAGACGATCACCGGGAGCGCGGTGGAGGCGGCCACCTCGCGGTAGTGCCGCAGCAGGCCCTCCTGGCCGGCGATCACGAGGTAGGGCGGCATGGCGAGAAGTCCGTCGGCCCCGGCGGCCTCGGCGAGCCGTGCGTACCGTACGGCGAGGGCGGTGCCGTATCCGGCGCCCGCGATCACCGGTACGCGTCCCGCCGTGGCCTCGACGGCCGCCCGGACGCAAGTCTCGAACTCCTCGGGCGTGAGCGCGTGGAACTCCCCGGTGCCGCAGCACGCGAACACGGCCGCCGCGCCCGCCTCCACGCCCCGGCGCACATGCGCGCGGTAGGTGTCGAGGTCGACCGAGCCGTCGGCGCCGTACGGCGTGACCGGGAAGAACAGCGGCCCGCTGGGGATGCCGAGTCGATGGACGAGGTCGGCAGACGTCACAGGCTCTCCCTAGAACGAGTAGAACGAACGGAACCCACGGATCGAGAACAGACGTGCGGCATTCTGATCAGAGTTTACATTTATGAACAGAGGTCGCGCCACCCTTGACGCAGCAGGGCAATGATCCTTAGCTTGTCCATGAATGTGAATACCGTGCACTCATACGGCCGTCGCCCCAAGGAGACCCGAGGATGCCCGCTCCCCGTACCGTTCTGCTCACCGGTGCCGCCGGCGGGCTCGGCACCCTGATGCGGGATCTGCTCCCGGCCTACGGCTACGAGCTGCGCCTGCTCGATCTGCGCCCCGTGGAGGGCGAGCCCGACGCGGTCGTCGCCGACCTGGCCGACAAGGACGCGGTGCGCGAGGCCGTGCGAGGCGTCGACGCGATCATCCACCTGGCGGGCATCTCCCTGGAAGCCCCCTTCGAGAAGATCCTCAAGGCGAACATCGAGGGCACCTACAACCTGTACGAGGCCGCCCGTGAGCAGGGCGTGCCCAGGATCGTCTTCGCGTCCTCGAACCACGCCGTCGGCTACAACCCCCGCCCGCAGGCCGGCGATCCCCTCATCCCGATCGACGCCCCGCGCCGCCCGGACACCTTCTACGGCCTGTCCAAGTCCTTCGGCGAGGACCTCGCACAGTTCTACTGGGACAAGCACGGCCTGGAGAGCGTCTCCGTACGCATCGGCTCCTGCTTCCCCGAGCCGACCAGCGTGCGCATGCTCTCGCTGTGGATGAGCCCGGCCGACGGCGCCCGCCTCTTCCACGCGGCGCTGACCGCCGAGGAGGTCGGACACACCGTGGTCTACGGCTCCTCCGCCAACACCCGGCTGTGGTGGGACCTCGGCACCGCGCGGGCGCTCGGTTACGAGCCCCAGGACGACTCCGAACCGTACGCGGAGAAGCTGATCGCCGAACAGGGCGAACTCCAGGACGGCAACGAGGGCCACGCCTACCTGGGCGGCCAGTTCGTGACGGACCCCCCGATCTGGCCCTACTGACCCCGCTCACGAGCACAGACGGGCACCGAACGGGCCCGCCCGCAGCCATTCCGGGCACGGGAAGGAACCCCGGGGGCAGGCGCGAAGCGCCACCCCCAGGGGCGCGGGGAACTGCGCGACCAGCCACGACGGTCCGGCACCCGCGACGCAACCGCACAGCCCGAGCTCCCCGGCCGACTCCGCCCGAACGGGCACACGCGGTCACTATCACCCGAGCAACAGACCTGGTCACCACACCCCGCCCGCTGTACAACTTCCTGCAGACGGCCCGAACGGGCAGCGCACGGCAGGAGGGCGGGTGACCGAATGACCAGTACCGCGGAAGAACGCCAGCGGCACATCGTGCGCACCGCCCGCACCACAGGCGCCGTCGACGTCAACACCCTCGCCACCCAACTCGGCGTGGCCAAGGAAACCGTGCGCCGAGACCTCCGCGCCCTGGAGGACCACGGCCTGGTCCGCCGTACACACGGCGGGGCCTACCCCGTGGAGAGCGCCGGGTTCGAGACGACGCTCGCCTTCCGCGCCACCAGCCACGTGCCCGAGAAACGGCGGGTCGCGGCCGCCGCGGCCGAGCTGCTCGGGGACGCCGAGACGGTCTTCGTCGACGAGGGCTTCACCCCGCAGCTCATCGCCGAGGCCCTGCCCAGGGACCGGCCGCTGACCGTGGTCACCGCGTCCCTGCCGGTCGCGGGCGCTCTCGCCGAGGCCGAGAACACCTCCGTACTGCTGCTCGGCGGCCGGGTCCGCCCCGGCACCCTGGCCACCGTCGACCACTGGACGACGAAGATGCTGGCCGGCTTCGTCCTCGACCTGGCCTACATCGGCGCCAACGGCATCTCCCGCGAACACGGCCTCACCACACCGGACCCCGCGGTCAGCGAGGTCAAGGCGCAGGCGATCCGGGCCTCGCGACGCACGGTGTTCGCGGGCGTGCACACCAAGTTCGGCGCGGTCAGCTTCTGCCGGTTCGCGGAGATCGGCGCGCTGGAGGCGATCGTGACGAGCACCCTGCTGCCCTCCTCCGAGGCCCACCGCTACTCACTCCTCGGCCCGCAGGTCCTCCGCGTCTGACTGTCCGACCGATGTGTCCAACAGGGGTTCACCACACCTGACGGCACCCCTTTTATCCCCCTATGTCCAGGAGCGATCCATGCGAACCCAGAGCCGACGACGGCCACCGCGAGCCACGCTCGCCATGGTCGCCGCAGGGACGCTGCTCGCCCCGCTGCTCTCCGGCTGCTGGGTCGGAGCGGGCGGGACGGGAGCGGGCGGCAACTCCATCAACGTCCTGATGGTCAACAACTCCCAGATGACGGAGCTGCAGAAACTCGCCCCGCGCTTCACCGAAGAGACCGGCATCAAGGTCAACTTCACCGTCCTGCCCGAGAACGACGTCCGCGACAAGATCAGCCAGGACTTCGCCAACCAGGCGGGCCAGTACGACGTGGCGACCCTGTCCAACTACGAGATCCCGATCTACGCCCGCAACGGCTGGCTGCACGAGATGAACTCGTACGTGGCCAAGGACCCCGCCTACGACGAGCAGGACATCCTCAAGCCGATGCGCCAGTCCCTGACCGGCGACGACGGCAAGCTCTACGGCCAGCCCTTCTACGGCGAGTCGTCCTTCCTGATGTACCGCAAGGACGTCTTCAAGGAAAAGGGCCTGACGATGCCGGCCCACCCCACCTGGACCCAGGTGGCCGACCTGGCCGCGAAGGCGGACGGCGCCGAGTCCGGCATGAAGGGCATCTGTCTGCGCGGACTGCCCGGCTGGGGCGAGATCATGGCCCCGCTCACCACGGTAGTGAACACCTTCGGCGGCACCTGGTTCGACAAGGGCTGGAAGGCCCGGCTCGACTCGCCCGCCTTCGAGAAGGCGACGAAGTTCTATGTCGACCTCGTCCGTGAGCACGGCGAGGCCGGCGCCGCCCAGTCCGGGTTCGCCGAGTGCCTCAACAACATGACCCAGGGCAAGGTCGCCATGTGGTACGACGCCACCAGCGCCGCCGGCCTGCTGGAGGCGTCCGACTCCCCGGTCAGGGGCAAGCTCGGTTACGCCCCCGCCCCTGTGGAGGAGACCGAGTCCTCCGGCTGGCTCTACACCTGGGCCTGGGGCATCCAGGACGCCTCCCGCAATCCCGACAAGGCCTGGAAGTTCGTCTCCTGGGCCTCCGGCAAGCAGTACGAGCAACTGGTCGGCGACGAGATCGGCTGGTCCAACGTCCCGGCGGGCAAGCGCGCGTCGACGTACACGAACCCGGCGTACCGGAAGTCGGCCGCCTCCTTCCAGGAGATGACCAAGCAGGCCATCGAGGGCGCCCGGCCGGACGACCCGGGGGTGCAGCCGCGCCCGGCGCCCGGCATCCAGTTCGTCGGCATCCCCGAGTTCACCGATCTCGGAACCAAGGTCTCCCAGGAGATCAGCGCGGCCGTCGCCGGACGCCAGTCCGTCGAGGCGGCCCTGAAGCGGTCCCAGCAGCTCGCCGAGAAGATCTCCGAGGAGTACGAGGGACGATGACCGCGACCACCACGGCCCCCGTGGCCACCGCGCACATACGCACCGCGGACCCGTCGAAGGCCCGCCTGAGGGCCTGGGCCACCCGGGCCCCGCTGCTCCCCGCCCTGGTCTTCATGATCGTGGTCACCCAACTGCCCTTCGTGGCCACGGTGGTGATCTCGTTCTTCGACTGGAACGCCCTCTATCCCAAGGCCCGCCACTTCACCGGCGTCGACAACTACAAGGAGGTCCTCACCGACGCGGACCTGCGCCAGTCGGTGTGGACGACGGTCCTGCTGACGGTGACGGTGGTCCTGGTCAGCCTGGTCCTCGGACTGCTCCTGGCGCTGCTGCTCGACCGTCGTTTCCGGGGCCGGGGAGTGGTCCGCACCCTGCTGATCGCGCCCTTCCTGGTGGTCCCGGTGGCAGCCGCCCTCCTCTGGAAGCATGTGCTCTACAACCCTGAATACGGCCTGCTCAATGGGCTGTTGCACTATGTGGGCGGCCCACAGCCCGACTGGATCTCCCACACCCCGCTGCTCGCGGTCGAGGCGTCCCTCGTCTGGCAGTGGACCCCGTTCATGATGCTGATCCTGCTGGCCGGACTCCAGAGCCGCGACCAGCAGCAGATGGAGGCCGCGCGCGTGGACGGCGCGAGCGACTGGCAGATGTTCCGCTATCTGACGCTCCCGCACCTGCGCCGGTATCTGGAACTGGGCGCGCTGCTCGGCTCGATCTACATCGTCCAGAACTTCGACGCGGTCTTCACCATCACCTCGGGCGGCCTCGGCACCGCCAACCTGCCCTACACCGTCTACCAGAGCTTCTACCAGGCCCACGAGAACGGCCTCGCCTCGGCCGCCGGCGTCCTGGTCGTCATCGGCTCGATCATCATCGCGACCTTCGCCCTGCGCGTGGTGTCGTCCCTGTTCCGTGAGGAGGCGGGCCGGGCATGAGCACAACCGTCGTACAACGCAAAGGCCGTGGCCTCGGCCTGGTGGCCTGGCTCCTGGGCATCGTGTTCTTCCTGCCGATCGCGTGGATGGCCCTGACGTCCTTCCACTCGGAGGCGGACGCGGCCACCAACCCGCCCTCCTTCGGCGCCGCCCTCACCCTGGACGGCTACCGCGAGTTCTTCGGCACGGGCGGCGGCGCGAGCCCCTGGCCCGCGCTGATCAACTCGACGGTCGCGTCACTCGCCTCGACACTGTTCGTCCTGCTCCTCGCCCTCCCGGCGGCGTACGCGCTGTCCATACGGCGGGTCCGGAAGTGGACGGACGTCCTGTTCTTCTTCCTGTCGACGAAGATGCTGCCGGTGGTGGCGGGCCTGCTCCCCATCTACCTGTTCGCGAAGAACACCGACATGCTCGACAACATCTGGCTGCTGGTCATCCTCTACACGTCGATGAACCTGCCGATCGCGGTCTGGATGATGCAGTCCTTCCTCGCCGAGGTCCCGGTCGCGGTCATCGAGGCCGCGCGCGTGGACGGCGCCCGGCTGCCGACGATCCTCGCGCGCGTGGTGGCCCCCATCGCCCTGCCCGGCATCGCCGCCACCGCCCTGATCTGCTTCATCTTCAGCTGGAACGAGCTGCTGTTCGCCCGGGTCCTGACCGGCGTGGTCGCCGAGACCGCCCCCGTCTTCCTGACCGGCTTCATCACCAGCCAGGGCCTGTTCCTGGCGAAGGTGTGCGCCGCGTCGCTCGTCGTCTCCCTGCCGGTGCTCGCCGCGGGGTTCGCCGCCCAGGACAAACTGGTCCAGGGCCTGTCCCTTGGAGCCGTGAAATGAAGGCCGCCGTCATCGAGTCCGTGGGCCGTGCCGTCGTCACCGAGGTCCCGGACCCGACGCCGGGCCCGCGCGAGGTCGTCGTCGAGGTCGCCGCGTGCGGCCTGTGCGGCACCGACCTGCACATCCTCCAGGGCGAGTTCGCCCCCAAGCTGCCGATCGTGCCGGGCCACGAGTTCGCGGGCGCGGTGGTCGGAGTCGGCACCCAGGTCACCGAGCTGGCGGTCGGCGACCGGGTCGCGGTCGACCCGTCCCTGTACTGCCACGAGTGCCGGTACTGCCGTACCGGCCACAACAACCTCTGCGAACGCTGGGCCGCGATCGGCGTGACGACGGCGGGCGGCGCGGCGCAGTACGCCCTCGCGCCGGTCGCCAATTGCGTACGACTGCCCGAACACGTCCGTACGCAGGACGCGGCGCTGGTGGAGCCGTTGTCCTGTGCGGTCCGTGGCTATGACGTCCTGCAGTCCCGCCTGGGCGCCCACGTCCTGATCTACGGCTCGGGCACGATGGGTCTGATGATGCTGGAGCTGGCCAAGCGGACCGGCGCTGCGAGCGTGGACATGGTGGATGTGAACCCGGCCCGCCTGGAGACGGCACGCCGGCTCGGCGTCTCGGCCTCCGCCGCGGGCCCGGACGAGCTGGACCGTCCGCAGGGCTGGGACCTGGTGATCGACGCGACGGGCAACGCGGCGGCGATCCAGGACGGTCTGGAGCGGGTGGCCAAGGCGGGCACCTTCCTCCAGTTCGGGGTGGCCGACTACGCGACCCGCGTGACGATCGACCCGTACCGCGTCTACAACCAGGAGATCACCATCACCGGTTCCATGGCGGTCCTGCACAGCTTCGAGCGCGCGGCGGAACTGTTCGCGACCGGCGTCCTGGACCCGGAGATCTTCATCAGCGACCGGATCCCGCTGGAGCGCTATCCGGAGGCGCTGGAGCAGTTCGCGGCGGGGGTGGGGCGGAAGATCGTGGTGCTGCCGTAGGCCGCAGAAGATTAAGGGAACGGTAAAGCGGTGCCGCTCGTTCACCGGGCATGACAGCTATGACCCCCGGCTCGAACATCCCCCTCCCCGTCGCCCGTGTGACGGTGGACGTCTCCGCACCGGTGCGGCTCGACGTATCGGGCCTGCTGCTGACCGCCGACGGCAAGGTGCGCTCCGACGACGACTTCATCTTCTACAACCAGCCGACGGGGCCGGGGGTCACCTACCGGTCGGGCGGCGGTACGGCGCCGGACGCGATCAGCGTCGACACCGCCGCCCTGCCCCCGGGCATCGAGAAGATCGTCGTCACCGCCAGCCCGGACGCGGCCGGCCAGACCTTCCAGGGCATCGAACCGACGGCCACGATCCGCAACGCGGACGACAACAGCGCGCTGGCCACGTTCACACCGCCGCAGCTGGGCGCCGAGACGGCCCTGGTGGTCGTGGAGATCTATCTGCGCAACGGCGCCTGGAAGGCCCGGGCGGTGGGGCAGGGGTACGCCAACGGTCTGGCGGGCATCGCGACGGACTTCGGCGTGACGGTGGAGGAACCGGCGCCGACGCCCGTCGCCCCGCCGCAGCCCGTGGCTCCGACGCCCACGCAGACCCCGGTGGCTCCGCCGGCCCCGGCCATGGACCCGCGGATCGCCGCGCCGCCGGCACCCGCGGCTCCGCCGGCCCCGCCCGCTCCGGGGGCCGGGAAGATCAACCTCGACAAGGGCCGCGTCAGTCTCCAGAAGAACCAGACGGTGTCCCTGGTCAAGGGCGGGCGTCCGCTGCTCTCCCAGGTCAAGATGGGTCTGGGCTGGGAGCCGGCGTTCCGCGGCAAGGACATCGACCTCGACGCCTCCGTCATCGCCTACGGTCCGCAGCGCAACCACATCGACAGCTGCTACTTCGGCAAGCTGTCCATCGTCGGCGGCGCGATCAAGCACTCCGGGGACAACCTCACGGGTGAGGGCGGGGGCGACGACGAGGTGATCGTCGTCGACCTCGGGCGGATCCCCCAGGAGGTCACCGGCCTGGTCTTCACGGTCAACTCCTTCTCCGGTCAGAAGTTCACCGAGGTCGCCAAGGCGTACTGCCGGCTCATCGACGCCGCGAGCGGAGAGGAACTGGTCCGCTTCGACCTCACCAACGCCGAGGCGCAGACGGGCGTGATGATGGCCAAGCTGATCAAGCAGTTCTCCGGTGAGTGGGAGATGACGGCGATCGGCGACTTCGTGAAGTCCCGCACGGTGCGGGGGATGGTGAAGCCGGCGGCGCAGGCCCTCTAGGACCGCGGTCGTCGACGCGCCGCCGTGCGGATGCCGCGTCCGCACCGGTGTTCCGGCAGCGAGGTAATTCCGTTGCCGGAACACCGGTGTCTTCGATCGAATGCCTGCATGACTCATGACGGCCCTGCGGACCATCTGGAGAAGAACCGACGCTTCTGGGACGACGAGGCGGCCGCATGGCACGGGCCGCTCGCCCGTGAGCACTGGGCCAGGGCGGAACCGTCCTGGGGGCTGTGGGCCACCCCCGAATCGCAGGTCGGCGTACTTCCCGACGGCGTCGAAGGGATGCGTGCCATCGAGCTCGGCTGCGGGACCGCCTACGTCTCCGCCTGGCTCGCCGGAGCAGGCGCCCACCCGGTCGGGATCGACCTGTCGGAGAAGCAGCTCGCCACCGCCCGCGCGATGCAGGCGGAGTTCGGCATCGACTTCCCCCTCGTCCTGGGCAATGCCGAGAAGGTGCCCTACAGGGACAACAGCTTCGATCTGGCGATCAGCGAGTACGGCGCCTCGTTGTGGTGCGACCCGTACCGGTGGATCCCGGAGGCGGCCCGGCTTCTCGTTCCCGGCGGCCGGCTGGTCTTCATGCGCTACTCACCCCTGTTCGCCATGTGCGCCTCGCCCGAGGGCCCGGCATCCACGACCCTGTCCCGCGGGCAGTTCGGCCTGACGCGGCTGCACCGGGAGAACAACGTCCAGTTCGTCCTGCCGCACGGCGAGATGCTCCGTCTGCTTCGGTCCTGCGGCTTCGTCGTCGAAGACCTGATGGAGATCCAGGCGCCCCGGTCCGCGCACCAGGACTACGCGGAGGTTTCCGTCGACTGGGCCCGGCAGTGGCCCTGCGAGGAGATCTGGAAGGCTCGGCTGGCAGGCTGACCACCACGCCGTCGTTCCCCGGATCCGGAGAATCACGGCTGCCGAGCCTTCCCGGCGAGCGCTGACGGATCTCGGATCACCAGGGCACGGGCGTTCCGTCCCAGGAGAAGAAGCCGCCGGTGGGGCCGTCGTCCGGCAGGAGGGCCAGCCGGAGGGCTCCCCGGGCGGCCTCGGCCGGGTCGCCGCCCGCGGCGGCCCGGGAGTTGAGGTCGGTGGCCCGCAGGCCGGGGGCGAGCGCGTTCACCTTGAAGCCCTCCTCGGCGAGCGACTGGGCGTACAGGAGGGTGAGGGCGTTGACAGCCGCCTTGGACGACCGGTAGGCGGCGGCGCCACCGCTCCCGGGGGTGAACTGGGGGTTGGCGGTGGTGCTCCAGGTCAGCGACGCGGTGCCGCTGGAGACGTTGACGATGCGCGGGTGCGGGGACCGGCGCAGCGCGGGCAGGAAGGCATTGGTCACGGCCACCACCCCGAACACGTTGGTCTCGTACGTGCGCCGGAACTCCTCGACCCCGGTGTCCCCCGGCAGGGCGAGTGAGGGTGAGATCCCGGCGTTGTTGACCAGCACGTCCAGGCGGTCCACCCGAGCCGCTGCCTTCACGATGCCGTCGGGGTCTTCCACATCGAGGACCAGCAGGCGGGCGCCCGCACCGATCTCCTCGACGGCCCGCTGTCCGCGCCCGGGGTCACGGGCGCCCACGTACACGGTGAGGCCCTCCGCAACGAGCAGCCGGGCGATGTGCTTGCCGATGCCCTTGTTGGCACCGGTCACAAGAGCTGTGCGATCGTTCATGGCAACCACGGTTCCCTGGCCATGGACGCCCTGCCAGGGACAGCCTGTACCAGGCAGCGGGAGGAGGCGGCATGGCGCGGCAGGAACTGGCCCGCTTCCTGCGGGACCGCCGGGCAGGCCTGCGCCCGCACGAGATCGGCCTCCCGGTGACGGGCACCACTCGCCGTACACCGGGCCTGCGCCGCGAGGAGATGGCGGAACTCGCCCATATGTCGGTCGACTACTACACGCGTCTCGAGCAGGCCCGGGGACCGCGGCCGTCGGCCGGGATCCTGGACGCGCTGGCCCGGGCGCTGCGGCTCACGCCGGCCGAGCGCAGCCACCTGTTCCGCCTGGCGGGATCGAGCGCGCCGCCCGGCATCAGCGCCGTGCGGCGGGTTCGCCCGCACGTGACCCGGATGCTGGAGCGACTGCCGGAGACCGGTGCCCTGGTCACCGATGCGGCGTACGGCGTCGTCGCCTGGAACCCCCTGGCCCAGGCACTGTTCGGGGGCGACCTCGCGGGCGGGACGACCAACCTGGCCCGGCGCCGCTTCCTGGGCCGGGGACGGAGGTACGAGAGCTCCGGCGCCGAGGAGTTCGGGCACATCGTCGTGGCGCGGCTGCGCCGGGCCGCCGACCGCTACCCGTACGACCCTCAGCTCGCCGTCCTGCTGGCCGAACTGCACGCCGGCAGCGAGGAGTTCCGGCAGATCTGGCAGACGCGTCCGGTCCATGCTCCCGGACACCGCACCAAGACGCTCGACCACCCGGAGTCCGGCGCGCTGCGGGTGAACTGCGACGTCCTGCTCGTGCCCGAGGACGATCAGGAAGTCGTCCTCATCACGGCCGACCCCGGATCACCTGCCGCGCGGGCCCTGCGCGAGTTGGCCGGGCAAGCGGCCCGCGGCCCGCTACCGGACCCGCGGTGACGGGCGGTTCGTCCGCCGCGGCCGGATGAGGGCCGGACACCCGGTTCCCCGCGCCCGTGCAGGTCCCCACCGCCCGGTCCGTCCCACCCGGTTGCGGGCGGTGGCGCCGGGCGCCGATACGGCTACGCCCTCAGGCCCTCCGTGAGCAGTGACAGGTACCGTCGGATGGACTCGCCTCCGCCGTCCGCCAGTTCGGCCGCCCCGGCGACCCCGTGCGCCAGCCGGAGCAACTCGACCGGCTCGACGTCCGCCCGCAGCGTCCCCTCCGCCCTCGCGCCCTCCACGAGCCGCGTGGCCGCCCCCCGCACATGCGTCCCGCAGACCGTGAGGACCGCGTTGGTCCCGTCCGCGACCGCGGACCCCAGCAGCGCCTTCATCCCCCGCACCTGGATCGTCCCGACGCACAGCTCGTAGAGCCATTCCGCCAGCGCCTCCCCCGGGGGCAGCTCCTGAGCGAGCTCGTCGGCACGGCGTGCGAGCCCCTCGATGCGGTCCACGTACGCCGCCTCCAGCAGCGCCTGTCGCGTGGGGAAATGCCGGTACAGCGTCCCGGACCCCACCCCGGCCCGCTTGGCGATGTCGTCCAGCGACGCACCCTCCCCATGCTCGGCGAAGGCCTCCGCCGCCACCTTGAGCAACCGCTCGTAGTTGCGCCGAGCGTCCGCGCGCATGGGCCTGACCTGCGTCATCCAGATACTCCTTGCGAACCGGGGGCTCTCTCCGTATGTTATCCAACACTAAACGGAGACAGTCCCCGCTTAGCCCGACGGCAGCGGTGACGGGTCGATCCGTCCTGCCCGCGCGCCTCTCAGGGGACGCAAGAACGGGAGAACCCCATGTCCACCCCGTCAACGGCCACCGCCTCGCCCTCCGCCCCACCGGCCGGTTCCGCCCGGCTCGGCACCACTCTCCTCGTCATCGTCACCTCCTACCTGATGGTCGGCGTCGACTCCACGGTCGTCAACGTGGCGCTTCCCGACATCCAGAAGGATCTCCACTTCAACCCCACCGGTCTGTCCTGGGTACTCAACGCCTACACCCTCGCCTTCGGTGGCCTGCTGCTGCTCGGCGGCCGCTTCGGAGACATCGTCGGCCGCCGCCGTACGCTCATGACCGGCGCGCTCCTGTTCGCCGGCTCCTCCCTGCTCGGCGGGCTGGCCACCGACAGCGCCTGGCTGCTCGCCGCCCGCGCCCTCCAGGGCGTCGGCGCCGCCCTCATCGCCCCGAGCACCCTCGCCCTGATCACCACCAACTTCCCCGACGGCCCGCGCCGCCACCACGCCCTGAGCGTCTACTCGGCCATGGCCGGCATCGGCGCCTCCCTCGGCCTGGTCCTCGGCGGCATGCTCACCGACTGGGCGTCCTGGCGCTGGGCCCTGCTCATCAACGTGCCGATCGGCATCGCGGTGACCGTGGCCCTTCCCCGCTTCACCGCCGAGACCCCGCGCCACGCGGGCCGGTTCGACCTGGCGGGCGCACTCACCGGCACCGCCGGGACGACCTCGCTGGTGTACGCGTTCATCCGGGTGTCGCGGGAGGGCTGGAGCGACACCCAGGCGCTGCTCGGTTTCGGTACGGCGGCCGCGCTCCTCGTCGGCTTCGCCCTGGTGGAGTCCCGAGCCGGGCAACCCATCCTCCCCCTGCGGCTGTTCGCCGACCGTGACCGGGCGGGAGCGTACGCGGGGGTCCTGCTGCTGCCCGCGGGCATGTTCGGCGCGTTCTACTTCCTCACGCTGATCAGCCAACAGGTTCTGGACTACAGCCCGTTGCGCGCGGGCTTCGCGTTCTTGCCGATGACCCTGGCGATGTTCAGCACCGTGCGCCTGGTGCCGCGCCTGCTGCAACTCCTGGGCGTCAAGCCCGTGTTGCTCACCGGCATGACCCTCGTCGCCGGTGCGGCCATCTGGCTGTGGCGTCTGGACGCGGGCGACGGCTATCTCTCCGGGCTGCTCGGCCCGCTGCTCCTGCTGGGCGTCGGGGTCGGCCTGAGCTTCATGCCGCTCAACGCGACGATCCTCGCCCGGGTCCAGCCGTCCGAGGCGGGCGCCGCCTCCGGGCTGCTCCAGACCCTCCAGTGGCTCGGCGGCACCCTCGGCCTGTCCGTCCTGGTCACGGTCTACGGCACGGCGACCCGGCACGCCTCCGGGTCACCGTCCGCGACCCTCGTCGAGGGCTCGGCGCGCGCGTTCGGTGCGGGCGCCCTGATCGCCGTGACCGCACTGCTGGTGTGCGGGACGGTGATCAGGGGCAGGCGGCCGAAGCGCCCCGCCTGAAGGCCACCGGCCCACGGCACCGGGCCTCCTCCCGGCCCGGGTCAGAACAGCGCGCTGTACCCGTTGAGCGCGGGCTGTCCGCCGAGGTGGGCGTAGAGGACCGTGGAGTCGGCGCCGATCTCCCCGCGCTCGACCAGGTCGATCATCCCCGCCATCGACTTGCCCTCGTAGACGGGGTCGGTGACCATCCCCTCGGTACGGGCGACGAGGCGCATCGCGGCGAGGGTGGTCTCGTCGGGGATGCCGTAGACGCCGGCGTGGTAGCGCTCGTCCAGCTCCACGTCGGCCTCGGTCAACTCCTTCTGTACGCCGATGAGTTGCCCGGTACCGTGGGCGATCCGCGCGATCTGCTCCCGGGTGGCGGCGGGCTTGGCGGAGGCGTCGATGCCAAGGACGCGCCGGGGGCGGCCGCCCGCCTCCTCCAGCGCCCGGAACCCGGCGATCATGCCCGCCTGGGTGGAGCCGGTCACCGAGCAGACCACGACCGTGTCGAAGAACACGCCCAACTCACGCTCCTGGTCGACGACTTCGTACGCCCACGCGGCGAAGCCGAGCCCGCCGAGCGGATGGTCGGAGGCGCCGGCGGGAATGGCGTACGGCTTTCCGCCGCCCTCCTCGACATCCCTGAGCGCCTGCTCCCAGCTCTCCTTGAACCCGATCCCGAACCCGGCCTTCACCAGTCGCACGTCGGCCCCGGCGAGCCGGCTGATCAGGATGTTGCCGACCTTGTCGTACACGGCGTCGGGCCAGTCCACCCAACTCTCCTGCACGAGCACGCACTTGAGCCCGGCCCGGGCGGCGCAGGCCGCGACCTGGCGGGTGTGGTTGGACTGGATGCCGCCGATCGAGACGAGGGTGTCGCAGCCCTTGGCGAGCGCGTCGGCGACCAGGTACTCCAGCTTGCGGGTCTTGTTGCCGCCGTACGCGATCCCGGAGTTGCAGTCCTCGCGCTTGGCCCACAGGGCGGCGCCGCCGAGGTGGGCGGTGAGGCGCTCCAGGCGGTGGACGGGGGACGGTCCGAAGAGGAGGGGGTAACGGTCGTAGGACGAAAGGGGCATGGGTCCTCCCGGATCGGTTGCTGTGGCTCAGTCGATGTCGGCGAGTTCGGCCAGACCCCGCCAGATCTCCGCGGTGACCCGGACCGCCCCGTCCACGTCACCGGCCGCGCAGGCCTCGATCAGCCGGTCGTGCAGACCTGCGGAACGGCAGTTGCCGCCCTCGCCGAAGCGCCGGCGTTCCAGCCTGCGGATGAGCGGGGTGTAGCGGGCGGCGGTGGCGGCGGCCGCGCGGTTGCCGCTGACGCGGACGAGGACGTCGTGCAGTTCGTCGTCGGCACGGATGGCCTGGTCCACCTCACCCGCGCGGACGGCCGCCGCGAACCGTTCGTTGGCCGCGCGCATCGTCTCGATGTCGGCGGCGAACAGCCGCGGCACGGCGACCCGCGTGACCAGCTCGTGCATGGCCCCGACCACGGCGGCGGCGTCCCGCACCTCGGCGGCGACGACCTGGGTCACCCGCGTGTAGCTCTGCGGCTTGCTCTCCAGCAGCCCCTCGTCGACCAGCCGGGCGAAGGCCTCCCGCACCGGCGCCCGCGACAGCCCGAGCCGCTCGGCGAGCTCGGCGTCCCGCACCACCGCCCCGGGTTCGATCTCCCCGGCCACGATGGCGTCCCGGATGGATGCGTAGGCGCGGTCGCGGAGAAGGGTGCGGGCAAGCGGTCGTATGGCGTCCATGAACTGAAATGTTAGATGTCAGCAGTCGACAGGGGCAAGGGTGTGACCCGCACCCCCGTGAAGTGCGGGTCACACGTTCGGGGCTCAGGCAGCCCAGGGCCAGTCGGCGTCCTGAGCCGCCTCGAGCAGCGGCACCATCCGGAAGGCCGCGTCCGAGAGGCCCCCGAAGGTGTGGCGGTTGCCGGTGCCGGAGGGGCCGTGGCCCGCCCGGTAACCGGCGAGGTTCCAGGTGTAGACCGGCACGTCGGCCGGGACCTGCTCGGTCGGGCCGCCGTGGCGGTTGTACGTGTACTGCTCGTCGGTGACGATCAGCACCCGGTCCTGTCCCCGGTAGTGCGCACGGACGGCGGAGGTGGTGTCGGTGCCGCCCAGGTCGCCGAAGCGGTCCAGGATCCTCAGCACCGACTCGCCCTCACCGAACGTCAGACGCCGGCTCGTCGTACCGAACTCGACGAGGTCCGCGTCCGCCGCCCGCAGCGCGAGCGCCGTACCGAAGACCGCCGCCGCGTCGGCCCGGTTGAGCTGCGAGCGGTCGGACAGCCGCGCCCACATCGAACCGGAGCGGTCGACGAGCACCAGGGTCCGGCCGGGCAGCGCGGGCACGTTGGCCAGCGAGTGGCCGAGCGCCTGCTCCAGCGGGTAGGACCAGCGCAGCGACGGAGCGTGCTGGTACGCGGCGAGGTACCGGAAGGGGAACTGCCGCGACCGTACGACCTCCGCCGGATCGCTGAGCCGGGCCGCCACCCGGGCCGCGACCTCGTCGGACACACCCGCCTCGTCGAAGTTGCGCAGGTTCCTGACCAGCGCCATCGCACCCATCGACGGAATGACCGCCTCCCAGGCCGCCTTGTCCATCGGCCCCTGCAGCCAGCCCGCCAGCGCCTCCCACGTCATCCCGGCCGCGGCCAGCCGCTCGGCCCCGCCCTCGGACGTGACCACGGCCCGCCGCTGCTCGACCGGCAGCGCCATCAGCTCGCGGTGCGCCGCGAGCACGCGGCTCGACTCGGGCGGCACGGCGGTGTCCGGGTTGTGCCGCCGGTCGAGGGCGTACCGGAACAGCTCGCCCTGCCAGGGCTTGTCCGGGTCCGGGGCCGCGTGCACGAGGTTGAGGATGTCGCCGAAGCGGTAGCCCTTGGACGCGGTGTCGTACTTCAGCAGCGACGTGCCGCTGTAGAGCCGCCGTACGGCGTCGGCGATCCCGCGCTTGACGGGCTTGGGGACGTTACGGCCGTACCGCGCCGTCCAGTACCCGAGGAACTCGCCGGGCTCGTCGGGCCGCTGGAGTACGGACGCCACGACCTGCCGGTTGGAGGGGCCGTCGATGACGCCCGCGTCCAGGCGCGCCTTCACGTACTCGGCGGCGCCCACGATCGAGGCGGTACGGAGGTTGCCCTCGCCGCGCAGCCAGCCGAGCAGGCCCGCGGTCCAGGTGGAGTCGGTGACGGCGAGCTCCCGCACCAGCGCGGCGAACCGGTCGTCGCGGTCCGCGCCGGACTCGTAGAAGGTCTGCTGGGAGACGAAATTGGCGACCGCGAGCAGAAAGAGCTCGGAGCGTGCGTCACGCTCATGGCCTCGGCCGCCCTGGAATGTCCGCAGGATGCGTCCCGTCGAAGTGACCCGCGAAGTGGGACGGGCCCGCGCGGCCTTCTTGTTGAATCGTGCCATGGTGAATTCCCCCGAATTCCTGGAAGTTCGGAGGAGGCACAGCAAAAGGTGGGTGCCCGAGATCAGGAGTCGGCGACGGACTTATTCTGGTGCTCTACCCAATTGAGCTACACCGACCGAAGTCGATGACGGGAGTCGAACCCGCAACCGCCGGATCCCATGAAGTAACCGTTGCCTGCGCACCGGGCACCCACCATGAGCTGCGCCTCCCGAGATCAAGTCGGCGGCGGCGTTTGATTCTTTGAGAGAGAAGTAGCCGCTGCCTTCGCACCGGGAGGTGCGCTGTCTTGATCTCACTGTAGGAGGCACAACTCGGGGGTGGCGAGCGAATTAACTAGCCGCGCTTCTGCCGCTTCCACGGCCCCGTGATCGCCAGCATGATTCCCGGCGTCTGGATGTTGGCGTACAGCGTCCTTCCGTCGGGCGAGAAGGTGACGCCGGTGAACTCGCTGTACTCGGGGTCCTCTTCGGTGCCGATGTTGAGCTCGTTGCGGGCGATCGGGTAGGTGCGGCCGCTCTCCGTGGCGCCGAACAGGTGCTGGACGCCCTCGCCGTCCTCGGCGATGACGAGGCCGCCGTAGGGGGAGACGGTGATGTTGTCGGGGCCGTCGAAGGCGCCGTCGACGGAGGGGTCGGGGTTGACGCCGAGGAGGACCTTCAGGGTGAGGGTGCGGCGCTTGGGGTCGTAGAACCAGACCGCTCCGTCGTGCTGGACGGGGCTCTCGGTGCGGGCGAACGAGGAGACGATGTAGGTGCCGCCGTCGCCCCACCACATGCCTTCGAGCTTGCGGGCGCGGGTGACCTGGCCGGTGGCGAACTGCTTGCGGACCGAGGTCGTCCTCGCGTCGCGGTCGGGGACGTCGATCCAGTCGACGCCGTACACCGTCCCGATCCTGGTGGCGCGGGAGAGGTCGTCGACGAACTTGCCGCCGGAGTCGAAGCACTTGAAGGCCTGGAGGGTGCCCGCGTTCTCGGCGAGGGTGCGCAGCTTGCCGTGGCCGTGACAGAAGCCCTCGGGCGGGGTCCAGCGGTACAGCAGGCCGTTGGGGTTGGACGCGTCCTCGGTGAGGTAGAGGTGGCCGCGCTTCGGGTCGACGACGACGGCCTCGTGTGCGTAACGGCCCAGCGCCTTGATGGGCGCCGGGTTCTTGTTGGCGCGGCGGTCGGAGGGGTCGACCTCGAAGACGTAGCCGTGGTCCTTGGTGAAGCCGTTGGTGCCGGCCTTGTCCTCGGTCTCCTCGCAGGTGAGCCAGGTGCCCCAAGGGGTGTTGCCGCCCGCGCAGTTGGTGGCGGTGCCGGCGATGCCGACCCACTCGGCGACCTTGCCGCCGGGGCGTACCTCGACGACCGTGCAGCCACCGGCCGCGGCGGGGTCGTAGACCAGGCCGTCGATGAGCGGCACCGGGTGCGGCCAGTTGGCGCGGGGTCCGGCGAGCTCGTGGTTGTTGACGAGGAGGGTGGTGCCGCGAGGACCGTCGAAGGTGGAGGTTCCGTCGTGGTTGGACGGGGTGAACTCGCCCGACTCCAGCTTGGTCTTCCCGCTGTAGGTGATGACCTTGTACTTGAAGCCGGCGGGCAGGGCGAGAATGCCGTCCGGGTCGGAGACGAGCGGGCCGTAGCCGACCCCGCCGTGGGCGCCCGCGGTCTGCGCCCCCTCGCTCTCGACGTCGGTGGCGGCGAGCGCGTTCGGCGCGGTGGCGAGGGCGCCGACACTGCCCGCCAGCGCGACACCGGCACCGGTGATCGCGGATTTCGCGGCAAAGTCCCTGCGGGTGAGCGACATGGTGGGTCTCCTGAGACGGTCGGTATGCCGTGGAGGGTGGCGGACCTCGAATCGGCGCAACCGTCTCGCCCACGTCTGAACAGGAGTTGAACGGCGAGAGGATTCAGTGGAGCAGCTTGAATGAATCAACACGAGGTGATGAGAACCTCTTTAGGAGAGCGGGGTTGAACCGATAGGCGGCCCCGCCGTGTGGGCGGGACCGGCCGCAGTGGTCCCGCGCCCATGGCCCAGGCTCAACCCCCTTGCTGCGACCGCGCCTTGAACGCCGCCTTGCGCGCTTCCTTCGCGACCTTCTTGTCCGGGTGCAAGCGCCCCATCGCCTCCAGCACATCCGCGGTGGCCGGGTGGTCCACCTTCCAGGCCGCCGCGAAGAACCCGCCGTGCTGCTGGGCCAGCCCCTCCACCAGCGCCCGGAGCTCGTCGGAGTTGCCTTCGGCCGCCAGCTGCGCGGCGATCGTGTCGACGGTCAGCCAGAAGACGAGGTCCTCGGAGGGCGCGGGCACGTCCCCGAAGCCGCGTTCGGCCAGCCAGACGCGGGCCAGTCCGCCCAGCTCGGCGTCGTCCAGGACCTCCCGGAGCGCGGGCTCCGCGGCCACGCCCACCAGTGACAGCGCCTGCTGGCACAGCAGCCGGCGCAGCGGTGCGCCCGCGTCGGCCCCTCGGGCGGCGGCCAGCAACTCCCGTGCCGCGGCCAGGGGTTCACGCCGGTCCAGCCACTGCTCGGTCTCGGCCTGCGCGGCGGCCGGCGGAAACGCCGAGGTGCCGTCCAGCAGTGCGTCCGCTCCCTTGTCGGCCAGGTCGCCGACGGCGGGGGCGGTGATCCCGGCCTCCAGCAGGCGCGAACGCAGCCCGTACAGGCCGAGCGGGGTCAGCCGCACCATGCCGTACCGGGAGACGTCGGTGTCGTCGACCGGCGCGGCGGGTTCCTCGTCGGCGTCGGCCATCAGCGCCTCGTCGACGGGCTGGTACTCGACGATCCCCACCGGCTCCAGGATCCGGAACTGGTCGTCCAGCCGCATCATCGCGTCGGACACCTGCTCCAGGACGTCGTTCGTCGGCTCCCCCATGTCGCTCGGCACGATCATCGACGCGGCGAGGGCGGGCAGCGGTACGGTCCCGTCCCCCGGGCCGTCCTCGCTGACCGTGAGGAGGTAGAGGTTCCCGAGCACCCCGTCGAGGAACTCCTGCTCGGCCTGCGGGTCCCAGTCCAGGGAGGCGAAGTCGACCTCGCCGCCGTCGTCCATCGCGTCGACCAGGTCGTCGAGGTCGGGCACGCTCGCGTCGGCCAGCACCGTCTCCAGCGCGCTGAGCCACACCGCGAGCACGTCCTGCGGCGATCCGGTCAGCAGGGCCAGGTCCTCGCCCGCCGCGACCGTGCCCGCCTCCTCGTCGAGGATCTCCACGAGCCCGGTGTCGACGGCGACCCGCCAGGCCTCGCTCGCGTACGCGGCCGCGTCCTCGTCGGTCAGCCCGAGTTCCGAGGCCGCCGCGGGCAGCTGCTCCTCGACGAGCCCGCCCCCGGCGTCGACCCGCGTGTCCTCGCCGGCCCAGCGGGCGAGCCGGGCGGCCCGGGCGAGCAGCGGCGTGGACAGGGCGTCTCGCGCCAGCTCCGCTTCGGGGTGCAGCCGCACCGGCGGCAGGGGGGAGCTGTCTGACATCGGCTGGTTCTCCTAGGGCGCCTCTGAAGGCCGTACCACCGGAGTACGGCCGAAGAACGACGGCGGGCCGTACGGCCATCCGGACGCCGTACGACTCAGTCGCTCAGCCTAGACGGATATCCACCCATGCCGCCCGGTTCATCTCCCGGACCGCTTCTGTACATGGCTGAAACCTTGACAACTGGCCTGACCAGGCACGAGATTTACGCGCGTAGAAACGGGGCGGACATCTGTTCACCGTACTTTCTACGCGCGTGGTCACCGCCCCACCGGTCGCCGCTCCCACCGTTCAACCGCCACCCTCGTCCCGGCGCCCAACGCACGTCCCCGGAGGGATTCCGTTGCCCAGCAAGAAGTCCGCGCGTCTCGCCGCGCTCACCGTCGCCGCCCTGTCCGCGGCCTCCACCGTCGTCCTGATCTCGCCCGCCCACGCGGTCGGCGTGAGCATCCATGACATCCAGGGCGCGACCCGGATATCCCCGTACGCCGGTCAGAAGGTCACGGACGTGGCCGGAATCGTCACCGGTGTGCGCACCTACGGCTCCTCCAGAGGCTTCTGGATCCAGGACCCGAACCCCGATGCCGACCCGGCCACCAGTGAGGGCGTGTTCGTCTTCACCAGCTCCGTGCCGAAGGTCGCCGTCGGCGACGCCGTCACGGTCACCGGTACGGTCTCGGAGTACGTCCCGGGCGGTGTGTCGACCGGCAACCAGTCGCTGACCGAGATCACCAAGCCGACCGTCACCGTCGTCTCCAGCGGCAACGCGGTCCCGGCCGCCACGGTGGTCGACGCGAAGTCGGTGCCCGCCGCGTACGCCCCGGCGGGCGACCCGGCCGCGGCCAACTCGATCAACGGCCTGACGCTGCAGCCGAAGAAGTACGCCCTGGACTACTACGAGTCCCTCGAGGGCATGAACGTCAAGGTCGCCGACACCCGTGTGGTCGGCGCGAGCGACCCGTACACCGAGCTGTGGGTGACGGTGAAGCCGCGCGAGAACACCACCGCGCGGGGCGGCACGCTCTACGGCTCCTACACCTCGCAGAACACCGGCCGGCTGCAGATCCAGTCGCTGGGCTCGACCTCCGCGTTCCCCGTCGCGAACGTCGGTGACGTCCTCACCGGCACCACCGCGGGCCCGCTGGACTACAACCAGTTCGGCGGCTACACCCTGGTCGCCAACGAGATCGGGACGCTGAAGAGCGCCGGTCTGCAGCGTGAGTCGACCCAGAAGCAGAAGAAGGGCGAGCTCGCGGTCGCGACGTACAACGTCGAGAACCTCGACCCGACCGACGCCACCTTCGAGGAGCACGCCTCCGCGATCGTGAACAACCTGAAGTCGCCCGACATCGTGTCCCTGGAGGAGATCCAGGACAACAACGGCGCCAAGGACGACGGCACGGTCGCCGCCGACGTGACGGTGAACAAGCTGATCGACGCGATCGTTGCGGCGGGCGGCCCGAAGTACGACTGGCGCTCGATCGACCCGGTCAACGACCAGGACGGCGGCGAGCCGGGCGGCAACATCCGCCAGGTGTTCCTGTTCAACCCGGAGCGGGTGTCCTTCGTGGACCGCGCGGGCGGCGACTCGACGACCGCCGTCGGCGTCACCAAGGTGCACGGCAAGGCGCAGCTGACGGCCTCCCCCGGCCGGATCGACCCCGCGAACGACGCCTGGAAGTCCAGCCGCAAGCCGCTGGCCGGCGAGTTCGTCTTCCGCGGCCGCACGGTCTTCCTGATCGCCAACCACCTGAACTCCAAGGGTGGCGACCAGAGTCTGACCTCGGCGACCCAGCCGGTGCCGCGCAGCTCGGAGATCCAGCGCCACGCGCAGGCGACGCTGGTCAACGCGTTCGTCAAGAGCATCCTCGACGTCCAGAAGAACGCGGACGTCATCGCTCTCGGCGACATCAACGACTTCGAGTTCTCCGACACCGCGAAGATCCTGGAGGGCGACGGCGAACTCTGGTCGGCGATCCAGTCGCTGCCCAAGAGCGAGCGTTACACCTACGACTACCAGGGCAACCAGCAGGTCCTGGACCAGATCCTGGTGAGCCCGTCGATCCGGCGCGGCTGCGACTTCGAGTACGACAGCGTGCACATCAACTCGGAGTTCAACGACCAGATCAGCGACCACGACCCGCAGGTGCTGCGCTTCCAGCCGTAACTCCGGTCAGGTCAGGGCTGGTTGAACACCCCGTTCAGCCAGCCCTGCCATTCGCCCTCGCACTCCTTGATGTCGGAGTCGGGGGCGAAGTCGTGCAGGGAGATGCCGACCGGGTGACCCCAGTGGTTGCGCCCGAAGATCCGGGTGAGGCCCCGGTCGGTGCGCAGGCCGATGAAGTACGGGTTACGGAAGTCGACCACGGCGTCGAAGGTGTCCGGCCCGTGGACGGTCAGCCGGGTACCGGCGGCCACGTCCTCCCCGACACCGAGCGCCTGCCCTACGACGGTGAGGGCGTCCGGCGCCTTGGACGCCTCGGGTCCGTCGAAGGTGGCGAAGGCGGCCGGGCGGGGTGCGAAGTGCGTCAGGTACTCGCGCAGGGTGTGGAGATAGAAGTCGGTGTGCTTGGCGGCGCCGTCGTACTGGTTGTCCCAGTCGTCGACGAAGATGCCGCTGTGCACGTACCGCACCCAGGCCCGGCGGCCCTCGTCGCGGGGTTCGACGGTGTAGTCGAGCTGGTTGAGGCTCTGCTCGGAGATCCCGTCGACGTTCTCGACGCGGTTGGTGTAGCGGTGCGGCGGGTCCCAGGCGATGACCTTGGACCCGAAGGGGCCCGTGCCACCGACGCGGGGCTCGGGCGGCTCCATGGGCCACAGGTAACCGCCGGTTCCGGTGGTGATCGCCTCCCACACCTGCTCGGGGGTGGCGTCGACCTCGAACTCACGGGCGATCTCGAACTCTTTGGACATCGCTCTACTCCAACTCGGTCTGCTCGGTCGGTTCGGTCTGCTTCAGCGTGGGGTGGACGGCCACGACGATCCGGTGGTCCCGGCCGCCCTCGGTGTCCTGGGCGTCGTACTTGCGGATCAGGGCGGTGACTCCGGCGGTCAACTCCTGGATGAACGCGGCCCGTTCGGCGGCGGAGGCGAAACGCACCTCGCCGTCCAGCGCGTAGGTGGCCAGCCGCTGCCGCGCCTTCGTCGCACCGGTGATCAGCGAGCCGACGTCCCGCACGAGGCGGGCGCCGAGTGCGAGCAGCCAGCGCGCGGAGAGCTGGTCGCGGAAGCGGTCGGGGTCGGGCTGCACGGCGGCGAGGGCGAGCGGTGAGATGACGTACGACGCCGCGGTCGCCCGCATCAGCCGCTCGGTGACGTTCCCCTTGCGGCGCTCCCCCGAGAGCTCGACCAGGCCGTGCCGCTCCAGGGCCTTGAGGTGGTAGTTCACCTTCTGCCGGGGCAGGCCGACCATGCCGGCCAGCATGGCGGCCGACGCGGGTCCTGCCGCCAGCTCGGCCAGCAGCCTCGCCCTTATGGGGTCCAGGGAGACGGCTGCCGCCTCGGGGTCCTCGATCACGGTGACGTCCAGCATGGATCCACCGTCTCACCGAAAACTTTTTTTGTCCAGGCGGTTCGAGTTGTCGGTAGGTCGGGGTCCCCCGCCTCAGCCGGCGCAGTGCGCGACGGCGACAGCGGCGACGGTGACGGAGTCCTGGTCCTGGGAATCGGTATGCCGGACGAACCGGTAGCACTGCTCGTCCCCGGCGGCCCGCACCAGGGTCGTGACGGTGACCGTGCGACCCTGGCCGGTCACGGTGGTCACCTCATAGGTGGCAGTGCGGACCGGATCGAGCAGACGCCGGACCTGGTCGCGGGTCACGGTCGTCCGGTCGATGGCGCGCAGTGCCTCCCGGGCCGCCTGGGCGCCGTTGGTGACCGCTTCCCGCTGTGCGCAGACACGGTCCGGCCTGGTGGTCACCTTCGCCTGCCATGTGCCGCTGTCGTGCCGGAAGGCCAGGGCGTAGCAGCGGGTCACCGACTCCGGGCGGCGGGCTCCCCACAGAGCGGGCCTGACCTCGTACGACCCGGAGAACAGGCCGACCGCGGTCAGGCCGTCCAGGGCCTTGTCGTAGGTCACCTTCGGCGCCACCGTTCCCTGGCCTAGGCCGGGATCCCTCGCGGTGCGCAGGACGATGTCCTCCGCCGCCTCCCGGTCGGCGTCCGGTGCCGCGGTCAGGTCCCGGACGGTCAGCGCCGCGGCGTGGCGGGCCTTCTCCGCCAGCACCGTCCGCGCCTCCTCCCGACGGCTCTCGTTGCCGGTGTCGGCGCGGTGGAAGGCGTACACCATCCACGCGAGGACGGTACCGGCCGCCAGGATCAGGACGGTGAGTGCGACCAGGCAGCCGCCGGTCACGGCGCGGGCGGCCCGCCCCGTGACCGGCGTGGAAGTGGACATGGGTGCCACTAGCTGCCCGTGTAGCCGATGTCGGCGAGGGTCTGGTCCATCACAGCAGAGTAGGCGGTGGTGCCCCGGTCCTTGGGGTGGAACGACTCCAGGCTCGCGCAGGCGCCGCCCAGGACGACGGGGAGACACACGGGCGGATTCCCGGAGTCTCCCGCGTGGTAGTCGCCGTCCCCGTTCGGGCCCACCACGACCTTGTTGATCCACTCGTCGCTGTCACAGATGGCGTGACCGGCGAAGGCGCTGGTCGGATCGGCGAACGCCACCCGGACACCCGAGCTCTTCAGCGCGGCCACCTTGGCCTGCTGCTTGTCCCGTACCTCGTCGGCGAGGCCGTTCAGTGCGTCGAAATCGGCTGTCAGACACGGATCCTGGGCGACGATGTGCGGGTAGCCCATGAGAACGATCTGTGCGTTGGGGGCCTTCGCGGCGATCTCGTCGATGAGTCTGCCGGTCGCTTCGACGGCCGTGTCCACCCTGGCCGTGTAGTCGTCCTGGTCGCACACCCCGACGAGATAGCACTGGGTGATGGCGTCGGTGAACAGTCCGCCGTCGTTCCCGCCGATGGTCAGCATGACGAGGGTGGTGTCGGAGCTGAGGACACCGGAGTTGATCTGCGCGATCTCGTGGAACTCGCCCTGGGCCTGTCCGGCGCTCGGGTCGTCCCAGGAGGCGGGGTGCACCTCGGCGTCGCCCTGATCGATGTCCTTGCCCCGCACATGCCAGGTGGCGGCTCCGGAACAGGCGACGTCCTGCAGGTCGGCGATGGCGGAGAAGCCGTCGGACAGGTCACCGAGGGGTGTCGCCTGGAACGGCAGGAGGAGCTTGCGGGGCCACGAGTTGGTGCTGCGACGGCAGGCGTTCCACCTGTTCGTCCCGTGCGAGGTGTCGGACTCGGCGGAGTAGCTCCCGGCCCCTTCGCCGGACGTGTAGGAGTCGCCCATGGCGACGACCAGGTGCTGGGGCTTGGCCGCGAGCTTCTGGAAGGCGACCGAGGTGTAGGCCACGTCGTCCTCGGCGTTGCCGTCCTCGGTGGTGTTCGTGAGTTCCACCTGGGGAGTCCCGGTGAACTGGTAGACCCCGAGCTCGGCCCAGGTGTTGTTGCCGTAGTGGGTGTTGAGGTAGCGCTCCCGGTCACCGCCCGCCACGCCGTGGATGGTGTAGTGGGCCTGCTGGGTGTGGGCGCCGGTGTCGGGCAGGTGCACGAACACCCGGGCCCAGCTGTTCAGGTTCTGGCCGAGCGTCCAGGTCCCGTCGACGGTCATCACCGCGTTGTCGCCGCCGAGGTGGGCGGTGTTGCGGGTGTGGGCGTACCAGAAGTGGCCGCCGTATCCGCCGCCTATCTGGTACAGGTCGCCCTTGGCCTCGTACTGGCCGAGTCCGGGGCCGACCGAGCCGTCGGAGTTGAAGGTGAACTGGAAGCTGCCGGCGTCGGTTCCGGTGCTCCCGCAGGTGCTGTAGGTGTTCGTGTTGTCGGGTACGGAGTTCACGATCAGTGCGCCCGAGGGCAGCTTGTTGGCCGAGTCGCCGGCACAGACGGGGGTGCCGTGCTGGAGCCGGGTGCCGCGGCCCGGTTCGGCGACCAGGGTCTGGTACTTGATGTTCTCGAAACCGCAGGTGGTGGCGCAGTCGCTCTTCCAGGTGGCGTTGGACTCGTGCCACCAGTACTGGGTGTAGCAGTCCGCGTCCGGGCAGTCGGGCGGGTTCGCGGAGTCGCAGTTGTTCTTGGAGTTGCAGAACGTGTCGAGCGACGGTGTGGCGTGTGCCCGGTTGTACTTGGCGCTGCCCGGCACGGTGTAGAGGTCGGCCGTGCCGTTCCAGTAGGCGGGCCGGAAGCCGGCGGAGGAGAAGCCGGACTCTCCGGGCCAGTCCTGCCGGCCGGAGGTGGCGTAGGAGTAGCCGGCGTCGATGGACCAGGCGGCCCAGCCCAGCACCTTCTCCTCGTACGGCCAGTACTGCGGATGCGCGGCGTCCTTGACGGCGTCCGGGTCGATGTCGGTGTTCATGAAGGCCGAACGGGACTGCGGGTACACGGGGTTGGCGGGGTTGTTGTACCAGCCCAGGCCCCAGTTGCCGTTGGCGCCCGCGTCAGCCTTCTCGTTGAAGCCCAGGTTGTAGTTCCACAGGGCGGCGAACCAGTTCTCGGGCTTGGCCGGGTCGTCGTTGTTGACGGTGATCGTCTGCGCCGTCTCGTGGAGTTCGTTCCACTTGTCCGCGAGGATGTACAGGGAGGCGGCGACGTTCACCGAGTAGTCCAGGGCGACCGCGCGCTGGGTGGCCGCGGGCAGCGCGGTTTCGCCTGTCTTCTCGTGTCCCGCGAGCCGCATGCCGTCGGTGACCTGGCCGACTCCGTAACCGCAGTCGGAGTTCGCCCAGTCGATCTTCCAGTACGACGCCGGATTGTCGCCCTTGTGGCCGTAGAACCCGGCGTAGGAGGCGAGCGGGCTGCCCATCTGGCCCGGGATCGCGCCCGGTTCGGCCTGCCAGAGGTTCGACTCCTGGGCCATGACGCCGAGCAGCACGTTGGCCGGGATGCGGCCGCCGCCGGTCAGCGAGGGGCGGGGGAAGAGTCCCTGCGGGTCGATGGTGCCCAGTCCGGTCTGGGCGCGCCAGCCGCCCTGGGTGATCCAGTTCGAGCGCAGTTCACCGCGGACGGCCATGTCGACGGCCCACTCGACCTGGTTCGGGGTGGGCTGCAGGGCCTGGGAGCCCACGTCGTTGCGGGGCACCGAGCACCAGCGGTCGGTGTCGACCGGGTCGTGGGCCCGGGGGTCGGCGTCGGCGGCGGCGGTGGCGATGCCGGTGAGCGAGGGGGACACGGAGGTGCTTCCCCCGCCGGCCGCGATCTCCGGGACCGACTGGGTGATCTTCTCTCCGGTGGTGGTGGCGGTGGACGTCACGGTGGTCGGCTCGTCGCCGGCCACGGTGTCCGGCGCGCCCTCCACGGTGTCCTGCGGTCCCGGGGTGCTCGTCGTGAAGTTCCGGCCCGCGTCCTTGATCCGGGCCAGGCCGCGGCGGACGCCGGGGGTGAGGACGGAGTCGACGGCGAGGCGTCCCAGCGTCGAGACGTCCGTGTCCGCGGGGGCGTCGATAAGGGTGACGCCGGTGTCCTTCAGGCGAGTGGCGGACGGTTCGCCGGTGAGGAAGACCCGCCCCTGCGCCCCCTGGCGCAGGTCGAGGTCGGCGGCCTTGCCGGAGGCGATCACCGACGGCTCGCCGTGCCCGCGCCACAGCTTGGCGTGGGCGGCGGAGTCGTCCTGCCGGTCGAGAAAGGCGACCTGCCCGCTCCTGGTGGGCCGGATGTCGTACGGAACGCCGTCGCCGGCGGCGAGCGTCGCCGTCCTGCCCGCCTTGTCGATGTGGATCAGGTCGTGTCCGCGTGCGCCGATCGCGCCGTCCTTGACCGGTACCGCGCTGGTGATCTCACCCGCGGTCACCGCCGAACCGGTCGTCCTGCCCGCGGTGTCGACGGTCACCACCCGGGTCCTGGTCTGCGCCGGGTCGTTCATGTCGCGGAAGGCGGTGAACGCGGCGGTGTGCGTGACCGTGTTGCAGGAGGGGTCGAAGTAGGCGAGGGACGCGGTGAACGGCAGCTTCACCACCTGACCGGTGCCGGTGTCGACGATGGCGGCGAACGCGCCGCCCTGCATCAGGTCGGGCTTGTTGGCGAACGTGCGGGGCGCGTACACGGCGGCGATGTGACCGGCGTCCATCACACACTGGTTGCCGATCCAGGTGTCCGCCGACATCGTCGGCTCCGACAGCGAGGCCACGGTCTTCCAGGCGTACGCCTTCGCCGAGTCGGCCACCAGGATCTTCAAGCCGTCGGTGTCGGCCGCGCTCGTCACCGCCCGGTCCTTGGACGCCTTCCAGCCGGTGCCGAGCTTCTCGCCCGGATCGTCGACCCGGGCGGACGGCACGGATGCGGCGGAAGATCCGGCGGACGGCTTCGGTGCCGTACCGGCGGCGACGGCCGGCGCGGCGGCCGGCAGCAGACCGACGGCCGCCAGCGCGGCGGCGGTCAGCACGAGAGAGGGGTGTGCTCTGCGTCTCGGTCTCAACGATTCTCCAAGATCTGAAAGAGCGGTTCCCTGTTCGAGGTGCACAGGGCGGTGTCAACGGCGCAGCAGACTTGACGGGGAACGGTCATGATCGAAGCGCTTCGACGATCCCCTCGTCAACGGCGTTACACAGCGGGAGCTTTACTCCTGAAAGGCCGATTTCACCTGAGCGGGACCCGACCAAAGACGTGAAAGCACGCAAACCGCCCCCGCTTACGCGAAGCAAACATTGGGCAAATCTGCCCGCCGAGATTCAGGACCGGCAGCCGATTCGAACGGCTCGTTCGGGAGACCCGCTGCTCATGGACGAGAAGGACGACAGGGCCGAGAAGGTCGAGAAGGCCGAGAACCCAGAGCCGGAAAGCCCCTCCGAGCTGCCCAAGCGGTCATGGGGTGCCGTGGTGCGGCGCACGTTCAAGGAGCTGCTGGACGACGAACTCGCCGACCGGGCGGCGGCGTTGACGTACTACGGCGTCCTGTCGCTGTTCCCCGCCCTGCTGGTGATGGTGTCCCTGCTCGGGGTGGTGGGACAGCGCGCGACGAACAAGATCCTCGACAACATCGGGGACCTCGCGCCGGGCCCGGCCCGGGACATTTTGCGGGACGCGGTGGTCCAGCTCGGCGACAGCGGCGGCACGGGCAGCGTCCTGGCGATCCTCGGACTCATCGCCGCGCTGTGGTCCGCGTCCGGGTACGTCGCCGCGTTCATCCGTACGTCCAACGCGGTGTACGACCTGCCCGAGGGACGGCCGGTGTGGAAGCTGACGCCGCTGCGGCTGGCGTTGACCGTGACGCTGATGCTGATGCTGGCGGCGAGCGCGCTGATCGTGGTGTTCACGGGACCGCTCGCCGAACGCGCGGGCAGGGCGGTGGGGTTCGGGGACGCGGCGATCACGGCGTGGGGCATAGCCAAGTGGCCGGTGCTCCTGCTGCTGGTCGTCCTGATGATCGCCCTGCTGTACTGGGCCGCTCCCAACGTCCGCGGCCGGGGCTTCCACTGGATCTCCCCCGGCAGTGTCCTGGCCACCGTGGTCTGGCTGGCCGCGTCCGCCGGCTTCGCGCTGTACGCGGCCAACTTCGGCTCCTACAACAAGACGTACGGCACCCTCGCGGGTGCCATCGTGTTCCTCGTGTGGCTCTGGCTGACCAACCTGGCGATCCTGCTGGGCCTGGAGTTCGACGCGGAACTCGCGCGGGAGCGGGCGATCACCTCCGGCGAGCACGAGCCGGCGGAGGAGCCCTATGTGGAGCCCCGGGACACCAGGAAGTGGCCGGCGAAGCTGAGGGCGAAGCGCGGCGCGTGACAGCGCGCCGCCGGTGACACAGCCGGTGACAGCTCACAAGGGCGGGCGCGGGCCGTCACGGCCCCCGCCCCCCCACGGGCGCGCGGCGCACGTCCGGGGGTACCGCCCCCACACCACGCCCACCCCGGCCAACGCCGCGCCGCCGATCAGCACCG
>NZ_JBIAKA010000017.1:70462-129792 GCF_042872225.1 Streptomyces sp. NPDC005374 | reverse complement strand
TTTGGGCCCCCCCGCCCACCGGTGCGGGGGCGGGCTGCGCGGGGGGGTGGGGGGGGGGGGCCCGCGCGCGCCCCCCCCCCCGGGGGGGGGGGCCCCCCCCGGGGGGGGGGGGGGCCCCCCCCCCCCCCCCCCCCGCCCTCGTGCGCGCTGCTCACTTCCTGGGATACCGCCACGACACCACGACCACCGCGGCCAACGCCGCGCCGACGATCAGCACCGGCCTCGGATGCCGAACCGCCGCCATGACCACGGACCGCGCCGGCACGGGCACACCGCGCCCCGCCCGCCGCTCCAGTTCGTGGCCCGTGCCCGCCGCCCGGTCGTGGACCCGGTGACCGGCCTGCGTGGCCCTCTCGTGCACGGTGTGACCGGCCTGCGCGGCGGTGCTGCGCAACTGGACGGTCATCGCGCCCGCCTTGTCCCTGAGGTCTGCCGCCCGCGCCCGCGCGCGGCCCTTCACGTCCATCTTGCCCGCCAACTCCTCCACCGTGTCGCCGAGTTGGCTGCGAGTCCGCTCGATCTGGCGCCGCAGCTCCTCGGGTCCCTCGGCGCCGACCGCCTGAGCGGCGTCGGCGCCCGTGCTCCGCGATCCTGTCCGGTCCGTCATCGGTGCGCCCTCTCCTTGATCTCCTCGACGTCGGCCTTGACGCTGTCGAGCGCCTGCTCGGGCGTGGGGGGTGTGGCCTGGCGCAGCTGGGCGCGGCCGGTGGCGGCGAGCACCCCGGCGATCACGAACAGCACGGCCGTCACGATCAGAGCCGAGGCCCAGACCGGCAGCACCAGCGCCAGGGCGGCGACGGCCGTTCCGGCCAGGGCCAGCAGCCCCGCGTAGGCGAAGGCGCCCGCCGCGCCCAGCAGCCCGCCGCCCTTTCCTGCGCGCCGGCCCTTCGCGGTCAGTTCCTCTTTGGCGAGGGCGACCTCCTGCCGTACCAGCAGGGAAACCTGTTCGGTGGCCTGCCCGACGAGTTCGCCCACCGAGTGGTGTCCGTCGTGCGCCGGCCTGGGGGCCGTGGTTCCGGTCACGGTGCTCCGCCTCCTCTCGGTCGGAACACCCGGGTACCCGACCCGGCCCCCGCTACCCCTGCGGGCCGCCGCCCGGGCCGCGCTGTCCGAGCCGGGCCAGCTGGCCCTGGAACCAGTCGAGCCGGGCCTGCAACAGGGCGGCCTCGGCGGCGAGTTCGGGCACTCCGAGCTCCTCGGGCAGATCGGGACCGGCGACCGCCGCCCCGGCCACCACGCGCAGCCCGTCCCCGGCCAGCCGGGCGAACCCGGCGAGCGAGACGGACGTACGGCCTCGCAGGCAGCCCGCGCAGGAGGGGGCCAGCGCCCGCCACCCCGGTCTGCCCCAGCCGGCGTCGGCGAGCGCCGCCGCGACCGTGCCGCAGGAGCAGGGTCCGACGGTGGCCGTACGCACCCGCTGGCGGGCGTAGCGGAAGCCGAGTTCGAAGCGGAGGTAGCGGCCGAGGACCAGGACGTCGAGGAGGACGGCCGTGCGGTGCTCGGCCGTGCACAGCAGCGCCTCGGCCGTCGCGCGGTCGTGCACGCAGTGGAAGCCGCAGTCGCAGCGGCGGTTCGGTGCCCGGTGCCGCAGGCCGTACACGCAGGACGCGTCGGCCAGGACTCCGTACGGCAGCGCGCCGCCGAGCGAGACACCGGTGAACCCGGCCCGGACGCCGTCCTGGGACAGCACCGGGTGGGCGATCTTGTATCCGGTCGGCGGCTCCGTCGGGCGTTCCTCCGGAAGCCGCAGCCTCATCGGGCCGCCGGAACCTCTTCGGGAGCCTTCAGTTCCTTGATCTCCTCGGGGAGTTCGAACTCCTCCTCGTGGACCTCCGGCCGCTCTTCCGCGACACCGGTGGCGAGTGCCTTGCCGAGCTTCATGACGCCTCCAGGACCAGGGGTCGTGCACCGTCCTGGCCATGGTGACCCATGCGGGCCCGGTTTGGACATAGGGCCTTTTCGCAGCATCCCTTAGCAATACACCGTAGAAGAATTAAGTGGAGCTTCACGGTTGATTCGCCGAGACTACGCGTATGACGACAACCGCCCCACCCTTCGGCCGCGCCCTCTGCGCCATGATCACGCCCTTCGACGAGGCCGGCGCCCTCGATCTCGACGGCGCGCAGGTGCTCGCCGACCACCTGGTGCGAGCGGGCTGCGACGGGCTCGTCCTCTCCGGCACGACGGGTGAGTCGCCCACCACGACGGACGCGGAGAAGGCGGCGCTGGTGACGGCGGTGCGGGAAGCCGTGGGCGGGCGGACGCCGGTCGTGGCGGGAGTGGGCACCTTCGACACCCGGCACACCGTCGAGCTGACCCGGGCGGCCGAAAAGGCGGGCGCGGACGGGGTGTTGGTCGTCAGCCCCTACTACAGCAGGCCGCCGCAGGACGCCCTGGAGGCGCACTTCCGGGAGATCGCGGACGCCTCCGGGCTGCCGGTCATGCTCTACGACATCCCGGGCCGCACCGGCACCCGCATCGAGCCGGAGACGATGATCCGGCTCGCCGAGCACCCCCGGATCGTCGCGGTCAAGGACTGCTCCTACGACCTGCTCGGCGCCCAAAAGGTCCTGCACCGCACGGAGTTGGCGTACTACGCGGGCTGCGACGAGCACATCCTCGCCCTGTACGCGGTGGGCGGGACGGGCTACGTCAGCACGGTGGCCAACGTGGTCCCCGCCCAACTCCGGGCGGTCCTGGACACGTTCGAGGCGGGCGACACCCCCGTGTCCGCCCGCCTCCAACAACGGGCCACGCCGCTGATCGAGGCGATGATGTCGGCGGGTCTGCCCGGCACGGTCACGGCCAAGTCCCTCCTCAACGCGCTCGGTCTGCCCGCGGGCCCGGTCCGCTCCCCGCTGCGGCCCGCCGACCGGGAGACGGCCGACAGGCTGCTGGCGGAGTACGAACGGCTCGTGGCCGCCGCCTGATCAGGGCTGGGCGAAGAGCGGCTCCCATCGTCCGGCGTCCCCGTCGTTGCCCTGGCGGAAGCCGCTGAGCGGGACCTCCTTCTCGCTGCCGACGGTGACGAGCACGAGCCGCTGATGGAACTCGTTCTTGTCGTTCTTGCCGATGTCCCAGGCGATGAGCTGCCTGTTGCCCACCCAGGCGAGCAGTTGCTGGCCGCGCACCTCGGTCTTCGCGCCGGTCCCGGCATCGACGACGTACGAGGACGTCTTCCACTTCTTGCCCGCGAAGTCACCGGCGACGAGCTTGCCGTCGGGCGAGGTGCCGGCGTCGACGAACCACTCCAGGTACTTGTCGGCCGCCGGTGTGGAGACCTTGGTGCCCTTGAGGTCCCAGAACTCCTTGCCGATGTCGCCCATGGGATTCCCGGCCCAGACATGCCGGCCGTCACCGGTGAGGGCGAAGTCCTGGCGGGCGTTGAGGAAGGCATCGCCCGCGAGCTCGACCTCGCTCCAGGCGCCCTCCCCGGAGGCCACGTCGAGGACGTAGAAGCCGGTGCGGCTCGACGTCGAATCCGCGTCCCAGCCCTCGGAGCCCTGGCTCTTGACCCGCAGATCGGGGTTCTTGGCGTAGGTCGTCGCGACCAGCTTGCGGCCGTCGCGGGAGAAGGCGAGCCCGCCGACGCCGTGGTCGACCGGGATCCACCGCGCGACCTTGCCCGTGGCCAGGTCGAGCAGGCCGATCCGCGAGGCGGGCAGGTCCCGTTCGAGGACGGCGGCGGTCTTCCCGCCGGGGGCGACGGCGACCCAGGACCAGTCCGCGGCCTTGCCGTACGTGCCGCTCCTCGGGTTCAGCAGGTGGTAGGTGCGCTCGTACACAGCACTGTCCGCGCTCTTCTTGACCTGCTCCCCGATGGAGTACCCGACCAGGGTCGTGCCCCCGACGGAGATCCTGTCGCGCGGCGGCGACTGGTCCGGGTGGGACTCGACCTTCTTCGGGACCACGATGCCGCCGGAGGGCCGTACGTCCTCCTTGCCGGAGTCCAGCAGCGGTACGCACACCCCTACGGCGACCGCCACCACGGCGGCCACGGCGACGACCGCTGCCCTACGGGTCCGGCGGCGCCGCCGGACGGCGAGCACCCGGTCGGCGAACCCCGCCACCGCGGGGGGCTGTTCGGCGGCCTGCTCGCGCAAGGCGTCGCGCACGATGTCGTCGACGTTCACGGACGCACCTCCACGGGCGAATAGTCACGGGCGTCGAACCGCTCGGCCTCCGCGAGCCCGAGGGCGGCGAGTTCGGGAGCGAGCTGACGCAACCGGGCCAGCGAGCGGTGGGTGGTGGACCGTACGGTGCCGACCGAGCAGCCGAGCAGCCGTGCCACGTCGGCCTCGGGCAGGTCGTCGAAGTAGCGCAGCACGAGCACGGAGCGCTGACGTGCGGTGAGCCGGGACAGCGCCTGGCGCATCACCAGGCGCAGTTCGGCCGCGGCGGCCGTGTCGGCGCCGGGGTCACCGGTGCCCGGTGGCTCGGGCGGCTCGGCGACACTGACCTCCCGCCGGGGCCACTTGAGCCGCCAGCGGCTGACCTGCTGACGGTAGAGGATCCGCCGTACGTAGGCCTCGGGTTCGTCGATCCGCTGCCAGCGCCCGGCCGCCTTGAGCAGGGCGTTCTGGAGCAGGTCCTCACCGGCGTGCTGGTCTCCCCCGCACAGCAGCACAGCGGTCTTCAGCAGGACGGACGACCTGCTGTCGACGAAGTCCCGGAAACTCTCCAGCCCTTCGGCATTCATCGTCACCTTCTCTTCCCCGGCGACGCCTGTGCGTCACCCCTCCGCCTCTAGTGACGCGTGCCGTGGCCCGCCGCTATGCCACTGCCACGAAAAAAGTCGCCGCAGAGGAATGTGCTCCTCCACGGCGACTTCCGCAGCGTCTGCGCGGGCTCAGTTGTGGCTGTGCAGGACGTCGTTGAGGCCGCCCCAGACCGCGTTGTTCGGGCGGGCCTCCACCGTGCCGGTGACCGAGTTGCGGCGGAAGAGGATGTGCGAGGCGCCGTTCAGCTCACGGGCCTTGACGATCTGCCCGTCGGGCATGGTCACGCGCGTCCCCGCCGTGACGTAGAGCCCGGCCTCGACGACGCACTCGTCGCCGAGCGCGATGCCGACGCCCGCCTCGGCGCCGATCAGGCAGCGCTCGCCGATGGTGATACGGACGTTGCCACCGCCGGAGAGGGTGCCCATGGTGGAGGCGCCGCCGCCGATGTCCGAGCCGTCGCCGACCACGACACCGGCGGAGATCCGGCCCTCGACCATCGACGTGCCGAGCGTGCCCGCGTTGAAGTTCACGAAGCCCTCGTGCATCA
This sequence comes from Streptomyces sp. NPDC005374, assembly GCF_042872225.1. Classification (NCBI taxonomy): domain Bacteria; kingdom Bacillati; phylum Actinomycetota; class Actinomycetes; order Kitasatosporales; family Streptomycetaceae; genus Streptomyces; species Streptomyces sp. NPDC005374. The sequence continues at coordinate 124,524 of NZ_JBIAKA010000017.1, read as the reverse complement.
CGGTGGTGCCCTCGGCGAGGTGCGCGCCCAGCCGGACCCGGTCCGCGTCGGCGATCCGGACGCCCTTGGGGGCCACGTAGTCCGTCATGCGCGGGAACTTGTCGATGCTCGTCACGGCGAGGTGCAGACCCTCTGCGCGGGCGTTGAGACGCACCTTCTCGACGTCGTCGACGGCGACCGGGCCCAGCGAGGTCCAGGCGATGTTGGGGAGGAGGCCGAAGATGCCGTCCAGGCTCTGCCCGTGCGGCTTGACCAGGCGGTGCGAGAGCAGGTGCAGACGCAGGTAGGCGTCGTGGGTGTCGAGCGGCTTCTCGTCGAGCGAGGCGATGACCGTGCGGACCGCGATCACCTCGACGCCACGGCGCGCGTCCGGGCCGACCGCCTTGGCGGCGCCTTCGCCGAGCAGTTCCACGGCCGTCTCGGCCGACAGCCGCTCGGTACCGGCCGGGCCGGGTTCGGCGGAGAGCACGGGGGCGGGGAACCAGGTGTCGAGAACGGTGCCGTCGGCGGCGACGGTGGCGAGGCCTGCGGCGATGGCGCCGGTGGTGCGCGGAGCAGTCGTGTCGGTCATGAGGGCAACCTAACCGGCGGGGGGCGTGGGATGCGAACCCGTGCGCGGGGTGTCTCGGGTGGTGGGCGGCCCGCACTTCCCCGTGATGCGGGCCGCCCGGTTCACGGGGCGGGGTCAGCCGCGGTCGCCCGCCTTGTCGACCACGGCCCTGGCGAGGAGCGAGTTGCCGCCGACGACCTTGTCACCGACGACCAGGCGCATGCCGGCGATCCGGTAGGTCTGCGGATCGATCAGCCACTGGTCCCGCATCGTCTTTCCGGAGGTGGGGTCGGCGGGCCGCGTGTGGTAGGTCAGGGCGATCACCCGGCGGCCGGAGGCCGTTTCGACCAGATGGTCGGCGACCGTCCCGTCCGGCAGGGTCGCGAGCGCCCGGTAGAGCGAGGCCAGCCCCTTGGACGGCATCACGTCGGCGTCCAGGAGGACACTGATCTCGCTGTAGTCGTTCTCCGCCTGGGACACCCCTTTGGGGTCGGCGAGGGCGTTCTTCTCGCGCAGCACCTTCAGCGTCCCCGGGCCGTCGGCGGGCAGAGCGGCCAGGACCCGGTACATCTCGCGCGCCGACCGGTCGTCGCCCTCGGCGCCGTTCTCCAGCTGCATCGACCTGGTGCGGAGTTCGAGCTTCTCGCCCGTGTTGTCCAGCTCCATCGTGGCCATCGCGGTGCCGTCGTAACGCGTCCAGGTCTCCTGCGGTCCCGCCAGCAGCTTCATCGGGCCCTCGGCGTTCTGCGCCTGCTCGTCGAGCGGTTCCTGCGCCTGCTTGGTGTAGATCCACTGCTCGGCCGTCGGAGCCGGCCCGTCCTGCTCCGCGGCGACCACGTCCGCGGCCCGCCGCAGGAGCTCGGCCGCGCTCATTCCCTTCAGGGACACGGTGGGGGTGACGGCGGGCTGCACCTTCCGCCCACCACCGCCCCCGCCCACCAGCAGCGTCGCCGTCACGACGACGGCGGTCACCGCCGCCGCCACCGCGACGATCACGAACTCCCGTCGCCGCCACAGCGCCCGGCGCCGCTCCCCGGCTCGCGCCGCGTCGAGCAGCAGAGCCCGCCCCGGCGCGAGCCGCGCACGGTGGGGCACCGGCGCGTCGGCGCGCAGTTCACGCACCTTCGTCATCTCGTCCATCGCTACGCCACCTCCGCCGCGTCGCTCACGAATGCGGGATCGGCGCCCAGCGCCGTACGTACCTTGCGGCGGGCCCGGTTGAGCCGGGAGCGCACGGTGCCGACCGGGATGTCCAGCGCCTCGGCGACCTCCTGATAGGTGAGTTCGGCCCAGGCGACGAGCAGCAGGACGTGCCGGTCACCGGCCGACAGCGCGGCGAGGGCACCGGCCAGCGGGCCCTGTGCGGCTATCCTGCTGTCGGTGTCCTCGACCCAGGAGGCGCTCCAGGACGCGGCGACCGGGTCCTGACCGGTGCGGGCCAGCGCCCTGAGCGCCCGGACCTCGGCACGGCGCTGCTTCCCGATGAGGTTGCCCGCGATGCCGTACAGCCAGGGGCGGGCGTTGGGGCGCGCGAGGTCGTAACGGGAGCGGATCCGGAACGCGACAAGGAAGGTGTCCGACGTGATGTCGTCGGCCGCGCTGTCGCCGAGGCGGCGGGCGGCGTACCGGTGGATGTCCGGCGCATGGCGGTCGTAGAGCCGGGCGAACAGCTCCGGCTGCTCCAGCGACCGGGCGACGACCTCGGCGTCGTCCTCCGTCCGTGCCGTGGACGACGGTGGTCCACTCACAGGGCTCCCCCAGGTTCGTCGGTGTGTGCGTGACACCCCTTGTTTCCCGATGGACGGCGAAGAGTTCACGGACACCGCGAGGAAATCATCCCGGGCCGGTGATCACCCGGGACCGGATCATCCAGGACCGGTGGGGATCACCCGCGCCAGGACCTCCCGCGCGTACTCCTCGTCGTACGGCGCCCCCGTCAGCAGTACCTGAAGGCAGATCCCGTCCGTCAGCGCCACCAGCGCCCGTGCCGTGACCGGGTCCGTGCGGTGGGCGAGGCGTTCGGCGAGGTCGTCGGCCCATTCGGCGACGACGGGGCGCAGCGCGGGACGGCGCAGCGCGGCGAGATAAAGCTCGTACTCCAGCTCGACGCCGGCGCGGTCGCCGCCGAGCCAGTCGCCGAGGACCCGGGCGAGGTCTGCGGCCAGGTCGCCGCCGGGGTCGTCCAGGGCCCCGTGCGCGGCGACCGCCTTGGCGAAGCCCTCACTGGCCTGGCGGAGCGCGGCGACCATCAGCTCGTCGAGGCTCTTGAAGTGGTACGTCGTCGAACCGAGAGGCACGTCGGCCGCGGCGGCGGCACTGCGGTGGCTGAGCCCCGCGAGGCCCTTCTCGCCGACGACCCGAATGGCGGCGTCGATGATCCGCTGCCGGCGCTCGGGGTCGTGACGCCGCGCCATCAGTGTGCCCCTCCCAGGTTCAGCACCACGACCCCGACGATGATCAGCGCGATCCCGGCGGCCTTGGTGGCCGTCATGCCCTCCCCGAGGAAGAACATCCCGATCGCGGCGATCGCCGCGGTGCCGGCCCCGGCCCAGATCGCGTAGGCGGTGCCGACCGACACCGTCTTCAGGGTCTGGGCGAGCAGCGCGAAGGAGAGGACGTAGCCGAGCACGGTCAGCATCGAGGGCCCGAACCGGCTGAAGCCTTCGGTGTACTTCATGGCCGTGGTCGCTCCGACCTCGGCGGCTATGGCTCCGGCGAGCAACAGGTATCCCATGTGTACAAGCGTACATAACAGTTCGCCGAACCGGTGCCGGAAGAACGCCGTAGGGACAAGCCGGGGCAGAGGTGATCACATCGCCACACGGCCGTCGCCCCGGAGGCATATCCCGGGTCGGGCGAGAAGGGAATGTGGAAACCAGCCGGTTCAAAGGGCTGCTCGTGAGCCCCGGTAACCACTAGTGTTCCCCCGAAAGCACTAGCGTTTCACCATTCACATACCGTTCGCTCACCGCGCCACCACAGCAGCGGCCGCCGCATCCCGCCGCGCCGGAGGAACAGCGCATGCCCGAAGAAAAGCCCCGGCCGCCCCAGGACCGCCCCTGGGAGAACGGCTGGACGTTGGACACCGCCCGCACACCCGGCACCAGAAGGCTCTATCTGGCCGGGGCACTCGCGGTGGCCACGATCATCGCCTGCGTGGCCGCAGTGGTCGCCACGAACAACGCGATGGACACCCCGTCAAAAACCGCGCACGACGACGGCTCCGGCCTGATCTCCTTCACCTCGCAGCCCCCGACCACTGCCCCGGAGGGCGACAGCGGTCTCTCGTCGGTGTCGCCCAGCCCCCTGGACCCCCGACAGCAGGGCCCCAGCCCCACCGCCACCGTCACGGCCACCCCGAAGCCGCCGAAGTCGGCGCCTTCGAAGGGCACTTCGTTGAAGCCGAAGCCTTCCGCGACCTACCGCTCGGTCCGCTCGGTCAACTACCCCGACCGCTACTGGCACGTGACCCAGTACTACGTCGGCCTCGACGCGGTCCGCGGCTCGGAATCCCGCGAGGACTCGACCTTCAAACTGGTCAAGGGCCTGGCGAACGCCTCCTGTTACTCCTTCACCACGCACGACGGCAAGTACCTCCGCCACAGCAACTTCGTCCTGCGGGCCGCCCGCGACGACGGCTCGTCCCTCTTCAAGCAGGACGCCACCTTCTGCGCCCGCGACTCCTCGTACTCCGGCGCGAAGATGCTGGAATCGGTCAACTACCCCGGCTACTTCCTCCGCCACGAGAACTTCATAGTCCGCCTGGAACGCTTCGAGTACAGCCCCCAGTACCTCCAGGACTCGGCGTTCCAGCTGGTGGGCGGGCTGGCCTGAGCCGCGCATGAGCACGGGAAAGCGGCGGCACCCGAACAGGTGCCGCCGCTTTCCCGTGAACCCGTGAACGGGGTCTCTCAGACGTTGAACCCGAGCGCCCGAAGCTGCTCCCGGCCGTCGTCCGTGATCTTGTCCGGGCCCCACGGCGGCATCCACACCCAGTTGATGCGGAGTTCGTTGACGAGGCCGTCCGTGGCGGACTTGGCCTGGTCCTCGATGACGTCCGTGAGCGGACAGGCCGCGGAGGTCAGGGTCATGTCGATGGTCGCGATGTTCGCGTCGTCGACGTGGATGCCGTAGATCAGGCCGAGGTTGACGACGTCGATGCCCAGTTCGGGGTCGACGACGTCGTACAGGGCCTCGCGGAGTTCCTCTTCCGAGGCCGGCTTCATCTCAACGGTCTCGCTCATGCCGTCTTCCTTTCGGCGTCGGCGCCGGCGTCGAACGCCTGGGCCGTCGCGTCCTTCCACGCCATCCAGCTGAGGAGAGCGCACTTGACCCGGGCCGGGTACTTGGAGACACCGGCGAACGCGACCGCGTCCTCCAGCACCTCCTCCATCGCGTCGTCGGGCTCGATACGGCCCTTGGACTGCATCAGTTCCAGGAAGGTCTCCTGGATCCGCCGAGCCTGAGCCAGGTCCTTGCCGACCAGCAGATCGTTCAGGACGGAGGCGCTGGCCTGGCTGATCGAGCAGCCCTGACCCTCGTACGAGACGTCCTCGATCCTCGTGCCGTCGTACTTCACCCGGAGGGTGATCTCGTCGCCGCACGTCGGGTTCACGTGGTGCACCTCGGCGTCGCCGTCCCTAAGACCGCGCCCGTGCGGGTGCTTGTAGTGGTCCAGGATGACTTCCTGGTACATCGAATCAAGCTTCACGTCTCAGCCGCTCCTCAGCCGAAGAAGTTCCGTACGTGCTCCAGCCCGTCGATCAGTGCGTCGATCTCGGCCGGCGTGGAGTACAGATAGAACGACGCTCGCGTGGTCGCGGGAATTCCGTACCGCAGGCAGACCGGCCGCGCGCAGTGGTGGCCGACCCGGACCGCGATGCCCTGCTCGTCGAGGACCTGGCCCACGTCGTGCGGGTGGATGTCGCCGAGCGTGAAGGAGATCGCCGCGCCCCGGTCCTCGGCCGTGGTCGGGCCGATGATCCTGAGGTCGGGGACCTCCGTGAGGCGCTTCACCGCGTACTCGGTGATCGCGTGCTCATGGGCGAGGATCTTGTCCATGCCGATCGAGTTCAGATAGTCGATCGCCGCGCCCAGGCCGACCGCCTGCGCGATCGGCGGGGTGCCCGCCTCGAACTTGTGCGGGGCGGGCGCGTACGTCGACGAGTGCATCGACACGGTCTCGATCATCTCGCCGCCGCCGAGGAACGGGGGCAGGTCCTCCAGGAGTTCCTGGCGGCCCCACAGCACGCCGATGCCCGTCGGACCGCACATCTTGTGACCGGTGAAGGCCACGAAGTCGGCCTGGAGGGCCTGTACGTCCAGCGGCATGTGCGGCGCGGCCTGTGAGGCGTCGATGCAGACCAGGGCGCCGACCTCCTGCGCCCGGCGCACTATCGCCTCGACCGGGTTGACCGTGCCCAGGATGTTGGACACCAGCACGAAGGAGACGATCTTCGTCTTCTCGGTGATGATCTCGTCGATGTTGGACAGGTCGAGCCGGCCGTCGTCGGTCAGCCCGAACCACTTCAGCTTCGCGCCCGTGCGCTGCGCCAGCAGCTGCCACGGCACGATGTTGGAGTGGTGCTCCATCTCGGTGATGACGATCTCGGTCTCGTGGTCCACGCGGTAGGGCTCGTCGGCCCAGCCCAGCATGTTCGCCACGAGGTTGAGCGACTCGGAGGCGTTCTTGGTGAAGATCACCTCGTCGCGGCTCGGCGCGTTGATGAAGGCGGCGACCTTGTCGCGCGCTCCCTCGTACAGCGCCGTGGCCTCCTCGGCGAGCACATGCACACCGCGGTGGACGTTGGCGTTGTAGCGCTCGTAGTACTCGCTCAGGGCGTCCAGCACCTGGCGCGGCTTCTGCGAGGTCGCCGCGTTGTCCAGGTAGACGAGCTTCCGGTCGTCGTGGACCATGCGGTCCAGGATCGGGAAGTCCTTGCGGATCGCCTCTGTGTCGAGGAGGCCCGGCAGCTGTGTCACTCGGATGCGCCACCCTTCGTGTAAGCCTCGTAGCCCTCGTTCTCCAGCTTGTCGGCGAGCTCGGCACCGCCGGACTCGACGATCCGGCCGCCTGAGAAGACGTGCACGTGGTCGGGCTTGATGTAGCGCAGGATGCGCGTGTAGTGCGTGATCAGCAGGGTGCCGACCTCGCCGGTCTCGCGGACGCGGTTGACGCCCTCGGAGACCACCCGGAGCGCGTCGACGTCGAGGCCGGAGTCGGTCTCGTCGAGGATCGCGATCTTGGGCTTGAGCAGTTCGAGCTGGAGGATCTCGTGGCGCTTCTTCTCGCCGCCGGAGAAGCCCTCGTTGACGTTGCGCTCGGCGAAGGCGGGGTCCATGTGGAGACGCTGCATGGTCTCCTTGACCTCCTTCACCCAGGTGCGCAGCTTGGGGGCCTCGCCGCGGATGGCCGTGGCGGAGGTGCGCAGGAAGTTGGACACGGAGACGCCGGGGATCTCGACCGGGTACTGCATGGCCAGGAACAGGCCCGCACGGGCGCGCTCGTCGACCTCCATCGCCAGGACGTCCTCGCCGTCGAGGGTGACGGTGCCGCCGGTGACGGTGTACTTCGGGTGACCGGCCAGCGAGTAGGCGAGGGTCGACTTGCCGGAGCCGTTGGGGCCCATGATGGCGTGCGTCTCGCCCTGCTTCACGGTCAGGTCGACGCCCTTGAGGATCTCCTTCGTGGCGTTGTCGGCCTCGACGGTGACGTGCAGGTCGTGGATTTCAAGCGTTGCCATGGGTTCCTCAGGACTCCTGGTTGAGGGAGACGAGAACGTCGTCCCCTTCGATCTTTACGGGGTATACGGGGACGGGGCGCGTCGCGGGCAGGCCGGACGGCTTGCCGGTTCTGAGGTCGAACGCGGAGCCGTGCAGCCAGCACTCGATCTGGCAGTCCTCCACCTCGCCCTCGGAGAGCGAGACGTTCGCGTGGGAGCAGATGTCGTTGATCGCGAACACCTCTCCCTCGGTTCGGACGACCGAGACCGGCGTGCCGTCGAGTTCCACCCGTTTGGGGGTGTCCTCCTCCAGCTCGCTCAGCCCGCAGGCGCGTAGGTAGGCCATCAGACGGTGGCCTCCAGCTCCTCGTCGATCTTCACGAGAAGGCGCTCTTCGATGTCGGCGACGCCGATCTGCTGGACCAGTTCGGCGAAGAATCCGCGGACCACCAGGCGCCGGGCCTCGTCGGCCGGGATGCCGCGGGCCATCAGGTAGAAGAGCTGCTCGTCGTCGAAGCGGCCGGTCGCACTCGCGTGCCCCGCTCCGACGATCTCGCCGGTCTCGATCTCCAGGTTCGGCACGGAGTCGACCCGGGCGCCGTCGGTGAGCACGAGGTTGCGGTTCATCTCGTACGTGTCGGTGCCCTCGGCCTTGGCCTCGATGAGCACGTCGCCGATCCACACGGCGTGCGCGCCGTCGCCCTGGAGCGCGCCCTTGTAGACGACGTTCGACTTGCAGTGCGGGGTGTTGTGGTCGACCAGGAGGCGGTGCTCCTGGTGCTGACCCTTGTCGGTGAAGTAGAGCCCGAACAGCTCGGCCTCACCGCCGGTGCCGGCGTAGGAGACGCGCGGGTTCAGCCGTACGACGTCACCGCCGAAGGTGACGACGACCGACTTGAAGGACGCGTCCCGGCCGATCAGCGCGTTGTGCTGGGCCACGTGGACGGCCTTGTCGTCCCAGTCCTGGACGGAGACGACGGTCAGTTTGGCGCCGTCACCGAGGACGTAGTCGACGTTGGCGGCGATCACGGCGTCACCGGTGTGGTCGATGACGACCACGGCCTCGGCGAAGGCTCCCAGCTCGATCATCTGGTGGCCGAAGCGGGTGCCGCCCTCGCCGTGCACGGCGATCCGGATCGGCTCGGTGAGGACCGTCTCCTTGGGGACGGTGATCACGGAGGCCTTCTCGAACGCCGAGTACGCCTGGGCGGCGATGCGGTCCACCGGGGTGCCCGCCTTGCCGAGGCGCGCGTCGTCACGGCCGACGGTCTCGACGGTGACGCCCTCGGGGGCCTGGACGTCGACCTTCACGCCGTCGCCGGAGGCGATCGCGGTGCCGTCGTGCAGCCCGCGCAGGCGCTCCAGCGGGGTGAACCGCCACTCCTCCTCGCGTCCGTGCGGGACCGGGAAGTCCGCCACGTCGAAGGACGGGGGCGCGCTCATGCGGGTGGCGACGGTCGACTCGGCGGCCACCGCGATCGAGCCTGCGGTGGTGGAACCCACCGGGATGTTCTGAGCCTCAGCCATGGCTGTCGGTCTGCTCTCTTCCTACGTCAGAAATTCGCTAGCTGCTTACGAAGGCGGCCTCAGCCGACCGCGCCTTCCATCTGCAGCTCGATCAGCCGGTTGAGCTCGAGGGCGTACTCCATGGGCAGCTCCTTGGCGATCGGCTCGACGAAGCCGCGCACGATCATCGCCATCGCCTCGAACTCGCTCAGACCGCGGCTCATCAGGTAGAAGAGCTGGTCGTCGGAGACCTTGGAGACGGTCGCCTCGTGGCCCATGGACACGTCGTCCTCGCGGACGTCCACGTAGGGGTACGTGTCGGAGCGGGAGATGGTGTCGACGAGCAGCGCGTCGCACAGCACGTTCGACTTGGAGCCGTGGGCGCCCTCGCCGATCTCGACGAGACCGCGGTAGGAGGTACGGCCGCCGCCTCGCGCCACCGACTTGGAGACGATGTTGGAGGAGGTGTTCGGCGCCATGTGGACCATCTTGGAGCCGGCGTCCTGGTGCTGGCCCTCGCCCGCGAAGGCGATGGAGAGGGTCTCGCCCTTGGCGTGCTCGCCCATCAGGTAGACGGCCGGGTACTTCATGGTGACCTTGGAGCCGATGTTGCCGTCGATCCACTCCATGGTCGCGCCCTCGTACGCCACGGCGCGCTTGGTGACCAGGTTGTAGACGTTGTTCGACCAGTTCTGGATGGTCGTGTAACGGCAGCGGGCGTTCTTCTTGACGATGATCTCGACGACCGCGGAGTGCAGCGAGTCCGACTTGTAGATCGGAGCCGTACAGCCCTCGACGTAGTGCACGTAGGCGCCCTCGTCGACGATGATCAGGGTCCGCTCGAACTGGCCCATGTTCTCGGTGTTGATGCGGAAGTAGGCCTGGAGCGGGATCTCGACGTGCACGCCCTTCGGCACGTAGATGAAGGAACCGCCGGACCACACCGCGGTGTTCAGCGACGCGAACTTGTTGTCGCCGACCGGGATGACGGTGCCGAAGTACTCCTTGAAGAGCTCCGGGTGCTCCTTCAGCGCGGTGTCGGTGTCGAGGAAGATGACGCCCTGCTCCTCCAGGTCCTCACGGATCTGGTGGTAGACGACCTCCGACTCGTACTGGGCGGCGACACCGGCGACGAGGCGCTGCTTCTCGGCCTCCGGGATGCCCAGCTTGTCGTAGGTGTTCTTGATGTCCTCGGGCAGGTCCTCCCAGGACTCCGCCTGCTTCTCGGTGGAGCGCACGAAGTACTTGATGTTGTCGAAGTCGATGCCCGACAGGTCGGAGCCCCAGTTCGGCATGGGCTTCTTCCCGAAGAGCTTCAGGCCCTTGAGGCGCAGCTTCGTCATCCACTCCGGCTCGGACTTCTTGGCGGAGATGTCCTTGACGACGTCCTCGTTGATACCGCGCTTCGCAGAGGCGCCGGCGGTGTCGGAGTCGGCCCAGCCGTATTCGTACTTGCCCAGGCCCTCGAGCTCAGGGTGGGCAGTCTCCGTGGGGAGAGTCATGCGGGGTTCCTCCCGGCCGTGCTTGCGGATGCGTTGAGGGTGTTCTTGGAAATCTTGGGGATGAACGTCGTGCAGACGCCGTCGCCGTGGGCGATGGTCGCGAGCCGCTGGACGTGCGTGCCGAGGAGCTGGGAGAAGATCTCCGTCTCGGCGTCGCACAGCTGCGGGAACTTCTCCGCGACATGGGCCACCGGGCAGTGGTGCTGGCAGAGCTGCTCGCCGACCGGTGCGCTGCGCGCCGTAGCAGCGTACCCGTCCGCGCTCAGCGCCTTGGCCAGGGCTTCGGTGCGCCCCTCGGGGGCGGCGGCCTCGACGGCCTCGCGGTACCCGGCGGCCTGCTCGGCGATCCGGGCGCGGGCGAAGGCGACGACCGCCTCGTCCCCGCCGAACCGCTCCTGGATCCAGCGCAGGGCGTCCGCGGCGAGCTTGTCGTAGGACTGGTCGAAGGCGTCCCGGCCGCAGTCGGTGAGCGCGAAGACCTTGGCGGGACGGCCGCGCGTCCGCGCGCCGTACACCCGCTGCTCGCGCGCCTCGACGACGTCGTCGGCCACCAGTGCGTCCAGATGGCGTCGTACGGCCGCGTGCGTCAGGCCCAGCCGTCCGGCCAGCTCGGCGACGGTCGAGGGGCCGTGGTCCAGGATGGATCGCGCGACGCGGTTGCGGGTGGACCGCTCACCGGTCGCGAGCTCCTCCTGCGGGACCCCCGTGGGGGTCTCCCGAGCCTCGCCGACGTTTTTCACAACGCCATTGTTGCGTAATTCCTCAGGACCGGGCAAGCCGCGTCCCGCCCGCCGGACGGTGCCCTGCATCACTTAGGCACCCCTAACCTGACCTGCGGGAATGATCTTTGATCGATCAAACCGGTGGTTTTTCCGCGCCCGTTCGGGGACACTCCCGAAGCATGCCGAAACCCCCTCCCACCGGCCCTCTTGTCACCCGCGGCACCATCGCATCGGAGCTGCGTGAGCTGGGTGTCCGCAGCGGCGAGACCCTCCTCGTGCACTCCTCCCTCAGCTCCCTCGGCTGGGTCTGCGGAGGCCCCGTAGCGGTGGTCCAGGGACTACTCGACGCCCTGGCCCCGGACGGCACCCTCGTGGTCCCCACCCAGACCGGCGACCTCTCGGACCCGGCACTGTGGAGCAACCCGCCGGTGCCCGAGGACTGGTGGGACACGATCCGGACGGCGATGCCCGCCTACGACCCCCTCGTCACGCCCTCCCGCGGGGTCGGTGTGATCCCGGAGACCGTCCGCACCTGGCCCGGCGCCCTGCGCAGCGCGCACCCGCAGACCTCCTTCGCGGCGATCGGCGCCCGCGCCCACGAAGTCGTCGACGGCCACGCCCTCGACTGCCGACTGGGCGAGCACAGCCCGCTCGCCCGTCTGGAGGCCCTCCACGCGCGCGTGCTGCTCCTCGGCGCGGGCTACGACACGTGCACGAGCTTCCATCTCGCCGAGTACCGCGTCCCGACCCCGCGCGTACGGGTCGGCCGCCCGGGACCGGCCGGCTGGGAGGTGGTGACGGAGGTGTCGATCACCTCCGACCGCTTCGACGAACTGGGCTACGACTTCGAGCGGGACCGCGGGCCCGTCGTCACACAGGGGAAGGTGGGCGCGGCCGACGTGCGGCTGTTCCCGGTGGCGGACGCGGTGCGGTACGCGGAGCGGTGGCTGACGCTGCACCGCTCGCGGGAGGACGTGCCCGGGAATCCCCTCGGCGTGGACCCGGGTGGAGATCCTGCACCCGGCCGTCTGCGGCGCGAGCGGCGAACCTAGACTCGGGCCCATGCGAAGTGAGCCCGTGGTCCAGGTCCACGCCCTGGTGAAGCGGTACGGCACGAAGACCGCCGTGGACGGCCTCGACCTGGTGGCCCGGGCGGGCGTGACCGCCGTACTCGGGCCCAACGGCGCGGGCAAGACGACGACCGTCGAGACCTGCGAGGGATACCGCAGGCCGGACTCCGGCACGGTGCGCGTCCTGGGCCTGGACCCGGTGCGACAGGCCCGCGAGCTGCACCCCAGGATCGGTGTGATGCTCCAGTCCGGCGGTGTGTACTCCAGTGCCCGGGCCGACGAGATGCTGCGACACGTGTCCCGGCTGCACGCGCACCCGCTGGACGTGGACGCGCTGGTCGAGCGCCTGGGCCTCGGCGGCTGCGGCAGGACGACGTACCGGCGCCTCTCCGGCGGCCAGCAGCAACGCCTGGCACTGGCCATGGCGGTCGTGGGCCGCCCGGAACTGGTGTTCCTGGACGAGCCGACGGCGGGCCTGGACCCCCAGGCCCGCCACGCCACCTGGGACCTGGTCCGCGACCTGCGCGCGGACGGTGTCTCGGTCATCCTCACCACGCACCACATGGACGAGGCCGAGCAGCTCGCCGACGACGTGGCGATCATCGACGGCGGCCGGGTCATCGCCCAGGGCACGCCGGAGGAGCTGTGCCGCGGCGGCGCCGAGAACACCCTGCGCTTCATGGGCCGACCAGGCCTGGACGTGGGGTCCCTGCTCAAGGCGCTCCCGGCGGACTGCACGGCGGTCGAGCTGACCCCCGGCTCCTATCGGGTCGGCGGCAAGGTCGACCCGCAGCTGCTCGCGACGGTGACGTCGTGGTGCGCGCAGCACGGGGTGATGCCGGAGCGGATCTCGGTCGAACGGCACACGCTGGAAGACGTATTCCTGGAACTGACGGGCAAGGAGCTCCGCTCGTGACGGCCACCGGTCTCTACACCCCGAAGCCGGGGGCGGCACCCCTGGGACGCATGATCGCGACCCAGGCCGCCCTGGAGACGAAGATGCTCCTGCGCAACGGCGAGCAGCTCCTGCTGACGGTGGTGATCCCGACCCTGCTCCTGGTCCTGTTCAGCTCGGTGGACATCGTCGACACGGGCGCGGGCAAGGCCGTGGACTTCCTCGCCCCCGGCATCCTCGCCCTCGCGGTCATGTCCACGGCGTTCACGGGCCAGGCCATCGCCACGGGCTTCGAACGCCGCTACGGCGTCCTGAAGCGCCTGGCGTCCTCCCCGCTCCCCCGCTGGGCCCTGATGACCGCGAAAACGGCGTCGGTCCTGGTCACGGAGATCCTTCAGGTCCTGCTGCTGACGGTGATCGCCCTCGCCCTGGGCTGGAAGCCGCACGGCAACCCGCTCGCCGTCCTCCTGCTCCTGCTCCTGGGCACGGCGGCCTTCTCCGGCCTCGGCCTGCTGATGGCGGGCACCCTGAAGGCCGAAGCCACACTGGCCGCCGCCAACCTGGTCTTCCTGCTGCTGCTGGTCGGCGGCGGGGTGATCGTCCCCCTGTCCAAGTTCCCGCAGGGCGCCCAGGACGTCCTCGGCCTGCTGCCGATCTCGGCACTCTCGGACGGCCTGCGGGACGTACTGCAGCACGGGGCCGGAATGCCCTGGGGGGACCTGGGGATCCTGGCCGTGTGGGGGGTCGTGGGGCTGGCCGCGGCGGGGCGGTTCTTCCGCTGGGAGTGAGGCACGCGCCGTAGCGCAGACCGGCGCGCACGCGCGAACGGGCGTGAATGAGGGGCGCGGGCGCGGGGAAGACCTCCTCGTGGTCGAATCGGCGAACTCCCCGGCACCGCGGGCGCTGCAACCGCTCCTCCACGACGTGGTCATGTGTGTGGCCGCACCCGCGTTCGCGGCCTCACCACGCGATGGGCAACTGCGCGGCGACCGGGCCGAGGGCTTCTACGACCACGATCGGCGGCTGCTGCACACCCTGTGTCTCTTCCTGGACGAGCGCGAGCCGGAACCGATAGGCGTCCAGCCTCTGGGACCCCATCAGGTGAGATTCACCGCGGTGCACCGCTATGACCGCGACGGTACGAACGACCCCACGCTGATCATCGAGCGCGTCCGTACCGCCGGCGAAGGCGAGACGATCACCTTGCGGAACGTCGGCACGATCGAACGGCCCTTGCACATCGAACTGGCCGCCGCCACCGACCTGGCCGACATAGCCGACGTCAAACGTGGCAAGCAGCGGCCTCCCCTGGTGTGCACCGGTCACCCGCAGCCGCACGAAGAGACGTCACGAGCCTCGCTCAGTTGGACCGGGTCGACCGGACAGGCCCGGCTGACCGTCGCCACCGGCCCGGCTCCCGAGGTGTCCGCCGGTCCCGAGGGAGGCACCTTCACCTGGCCCCGCCTGGTCCTGTGTCCCGACGAGTCCTGGCAGGTCCAACTCGTCGTCACCGGGCAGGCGATCCCGGAACCCTCCGGTCACCCGGTGGCGCCCCGCGGACCGGCGCCCTGGAGCCGGCCCACGATCAAGAGCGACGACGTACGGCTGCGGGATCTCGTACGACAGGGGTTGTGGGACCTTGACTCCCTGCGCCTGGCGGATCCCCTGGGCGCTGTCGAACAGGGCGCCGAGGACCAGTTCATCGCCGCCGGATGCCCTTGGTACCTCACGCTGTTCGGCCGGGACAGCATCTGGGCCGCGCGGATGCTGCTCCCGCTGGGCACGGACATCGCCAAAGGGACCCTCTCGGCCCTGGCTCGGCGGCAGGGCCGGGTGAACGACGTGTTCCGGGAGGAGGCACCGGGCCGTATCCTGCACGAACTGCGCCCGGCGACCGCGCAGCACGGGAATGGACTGCTGCTGCCGTCGCACTACTACGGCTCCGTCGACGCCACCCCTTTGTTCGTGACGCTGCTCGTGGAGGCGTGGCACTGGGGCCTGCCCGACACCGAGGTCGACGCCCTGCTCCCGTACGCCGAACGCGCGATGGCCTGGGTGCGGAAGACCAGCGACAAGGACAAGGACGGCCTGCTGCGCTATCACGCGCGAGCCGGCGGTCTGCGACACCAGTCCTGGAAGGACAGCGAGGACGCGGTGCGCGACGCGGAAGGCCGGCACATCGGGCCACCGCTCGCCCTCTGCGAGGTCCAGGGGTATGCGTACGAGGCCGCCACCGGCCTGGCCACGCTGCTCACGGCACGTGGGCGTACGAAGGAGGCCGCGCACCTGCGCGACTGGGCGTGGGCACTGCGCAAACGCTTCGCCGAACTGTTCTGGATCCCCGCACGCACCGGGCCGGCACCGCGCTATGTCGCCATCGCGGTGGGGCAGGAGTCGAGACCTGTCAGCGGACCCGCGTCGAACATGGGGCAGTTACTGTCCACCGGCATCCTGGACGAGGACGGTTGCCGCGACACCGCGGCCTGGCTGGCCTCTCCCGGCCTGTCCTCCGGCTGGGGACTGCGCAGCCGGTCCAAGGACGTGCCCGGCTTCAACCCCCTCAGCTACCACGGCGGTTCGGTCTGGACCCACGACACGGCGATCGCCATCCGCGGACTGTGCGCGACAGGCCATCACGAGGAGGCGACGGTCCTGGCCGAGGGCCTGCTGGACGCGGCGACGAGCTTCGACTACCGGATGCCGGAGCTGTACGGCGGGGACGGCCGTACACCGGGCTCACCGGCGCCGCTCGCCTATCCCGCGGCGTGCCGACCACAGGGGTGGTCCGCGGCGTCCGGGGTGGCTGTGCTCTCGGCTCTGCTCGGTCTGCGGCCGGACATCACCCGACGGACACTCGTCGCGCAGCCCGCGGTGCCGGTGGCCATGGAGGTGCAGGGTCTTACCCTCGCGGGTCAGCGGCTGTCGGTGGCAGTCACCACTTCCGGAGAGTGCGCGTTTACCGAACTGCCTGACGGCTGGCGGGTCATGTCGGACTGAGGAGCACCGTCCAGCAGACGCTGGTACTCCGTGAGCATCTGGTCGACGTACACCTCTTCCAGATCGAAGTGCTTCTGCACATGCTCCCGGCCCCTGAGCCCGGCGGCCCTCGCCTCGGCCGGATCCATCAGCAGCTGCCACACCTCGTCCGCGAACCGCTGTACCAGCGCCGGCTCGTCGTCTCTCTCCTGGAACTCGACGAGAGCGCTGCCGCCCTCCCCTAGGCCCCCGATCCCGGTCGCCACGACGGGCCGAGCGGCGCACATGGCCTCCAGCGGCGCGAGGCCCATGGGTTCGTTGAACCGGGAAGGGTAGATAACGACAGAGGCTTCCTCGTAGAGGCCGCGCATGTCGTCGATGCCGGCGGCCCGGAATTCGACGTCGTCGCTTTCCAGGTCACGGCGCTTCATCAAATCGAGAAGACGCTCCTTGAACCCCCAGGCCTCGTCATGGAAGTCGACCGTGTCCCCTGGATTCGTGAGGACCAGGCGGGGGCGTAGTGCCCTCGCCGACTTCTTTGCACGCTCGATGAGTTCGGCCAGCATCTCGACCGCCACCACCGCGCCCTTGTTGGGAATCAGCCGAGCAGGCAGCAGGATCACCGGCCGGTTGTCGTTCTGCTCCAGCGGACCCACATCGAGGTAGGTGCTCGCGTCGATACCCAGATAGGTGCGGGTGACAGGCTCCTTCAGCTCTGTCAGCACCTCGGAGCATTCATGCACCAGGAAGTCCGACACCGCGTGATGGGCGTCCCAGACGGCACATTCGCGCGCCAGTTTCTCGTTGTCGGGATCCCGCCAAATGCTGTGGTACGTGTGTGGAAGGACCAGCCCGAGACGCCCGCGCAGGGAATCGAGCGCGAGCGCGGGGACGTTCGAGAAGTGGTGCAGATTGTGCCCGTGGACCAGGCGGACCGCCTGCCCGCCCGCGGTGAGGTGGTCGGCGAACCATTCGCTCAACTGCCGTACCGACGCGTCGCTGTCCACTCGGTCCACCGAAAGATCCAGCAGCGGGTGGTAAAACACGTCGACACCGGAACACGGGGGCCGGGAATCAGCCGTACCGGTGAAGATCGTGACCCGGTGGTTCCGGCGGGCCAACGCCCGCGAGTACTCCCAGAGATGGGTCTCCACTCCGCCGACGCTCGGCGGAAAGGCCCAGTGGACCAGCGCGATGTGCAGGCCGGACCCGTCCAGGCCCCCCGCTGGTGACTCACACTCGGATTGCTGCTGCTCCACCGCGCCTCCGCAGGCCGTTGTCAGTGTCGGAAACGCTGGGTCAACGACCTGTTACCAGGTAAGGACACTCGTGGACGCCGAACAGGTTCCGTGGGTTGTCTGGATGCCGGCGCACCCGACGAGGAAAATGGAGCGTACAGCGCCGCGTCGCTCAGGGGGATCACAATGGGATTACTGGACCGCATCCGCGTTCGCGTGGCCCGACGTCAACTCAGGAACGCCCTCAGTTGGGTCACCGCGGCCGGAGCGGTCTTCCTGTCCGTCATGGCCCAGGACACCGAGGGGGCCAGCCTGATGCTGCTGGCATCGAGCGCCGGTGTGCTGGGTGGGGTGTCCGCGATCTCCAGTTACTTCTCCGTCCAGCGCACGCGTGGCACACGATCCATCACACGCTCCACGGACGAGGATTCGGTGTACATACCGCCCTCCAACGTCCCGAACCCTTCCCGCTTCTTCACCGGCCGCAAAAAGGAACTCTCCGCGATATCGGCCGCGTTGAAGCCACGCGATCGCAACGGCGGCCTGCGCGTCGCCGTCGTCCACGGGCTCGGCGGCATCGGGAAGAGCCAACTCGCGGCCTCCCACGCGGAGGAGCGGCTGAAGGGGGACCGGGCCCTCGTGTGGTGGCTGTCGGCCACCAGCTACGAACGGCTCAGGAGCGAGTTGTTGGAGCTTGCCGCTTGTCTGGACATCCCCGGACACAAATCCAAAGCCGTGGTGTTGAACCGGCTTTGGGGCCATCTGCGTGACAATCCCGGCTGGCTCCTGATCTACGACGACGTACAGAACGACAGTCTGGGGCCGCTGCACGACGACCCCGACGACCCGCGCCCGTCCCTGCTGCCCCGGACCGGACAGGGCGAGGTCCTCGTCACCACACAACGCCGCGAGGGCTGGGACGAACTGCGCGCCAGGACGACGGTGATCGAGTTGCACGACCTCGGAGCGGAGGACGGACTGGCCTTTTTGCGCGCCAGGACGAAGGCGCCGCAGGCCGATGTCGAAGCCGTGCGGGAGCTGGGCAAGCAACTTCACTGGCTCCCGCTCTCCCTCGAACAGGCCGGCGCCTACATCGCACAGGCGCAGATCTCCGTGCGCGAGTACCAGCAGCGTCTGCCCGACCGTCCCGCCGACCGCGCCGCCGCCGCGTTCGGACTGGCCATCAAACGCGTGGCGGCCGTCGAGGAAGCGGCCGAGGACCTCATGCGGCTGTGCTGCCTGCTGGCCTCGGAGGACGTCAGGCGGGACAGGCTGACGGGCCGGCCGGAGATGATCCCGTCGCCGCTGCACGAGGTCGTCAGGGACCGGGCGGCCCTCGATCGCGTCGCACGGCGGCTGTCCGACTACTCGCTGCTGCGACGCACCGAGGACGAGGAGAGCGGCACCGTCGCGTACAGCATGCACCCACAGGTTCAGAAGTTCGTCCGGCAGCGCATGGACGAACAGGCCCGGCTGCTGTGGTCCCAGACGGCGGTCCGGCTGCTGGAGGCCGCGTTCCCCCAGGAGCCGAAGTGGTTCCAGCACCGGGCCGACTGCGAGGAGCTGATGCCACACGTCGAGGCGCTCATGGACGAGCTGGTGTGGGCCGCGGAGGACGGCGACCAGATCTACGGGGCGGCAGTCGATCCACACGCTCTGGCCCGGCTGCTGCACCGGGTGGGCGAGTACCAGGAGCATCGCTGCGACTGGTCGGGCGCTCTCGGCCTCTTCGAGCGGGAAGCGACGCTGCGCGAACTCTACGTCTACGACGCCGACGACCTCGGCCGCACCACCGCCCTGCTCGCCGTGGCCCGCCAACGCTATCTGCTCGCCGACCTCGACACCGCCGAGGAGGAGTGCCGCAAGGCTCTGGAGGAGTGCGTCGGGCACCAGGACGACCCGCGGTTCCTGCCCTTGCAGGCCGAGTGCCTGCGGCAGCTCGGTGACATCCTGCGCGAACACGTCCGCTTCGACGAGGCGCTGAGCGCGGTGAGCCGGGCCATCGCCATCTACGAAGGCCCCGGGGCCGACTGGGAGGGGCTCGACCGGGCCGTCGCCGAGCAGGAGGCGGGAATGATCCACCGAAACGCCGGTCAACTGCCCCAGGCGCTCGAACGCTACCGGCGCGCTCAGGACCAGATTCCCCAGACCGGCAGCGATGAGCCACGCGAACACACGGTCTTCAAGGCGATGCTCCAACGCGACATCGGTATCGTCGCCCAGGACCGCGGCGACCTGGACATCGCGGAGCAGGCACTGGACGACGCACTGAGGTCCTTCAGGACCCTTCGCTGGCCAGATGACTTCGAGACCTCCCAGATCGCGAAGTTCCTCGCCGACGTGATCCGGCGCCAGGGTGAGGAACTGCGTGAGCAGGCCCGGACTTCCCGGCGACCGCTTCGCCGCAACCACCTCACCCGGCTGGCCCGCGCCAAGCTGGACGCTGCGGACGCTCTACTCATCCCGGTCGTGGAACTGCATCGCAAGCGCCGCGACACCGAGAGGCACAAGTACGCGGCCTGCCTGAACAAACTGGGCTCCTTGCGCAATGCCCAGGGAAGGGCCGCCGAAGCGATCGACATCCTCCTGGAAGCGGAGAAGATCTACGTCGACACATACGGCCCGGATCACCACTACCGCGCCAAGACCCTCTCCCGTCTGGCCGCCGCGCTCATCACCACCGGCGGCACAGCCACCCTCAACACGGGCGAGGAGGTCAACGCCGAAGCAGCCCTGCGTCTCGCCGAGGAAATCTTCCGCACCCGGCTCGGCGACGCCCACCCTTCCCTCATCGCGGTGTACGAGCGGCTGGCCCTCTGCACCTCCGACGAAGCCGAAGCGGCAGAGCACCGCGCCCGGGCCCGCCATATCAAGGAGGCGCTGAGCAGCGACGCACCGACCCCGACACAGCCGACGGCACCCGTCTCGACCCCCTAGTGAACGCGTGCACAAGCGTCACCCCTACGATGGACGGGTGCCGAACGTGACCCGCGCCGACGCCGTAGCGGCTGTCCGCAACCCCCTCGCCTTCATCGCCGCACGCTGGACCCCGACGCCTCGGACGGTTCAGCGGGCGGCTCTCTCCGCGCTCGTCATGGCGGTGGTCATCGTGGTCACCGGCGGGGCGGTGCGCCTGACCGGCTCGGGGCTCGGCTGCCCGACCTGGCCCACGTGCACCGACACCTCGCTGACCACGACCAGCGCGATGGGGATCCACGGCGCCATCGAGTTCGGCAACCGGATGCTGACGTACGTGCTGTGCGCCGCCGTCGGGTGGGCGATCATCGCGGCGCGTTCCGAGAAGCCGTACCGGCGCAGCCTGACGCGGCTCGGCTGGGCGCAGTTCTGGATCGTGATGAGCAACGCGATCCTCGGTGGCATCGTCGTGCTCGTCGGGCTCAACCCGTACACCGTCGCGGCCCACTTCGTCGCCACGACGGCCCTGATCACGGTCGCCGCGGTGATGTGGCAGCGCACCCGCGAGGGCGACGAGGCACCCCGCCCGCTGGTCGGCAAGCCGGTCCAGCAGCTGGTGTGGTTCATGGTCGCGGCCGCCGCCCTGCTGATCCTCGTCGGCACGGTCGTGACCGGCGCCGGACCGCACGCCGGTGACTCCAGCGAGGTCGAGCGGATGCCGCTGGACTGGGAGACCGTGAGCAAGGTGCACGCGGTCCTGGCCTGGATCGTGGTGTCGCTGACGTTCGCCCTGTGGTTCATCCTCAAGGCGGTCGACGCCCCCAGGAACCCCCTGGACCGCACCCGCGACCTCTTCCTGGTCCTGCTCTCCCAGGGCGTCATCGGCTACGTCCAGTACTTCACCGACCTCCCCGAGTTCCTGGTCGGCCTGCACATGCTCGGCTCGGCCCTGGTGTGGATCGCGGTGCTCCGCGTACTGCTGGCCCTGCGTGAGCGGACCGGGGGCGAGCTGCCCGAGGTGCCCGCTCAGCCGTACGCCGCCACCAGCTCGTCGATCGCCGGGCCCAGGTAGGTCCGGGTCAGCGCCGCCCTGTCCTCGACGGTGGACACAGGACCGCCGTAGCGCCGCCCCCGGATGTCCTCGACGACCTCCACGGGCGCCCCGAGACCGGGCAGCAGTTCCAGTGCCTCGCGCTTCGAGATCAGTCGGCCCTCCCGCAGGGTCACGCTCGCGCGGGCGAAGGTCAGCAGCCCCAGGTCGACCCACACGTCCCGGGCCCACAGCGGGGCGTTGTCGAGGGCCGGTCGCCAGAAGTCGCGCTGGTCACGGACGACGAAGTCGGTGAGCTCGCGGTCCGACACCGGCGGCAGCAGTTCCGCGGGCGGCCTCCCGAGCAGCACCCGCCCGAACGCGTGCAGTTCGCGCCGGGTCACCGGGCTGACAGGGCGCTTGAACAGCTCCTCGTACCCCCAGGTGAGGTGACGGCGGCCCATGTCGGCCGAGGGCGTCAGGTAGGTGCAGTGGAGCTGCCCGGACAGCGGCTCCACCCGCAGCCGGGCGTGCGCCTTCGCCAGCCGCCAGACCGTGCGGGGTGTCAGCGAGGGCAGTACGGCGATCAGGTCCAGGTCGCTGCGGCCCTCCTGGTAGTCGCCGCCGGCCAGCGAGCCGTGGGCCCAGACGGCGACGGGGGCGAGCGGGGCCAGGCCGGTGACGAAGCGGTCCAGTAACACCTCGGTCTGCATGCACCCATCCTGTACAGCTCAGTCCAGCCCGTACACCCGGCGTGCGTTCCCCGCCGCGATCAGCCCGGCCACCCGCTGCGCGTCCGCCGACGACCAGGCGCCCTCCGTGACCCAGCCGCCCAGCACCCGGGCCAGCGCGTCACGGAAGAGGCGGGCGCCCACCACATGCAGTTCGGGCAGGCTGTGGGCCCCGCTGGAGAAGACGATCTTGCCGAAGGGGGCCAGCTCCAGGATCTCCGCGAGGACGGTCGCCGCGCGGGCGCCGGTGCGGACCAGGGCGGCGCCGGAGTCGGCGTAGACATGCGGGAACACACCGGCGAGGTGGGCCGCGTGCCGGTGGTAGGGGTAACTGTGCAGCAGCACGAGATCGGTGCCGAGGCCGGCGGTGGCCCGGACGAAGTCGGTGAGCAGGACGGGGTCGGTGCGGTCGATGCGCAGGCCCGGTTCGCCGAGCCCGGCGTGCAGTTGGAGCGGCAGGCCCGAGGCGACGGCGATCCACAGCAGGTGTCGTAGGAGGACGGGGTCGGACAGCTCACCGCCCACCCGGCGGCCCGCGAGCCACCGGCCCGCCGCGCCCCGCACCTCGCCCGGCCCCGGCGGCTCGGGCGCCAGCGCGAGGCCGTGCCGTACACCGGCCACCGAGGTGAACGCGACCGCGTTCGCTGCGGCTCCGTGCACCGATTCGGCGAGGTTGGCGAGGAAGGACTCGACGGTGCCGGAGGTGTCGGCGACCTGTTCGGCGAGGAGTTCCAGGCGGATGATCTCGCGGGTCTCGGCGTCCGCCGCGGAGGCCAGCTCGGTGGGCCCCGTGAGGTCGCCCGGCAGCCCGGTGTCGACCAGATAGGTCGTGATCCCGCTGCCGCGCAGCAGCCTGCGGCCGGATTCCAGTACGCCCAGTTCACGGCGCCGGGCCAGATAGCGGGCGGGCGCGCAGTGCGGTTCCAGGCCGAGTAACGGCGGGCACCAGCGTCGTACGGCGAAACCCGTCTGGGTGTCGAACAGTGTGGTCCCCGGGGCGGGCGGGCCCTCGGTGCGGGCCAGCTGGGCCTCGAAGGTGCCGAGACCCAGCTCTGTTCTCAGTACGCCGTGGCAGTACTGGTCCACGAGGGACGGCGTTTCGATCATCCGGGCTCCCGCGTCTGGACCGTGTCGCTGTCACAGGTCCTAACGGGTGAACCGGGCATCAGGTGCTGCTGTCACACACCCCGTGCGAAGCGCTCCGCTGGGTTGAGCCGTTTCGCCCACGGTGCGGAGACACCGGCCCTCACGCGACTGTGGCCCCGCCGTGGCTGGTCGCGCCGTTCCCCGCGCCCCTTTGAGGTGGGCTCGACCAGCCGTTGGACGGGCCGCCGACCTGGATGCCGACCCACGCGCGACCGCGGACCCGCCGTGGCTGGTCGCGCCGTTCCCCGCGCCCCTTCGAAGCGGGCTCGACCAGCCGTTACCCGGTCCGCCGACCCACGCGCGACTTCGGACCCGCCGTGCCCCGCGCTCCTTCGAGGCGGGCTCGATCAGCCGTTGGACGGGCCGCCGACCTGGATGCCGGCCATTCGGCTCCACTCGTACGGGCCGGTCTTCACCTTCGCGGCGAACTCGCCGTCGAACTCTTCGTGAACAGTGATGCCGGACTTCTCGACGGCCTTCTCGGCGATCTCGTACGAGGGGGCCATCAGGTCGCCCCAGCCGCCGTCCTCGCCCACCAGGACGATCCGGGCACCGCGCTCGCCGACGTGGGCCAGCTGGCCCTCGGCACCGCCGTGCGCCTTGGAGAAGGAGCTGATCTGCTTGGCGAGCCGGGCGACCTTGCGCTCGGCCTTCGCGTCAACCTGCTGCGTCGTGTCTGCCATGACCAGGATGCTACCGATCAGTAGAGGCGGCGACGACGTGACCCTTACCTCAGGAAGGGGTCCACCGCGACGGCCACGAAGAGGATCGACACATAGGTGATCGACCAGTGGAACAGCCGCATCTCCTTGAGCTTGCCGCCCGTCACCTCGGCCTTGGCGCGGTTCTGCAGTCCGTGCGCCTCCCACAGCCAGAAGCCGCCGGCCAGCAGCGCGACCGCCGAGTAGAACCAGCCGGTGTAGCCGAGCGGCTGAAGCAGCAGCGACACGCCGACCATCACCCAGCTGTAGATGACGATCTGCTTGGCGACCACCTTGTTGGAGGCCACGACCGGCAGCATCGGCACACCCACGCGCGCGTAGTCCTCCCGCACCTTCATGGACAGCGGCCAGTAGTGCGGCGGCGTCCAGAAGAACATGACAAGGAAGAGGACGACCGGCGCCCACGACATGGAGTTGGTGACCGAGGACCAGCCGATCAGGACCGGCAGACAGCCGGCGATGCCGCCCCACACGATGTTCTGCGAGGTACGGCGCTTGAGGATCATCGTGTAGACGACGACGTAGAAGAGGAGCGCTCCGAGCGACAGCCAGGCCGACAGCCAGTTGACGGCGAGGCCGAACAGCAGCGTCGAGACGACCGCCAGCGTGATGCCGAAGGCCAGACACTCGCGCGGCGACACCATGCCGGTCACCAGCGGGCGCTGCGAGGTGCGGTCCATGAGCGCGTCGATGTCACGGTCGATGTACATGTTCAGCGCGTTGGCGCCGCCCGCCGAGAGGTAGCCGCCGAGGCAGGTCAGCAGCACCAGCTTCAGGTCGGGCACGCCCTGCTGCGCCAGGAACATCACCGGAACGGTGGTGATGAGCAGCAGCTCGATGATCCGCGGCTTGGTCAGCGCCACGAACGCCTTGACACGGGCCCCGAACGGCCTGTGACTCGGGCTCTGGCTCGCTCCGAGTACCCCCGCTGGACGGGATTCGACGGCCGTCACGCACACCCCTACAGAGACATCCCAGCAAGCCTCGCCCGTGTGAAGTCCCGGTAAAGGCCCGCGCGTACCACGCCACTGTAGACGTTGCCCATACCCCGACATTCGCGGGGGTCGGGTCGTGTCCGAGGACGCCCCCGGAAGAGCTCGGCGTCACTCGGTTGAGCACTCCGATGAGCAGCTCCGTATTCAGTTGCCGAATGCGTTGCGGGCCCAGTCAGGAGGCGGATCCCCGAGACTCCCGCCAGTCTGGAATGACTCGAAAAAACGCACGTACTTGCGGGGGTAGGCTCGACAAAAGACCGGGCGTCCCGTGCACCGGCATCCGACATGCGTGACATGTGGAAAGGAGCCCTGACCCAGGGTGAGCACCAAGCCGACCACCACAGACCTCGAGTGGACCGAGCTGGACCAGCGGGCCGTCGACACCGCCCGAGTCCTGGCAGCCGACGCCGTACAGAAGGTCGGCAACGGCCATCCCGGTACGGCGATGAGCCTGGCCCCCGCCGCGTACACCCTCTTCCAGAAGGTGATGCGGCACGACCCGGCCGACCCGGAGTGGGTCGGGCGCGACCGCTTCGTGCTGTCCGCCGGCCACTCGTCCCTGACCCTCTACACCCAGCTCTACCTGGCCGGTTTCGGCCTGGAGCTGGACGACCTGAAGGCGTTCAGGACCTGGGGTTCCAAGACCCCCGGCCACCCGGAGTACGGCCACACCAAGGGTGTGGAGACCACGACGGGACCGCTCGGCCAGGGTGTCGCCAACGCGGTGGGCATGGCGATGGCCGCCCGCTACGAGCGCGGTCTGTTCGACCCGGAGGCCCCGGCCGGCGAGTCGCCGTTCGACCACTTCGTGTACGCCATCGCCGGTGACGGCTGCCTCCAGGAGGGCATCTCCGCGGAGGCGTCCTCGCTGGCCGGCCACCAGCGGCTCGGCAACCTGGTCCTGCTGTGGGACGACAACCACATCTCGATCGAGGGCGACACCGAGACGGCCGTGTCCGAGGACACCGTCAAGCGGTACGAGGCGTACGGCTGGCACGTCCAGCGGGTCGCCCCGAAGCCGGACGGCGACCTGGACCCGCACGCCCTCTACGACGCGATCGAGGCCGCGAAGCGGGTGACGGACCGCCCGTCCTTCATCGCGATGCGCTCGATCATCGCCTGGCCCGCCCCGAACGCGCAGAACACCGAGGCCGCGCACGGCTCGGCGCTCGGCGACGACGAGGTCGCGGCCACCAAGCGGGTGCTGGGCTTCGACCCGGAGCAGTCCTTCGAGGTCTCGGACGCCGTCCTGAACCACACCCGCGAGGCGCTGGAGCGCGGCCGGCAGGCCAAGGCGGAGTGGGAGAAGTCGTTCCAGGAGTGGCGCAACAACAACGCCGGGCGCGCCGCCGAGTTCGACCGCATCGCCGCGGGTGAACTGCCCAAGGGCTGGGAGGAGAAGCTCCCGGTCTTCGAGCCGGGCAAGGGTGTCGCCACGCGTGCCGCCTCCGGCAAGGTCCTGCAGGCCCTCGGCGCGGTGATCCCCGAGCTGTGGGGCGGCTCCGCCGACCTCGCGGGCTCGAACAACACCACGATCGACAAGGACAGTTCGTTCCTCCCGGCGGACAACCCGCTGCCGGAGGCGGACCCTTACGGCCGCACGATCCACTTCGGCATCCGCGAGCACTCCATGGCCGCGGAGATGAACGGCATCGCGCTGCACGGCAACACCCGTATCTACGGCGGTACGTTCCTCGTCTTCTCCGACTACATGCGCAACGCCGTCCGGCTCTCGGCGTTGATGCACCTGCCGGTGACGTACGTGTGGACGCACGACTCGATCGGCCTCGGCGAGGACGGCCCCACCCACCAGCCGGTCGAGCACGTCGCCGCGCTGCGCGCGATCCCGGGCCTGAACGTGGTCCGCCCGGCGGACGCCAACGAGACCGCGATCGCCTGGCGCGAGATCCTGGGCCGGTACACGAAGGTGTTCGGCAAGGGCGCCCCGCACGGCCTGGCGCTGACCCGTCAGGGCGTGCCGACGTACGCGCCCAACGAGGACGCGGCCAAGGGCGGTTACGTCCTCTTCGAGGCGTCGAACGGCGCCCCCGAGGTCGTCCTCATCGCCACCGGTTCCGAGGTGCACGTCGCCGTCGAGGCGCGCGAGCAGCTCGAGGCCGACGGTGTGCCCACCCGTGTGGTGTCCATGCCGTGCGTGGAGTGGTTCGAGGAGCAGGACCAGGGGTACCGGGACAGCGTCCTGCCCCCGGCCGTGAAGGCCCGAGTCGCGGTCGAGGCGGGCATCGGCCTCACCTGGCACAAATACGTCGGGGACGCCGGTCGCATCGTTTCCCTGGAGCACTTCGGTGCTTCCGCGGACGGCAAGGTCCTTTTCCAGGAGTTCGGTTTCACTGGCGAGAACGTGGCCGCCAAGGCCCGGGACTCGCTTGAATTCGTTAACGGGCTCACCACCGCCCAGCGCTGACGCTCACACACGACCGTAGGAGATGTAATTCCATGACAGACGCACTCAAGCGCCTCTCCGAGGAGGGCGTCGCGATCTGGCTGGACGACCTGTCGCGCAAGCGGATCACGTCCGGCAACCTCGCCGAGCTGATCGACCAGCAGCACGTCGTGGGCGTCACCACCAACCCGTCGATCTTCCAGAAGGCGATCTCGGAGGGTGACGGCTACGACCAGCAGGTCTCCGACCTCGCGTTCCGCAAGGTCTCGGTCGAAGAGGCCATCCGCATGATCACGACGGCGGACGTCCGGGACGCCGCCGACATCCTGCGCCCGGTCTACGACGCCACCGACGGCCAGGACGGCCGCGTGTCGATCGAGGTCGACCCGCGCCTGGCGCACAACCTCAAGGCGACCGTCGCCGAGGCCAAGCAGCTGGCCTGGCTGGTCGACCGCCCCAACACCCTCATCAAGATCCCCGCCACCCAGGCGGGCATCCCGGCGATCACCGAGGTCATCGGCCTCGGCATCAGCGTCAACGTCACGCTGATCTTCTCGCTGGAGCGCTACCGCCTGGTCATGGACGCGTTCATCGCGGGCCTGGAGAAGGCCAAGGAGCGCGGCCTGGACCTGTCGAAGATCCACTCCGTGGCGTCCTTCTTCGTGTCCCGCGTGGACACCGAGATCGACAAGCGGCTCGACGCGCTCGGCACCGACGAGGCCAAGGCCGCCCGCGGCAAGGCCGGTCTCGCCAACGCGCGTCTGGCCTACCAGGCGTACGAAGAGGTCTTCGCCACCGAGCGCTGGGCCGCGCTGGAGAGCGCGGGCGCCAACAAGCAGCGTCCGCTGTGGGCCTCGACCGGCGTCAAGGACAAGGCGTACAAGGACACGCTGTACGTCGACGAGCTGGTGGCGCCGAACACGGTGAACACCATGCCGGAGGCCACCTTGTTCGCCACCGAGGACCACGGCCAGATCCGCGGCGACGCGGTGTCCGGCACGTACGAGCAGGCCCGCGCCGAGCTCGACGCGCTGGAGAAGCTCGGGATCTCCTACGACGAGGTCGTCGAGCTGCTGGAGGAAGAGGGCGTCCAGAAGTTCGAGGACGCGTGGAACGACCTGCTCAAGTCGACCGAGGCGGAGCTCCGGCGCCTCGCCCCTTCGGAGGGCTGAACTCTTGTCGAGCAGCAACCCGCTGCGTGACCCCGCCGACCGACGGCTCCCGCGTATCGCGGGGCCGTCGGGCCTGGTCATCTTCGGCGTCACGGGCGATTTGTCACGAAAGAAGCTCATGCCCGCCGTGTACGACCTCGCGAACCGGGGTCTGCTGCCGCCGGGCTTCTCGCTGGTCGGCTTCGCGCGGCGCGAATGGCAGAACGAGGACTTCGCACAGGAGGTCCACGACGCCGTCAAGGAGCACGCCCGTACGCCGTTCCGCGAGGAGGTCTGGCAGCAGCTCATCCAGGGGATGCGCTTCGTCCAGGGCACCTTCGACGACGACGACGCGTTCGAGCGGCTGCGCGCCACCATCGAGGAGCTGGACAAGGCACAGGGCACGGGCGGCAACTTCGCCTTCTACCTGTCCGTGCCTCCGGGCGCCTTCCCGGTGGTCATCCAGCAGCTGAAGAAGCACGGTCTCGCCGACCAGTCGAGCGGCTCCTGGCGCCGCGCGGTCATCGAGAAGCCCTTCGGCCACGACCTGAAGTCGGCCGAGGAGCTCAACGCGACCGTCGAGGACGTCTTCGCCCCGGACCAGGTCTTCCGCATCGACCACTACCTGGGCAAGGAGACCGTCCAGAACATCCTGGCGCTGCGCTTCGCCAACACGATGTTCGAGCCGATCTGGAACCGGTCCTTCGTGGACCACGTCCAGATCACGATGGCCGAGGACATCGGCATCGGCGGCCGGGCCGGCTACTACGACGGCATCGGCGCCGCCCGTGACGTCATCCAGAACCACCTGCTCCAGCTGATGGCCCTGACCGCCATGGAGGAGCCGGCGTCCTTCGACGCGGACGCGCTGGCCGCCGAGAAGACCAAGGTGCTCGGCGCGGTGAAGCTGCCGAAGGACCTGGGCCGCGACACCGTGCGCGGACAGTACGCGGAGGGCTGGCAGGGCGGCGAGAAGGCGGTCGGCTACCTCCAGGAGGAGGGCATCGACCCCCAGTCGAAGACCGACACCTACGCGGCCATCAAGGTGGAGATCGACAACCGGCGCTGGGCGGGTGTGCCGTTCTACCTGCGCACCGGCAAGCGCCTGGGCCGCCGGGTCACCGAGATCGCGGTGGTCTTCCAGCGGGCCCCGCACTCCCCCTTCGACACGACGGCCACCGAGGAGCTCGGCTCCAACGCGATCGTCATCCGCGTCCAGCCCGACGAGGGCGTCACCGTCCGCTTCGGCTCCAAGGTGCCGGGCACCTCGATGGAGATCCGGGACGTGTCCATGGACTTCGCCTACGGCGAGTCGTTCACGGAGTCCTCCCCCGAGGCCTATGAGCGCCTCATCCTCGACGTCCTGCTCGGCGACTCGAACCTCTTCCCGCGCACGGAGGAGGTCGAGCTGTCCTGGAAGATCCTCGACCCGATCGAGGAGTACTGGGACCGGCACGGCAAGCCCGCCCAGTACCTCTCCGGCACCTGGGGCCCGGTCGAGGCGGACGAAATGCTCGCGCGAGAGGGACGGAGCTGGCGCCGGCCATGAAGACAGACCTCACGGACACCACCGCCAGCAAGATCAACAAGGCGTTGGTGAAGGCCCGCCGGGCCATCGGCACACCGGCCGTCGGCATGGTGCTCACGCTGGTCATCGTGACCGACGAGGAGAACGCTTACGACGCCCTGAAGGCCGCGAACGACGCGTCCCGCGAGCACCCCTCGCGCACGCTCGTGGTCATCAAGCGGGTGTCAAGGAGTTCCCGCGACCGCACCCAGTCCCGCCTCGACGCCGAGGTACGGGTGGGCGCGGACGCGGGCACCGGCGAGACGGTGGTGCTACGGCTGTACGGCGACGTCGTCGACCACGCCCAGTCGGTCGTCCTTCCGCTGCTGCTGCCGGACGCCCCGGTCGTCGTCTGGTGGCCGGTGGACGCGCCGCTGGACCCGGCCGGCGACCCGCTCGGCGCGCTCGCCCAGCGCCGGGTCACCGACACGTACGCCTCCGAACAGCCGGTGAGCGAGCTGACGGCGCGCGCCGACACCTACACCCCGGGCGACACCGACCTCTCCTGGACCCGCATCACGCCGTGGCGCTCGATGCTGGCCGCCGCGCTCGACCAGGTCACCTGCGAGGTGGCGGCCGTCGAGGTCGAGGGCGAGGAGTTCAACCCGAGCTGCGAGCTGCTGGCGATGTGGCTGGCGGACCGGCTGGACGTGCCGGTGAAACGGTCGCTGTCGAGCGGTCCGGGCCTCACGGCCGTACGGCTGCACACGGACAGCGGTCCGATCGTCCTGGACCGCGCGGACGGCTCGCTCGCCACGCTCTCCATCCAGGGGCAGCCCGACCGTGCGGTGGCGCTGAAGCGCCGGGACACGGCCGAGCTGATCGCGGAGGAGCTGCGCAGGCTGGACCCGGACGACACATACGCGTCGGCACTGCGGTTCGGGGTGGAGAAGCTGAACACGTCGGCGCCCTTTCCGGAACCGGCTGCCAAAGGAGAACCCGGCGTCGGCGCCGGAGAATCCGTCTCCGGAGATGCCGTCTCCGCAGAGCGGGCCACAGCCGGAGCCTCCGCGGAAGTCGCCGTCAAAGCCCCTGTCGAAGGCCCTGCGAAAGCTGCCGGGAAGGAAGGGCCGGTGGCGCCACCGCTGAAGCCGGTCCCCTCCGGGCTGTCCGGGAAGGCGGGGAAGTGAGCACCCCGCAGCTGGTCGTGCACCACGACAAGGAACTGATGGCCCAGGCCACCGCGGCCCGTCTGATCACGAAGATCGTGGACGCGCAGGCCTCCCGGGGCTCGGCGTCGGTGGTCCTCACCGGCGGCCGTAACGGCAACGGCCTGCTGGCCGCCCTGGCCGCGGCACCCGCCCGGGACGCCGTCGACTGGAGCCGCCTGGACCTGTGGTGGGGCGACGAGCGCTTCCTGCCCGAGGGCGACCCGGAACGCAATGTCACGCAGGCCCGCGAGGCCCTGCTGGACGCCGTACCGCTGGACCCGAAGCGCGTGCACGCCATGCCCGCGTCGGACGGTCCCCACGGCGACGACGCCGAGGCCGCGGCCGCCGCCTACGCCGAGGAACTGGCCCGCGCGGCCGGTCCCGAGAACCATGGCTCGGTCCCGACCTTCGACGTGCTGATGCTGGGCGTCGGCCCGGACACGCACGTCGCGTCCCTGTTCCCGGAACTCCCGGCGGTACGGGAGACCGAGCGCACGGTCGTCGGGGTGCACGGCGCCCCGAAGCCGCCGCCGACCCGGGTCACCCTCACGCTGCCCGCCATCCGCGCGGCCCGCGAGGTCTGGCTCCTGGCGGCCGGCGAGGACAAGGCACGGGCCGCGGCGATCGCGCTGTCCGGCGCGGGTGAGATCCAGGCCCCGGCGGCCGGAGCCCGTGGCCGGGCCCGCACCCTGTGGCTGCTGGACTCGGCGGCGGCCTCCCAGCTGCCGAGGTCGCTGTATCCGCCGGCTTCCCTGTAACACCCGCCTTCAAGAAGGCAGTCGACGCCGGGCCCCGCTCAAGGGCCCGGCGTCGATGTTGTTTGCGGCAAAGCCCCCGCCGCTGCATGGCGCGCACCCGCCCGCGGCCTCGACCGACAGGTCGGCAGCCGTGAAACGGCTCCGGCCAGTCACCTCTCGGTGCCCGGCCGGTTCTCGACTTCTAGATCTCGCCCCGCAGTTTGGCGAGCGCCTCGGCGAGGATCGCCTCGCCGTCCGCGTCGCTGCGCCGCTCCCGTACGTACGCGAGGTGCGTCTTGTACGGCTCGGTGCGCGGCGGGGCCGGTGGGTTGTCCCGGTCCTGTCCGGCGGGAAAGCCGCACCGCGGGCAGTCCCAGGTTTCGGGCACCTGCGCGTCGCTGGCGAAGCTGGGTACCGTTTCGTGCCCGTTGGAGCACCAGAAGGAGATGCGCAGACGCGGGGCGGACTCGCCCCGCTCGGCCTCGCCCATCGGCCCCGCCCCGACCCGGCTACCACGGATCGCGTTGCCACTTGCCACGGTCGTAACTCCCTGCGTGATGGTGCCGCGAAGCGAGTCGGCGTTTTCGCTTCGTTGCGAGCGCCTCAGTCTACGTAAGGCCCAACGCGCGTCCAGTGGTTGGAGTTACAGCCCCCACACCTAGACGCAAGCCCCATGATAGGCCGCGCTCAGCTGCGCGTACCGAACATGGGGCCTTACGTGCGGAATGTACGTGCTGTGTGTGGCGTGGCCGCTCAGTTGTTCGTCTTCATGAGGAGAGCGAGCACGATGATGCACACGAACCACAGCAGACCGACCACGATGGTGATCCGGTCGAGGTTGCGCTCGGCGACGGAGGAGCCGCCGACGGAGGACTGCATGCCGCCGCCGAACATGTCGGAGAGGCCGCCGCCCTTGCCCTTGTGCATCAGCACCAGCAGCATCATCAGCCCGCTGAAGACGATCAGGGCGATCGAGAACCCCATAACCACGGCTGGACCAACTCTCTCGGATTCGGATGAACGACGGGGGCACGGCCTTCAGGGCCATGCCCCCGCAAGGGTACGACGTATTACCGCCGGGGCCTACTCACTGATCCCGGAAGCGCACGATCTTGACGAACTCTTCGGCGTCCAGCGAGGCACCGCCGACGAGGGCGCCGTCGATGTCGGCCTTGGACATGATCTCGGCGACGTTGCCGGCCTTGACGGAGCCGCCGTACTGGATGCGGACCTGGTCGGCCAGTTCCTGGGTGTACAGCTCGGCGAGCTTGCCCCGGATCGCGGCGCAGACCTCCTGGGCGTCGTCCGCGCCGCAGACCTTGCCGGTGCCGATGGCCCACACGGGCTCGTAGGCGATCACGACGGACTCGGCCTGCTCGGCCGGGAGGTCCTTGAGGCCGCCCTCGACCTGGGCGAGGGTGTGGGAGACGTGGTTGCCCGCCTCGCGGACGTCCAGCTCCTCGCCGACACACAGGATCGGGGTGAGGCCGTGCTTGTAGGCGGCCTTCACCTTGGCGTTGACGATCTCGTCGGTCTCCGCGTGGTACTGGCGGCGCTCGGAGTGGCCGACCGCCACGTACGTGCACTTCAGCTTGGCCAGCATCGAGCCGGAGATCTCGCCGGTGTAGGCGCCCGAGTCCTGGGCCGAGATGTCCTGGGCGCCGTACTTGATCCTGAGCTTGTCGCCGTCGACCAGGGTCTGCACGGAGCGCAGGTCGGTGAAAGGCGGCAGGACGGCGACCTCGACGGCCTCGTAGTCCTTGTCCGCGAGGGCGAAGGCGAGCTTCTGGACGTGTGCGATGGCCTCGAGGTGGTTGAGGTTCATCTTCCAGTTACCCGCCATGATCGGCGTGCGAGTGGTCATGCGGGGTCAGTCCTCCAGTGCGGCGAGGCCGGGGAGCGTCTTGCCCTCGAGGTATTCGAGGGAGGCGCCGCCGCCGGTCGAGATGTGGCCGAACGCGTTCTCGTCGAAGCCCAGGATGCGGACGGCCGCGGCGGAGTCGCCACCGCCGACGACCGTGAAGGCCGGGGAGTCGAGGAGTGCCTGGGCGACCGCCTTGGTGCCCTCGGCGAAGTCGGGGTGCTCGAAGACGCCCATCGGGCCGTTCCAGAAGACGGTGGCGGCGTCGGTGATCTTCGAGGCGTAGAGCTTGCCGGACGCCGGGCCGATGTCCAGGCCCAGCTGGTCGGCCGGGATCGCGTCCGCGGCGACGGTGGTGGCGCCGCCGGGGGCCTTGGTCTTCAGGTCCGGGAACCCGGGGGCGACCACGGCGTCGACCGGCAGCACCAGCTCGACGCCGGTCTTCTCGGCGCGCTCGATGTACTCCAGGACCGCCGGGATCTGGTCCTCCTGCAGGAGGGACTTGCCGACCTCGTACCCCTTGGCCTTGAGGAAGGTGTACGCCATGCCGCCGCCGATGAGGATGCGGTCGGCCTTGCCGAGCAGTTCGTCGATGACGGCGAGCTTGTCGGAGACCTTGGCGCCGCCGAGCGCGACCACGTACGGGCGCTGGACGTCGTCCGTGAGCTTCTTCAGGACGCCGACCTCGGTGGCGATGAGGTAACCGGCGTAGTGCGGCAGCTTGCCCGGCAGGTCGAAGACCGAGGCGTGCTTGCGGTGCACCGCGCCGAAGCCGTCGCCGACGTAGACGTCGGCGAGCGCGGCGAGCCGGTCCGCGAAGGCGCTGCGCTCGGCGTCGTCCTTGGAGGTCTCGCCGGCGTTGAAGCGGAGGTTCTCGACGACCGCGACCTGGCCGTCGGCGAGGCCCGCGACCGTGGCGGTGGCCGACTCGCCGACCGTGTCGGTCGCGAACGCCACGGAGGCGTCCAGGAGTTCACCGAGGCGGGCGGCGGCCGGGGCGAGCGAGAAGGCCGGGTCCGGGGCGCCCTTGGGGCGGCCCAGGTGGGAGGCGACGACCACGCGGGCGCCCGCCTCGGCGAGCGCCTTGACGGTGGGCAGGACGGCGCGGATACGGCCGTCGTCGGTGATCGTGGTGCCGTCGAGCGGCACGTTGAGGTCGGCGCGGACGAAGACCCGCTTGCCTGCGACGCCTTCGGCGAGAAGTTCGTCGATCGTCTTCATTGAGAGGGCTCCCGAATGACTGGTGGTGCTCGTGATCGTAAGAGGGCCGGTCCGTACGCGAGTCAGGGCCCGGACGGCGCGTCCCTGCGCCGCCCGAGCCCTGCTCTCACATCAAGTGCCTGCTCTGTTGATCAGAGCTGGTTGCCGACGAAGACCGTGAGGTCGACGAGGCGGTTGGAGTAGCCCCACTCGTTGTCGTACCAGCCGAGGATCTTCACCGTGTTGCCCTCCTGGACCATGGTCAGGGAGGAGTCGAAGGTGCAGGAGGCCGGGTCGCTGACGATGTCCGAGGAGACGATCTCGTCCTCGGTGTAGGCCAGGTAGCCCGCGAGGTCGCCGTCCTCGGAGGCCTTCTTGAACGCGGCGTTGACCTCGTCCTTGGTGACCTCGCGCTGCAGCGTCACGACCAGGTCGGTGGCCGAGCCGGTCGGGACCGGGACGCGCATCGCGATGCCGTCCAGCTTGCCCTTGAGCTGCGGGAGGACCAGGGCGGTGGCCTTGGCGGCACCGGTCGTGGTCGGGATGATGTTCTCGGCGGCGGCGCGGGCGCGGCGCAGGTCCGAGTGCGGGAAGTCCAGGATCCGCTGGTCGTTCGTGTACGCGTGGACCGTCGTCATCAGGCCCTTGACGATGCCGAAGTTCTCGTCGAGAACCTTCGCCATCGGCGCCACACAGTTCGTGGTGCAGGAGGCGTTGGAGATGACGTGGTGGTTGGCCGCGTCGTACTTGTCCTGGTTGACGCCCATCACGATGGTGATGTCCTCATCCTTGGCCGGAGCCGAGATGAGGACCTTCTTGGCGCCGCCGGCGATGTGCTTCGCGGCGTCGGCCTTCTTCGTGAAGATGCCGGTCGACTCGATGACGATGTCGACGCCGAGCTCACCCCACGGGATGTCGGCGGGGTTGCGCTCGGACAGCACCTTGATGGTGTGACCGTCGACGGTGATCGTGTCGGCGGTGTGCGACACCTCCGCCTTCAGGCGGCCCAGGATGGTGTCGTACTTGAGCAGGTGAGCGGTGGTCGCGGTGTCACCCAGGTCGTTGACAGCCACGATCTCGATGTCAGCACCCTGCTCCAGCAGCGCGCGGAAGTAGTTACGACCGATGCGGCCAAAGCCGTTGATGCCTACGCGGATCGTCACGAAACCGATCTCCTCGTTGGTACGCCGGGTTCGAGTCCGGCGAGCTGTATGGGATGTCCCCGACCACCCCCGACCCTACCTCCCTGAGGCAGGCGGGGTGACATCGAGATGCCCCATACACGGCAGGGCGGTCCGTACCCGTCAGTAGGGGTACGGACCGCCCCGGACCGAAAGCTCCGGTCACCCGGAACCACCGCGTCGGGTCACCTCCGGTTCACCCGTCGATGGCCGCGAGCGCCTTGCCGAGCAGGGCCGTGCGGTCGGCCGCCGCGGCGACGTGCTCCAGGCCGAAGCCCAGCAGCACGGTGTCGTCCGTGGTGACCGCGCCGTACGTCTTGAACAGTTCTCCGGCGCGCCCCCAGTCCTTCACCACCGCGGGGCTGCCCGCGGGCGGCCCGGGCACGCTCCACGCGCCGAGCGAGCTCTCGAAGCCCTCGGTCTCGACGGCCTGGCCACCGATGACGACGGAGGTGTTGTCGAGCAGGACGCCGCGACCGCCGGAGCCGGGGTCGGTGATGTAGCTGAAGGACACCTCGACCTTTTTGCCGGCGTACGCGGACAGGTCGAAGGAGACCTCCTGCCAGCCCGCCGACGCCCCGGTGAGGCTGTTCCACTGGCCGCTGGTGCCGGAGGCCGTGCAGCCGTCGGCGCCCTGCGTCAGATACCGCTTGAGCGCGGGGTGGGCCGCGATGAAGAACCCGGCCTCGCACTCGGCGGGCACGGCACTGGTGGTGGCGCCGCCCTTCTCCGGGAGCGTGGTCCAGTCCTCGGCCCCGGCGGTGTGCGCCTCCAGGACGGCGTGGTCGTAGCCCTCCTCGGTGTCCCACAGCATCCGGGTGCGCAGGGTGGGCGCCTGTGCCGCGGTCACCGCCGTGAGGTCGACGGTGCGGGTGAGACGGTTCCAGGCGTAGTCGCTGTGCGTGACCGCCGCCATGGAGGAACCCTCGTACGGCCCGTACGGGTTGGGCGTGCCGGGATAGCTGCCCGCTCCCGCGCTCGCGAACTGCGGGTAGGTCGCCACGGGCAGGTTGTCCGAGGTGACGCTGAAGGATCCGGCCGCGTCCAGCGGGTTGCCGGGGGCGGCGCCGAGGGCTCCGGAGGCCCCGGCGAGCTTGCCGGTGCCCTGGAAGGCGGTGGCGCCCGGCAGGGTCGTACGGGTATAGGCGCCCAGGTAGTACTGGCTGAAGTCGTTGGACAGGGTGCCGCCGCCCAGGTCGACGTTGCCGCCGGCCCGCTCGCCCGCCTCGACCAGCTTGCCGCCCTCGTTGAGGTAGGCGCGCAGCTGGAGCTGGGTGGCGTTGCCCGGGACGGTGGCGCCCGTGTAGTGCACGACCGACCTGAAGTGGTCCAGCACGCCGAGCGCGTCGGGCGCGCCCTGTGCGGCGACGTTCCAGACGATCGCCTTGCGGCCGTTCGCCTTCAGCGCGTCGACGTAGCCTTGCGCCTGTGTGGCGGTCGGGCCCTCTTCGGCGACCACGAGGACGTCCGCGCGCGGGCGTTCGGCGACCGTGTAGGTGAAGTGCGCGCTGGAGGTGGGCTTTTTGCTCTTCGTGTCGCCGGTGAACCAGACCTCGACCTTGTCGCCCGGATCGGCGTCGGCGACCTTGGCGCGGTACTCGTCGAAGTAGAGGTTGTCCTCACCGCCGTAGGTCTCGCCGCCCTTCCACGCCCTGAGCGCCGTGTGCTGTGTACGGCCGCCGTTGACGCGGTACCTGAGTTCCTTGTCGCGCACGGCCTTGCGTACGACGACGGCGACCTCCTGGTCGGCGCCGCGCGCGTAGGACGTGGTGAACGGCTTGGGGGTGAAGTCGGCGGTCTTCAGGCCGAGGGAGGACTTCGGCTGGTCGGGCCGGGCGGCGGACTCGGCGACGGAGAGCGCGAAGGGGATGTTCTTCTCGAACTCCTGCTGGATCAGCTTCTCGTCGTCCGGGAAGTTGAAGACCGACTGGCAGTCGGCGGCGTTCCACTGGTCGCCGGGGTCGAGGTTCGAGGCGGTCTGGCAGGTCGACATCTCGGGGGTGAACATCGCCAGGCCGTTGACGTTCGACGCGTGGCCGTCCGCCTCGCCGTTGGTGGTGTACAGCTCGGAGGAGACCTGCGGACGGTAGCCGGGGATCGCCGAGTTGTCCGGGGTGCCGGCGAGCGCCTTGTACATGACGTCGTCGGGGGTGTCGGTGGCCACCTGCCAGCCGACGCCGTAGAGGAGGAGCTCGGCGGCGGAGTGGTAGTTGATGCCGTACGTGAAGCCGATCCGCTTCTCGAAGGCGTCCAGCGCCTTGGTCTCGGGCTCGGAACCCGGGCTCGCGCCGCGGTAGGTCTCGCTGGTGGGGTTGGGGGACGAACCCTCGTTGTCGTAGCCCCACTTGTAGGAGAAGTTGCGGTTGAGGTCGACGCCGTCGCCGACGGCGATGGTGCCGTCGCCGTTGTTGTCGTGCAGGTTCTTGCGCCACAGGCGGTTGTCGGTGCTCTGGAAGGTGTAGTCGTAGCCGTCAGGGTTGGCCGACAGGACGAACCACAGCTCGGTGGAGTCGACGATCTTCTTGACGCGCTGGTCGCTCTTGTAGCTGTCGACGTAGTGGTGGAGCAGCCGGCGGGTCATCTCCGGCGTGATCCACTCACGCGCGTGCTGGTTGGACATGTACAGGACGGCGGGTTTGGCTCCGTCCTTGGACTTCTTCGCGTTCTTGGTCAGTTTGAGCGCGAGGATGTCCTTGCCGTTCACGGTCTTGCCGATGGAGACGACCTTGGCGAGGCCGGGGTTGGCCCGGGCGGTGGCGAGGATCTCCTCCTGGAGCCCGCCGCTGCCGCTGTACGGCCGGAACACGCCCTCGGCGGCCTTGTCCACGCGGGCCTCCGCCTTGGCGGTCAGCGTGTGCTCGGTGAGCTCGACGCCCTGCCCTTCGAGCTTCTGGGCCTCCCGGTCGGTGAGGTAGACCTCGACGGTCGCGGTGCCCTTCGCGGGCACCTGCTCGCTCAGTTCGTGGCCGTCCTGCCCGGCCGCCAGCAGCAGGGGTACCTGCCCGCTGGTGACCTCGGCACGGAAGACCTTGACTTCGTTCGGATCAGGAGAACCTGCGCCCTGCGCGGCATGGGCGACGGGCGCGAGGCCCGCGCCGCCGAGCAGGAGTGCGCCAACAGCGAGGATCGGTCTCGCTCTTCGTCTCATGAGCCCCCCTTGCGGTGGTCCGCCACAGCAGCGAACAGATGCCAGGCTCATGACAGTTCATGATCGAGTCAAGGGGGCCTCATGGATACGCAAACGCCGGTGCCGACGCCCCAAGTGGGAGTCGGCACCGGCGTGGTGACCGCTGGTCAGCCGACCAGGTTGTCGGCCATCTCCTCGGTGATGCTGGATTCCGTGCCCGGGATGCCGATGTCGGAGGCACGCTTGTCGGCCATCGCCAGCAGCCGCCGGATACGGCCGGCCACGGCGTCCTTGGTCAGCGGCGGGTCGGCGAGCGCGCCCAACTCCTCAAGGGAGGCCTGCTTGTGCTCGATGCGCAGCCGCCCGGCGGCGGCGAGGTGCTCGGGCACGTCGTCGGCGAGGATCTCCAGGGCGCGCTGGACCCGGGCTCCGGCAGCGACGGCCGCGCGCGCGGAGCGGCGCAGGTTGGCGTCGTCGAAGTTGGCGAGACGGTTCGCCGTCGCGCGCACCTCGCGGCGCATCCGGCGCTCCTCCCAGGCGAGCACCGACTCGTGGGCGCCGAGCCGGGTGAGCAGGGCGCCGATCGCGTCGCCGTCCCGGACCACGACCCGGTCGACCCCGCGGACCTCGCGGGCCTTGGCGGCGATCGAAAGCCGGCGGGCGGCGCCGACCAGGGCGAGCGCCGCCTCCGGACCCGGGCAGGTCACCTCCAGGGAGGAGGAGCGGCCGGGCTCGGTGAGCGAGCCGTGCGCCAGGAAGGCGCCGCGCCAGGCGGCCTCGGCGTCACAGGTGGCACCGGAGACGACCTGCGGGGGCAGACCCCGGATCGGGCGGCCGCGGCCGTCGACCAGGCCGGTCTGGCGGGCCAGCTGGTCACCGCCGGCGACCACCCGGACGACGTAACGCGAGCCGCGGCGCAGTCCGCCCGGCGCCATCACGATCAGTTCGGAACTGTGGCCGAAGATCTCCAGGATGTCCCGCTTGAGCCGCCGGGCGGCCATCGCGGTGTCCAGCTCCGCCTCGATCACAATGCGCCCGCTCACCAGGTGAAGGCCGCCGGCGAACCGCAGAACAGCGGAGACCTCCGCCTTTCTGCAGCAGGTACGGGTGACGGGGAGCCGGGAGATCTCGTCCTTCACCGCTGCCGTCATCGCCATGGGCCGATCCTTCCATGCATCCGAAAAATACGGTCGTACGCGGCGGCCAACAGCTCCGGGTCATGCCTCGGGGTCCCGTCGGGCCGGGCCACCGGCGCCAGCTCGACCGCGGCGCCGAACCGCTTGGCGGCATCGGTGAGGGAATCGCGGTCGGGCACGGCGGCCTGGTCGGCCAGCACCACGTCCAGGGCGAGTTTAGGGGCGTGTCGTCCCAAAACCTCCAAATGACGCTGCGGGGAGAAGCCATCGGTTTCTCCCGGCTGCGGAGCGAGGTTCAGGGAGAGCACCCGGCGCGCCTTCGTCTGGGTGAGCGCGTCCAGGAGTTCCGGCACCAGCAGGTGCGGGATGACCGAGGAGAACCACGAGCCGGGACCGAGGACCACCCAGTCCGCGTCCCGCACGGCCTCCACCGCCTCGGGAACCGCCGGCGGGTCGTGCGGCACGACGTGCACGGACTGCACCTCGCCCGGGGTCAGGGCCACGGTCGCCTGCCCCCGTACGGTGTCCACGTCCTCGGGCCGCTCCGGGTCGTGCCCCTTGACCAGGGCCTGGAGCTCCAGGGGTACGGCGGACATGGGCAGCACGCGCCCGTGCGCGCCCAGCAGCCTGCCGACCAGGTCGAGGGCCTGGACGTGGTCTCCGAGCTGCTCCCACAGGGCGACGATCAACAGGTTGCCGACCGCGTGTTCGTGCAGGTCGCCCTTGGACTGGAAGCGGTGCTGGATGACCCGGGCCCAGGTCTGGCCCCAGTCGTCGTCCCCGCACAGAGCGGCCAGCGCCTTGCGCAGGTCGCCGGGCGGCAGCACGCCCAGCTCGTCACGGAGCCGGCCACTGGAGCCGCCGTCGTCGGCCACGGTGACGACTGCGGTCAGGTCACCGGTGATCCGGCGCAGGGCGGCGAGCGAGGCGGACAGACCCATGCCGCCGCCGAGCGCGACCACCTTGGGCTGGGCACCGCGACGGCGCGGTTTGGCACCGCGGGCCTCGACGGGACGGCTCACGCGGCCCTCGGGCACCGCCCGGCGCAGCCTGCTCAGCCGGGAAGAACGTCCTGTCATTCCCGTCCCATGTCCCGGTGTACGACCACCGTCTCCACACCCTCGGCCGCGAGGCGCGCGGCGAGCTTCTCCGACGTGGCCACCGAGCGGTGCTTGCCGCCGGTGCAGCCGATCGCGATGGTCACATAGCGCTTGCCCTCGCGGCGGTAGCCGGCCGCGACGAGCCGCAGCAGCTCGGAGTACTGGTCGAGGAACTCCTTGGCACCGGGCTGGTTGAAGATGTACGCCGCCACCTCCTCGTTGAGGCCGGTGAAGGGGCGCAGCTCCGGGACCCAGTGCGGGTTGGGCAGGAACCGCATGTCCGCGACCAGGTCGGCGTCGACCGGGAGGCCGTACTTGAAGCCGAAGGACATGACGGTGGCCCTGAGCTCGGGCTCCTCCTCGCCGGCGAACTGGGCGTCCATCTTGGCGCGCAGTTCGTGGACGTTGAGGCTGGAGGTGTCGATGACCAGGTCGGCGTCGCCGCGCAGCTCGCGCAGCAGTTCGCGCTCGGCGTCGATGCCGTCGACGATGCGCCCGTCGCCCTGGAGGGGGTGCGGGCGGCGCACGGACTCGAAGCGGCGCACCAGGG
This sequence comes from Streptomyces sp. NPDC005374, assembly GCF_042872225.1. NCBI lineage: Bacteria > Bacillati > Actinomycetota > Actinomycetes > Kitasatosporales > Streptomycetaceae > Streptomyces > Streptomyces sp. NPDC005374. The sequence continues at coordinate 82,638 of NZ_JBIAKA010000017.1, read as the reverse complement.
CGTCGTCGGAGGACTCCAGGAAGACGATCCGCCGGGTGACGTGCTTGGCCGCCAGGTCGGCGAGGGAGTCACGGAGGTTGTCGAAGAAGCGCCGGCCGCGGACGTCGACGACCACCGCGATCCGGGCGACGTTGCCCTGGGAGCGGGCACCGAGCTCCACCATGGTGGGGATCAGCGCGGGCGGGAGGTTGTCGACGACGAACCAGCCGAGGTCCTCCAGACACTTGGCGGCGGTCGAGCGGCCGGCGCCGGACATCCCGGAGATGATCACCAGCTCGGGGATGGCGGCCTCCGGGACTCCGGCCGTGTCGTGGGGCGCGCCCGTGCTCACCTGTGCGTCGTCTCCGCTCTGGTCCTGTTGTTCTTCGTGCTCGTTCACATTCATGTCTCCTGCCCCCGTCGTTCGTCCGGGGCACCCGCCGTCACGGGCTCCCCACCGGAACCCGTGGTGCCGGGTTCCTCCTCATCCATGATCTCTCCAGTCGCCGTGTTCACGGCGGGCGCGGCCGGGGCCGCCTGGGCGAGGGCCACGGCGATCGTCTCGGCCGTCTTGCGGCCTATACCGGGGACCTCGCAGATCTGGTCGATGGTGGCGGATCGTAGTTTCTTCAGGGACCCGAAATGTTTCAGCAGGGCCTGCTTTCGCGTGTCCCCGAGGCCGGGCACGTCGTCGAGGGGGCTCGACCGGAAGCGCTGGGCGCGCTTGGTGCGCTGGTAGGTGATCGCGAAGCGGTGGGCCTCGTCGCGGACCCGCTGCAGAAGGTACAGGCCTTCGCTGGTGCGGGGGAGCACGACCGGGTCGTCGTCGTCCGGGAGCCAGACCTCCTCCAGGCGCTTGGCGAGGCCGCAGACGGCGATGTCGTCGATACCGAGCTCGTCCAGGGCCCGCTTGGCGGCGGCGACCTGGGGCTGTCCGCCGTCGACGACGACGAGCTGGGGCGGGTAGGCGAACTTCTTGGGGCGGCCGTCCTCCTCGGTGAAGGTGTCCTCGCCGTCGGTCCACTCCCCCGTCTTCTCCTTCTCGGCGAGATAGCGCCGGAAGCGGCGGGAGATCACCTCGTGCATGGACCGAACGTCGTCCTGCCCCGCGAATCCTTTGATCTGGAAGCGCCGGTACTCGCTCTTGCGCTGCAGGCCGTCCTCGAAGACGACCATGGAGGCGACCACGTCGTCGCCCTGGAGGTGGGAGATGTCGTAGCACTCGATCCTGAGCGGGGCGCTGTCCAGGTCGAGGGCCTCGGCGATCTCCTCCAGGGCACGCGAGCGCGTGGTCAGGTCGGAGGCGCGCTTGGTCTTGTGGAGGGCGAGTGTCTGGAGGGCGTTGCGCTGCACGGTCTCCATGAGGGCCTTCTTGTCGCCGCGCTGCGGGATGCGCAGCGAGACGCCCGACCCGCGCCGCTCCGTCAGCCACTCCTGGACCGGCTCCACCGGGTCGGGCAGGGCCGGGACGAGCACCTCCTTGGGGACCGAGTCGCCCTTCTCCTCGCCGTAGAGCTGCTGGAGGGCGTGCTCGACGAGGGCGCCGGTGGTGATCTCCTCGACCTTGTCGGTGACCCAGCCGCGCTGGCCGCGGACGCGTCCGCCGCGGACGTGGAAGATCTGGACGGCGGCCTCCAGCTCGTCCTCGGCGACCGCGATCAGGTCGGCGTCGGTCGCGTCGGCGAGCACGACCGCGCTCTTCTCCATGGCCTTCTTCAGGGCCCCGATGTCGTCCCGCAGACGGGCCGCCCGCTCGTACTCCATGTCCTCGGCCGCGTCCGCCATCTGCTTCTCGAGGCGGCGGATGTAGGTGCCGGTGCGGCCGGCCATGAAGTCGCAGAACTCCTCGGCCAGATCCCGGTGTTCGTCTGCCGAGACGCGGTCGACGCAGGGCGCCGAGCACTTGCCGATGTAGCCGAGGAGGCAGGGGCGGCCGGTGCGGGTGGCGTTCTTGAAGACGCCGGCGGAGCAGGTGCGGACGGGGAAGACGCGCAGCAGGAGGTCGACGGTGTCGCGGATCGCCCACGCGTGGCCGTACGGTCCGAAGTACCTGACGCCCTTGCGTTTGTGGCCGCGCATCACCTGCACGCGCGGGAAGTCCTCGTTCATCGTCACGGCGAGGTACGGGTAGCTCTTGTCGTCGCGGTACTTGACGTTGAACCGGGGGTCGTACTCCTTGATCCAGGAGTACTCCAGCTGGAGGGCCTCGACCTCCGTGGACACCACCGTCCACTCCACGGACGCGGCCGTGGTCACCATCGTGCGGGTGCGGGGGTGCAGGCCCGCCAGGTCCTGGAAGTAGTTCGCCAGGCGCTGGCGGAGGCTTTTCGCCTTTCCGACGTAGATCACCCGGCGGTGCTCGTCGCGGAACCTGTACACCCCGGGAGAGTCCGGGATCTCCCCTGGTTTGGGGCGGTAGCTGGAGGGGTCGGCCATGTCTCACACCCTACTGGCGAGGGCTGACACTCCGACGAGCCTGTGGACAACGGCTAGCGGGACTCCAGGAACGTCAGCACGGCCAGGACACGGCGGTGGTCGTCGGTGTCCTCCGTGAAACCGAGTTTGCCCAGAATGCTGCGGACGTGCTTCTCGACGGTGCCCTCGGTGACCCACAGGCGGCGGCCGATGCCCGCGTTGGAGCGGCCCTCCGCCATCAGGGCCAGGACCTCGCGCTCCCTGGCGCTGAGATGCGCGAGGGGGTCGTCGCGGCGCTGCGCGGAGAACAGTTCCTGCACCAGGGACGGGTCGACGACCGAGCCGCCCCGGCGGATGCGCTCCAGGGCTTCGAAGAACTCGTCGACGACCGTGACCCGGCTCTTGAGGAGGTAGCCGACCTTGCGTCCGCTCGCCAGCAGTTCCAGGGCGTCCTCGACCTCGACGAACGCCGACAGGACCAGGATGCCGGTGGCGGGGTGGCGTTCGCGGATCGCGCGGGCCGCCTTGAGGCCCTCGGTCGAGTGGTCCGGGGGCATCCTGATGTCGACGATCGCCAGTTCGGGGCGTTCCTCGTCGACCAGTTCCAGGAGCCGGGCCGCGTCGCCGGCCTGACCCGCGACCTGGTACCCGAGGCGCTCGCACAGGCTGGCCAGGCCCTCCCTGAGCAGGATGTCGTCGTCGGCGAGGACGACCCGTCCCCGTGCCGGCCGTTGCGATACGTCGTCCATGACCCCGGCCCCCTGCCCGGCCTCCGCGGTGCGTCGTCCCGGGCCGGCGCTGTCCCGGCCCGGCCCGCTGCCTGCGCCCCAACAGCCTGCCCCACCCATGGGGTTACGGCTAGCCGGAAGCGGAATTGGCGGCTTGCCGTGACGACACGCGGACGTGTCCGGGCGATTCTCGAACCAGTGCAGTTGCAGTCCGACCGGCCGTCCCGGGCGAGGGACGCGGGTCGCACGGCCGAAGGGTGCTGGAGATGCGGCGGACACGGATCGAGAAGCAGCGGCGACCGGCCCGTGCCCGCCGGCACCCGGACGAGGCGTACGGCGTGATCGACGACCTGGATCCCAGGGATCCCGACATCGTGCGCGCCAAGCGTCTGCTGACCGCACGGAACGGCGGAACCCACCGCCTCCAGAACCTGTCGTCACCTTCGCGCCGCCCGCCCGGAGGCGGGCGGGAACGCGACGACAGGCCATAGAGCCGGACGGATGCCTCTCCGTCCGACAGGACCGCCCGCGGCGTGCACGACGTCACCGAGTTCAGGCTCCCCCACTTGGACGGACTCCCCGGTGTGCGCCTCGGGCGGTCACAAGTCCGGCGAGGGCCCGCCCAAGGGCAGCCGCACGTCCAGGGTCGTGCCCTCGCCGGGCGGGCCGGCGACGGCCAGTTTGCCGCCGATCGCCTCGACCCGGTCGGTGAGCCCGATGAGACCGGAGCCGCGACCCGGGTCGGCGCCGCCGACGCCGTCGTCGCGGATGGTCAGCTCCAGGAACCCGTTCCGGGTCTGCGCCGCCACTTCCACCACACGCGCGTGCGCGTGCTTCGCCGCGTTGGTCAGGCACTCGGAAACCACGTAGTAGGCGGCCACCTCCAGCGGCTCCGGCAGCCGGGCCGCGGGGAGCCTCAGGTCGAGCTCCACGGGGACGGCGGAGCGGCGGGCCAGGGAACGCAGTGCGGGGCCCAGGCCGCCCTTGGACAGGATGGCCGGGTGGATGCCCCGGGCCACCTGGAGCAGGTCCTGGAAGGCCTCGTCGAGGCCCTTGCCGACGTGCGCCAGCTGCTCGGCGAGTTCCGCGGACGGGTCGGTCACCAGGGTCTCGGCGAGCCGCAGCTCCAGCTGGCAGGCGACGAGCCGTTGCTGGACCCCGTCGTGCAGATCGCGCTCGATGCGCCGCCTGGAGGCGTCCGCAGCGGCCACCACACGCGCGCGTGAGGCGGTCAGCTGGTCGCGGCTGTCGGCGTTGGCGATGGCGGTGGCGACGAGTTCGGTGAAGTCGGCCAGCCGCGACTCGGTGCCGGCGGGCAGCGGGTCCAGCCGGGAGGCCGCGAGGACGAAGCCCCACAGCCGGTCGTCGACGACGATGGGAGCGCCCACGGCGTGGCCGACATGGGCGGCCCGCCGGGTCCGGGTGACCTCGTCGACCGCCTCCCGCCCCGCCTTTCGGCGCTCCTCGCGCGTGGCCTCTTCGACTGCCTCCGGGAGGCCGAGCACGGTGCCGAGGACGGTCTGGCTGCCGTCGGGTTCCTGCCGCAGCACGGCCGCGGTGGTGTCCAGCAGGTCCCCCACCTCCTCTGCCACCCTCGCGAACACCTCTGCGGGCGGGGCACCGTGGGCCACCAGGGTGGCGACCCGGCGCAGGGCGGCCTGCTCCCGCGCGGTGCGGCGGCTCTCGGTGACATCGCGGGCGGTGGCATAGACGAGGCCTTCCTCCGGGACCGGCCGGGCGCTCCACTGGAGCCAGCGCTCGGTGCCGTCCGCGCGCAGGTAGCGGTTCTCGAACTCGGCCACCTCGACTCCGTCCGCGAGCCGCGCGAGGGCCTCACGGGTGGTGTTCCGGTCCTCCTCGTGCACGAACTCGATGAACGGTGTCGTCAGGATCGTCGCGCGCGAGTGACCCAGGAGGCGTTCGAAGGCCGGGTTGACCCGCTTGAAGTAGCCGTCGACCCCGCTGATGCAGAGCAGGTCCAGGGAGAGGTTGAAGATGCTCGCCAGTTCCTGTTCGGCCTTCTCGCGCCGCCCGTGCGCCGCCGCGAAGGACGCCATGGTGGCGTTCATGCCGCCGAGCAGCTGACTCCAGGTGCCCTCGAAGGAGGCCTCGTCGGCGCGGTGTTCGAGGCGGTTGTGGTCGATCGCCGTGTTCATGGCGCGGATCTCGGCGGCCAGCCGCTCGGTGGTCACCCGCAGCTCGCGGAAGGTGTCGGCGACCTCGCCCAGTTCGTCACGGCCCGCGTAACGGATGTCGTACGAGAGATCGCCGTACGACAGTGCCCGGGCGCCCGCGGAGACCTGGTCCAGGGGCCGGGTGATCGACCGGCTGAGCGCGAGGGCGAGGAAGGTGACGAGGGCGAGCACGGTCAGGGAGAGGGTGAGGTCGCGCACCACCCGGGTCTCCGCGCTGCGGCGGTCGTGGCCGGCGGTGGTGTCGAGTTCGCCCGCGGCCCGGTCCTGGATGCCGCGCAGGGCGTCGACGCGGGCGCCGGAGTCGGCGAGCCAGCGCTCGTACGAGGGCCAGGAGGCGTTCTCCGGGCGGGCGGTGGCGAGCAGGTCGCGGACCCTGCGGACGGCCCGGCCGGGGTCCTGGAACTGGATGACGTAGAGCCGGGTGCGCAGTTCGGCCGAGGTGTTCTCCCGGAAGGCGTCGAGCTGGGCCGTCTCCAGGGCGGGCCAGCGTCCGGCGCCGGTGGGCCGGCCGGTGGGCCCGGCGAGCAGGGCGGCCACCTCCGCCTGTTCCCGTTCGGCGGCCTCGATGGCCCGGAGCAGCGCGATGTGGGCGTCGGCCGCGCGGCCCGACGCCCGGGTGGGGCGGCCGGACTCGAGCGCGGCGACGTCGTGGAGCAGGGTGCCCTCGACGTTGCCGTACTGCTCGGCGATGTCCGGGGCGGTGAGCGAGCCGGTGGCCGTCTGGACGCGCAGGGAGTGCAGTTGACGGCCGAGGGCGTCGAGGTCGCCGGCCACGTCGGATCCGGACCACGAGGCGGTGTGGGCCGCCGCCCGCTCCAGGACCCGGCCGGTGGTGCGCTCGGCTTCGGCCCGCTCCGCCAGGGTGCCCGGGCCGGGGCGCAGCCGGGCCTCGACTGCGACGAGCCGTTCGCGCGCGACGGCGGCGGTGACCCCGGTCGTCGCGAACGACACCTCGGCCCCGGTGTGGAAGTCGCGCAGGGCCCGCGCCTCCCGCCACTGGGCCACGGAACTGAACGCGGTGAAGACCAGCAGCCCGGTCACCGGCAGCAGGACCAGCAGCATCAGTTTGCGGCCCACGCGCAGCCGGGCGAGGAGCGGGACGCGCTGCGGGGCCCGGGGGTTTCTTCGTCTGAGCGGTGAGCGGCGCATGACAGGGCCTCAGACGGCGTCTCTTCCGGGTGTCGTGCCGTGGGTTTCCGTCATGCGAAACACCTCTTCCTGGACGGCGCCGCGCGCACTCACGCGTCGTCGGCGTACCGCCTGTCGGCGTCGAACGGGCCGGCGTGGCCGGGCTTCCGCGACCTCTCCAGCATGCTCGTGAACTCCACTGCCGTCCACGTGTTCCGAGAGCCGGTCCATGTACGGAAAGGACCGGCCACGCGACGTCGGAAGGCAGCGGCTCATGATCCGCCCTTCGGATAACCGTCATGAGCGGCAAGGTCCTTGTCGATGGCCTCGACCGCTTCGTCCAGTGTCGGCTTCACCGGTGCCCTGTCGATCATGATCTTCGGGAAGGCCCGGGAGAACGCCTCGGTGATCGCCGGATAGGCGGGTGTCCGCGGCCTCGGCCGGGCCACTCCGTCCGTCAACTGCTCGATGAACAGGCGCTCGGCACCGCCTTCGGCATACTCCGGTGAGAGCTTCACCGCGCTGTCCGTGGCCGGGATCGCGCCGTTGGCCTCGGTCATCCGGTGGATCTGGTCCGGCTTCAGCAGATAGGCGAGGAAACGCCATACGGCGTCGCCGTCGGCCCCGCCCGAGGGCACGCCCCACTGCCAGGAGCCCATCCCGGTCACGGTGCCCGCACCGAAGTCGGGCAGCGGCACGATCGCCACGTCGCCGGGGAAGCGCCTGGTGTAGTCCGGGTACCTCCAGTGGCCGGTCCAGGAGATGATGCTGAGCCCCTGCTCGAACGCCTGGTCGGTCCTGCCGGGCTCGACGAGTCCCTCCTCGACCCAGTTCTGCAGGGTGGTGAGCGCCCTGACCGACTCGGGTCCGTTGAGGAAACCGTCGGCGGTCCGGAACGTCCTGGGGTCGATGAGCTCCCCGCCCGCCGACCACACCGCCGGTGCGAAGCCGTAGGTGTTCCACTCCTCGCCGGGTTTCGCGTGGACGAGGCCCAGATCGAGCGGGTACCGGTATCCCGCCCCGCGCAGCATGCGCAGGACGGCCGTGAACTCGTCGGCGGTCCAGGCGTCCGCGGGACCCTCGGGAATGCGGATGCCGGCCTGCCGCAGCGCCGACGGCCGCACGTAGAGCCCGAGCCCCGAGTCGAAGGTGCCGATGCCGAACAACCGCCCTGCGTAGGTGCCCTGCTGACGGATCGACGGCAGCAGATCCTCCCGGAGCCCGTCGGACAGGCAGGAGTCGATCGGCTTGATCCTGCCGGACCAGGCGTAGCTGTAGAGCCGGGGCCCGTCGAAGTCGAGCAGGTCCGGCAGATCGCCGCTGGCCGCGGCGGAGAGCACGAGTTCGTTGTACGACCGCTGCTCGGGAAGGGTGACGACCTCGACCCGTACCTGCCGCTGTGCCCTGTTGAAGTCCTGGACCTGGCGGCGCAGGGTGGCGGACTCGGCGCTCGGCCCGGCGTGGAACCACACTGTGACCTGCGCGGTGCCGTCGATCCTGCCGTCGCAGGTGGTGTCCGTACGCGCCCGCTCGCCGTTGCCCCCGTCGCCTCCGGCACCGCACGCGGCGAGCAGCAGCGCGGCCGCCACCAGCACCGAGACCAGGGCGCGACGCCCTCGGCGCCCTGCGACGTCTTCGACTTCCTCGAGCGGCGCCGTCATCGCACACCCCCACTCGACCGGCCTTCCGCGGCCTCCTCAGGGCAGCCCACATGCTACCGCCCGTCACCTTCCGCTGCGCTGGGTGAGCGGGAACTGGCTTGTTCGGCAAAGGACTTGAGCACATTCCAGGTGCCGGGAAGCAATCCGGCCCCACTCTTTCCGGGTAGCCGGAAAGCGCGATCATCCAACGGTTGGGACCCTGTCCGCATGTCCATGCGCTGTCTTCTCGTCGATGACAGCATCCGGTTCCTGGAGGCCGCGCGAAGCCTGCTGGAACGCGACGGGATACCGGTCGTCGGCGTCGCACTGTCCGGTACGGAGGCTCTGGTACGGGCCGCGGAGCTGACCCCGGACGTCGTCCTGGTCGATCTCGATCTCAACGGCGAGAGCGGTCTCGACGTGGCGGTGGAGCTGGCCCGCAGTGTCTCCGCGGTCGTCATCCTGATCTCCACGCACATGCTGGAGGACTTCGAGGAGCTGATCGCGGGCAGTCCGGCGCGCGGCTTCCTGCCCAAGTCGGCGCTGTCGGCGCGGGCGATCCGGGAGCTGCTGGGCAACGACGGCGAGACCACACCCACCTGAGCGCGCGGGCCGCGGGACGCGGTCCTCGGTCCGACGGGGAATGTCCCACCGACAGGCCGTGAACGTGCCGTCGTCGGGTCGTCAACAGGCCCGCGGACCGCCCCTTCGTGCACCGCTGTTCGGCGACAAGTGTTGTCGGGACTTGGTCAACACGCTTCAATGCGGGGGAACTCGGGGCCGGGAACGACGGCGTACGGATGTGAAGCCTCCTCCGGTACGGCTGCGGACGGCCCCGACGCACCCTCACGAACGGCCTGACCAGCCGCCCGGACCTGCACAGAAAGGCCCCTGCATGCCGCACGCCACACAGCACGCGGAACTGGACACGGCCCTGCGAGGCGGCCCCTTCCATGTCGCGCTGCGTGCCGCGATCGCCGCCCGGGGGCTGCCGCTGCAGCGTGTCCAGCACCATCTGTCGCGGTACGGGGTCAAGGTCGGTGTCACCAGCCTGAGTTACTGGCAGCAGGGTGCCCGACGCCCGCAGCGCCCCGAGTCGCTGCGGGCCGTACGGGCGCTGGAGGAGATCCTTCAGCTGCCGGAGGAGTCACTGATCCGGCTGCTCGCCGAACACGAGGACCGGTCGGCGGGCGAGCGGCCCGCAGCCCGTTCCTACCGCTCCCTCCTCGCGGCCTCGGACGTCCTCGCACAGTTGCTGGACGAGCTGGACTCGCCCCTCGACGGCGGGCTGCACACCCTCGGGCACCACGAGCGGATAGACATCGGGGCGCGTCGCGAGCTGGGCAGCCGCGAGTCGCACCACATCGTGCGCGCCCACCGGGAGGGCGTGGACCGCTTCATGGCCGTCCACCACGGCGACCCGGGGTGCGTGCCGGAGCTCATGACCGTGCACGCCCTGGAGAACTGCCGTACGGGGCGCGTCCGTTCGCACCACGACACCGGAGTCCTGGTGGCCGAGCTGCTCCTCGACGCGCGGCTGCGGGCGGGGGACACCTTCCTCTTCCGGTACCGCATCGAGGACGGCACGGCGGGTGCGTCCCGCGAATACGTCCGCGGCTTCGGCGTGCCGGGCGGTCAGTACGCGCTCCAGGTCCGTTTCGACGCGAACGCCCTGCCCCTGCGCTGCCACCGCTTCGCCCAGCACTCCCCCGCGGCACCCCGCAGCGGCCGCCAGGAGCTCTCCCTCACCGGCCACCACCACTCGGTCCACCTCGTCGAGCCGCGGGTGCGGTCGGGGATCGTGGGGATCGGATGGGACTGGGAGTGAGCGCTGTGACGTCGGGTCGGTGACTGGACGTAAACGCTTGCGCAAGCGTTTACGTGTGCACTCCGATGGGATACCTTCCGGCCGTGGGCCGCCGTTCCGGAAGGGGGAATCGATGCCGACCATGGCCGACGTGGCACGCAGCGCGGGAGTGTCCGTGGCGACCGTCTCGCACGTCCTCAACGACACCCGGCCGGTCCTGCCGCACACCCGCCAGGCCGTGCTGGACGCCGTCGAAGAGCTCGGCTACACCCCCAACACCCTCGCCCGCTCCCTGGTGACCTCCCGCACCCGCTCCATCGGGCTCGCGGTGTCGGCGATCAGCAATCCGTACTTCACGGAGATCCTCCAGGGCGTCGAGGCGAGCGCCCTGGAACACGGCTACAGCCTGCTCATCGCCGATCCGCACGACGACCCCGAGCACGAGCGCAAGGTCGTCCAACTGCTGCACGAGCGGCGCGTGGACGGCATGATCGTCGCGCCCTCGGTGGACCCGCGCGAACTCGTCGCCTACCTCGGGCGCCACGAGGTCCCCACCGTGTTCCTCGACCGGCTGGTCGACGCCCCCGGGGACGGCCCGCAACGCTTCGACCAGGTCTGCGCCGAGAACACCGAACCGACGGCCCGGCTGGTCACCCATCTCGCCGGACTCGGCCACCGGCGCATCGCCCTGGTGGCCGGCCTGCCGGGGCTCAGCACCACCGCCGAGCGGATCGCCGGATACCGGCAGGGCCTCACGGCCGCCCGCCTCCCCTACGACGATCACCTCGTCGTCCACGGCGACTCCGAGTCGGCCGGAGCCGAACGGGCCACGGCCGCCCTGCTCGCCCTGGCCGCACCGCCCACCGCCCTCGTCACCGCCAACAACACGATGACCATCGGCACCCTGCGTGCCCTGCGCGAACGCGGCCTCTGCGTACCGGACGACCTCGCCCTGTGCTGCTTCGACGACTTCGCCTGGGCCGATCTGTTCTCGCCCCGGCTCACCGCGATCGCCCAGCCCAGCAGGGAGATCGGCGCCCAGGCGGTCCGGGTGCTCCTGGACCGCCTCGCCGCACCGGACCGGCCCGCCCGGACCGTGCGTCTCGCCTGCACCTTCGTCCACCGCACGTCGTGCGGCTGCACCGACTCCGGGGAGCGGCCCGCGCGCTCCGGGCCGGCCCCGGAACACCCGACTCCCTCGCAGTTCACGAAAGGAACCGTCTCGTGATCGTCGTCGCCGGTGAGGCCCTGATCGATCTGGTACCGCAGGACAGGGGCGCCCTCGCCGGTCTCAAGCCCGCGCTCGGCGGTGGCCCGTACAACACCGCTGTGGCCCTCGGCCGCCTCGGCTCCCCCACGGCCTTCTGCTCCCGGATCTCGCTCGACGCCTTCGGCGACGCCCTGGTTCAGGGGCTGCGGGAGGCCAAGGTGGACGTGTCCACCGTGCAGCGGGGCGCGGAACCCACCACGCTCGCCGTCGCCACGATCGACGCCGGCGGCTCGGCCGCCTACTCCTTCTACGTCGACGGCACCGCCGACCGCCTGTTCGAGGCGCCCGCCGAACTCCCCGCCGGTACACGCGCGATGTCCTTCGGCACTTGCTCGCTCGTCCTGGAACCGGGGGCGAGCGCGTACGAGGAGTTGCTGCGGACCGCTGCCGCGCAGGGTGTGTTCACCGCGCTCGACCCGAACATCCGGGCCGGGCTGATCCCCGACGCGGACGCCTACCGGGCCCGGTTCAGGAGCTGGCTGCCCTCGGTGTCCCTGCTCAAGCTCTCCGAGGAGGACGCACTGTGGCTGGGCGGTACCCCGCGCGAGTGGCTGGCCGCGGGGCCCTCGGCCGTCGTGATCACCCACGGCGGTGACGGACTGACCGTGTTCACCCGGGACGGGGCGGCCCTTCCGGTGCCGGGCGAGAAGGTCGACGTCGTGGACACCATCGGCGCCGGCGACACGGTGAACGCGGCGCTGCTGCACGGCCTCGCCACCCTGGACGCACTGTCCCCTGCGGCGCTCGCCGGGCTGGGCGTCGACGACTGGACCCGGCTGCTGCGATTCGCGGCGCGCGCGGCGGCGGTCACCTGCTCACGGGCGGGGGCGGAACCGCCGTACGCGTCCGAAGTCGGCGCTCTCTGAGGACGCCGTCCGGCCGTGGTAGTCACGGTCGCCGCAGGTGGAACGGGCGGGGGGCCCCCGGGGGGTGCCCCCGGGGCCCCCCCCCGGGGGGGGGGGGGGGGGGGGGGGGGCGGGGAAGGCGGGGGGGGGCCGGGCGGGGTTGTTGGGG
>NZ_JBIAKA010000017.1:0-70452 GCF_042872225.1 Streptomyces sp. NPDC005374 | reverse complement strand
CCGCCCCCCGCCCACGCCGCCCCCGCCCCGCCCCGCCGGCCGCCGGGGCCCCCCGGGCCGCCGCCCGGGGGGGGGGGGGGCCCGGGGGGGGGCGGCCCGGGGGCCCCCCGCCCGTTCGTGTGGTCCCTGAGGTGTCCGGCGTCTCAGGCCTTGCGGGCCCGGCTCGTCTTCTTGGCGGCCGTCGTCCTGGCCGTCGGCTTGGCGGCGACCGCCTTCTTGGCCGCGGTCGTCTTCTTGGCTGCCGCCTTGCGCGGTGCCTTCACCGCGGTGGCGTCGCTGATGCGATCGGCGTCCAGGATCTCCCTGAGGAACTTGCCGGTGTGACTCGCGGGGACCCCGGCGACTTCCTCAGGCGTGCCCTCGGCCACGACGAGTCCGCCGCCGGCACCGCCCTCGGGGCCCATGTCGACGACCCAGTCGGCCGTCTTGATCACATCGAGGTTGTGCTCGATGACGATGACCGTGTTGCCCTTGTCGACGAGGCCGGACAGGACCGTCAGCAGCTTGCTGATGTCCTCGAAGTGCAGACCGGTGGTGGGCTCGTCCAGGACGTAGACCGTACGGCCGGTGGAGCGCTTCTGGAGCTCGCTGGCGAGCTTCACCCGCTGGGCCTCGCCACCGGACAGGGTGGTCGCGGCCTGGCCGAGACGGACGTAGCCGAGCCCGACGTCCTTGAGGGTGTTGAGGTGGCGCGCGATCGCGGGGACGGCCTCGAAGAACCCCGTGGCCTCCTCGATCGGCATGTTCAGGATGTCGGCGATGGACTTGCCCTTGTAGTGGACCTCCAGGGTCTCCCGGTTGTAGCGGGCGCCGTGGCAGACCTCGCACGGGACGTAGACGTCCGGGAGGAAGTTCATCTCGATCTTGATGGTGCCGTCGCCCGCGCAGTTCTCGCAGCGGCCGCCCTTGACGTTGAAGGAGAACCGGCCGGGCATGTAGCCGCGGACCTTCGCCTCGGTCGTCTCGGCGAACAGCTTGCGGACGTGGTCGAAGACGCCGGTGTACGTCGCCGGGTTGGACCGCGGGGTGCGGCCGATGGGCGACTGGTCGACGTGGACGACCTTGTCGACGAGGTCGTCGCCGTCCACACGCGTGTGCCGTCCCGGGACGCTCCGGGCGCCGTTCAGCTCGCGGGCCAGGTGCGTGTACAGGATGTCGTTGACCAGCGTCGACTTGCCGGACCCTGAGACACCGGTGACCGCGGTGAACACGCCCAGCGGGAAGGACACGTCGATGTCCTGGAGGTTGTTCTCGCGGGCGCCGTGCACGGTGAGCCGGCGGGACGGGTCCAGGGGGCGCCGGATGTCGGGCAGCGGGATGGCCTTCTTGCCCGACAGGTACTGGCCGGTCTGCGACTCGTCGTTGTCCAACAGTTCCTTCAGGGAGCCGCTGTGCACGACCTTGCCGCCGTGCTCGCCCGCGCCGGGACCGATGTCGACGATCCAGTCGGCGACCTTGATGGTGTCCTCGTCGTGCTCGACGACGATGAGCGTGTTGCCCATGTCCCGCAGCCGGACCAGGGTCTCGATGAGCCGGTGGTTGTCGCGCTGGTGTAGGCCGATGGACGGCTCGTCGAGGACGTACAGGACGCCGACGAGCCCGGAGCCGATCTGGGTGGCCAGGCGGATGCGCTGGGCCTCACCGCCGGACAGGGTGCCGGCCGCGCGGTTCAGCGAGAGGTAGTCCAGGCCGACGTCGACCAGGAACTTCAGTCGTTCGTTGACCTCCTTCAGCACCCGCTCGGCAATCTTCTTGTCGCGGGCGCTGAGCTTCAGCTCCCCGAGGAAGTCCGCGCAGTCGCTGATGGACATCCCCGAGACCTCGGCGATCGACTTGCCCATGACGGTGACCGCGAGGACGAGCGGCTTGAGGCGGGTGCCCTCGCAGGTGGGACAGGGCACCTCGCGCATGTAGCCCTCGAAGCGCTCACGGCTGGCGTCGCTCTCGGACTCGCTGTGCCGGCGCTTGACGAAGGGCACGGCACCTTCGAAGGGGGTCGTGTAGACGCGCTCGCGGCCGTACCTGTTCCGGTAGCGGACCTCGATCTGCGTCTTGTGCCCGTACAGCAGGGCCTTCTTGGCGCGCTGCGGCAGTCCCGCGAAGGGGATGTCCGTCCGGAACCCGAGGGCGTCCGCGAGGGCGCCGATCAGGCGGCCGAAGTAGTCCTTGGTGTGCCCGTGGGACCAGGGGTGGATGGCGCCCTCGTCGAGGGACTTGTCCTCGTCCGGGACGATCAGCTCCGGGTCGACCTCCATGCGCGTGCCGATGCCGGTGCACTCGGGGCAGGCGCCGAAGGGCGAGTTGAAGGAGAAGGAGCGGGGCTCCAGCTCCTCGAAGGACAGGTCGTCGTACGTGCAGTAGAGGTGCTCCGAGAACATGCGCTCGCGCTCGGGGTCGTCCTCGGGGAGGTCGACGAAGTCGAGCACGACCATGCCGCCGGACAGCCCGAGCGCGGTCTCGACGGAGTCGGTGAGGCGGCGCTTGGCGGAGTCCTTCACCGTGAGGCGGTCGATGACCACCTCGATGGTGTGCTTCTCCTGCTTCTTGAGCGTGGGGGGGTTGGAGAGCTGGACGGTCTCGCCGTCCACGCGCGCACGGCTGTACCCCTTGGTCTGGAGATCGGCGAAGAGGTCGACGAACTCCCCCTTGCGCTCCCGCACCAGCGGCGAGAGCACCTGGAAGCGACTGCCCTCCGGCAGCTCCAGGACCCGGTCGACGATGGCCTGCGGCGACTGGCGCGCGATCGGACGGCCGCATTCGGGGCAGTGCGGCTTGCCGATGCGCGCGAAGAGCAGACGCAGGTAGTCGTAGACCTCGGTGATGGTGCCGACCGTCGAGCGCGGGTTGCGCGAGGTCGACTTCTGGTCGATGGAGACCGCGGGCGACAGGCCCTCGATGAAGTCGACGTCGGGCTTGTCCATCTGGCCGAGGAACTGGCGGGCGTACGAGGAGAGCGACTCCACGTAGCGCCGCTGGCCCTCGGCGAAGATGGTGTCGAAGGCCAGGGAGGACTTGCCCGACCCGGACAGGCCCGTGAAGACGATGAGCGAGTCGCGAGGCAGGTCGAGCGAGACGTTCTTCAGGTTGTGCTCGCGCGCGCCACGGACGATGAGACGGTCGGCCACGCCGGTCCGCACCTTTCTTGAGAGTGGTGACAGGGGCGGGGCCCCCGTGCTTTCTCAGACTAGGGGGAGCCACTGACAACGCCGGTCGGATTCCCAGGAGGCATAACAATCCCCGGCCCTCCAGCATGCCCGACGCCGCACCCGACCATATAGCACGTGCATTCGATTTCCGGCACTGCTTCACCACCTTCACCCAAAGGTGTGGCGGGGCTAGGGTCAGCAGCATGATTGATCACGCTCATGACCTGGAGTCTGTACGTGGCGCGACCGAGCGGCTGCTGACCGCAGCCGCCGGGATGGACAACGCGTCGGTGACCGAGTCGTCACGGCTGCCGGGCTGGAGCCGGGGTCACGTCCTCGCGCATCTCTCCCGCAACGCCGACGCCGTCGTGAACGTTCTGCGCGGGCAGCCCATGTATGCGTCCGCGGACGTACGTGACGCCGACATCGAGCGGGACGCCGCTCGCCCCCTGGACGTCCAGCTCGCCGACCTCCGCGACAGCGCCGCGCGCTTCCAGGAGGCGGGGGCGGAACCGGCCGACTGGTCCCGCACGGTGGAACTGCGCAACGGGGTCACCGACTCGGCGTCCCGGGTGCCGTTCCGGCGATGGGTCGAGGTGGAGCTGCACCACGTGGACCTCGGGATCGGGTACGAGCTGGAGGATCTCCCGGAGGAGTTCACCCAGCGCGAGATCGACTTCCTCACGGAGCGGTTCCGGGGCCACCCCGGCGTACCGGCCCTCCTGATCGAGGAGGACGACGGCCGCCGGAGCCCGACCGGACGTCCCGAGGAGGCGGCACTCATCGTGTCCGGGCGCCGGGCCGACCTGCTCGGCTGGCTCGCCGGCCGCCGCGACGGCTCGCTGCTGAGGGTGCACGGCGGCACCCTGCCCTCGCTGCCCCCGCTGTAGCACCCCGCGCCAACGGCTCCTGAGGAAGAGAATGTCGGCGGGGGTGTCGATCCGCGCGGGCCCCGTACGACGCAGAGGTGAGAGAACGACCTGACTCGAGAGGTGAAGGCCATGCCCAAGGTCCGGGTGCACAACGTGACGATCTCCCTCGACGGCTTCGTGGCCGGCACGAACCAGCGACTGGACGCCCCCTTCGGCGACGGTGTCGGCTGGGGCGACGAGCTGCACAGCTGGTTCATGTCCGCGATGGAGGACTCGGCCGCGGGCAGGACGGGAACCGACGTCGACCGCTTCGTCCGCGGAGACCGGAACATCGGCGCCACGATCATGGGGCGCAACATGTTCGGGCCGCAGCGCGGGCCGTGGGAGGACGAGTCCTGGCAGGGCTGGTGGGGCGACAACCCGCCCTACCACCACGATGTCTTCGTGCACACCCACCATCTGCGCCCCTCGCTCAAGATGGCCGGCGGAACCACCTTCCACTTCACCGACGAGCCGCTGGAGACGGTGCTCCAGCGTGCGTTCGACGCCGCGGGCGGCAAGGACGTCCGGATCGGCGGCGGGGCGGCGGTCATCCGGCAGTACCTGCGCGCCCGGCTGATCGACGAAGTCCACCTGGTGATCGCGCCGATGCTCATCGGGCGCGGAGAACGGCTGCTCGACGACCTGGGTGACGGCGTCGAGGGCTACCGGGTCTCCGAGCTGGTCAGCTCACCGAAGGTCACGCACGCGGTACTGGTCCGCCGCTGACGGACGACCCCGTCATCGCCTGTGGCGGACGCGGGCCCGGGTGAACGCACTGCGGCCGCCCGACCCGTCGGCATGCCCTCGGGAACGGATTAGGCTGACCGGTATGACGTACAGCGGACAGGTGACGGTCGGCGGGCCCGCCGACGTGCACGAGCTCAAGGACCTGATGATCACCAAGATCGCGGTCGGCCCGATGAACAACAACGCCTATCTGCTGCGCTGCCGGGCCACCGACGAGCAGTTGCTGATCGACGCCGCCAACGACGCGCACACCCTGCTCGGCACGATCGGTGACGACGGCATCGCCTCCGTCGTCACCACGCACCAGCACGGTGATCACTGGCAGGCCCTCGCCGAGGTCGTCGCGGCCACGCACGCGCGTACGTACGCGGGCCGGGACGACGCCGACGGCATCCCCGTGCCCACCGACGTCCTGGTCGAGGACGGCGACGTCATCCGGGTGGGGCACGTGGAGCTGACCGCGCGCCACCTGGTCGGGCACACACCGGGTTCGATCGCCCTCGTCTACGACGACCCGCACGGGCACCCGCATGTGTTCACCGGGGACTGTCTCTTCCCGGGAGGCCCTGGCCGGACAACACAGCCCGAGGACTTCAAGTCGTTGATGTCGGGCCTGGAGGCGAAGGTCTTCGTACTCGCGGACGAGACCTGGATCTACCCAGGCCACGGCAACGACACCACGCTCGGTGCCGAGCGGCCTCACCTCGGGGAGTGGCACGAGCGGGGCTGGTAGGTCGGCGGCACCGCCGCCCGGTGGCCCCTGGGGAATAGCCGCGTCTCTGGCAGTCGGTCGGAGCCGGCAGCCACCGCACAGTAGCGGTCAGCCGAAGAGCGCACCCGCCACGATCGCCGCCTGGACAGCTGCACGTCGAGCGAGGCAAGCGCGTCCCCATCCACGCCCTGGTTGACGGTCTGGATGTTGCCGCGCCCGTGGCTTGCCAAGGAATTCAGCTCCAGTGAAGCAGGCCGCGTCTGCCGCCCCTCTCGTCAGGGGTGGCACGCGGCGTGCGCCGAATCTCTACTTCTTCCTTCCTCTGACGAGGAAGAATGCGATTACAGCAGCTCCGAACAGCAACATGACAATGGTCGCAGGCCAGTTGTCAGTTATCGCCGCTGCTTGTGTGCACATTCCGCCTCCTACATGACCTCTCCGGCGAGAACCCCGTCGGCCCAGTACGCTCCGTTGACGCCCAAGTCCATCGTGCGGGAGGGGCCCTCCAGCGGCTTCCATGCCTATCCCTACGGCGGCCAGGCCCAGCCCGACAGCCTGTCCTCCCGGGACGAACGCCACCTGACATACCGAGGAAGTCCAGCCCGCTCGGGTCAATACCGTTGACGGGGGTCTCCGGCGGCGTAGGCGTAGGGGTTGCTTTCCTTGCCGGAGGGGTCGGGCTGGGTGAAGCGTCCGAGGTTGGGGTCGTAGAGGCCGCTGGGGTCGAGGTAGGTGCCTGTGTAGCGGTAGGGCTGGTTGGTGCCGCTGGTGGTGCGGGCCTCGCCGTAGGTGCCGTAGCTGTAGGTCGCGGTGCGCTTGCCGGAGGCGTCGACGAGGCCGATGACGCTGCCCTGGACGTCGGTGAGGTAGTACTGGCTTGCCCCGCCGGAGGTCATGGCTGTCAAGGTGCCCGAAGGTTCGCGGACGAAACCGGTGGCGTTCTCGCGCGTCATGCCGGTCGCGGCGTTGGTGAAGGTCGAACTGCCGCGCGTGAGACGGTCGTTGTGGTCGGTTCCGGCGTAGGTGTAGTTCGACGCGGTGCCGGAGGCCGTCAGGCTGGACAGCTGGGTGAAGGACGTCCACTCGCCGCCCGTGCGGGTGCCGGTCGGGGAGGCGGCGGAGGTCTCGTTGCCGTCGCCGTCGTAGGTGAAGCCGGTGTTGCCGCCGAGTGAGGTCAGTCGCGGACGGACTGGGCCTTGTCGCAGGCGGGCAGGCTGGTGCCGGTGGAACGGCCGGTCATGTTGCCTGCTTCGGCGAGCTGCCGGACGAGACCTGGGTGTATCCGGGGCACGGCAACGACACCTCGCTGGGTGCGGAGCGGCCGCACCTGCCGGAGTGGCACGCGCGGGGGTGGTGAACACCGGCTCACGCCACCGAGTGCGATCCGGTGTGCGCCGGTGACCTCGCTTCGGCTCACGCGCCCCGTGTGAACGAGTCACACGAGCCGATGTCACACACGCGCTCCCGGCACAGGTGGTGGCGCAGTCAACTGGAGGCAGCCCCGCACAGGACGACGGCTCCTGCGCGGTAAGGGCCGCCGGTCTTTCGATCCCCGCCCTCGACCGGCGGCCCAGGCCTTCTGGCCGGAAAGCGTTCACGGAAATGAAACACCCGTTCCCAATATGCGGACAATTGCCGTCGTGACCTCGACAAACGGGACAGTGGACTGTCACTCTCCCGCCATGCACATCGCCCCTCGCACCCTGCGCCGCGCCGCCGCCGCGACATCCATCGCCCTGCTCGCCACCGCCGTCGGCTGTGCTCCGCAGCCGGAGGACGACGCGAACGCCAAGGCCTCGGCGTCGACCGGCACCACGTGCGCCAAGGGCAAGTTGGCCACCCGGAGCTCCGGCAAGCTGACGATCGCGACCGACGAGCCCGCGTACGAGCCGTGGTTCAAGGACGACAAGCCCGCCAACGGCAAGGGCTTCGAGTCGGCCGTCGCCTACGCCGTGGCGAAGCAGCTCGGTTACGACAAGAGCGCCGTCGTCTGGCAGAGCGTCCCCTTCAACAAGGCCTTCGCGCCCGGGGAGAAGACCTTCGACTTCGACATCAACCAGGTGTCGATCAGCGCCGAGCGCAAGAAGGCCGTGGACTTCTCCTCCGGCTACTACGACGTGCGCCAGGCCGTCATCGCACTCAAGGGTTCCAAGGCCGCCAAAGCGACGAGCATCGCGGATCTGAAGGGCCTCAAGCTGGGCGCCCAGGTCGGCACGACCAGCCTCAACTACATCGAGGACGTGGTGAAGCCGACCCGGGAGGCCGCCGCGTACGCCAAGAACGACCAGGCCAAGTCCGCGCTGGAGAACAAGCAGGTGGACGCCATCGTCGTCGACCTGCCGACCGCCTTCTACATCACGGCGGCCGAGGTGACGGACGGCACGATCGTCGGGCAGTTCGAGAACCAGGGCGGTACGCCGGAGCAGTTCGGGCTCGTGCTCGACAAGGGCAGCGCGCTCACCTCCTGCGTGACGGCCGCCGTGGACACGCTGCGCAAGGACGGCACGCTCGCCAAGCTGGAAAAGCAGTGGCTGTCGGACGCCGTCGACGCCCCGGTGCTCAAGTGACGCTCACGAAGGACGAGTCCGGCAAGGAAGACACCGGCGACTCGTACACACCGTCGCAGCGGCGGATCGAGCGAGAGCGTCTCAAGCGCGCCCGCGCCCGCCGCGCGACGGCGATCGCCGCGGTCTCGACCCTGGTCACCGCCGTGGTTCTCTACCTGGTCGTCGTCAGCGCGCCCGGCTGGCCGCGCACCAAGGAGACGTTCTTCAACGGGCAGTACGCGCGCGAGGCGTTCCCGAAGGTCCTCGAAGGGCTGTGGCTGAACGTCCGGCTGCTGCTGATCTGCGGTGTGGCCGTGCTGGTGCTCGGCATGCTGATCGCCATCGCGCGCACGCTGCGCGGCCCGGTGTTCTTCCCGTTGCGCTTCCTGGCCGCCGCCTACACGGACTTCTTCCGCGGCCTTCCGCTCATCATCAACCTCATGATCGTCGTCCTGGGCGTCCCGGCGCTGCGGCTCCAGGGCGTGACGGTCGACCCGGTGTGGCTGGGCGGCACGGCGCTCACACTGACGTACTCGGCGTACGTGGCCGAGGTGTTCCGCGCCGGCATCGAGTCCGTGCACCCCTCGCAGCGCGCCGCGGCCCGCTCGCTCGGGCTCTCCAACCGGCAGGCGCTGCGGTACGTGGTGCTGCCGCAGGCGGTACGCCGCCAGGTGCCGCCCCTGCTGAACGACCTGGTGTCCCTCCAGAAGGACACCGGCCTCGTGTCGATCGGCGGCGCGATCGACGCCGTACGGGCCGCCGACATCATCGTCGGGCGCAGCCTCAACTACACGCCCTACATCGTCGCGGGTCTGGTGTTCGTGGCGCTGACCATCCCGATGACCCGGTTCACGGACTGGGTGACGGCACGGATGGACCGCCGGCGGGCCCAGGGAGGGATCGCATGAGTGACGCACCGGTGCTGCGGATGGAGTCCGTCCGCAAGACCTTCGGCGACACGGTCGTGCTGCGGGACGTCGACCTGGAGGTCGCCCCACACACGGTGACCGCCCTGATCGGCGCCTCCGGCTCGGGCAAGTCGACACTGCTGCGCTGCGCCAACCTCCTCGAGGAGATCGACGACGGCGCCATCTGGCTGGACGACGAGGAGATCACCGATCCGCGCGTCGACCAGGACGCGGTACGGCGCCGTATCGGCGTGGTCTTCCAGGCGTACAACCTCTTTCCGCACATGACGGTCCTGGAGAACATCACGCTGGCCCCGCGCCGCGTGCACGGCGTGACCCGCGCGGAGGCCGAGGGGCACGCTCGTGAGCTCCTGGAGCGGCTCGGGCTCGCCGGGAAGTCGGGCGAGTACCCCGACCGGCTCAGCGGCGGTCAGCAGCAGCGTGTGGCGATCGTACGGGCCCTCGCCGTGCGGCCCCGGCTGCTGCTGCTCGACGAGATCACCGCGGCCCTCGATCCGGAGCTGGTGGGCGAGGTGCTGAACGTCGTGCGCGACCTGAAGGGCGACGGCATGACCATGGTGCTGGCCACGCACGAGATGGGTTTCGCGCGCGAGGTCGCCGACCAGGTCTGTTTTCTGGACGCGGGTGTGGTGCTGGAGCACGGAACGGCCGAGCAGATCTTCGGCGACCCGCAGGAGGAGCGCACCCAGCGCTTCCTGCGACGGATCGTGGAAGCGGGGCGTCTGTAGGAGCTGTAAGGACCGCGCGCCCAGGACAGCGGTCCTTACACGTCGGACCGGGCCGGCCCCGCCAGCGCCGCGACCCGCTCCACGCCGAACACGTAGCCCTGCACCCCGCATCCCGCGATGACGCCGTCGGCGCGCAGCGAGACGTAGGAGTGGTGCCGGAAGGACTCGCGCTTGTGGATGTTGGAGATGTGCACCTCCAGCACCGGCAGCCCGTCACAGGTGTTGAGCGCGTCCAGGATGGCGACCGACGTGTGCGAGTAGGCACCGGGGTTGATGACGATCCCGCAGTGGCCGAGCCGCGCCTCGTGGATCCAGTCGACCAGCTCGCCCTCGTGGTTGGACTGCCGGAAGTCCACCGTGCCGCCGTGCGCGGCGGCCGCTTTGGCGCACAGGGCCTCGACGTCGGCCAGGGTGTCCTTGCCGTAGATCTCCGGCTGACGCTGACCGAGCAGGTTCAGGTTGGGGCCGTTGAGGATCATGATCGGGGCGTTGGCCAGGGTGCGGGGCACGGTTCCTCCGGTCCGGTGAAGGCGGGCTGCTCAGACCCCGGTTTATCACGGCGCCGCGCTCGCCGTACGGGCCGTATGCTCCCGGCGTGACGCACACCGATCCCCAACTCGTCATCCCCTACAGCGGAATCGTCCGCGTCGACGGCCCCGCCCGGCGCATCACCGTCACGTACTGATCACGCCCGCGCGCTCCCGTAACCCCCTCTCGCTGCTGGTGGTTGACGCGGCATGCACGACGTACGCACCGTAAGGGCGCCCTCCATGCCGCGGCTCGCGGCCGCCTCGCTCGCCGGAACGGCCATCGAGTTCTACGACTTCTTCGTCTACGGGACGGCCGCGGCGCTGGTCCTTGGGCCGCTGTTCTTCCCGACGTTCTCGCCGGTGGCGGGGACTTTGGCCGCCTTCGGGACGTTCGGCGTGGGGTTCGTCGCGCGGCCGCTCGGCTCGGTGCTGTTCGGGCACATCGGGGACCGGCACGGACGGCGTCCGGTGCTCGTGGCCTCACTGCTGCTGACCGGCGCCGCCACCGTCGCGGTCGGTTGTGTGCCGACGTACGACACGATCGGGGTCGCGGCGCCCGTCCTGCTCCTGGGCTTGCGTTTTCTGCAGGGTCTGGGGCTGGGCGGGGAGTGGGGCGGTGCCGTCCTGCTGGTCGCCGAGCACGCGCCCGCCGAGCGGCGCGGGCTGTGGACGAGCTTCCCGCAGGTGGGTCCCGCGCTGGGCTTTCTGCTCGCCAACGGGGTGGTGCTGACGCTGTCGGCCACGCTGTCCGACGCGCAGTTCGCGCAGTGGGGCTGGCGGGTGCCGTTCTGGGCGGCCGGAGTGCTGGCGACGGTGGGGCTGTGGCTGCGCGCCTCGCTCACGGAGAGCCCTGGCTTCCTGGAGCTCGACGACCACGCGCGTGTGCCGTTCGTCGAGGTGGCGCGCGACCATTGGCGGCTCGTTCTGCTGACGGCCGGGGCACTCGCCGTCGGGTACGCGATCTTCTACGCCGTGACGACCTGGTCCCTCGCCTACGGGACGGAGCGGCTCGGGGTGAGCCGTACCGTCATGCTGTCCTGCATCATGGCCGCGGTGCTGGTGAAGGGCTCGCTCACACCGGTGGCGGCGCTGCTCGGGGACCGGTACGGGCGGCGGCCCTTGTGTCTGGCCGGATGTGCGGCGGCCGCGGTGTGGATGTTCCCGATGGTGGCGCTGCTCGCGACCGGCGAGCCGCTGTGGATGTTCGTCGGCTTCCTGGGCGCGATGATCGCGTTCATCACGATGTTCGCGGTGATCGCCGCGTATCTGCCGGAGCTGTACGAACCGCGGGTGCGCTGCACGGGTGCCGCGGTCGGCTACAACCTCGGCGGGGTGATCGGGGGTGCGCTCACGCCGATCGTGGCGACGGCGCTGGTGGAGCAGGGCGGGCGGGTGCCCTGGGGTGTGGGGGCGTATCTGACGGGGATCGCGTTGCTCAGTCTGGGGTGTTTCGCGTTGCTGCCGGAGACGCGGCCGGTGCCCGTGGCGGTGACGGCTGTGGCGGAGCCGGCTATGGATTGATCGCCAGCTCCAAGTAGGCCGCGAACAGCACCAGATGGACACCGCCCTGGAGCGGTGTCGCCCGGCCCGGGACCACCGTCAGCGAGCTCACCACCACGGTCAGGGCGAGCAGCACCATGTGGGTGGCGCCGAGGCCGAGGACGAGTGGGCCGGAGAGCCAGACGGATGCCAGGGCGACCGCGGGGATGGTCAGGCCGATGCTGGCCATGGCCGAGCCGAGGGCGAGGTTGAGACTCGTCTGCACACGGTCACGGCGTGCGGAGCGCAGTGCGGCGATGGTCTCGGGGAGCAGCACCAGCAGGGCGATGATCACACCGACCACGGCGTGCGGGAGGCCGGCCTTGGCCACCCCTGACTCGATGGTCGGTGAGACACCCTTGGCCAGCCCGACCACGCCGATCAGGGCCAGACCCAGCAGGCTCAGGCTGATCACCGCGGCGCGGGCGGTGGGCACGTCGGCGTGGTCGTCGGCGGTGATCACCTCGCCCTGACGGGTGATCGGGAGGAAGTAGTCGCGGTGCCGTATGGTCTGGGTCGCCACGAACAGCCCGTACAGGACCAGCGAGGAGAGAGCGGCGAAGGTCAGCTGGGTGGTGGAGAACTCCGGGCCCGGCTTGCTCGTCGTGAACGTCGGCAGCACCAGGCTCAGCGTGGCCAGGGTGGCTACGGTGGCGAGGGCGGCGCCGGTGCCCTCGGGGTTGAAGACCGCGGTGCCGTGGCGCAGTGAGGCCACCAGGAGGCTGATGCCGACGATGCCGTTGCAGGTGATCATCACGGCCGCGAAGACCGTGTCCCTGGCCAGGGTCGAACTCTTGTCGCCACCGTCCGCCATCAGGGTGACGATCAGGGCTACCTCGATGATCGTGACGGCGACGGCGAGGACGAGCGATCCGAAGGGCTCACCGACCCGGTGGGCGACCACCTCGGCGTGGTGGACGGCAGCCAGCACGGCCCCCGCGAGGACCAGCGTCACGAGGGCCACGACCACGCCGGGCAGATCGCGACCCCAGGTGAACACCAGCAGGACGGCCGCGATCACCGGCACCGCGGACGTCCACCGGTTCCTGAGGCTCGCGAGCATGCAGTGATCGTCGCAGAGGCGAACCGGCTTTGCACTACGCCAGGAGCTACTTGAGCTCGCCCGCTTCCAGGACGTCGTAGTTGGTGTAGACACGGTCGCCGATGCACAGCGCGCCCAGCCGTTCGGCCAGTTGGCCCGTCTCGGGGTCGTCGCTGTTGCGCATGGCCTCGTCGTACGACTCGAACTCGAGCAGCGCCGCATAGCGGTTGGGGTTGTCGCGGTCCTTCAGGAGCATGCGGTAGGTCGGGCCCCCCGGCTTGCCCGCGTTGCGCTGCCCCGCCTCCTGCAGAACCTGTTGCATCTCTTCCAGGCGCTCTGTCTCGAAACTGACGACCTGCACGAACTTCATGAGTGTCTCCAGCCGGCAACGGCGCCCCCGGGCCGGGGAACGCGCTCTGGAACCAAACAAGCACCGGGAGCGGTGCCCGGCAATTCGCCGCACTCCGCTCCCGGTGGTGGTTCTTCCTACGTCGGCCGTGGTCAGGCCTCGATGCTGTCCTTCGGGGCGCCTTCGCTCTCCGCCTGCGCCGCCTCGGTCGCCGCCTGCTTCCTGGTAGCCATCAGGCTGGTGATCGTGGTGACGATCAGGACCGAGCAGATCACGCCGAGCGAGACCGGGATGCTGATCTCGGGGACGTGGACCCCGGACTCGTGCAGGGCGTGCAGCACCAGCTTGACGCCGATGAAGCCCAGGATGATCGACAGGCCGTAGCTGAGGTGGACCAGCTTCTTCAACAGGCCGCCGATGAGGAAGTACAGCTGACGCAGGCCCATCAGGGCGAACGCGTTGGCCGTGAAGACGATGTACGGGTCCTGCGTCAGGCCGAAGATCGCGGGGATCGAGTCGAGCGCGAACAGCACGTCGGTGGTGCCGATGGCAAGCATCACGACGAGCATCGGGGTCATGACCCGCTTGCCGTTCTCCTCGATCCACAGCTTGGTGCCGTGGTACCGGTCGGCGACACCGAACCTGCGCTCGGCGGCCTTGAGCAGCTTGTTCTCCTCGAACTCCTCATCGTCGTCGTCGGCACGGGCCTCCTGGATCAGCTTCCAGGCGGTGTAGATGAGGAAGGCACCGAAGATGTAGAAGACCCAGGCGAAGCTGGCGAGGATGGCGGCGCCCGCGGCGATGAAGATCGCGCGCAGCACCAGGGCTATGAGGACACCGACGAGGAGCACCCGCTGCTGGTACTGCGAGGGCACCGCGAACTTCGCCATGATCAGGACGAAGACGAAGAGGTTGTCCACGCTCAGGGACTTCTCGGTGATGAAGCCCGCGAAGAACTCTCCGCCGGCCTGGCCACCACCGAAGACGAGCAGGCCGAGGCCGAAGAGGCCGGCCAGGGCGATCCAGACGACCGTCCAGATACCGGCTTCCTTGATGGACACGTCGTGCGGCTTGCGGCCGATGAAGAAGTCGACGGCGATGAGGGCGGCGAGGCCCACGATGGTAAGGACCCACAGGGTCACGGAAACATCCACAGTTCCTCCGGCAATACGTAACGGCAAGTAACCAGCGTCGTCGCGCTGCCGGAGGTCTCTTCCACCCACGGTGGGCCGACGCCCCGGGATCAGGCCTGATCCGTATTGACGGGTACGCCGCGGTCGACAGGGAGTACTCCCCTCCGTGCTTTCAACCGTACCTCAATCACCAAGTAAAGGTAAAGCGATTGGCAAAAGAAAGGTCAAAATAGCAGGTGGGGATGGCTTTACGTGTACTTGGTACGGGCCGTCGCGACCTGGCTCAGGACCTGCTGGAGCACCTGGCTCCCGGGCGGGACGGAAGCCGGCTCGAAGGTCCAGGCATGCCCGACCCACGGGTCCGCGAGGTGGTCGTCGGGCACCGGGGTCAGGCGCATCAGCGAGCGCCACAGCGGGTCCAGCAGGGGGCCGTAGCCGGAGGCCTCCTCACGGTCCGCGACCATCATCAGGTGGACGCCGACGGAGGGTCCCTCGTCCGCGAGGTAGCGCAGCTGTGTCACGGCCCTGTCGTCGAAACCGTGCGGGAAGTCGTTGACGATCAGCAGCTGCTCGGAGGTGTCGAGGCCGGGCGGGAGCGAGTCGGCCGCGCCGCCGCGCACCGCCATCTGCACCAGGTCGACGCGCTGGGTGAGCCGGGCCAGGACGTCCGCCACGCCCGCGGCGCCGACGGCGGGCGGGGCCGCGAGCACGCCGGTCCGCGCCAGCGGGGCGAGCGCCTGCGCTCCAGAGCCGGCCGGGTCGATGACGTGCAGCGTGTAGTCGCCGGAGGGGTGCACGGCGAGAAGCCTGGCCGCGATCGCCACGGCCGTGTCCATGGCGAGGCGATGCAGTTCGTGGGCGTCCAGGAACGAGCCGTCCAGGGATTCGACGGCTCCGCTGTCGATCCACAGACCGCGCTCCAGCGGCAGCCTGACCAGCATGGGGATGCGCAGCTCGGCGCACTCCGGCAGGTGCAGATCACCCAGGCGCACGGCCATGGGCACCTCGAACGGCACCCGGTAGCCGTGCCAGACGGGGCTGTCCCAGCGGGCGAACGCCGGCGGCAGGGCGGGCTCGACGACCTCGGATTCGGCCGTCAGCTGGCCGAGATCCCGGTCGTAGGCCGCGCGGGCCTGTTCGACGAGCTGGGCGTGCTTGGCACGGGCCGCCTCCCGCGCGGCGTCACCCTGCCCACCGATCCGGCTGCGCGGGTCGGCGAGCGCCGCGTCGAGCTCCTTCTCCATGCGCGAGTCGGCGAAGTCGACGGCACTTCGGTATGCGGCCGTGGAGCGGGCCAGATCCTCGAACATGCCCCACACCTGGTTGTAGAGCCGCTCGTCCATGGACCAGCCGGTCGCGTCCCCGGCGACCGGCTGCGCGGGCTGCCCGGGCGGGGCGGGAGGCGCGACGGGCGGCGGAGGGGGCGGGGCGGCGTCCCGCCGCCGAGGGTGGCTGTAGTCGATCGGGCCCCCGGCCGAGGGCGCCGGTGGCTGGGCCGAGCCGGATGCGTGCGCGGGCCCGTGCGGGGCGTCGGAGACCGGGCCGCCGTTCGCGGACAACGGCTGTGGTGGGGAGTCCGGTGACGATGTGCCGTACGGCGACAGCGCCTGCGGCGGTACGGCGCCGGAGCCCCCGTGGGCCGCGGAGGACCCCTGGTCCGGGCCCGGTGTGGGCGTGGCCGTCTGCCGGGGGCGGTCGCCGCCCGCCGTGAGCGGCGGAGCCACCGGTACCGCGCGGGCCAGGCCTTGGGCCACTGCCTCGTGGATGCCGTTCGCGAGCCGGCGGGCCTCGGGAAGGCCCTGGTCGGTGAGGAGTTCGCCGAGACCGCCCGCGTAGCCCTGGCCCACGGCACGCACCTTCCAGGCGCCCTGACGACGGTAGAGCTCCAGCGCGACGACGGCCGACTCGGCGTCCAGGCCGGTGACGGTGTAGCTGGCGAGCTCGGTGCCGTCCAGGCCCGTCACCGCGACGAACGGGGCGGCGACGGCGCCGAAGCACCCGGGACCGCCCACCGCGGGCAGGGCGAGCAGCACATGGACCCGGTGGACGGCCTCGGGCACGGCACCGAGGTCGACCGCGAGACGGTGGTCGGCGGCAGCCTGCCGGGGAACCTCCAGACCCGGCAGGGTGGGGGCGCCCGGGTGGGCAACCCACTCGACGCCGTGCACCCTGCCGTGCTCGTCGCCGAGCGTGGCTCCGGCCACGACCGGCGTTCCGGCCGCGATCCGGATCTCGAGACGGGCCTGGGAGAGCGGGTGGTTCTGCCCCCGCACCAGCTCGGCCGTCATCGCCTTGTCCCCCTGTGTCGTGGTGTCGGTCGGGCCGCTCGGCGGGCCGTTACAGGTGCGGCAGGATCGCCGGCATCAGGTCCTGGAAGGTCCGGCCGCTGGCCGGCGTACCGAGGGCCGTCAGCGTCCAGCCCGGGCCCGTGCGGTGCACCTTCGCCATGATCTGGGCGGTGTAGGAGCCACCCCCGTCGAGCGTGTAGCGGGCGAGTTCCTGGCCGTTGGTCTCGTCGACGAGGCGGCAGAAGGCGTTCTGCACCTCCTGGAAGGTCTGGCCCGTGAAGGAGTTCACGGTGAAGACGATCTGGTCGACGTGGACCGGGACGCGGGCCAGGTCGACGAGGATCGCCTCGTCGTCCCCACCCTGGCCGACACCGCCGACGAGGTTGTCACCGGTGTGCTTGACCGAACCGTCGTCACTCACCAGGTGACGGAAGAAGACGACGTCGACGGGCTGCTTGTCCGCGAACAGGACAGCGGAGGCGTCGAGGTCGACCTCCCGCGTGCGCGAGCCGAACAGGCCACGCCGGGGGGCCGCCTGCCAGCCGAGGCCCATGCGCACCGCGGTCAGGCTGCCCCCGTCGTTCTTCTGCAGACTGATGGCCTGACCCTTGGTCATGTTGACGGTCACGCGCCGAACCCCTCTCGCTGCTGTCCCCTGTTGCCGCGGCGCCCGCGGTTGTCCAGAACCCTACGCAGGGCCGCTGCCGGTGACGCCCCTCGGACCGCACTTTGTGTCGGTCTTGCAACACAGCGCGATGGAGGTCAGGCCAGGCCCGCCTCCTTCATCTGACGGAGTTCCTTCTTCATCTCGGAGACCTCGTCGCGCAGCCGGGCCGCGACCTCGAACTGGAGGTCGGCGGCGGCGGCACGCATGCGTGCGGTCATCTCCTCGATCTGCGCCGCGAGGTCGGCCGCCGGACGGTCGGTCGGCACGGTCTCCTTGGCCCTGCCCCCGGCCGCTCTGCCGCCTGCCGCCTTGCCGCCGAGGGAGGGCACGGGCGCCTTGCCGTCCTTGCCCTTGCGATAGCCGGAGCCGAGCAGTTGCTCGGTGTCCACGTCCTCGCGGGCGATCTGCGCGACGATGTCGTTGATCTTCTTGCGCAGCGGCTGGGGATCGATGCCCCGCTCCTTGTTGTACGCGACCTGCTTCTCCCGGCGGCGATTGGTCTCCTCGATGGCCTTCTCCATCGCCGGGGTGATCTTGTCGGCGTACATGTGGACCTCGCCGGAGACGTTGCGCGCCGCGCGGCCGATGGTCTGGATCAGGGAGGTGCCGGAGCGCAGGAAGCCCTCCTTGTCGGCGTCGAGGATGGCCACCAGGGACACCTCGGGCAGGTCGAGGCCCTCCCGCAGGAGGTTGATGCCGACCAGGACGTCGAACTCGCCGGAGCGCAGCTCCCGCAGCAGCTCGATGCGGCGCAGGGTGTCGACGTCGCTGTGCAGATAGCGGACCTGGATGCCGAGCTCCAGGAAGTAGTCGGTGAGGTCCTCGGACATCTTCTTGGTGAGCGTGGTGACCAGGACGCGCTCGTCCTTCTCGGTGCGCTTGCGGATCTCGTGCACCAGGTCGTCGATCTGGCCCTCGGTGGGCTTGACGACGACCTCGGGGTCGACGAGGCCGGTCGGGCGGATGATCTGCTCCACGGCGCCGTCTCCGCGCGAGAGCTCGTACTTGCCGGGCGTCGCCGACAGGTAGACGGTCTGGCCGATGCGCTCCGTGAACTCCTCCCACTTCAAGGGGCGGTTGTCCAGGGCGGAGGGCAGCCGGAAGCCGTGGTCCACGAGGGTGCGCTTGCGGGAGGCGTCGCCCTCGTACATGGCGCCGATCTGCGGCACCGTGACGTGCGACTCGTCGATGACGAGAAGGAAGTCGTCCGGGAAGTAGTCGAGCAGGGTGTTCGGCGGGGAGCCCGGCTCGCGGCCGTCGAAGTGCATCGAGTAGTTCTCGACACCGGAGCAGGAGCCGATCTGGCGGAGCATCTCCAGGTCGTACGTCGTGCGCATGCGCAGCCGCTGGGCCTCCAGGAGCTTGCCCTGCTTCTCCAGCTCGGTCAGGCGCTCGCCCAGCTCCTTCTCGATGTCGTTGGCGGCCCGCTCCAGGCGCTCGGGGCCGGCGACGTAGTGGGAGGCCGGGAAGACGTACAGGTGCTCGTCGTCGCTGATGATCTCGCCGGTGAGCGGGTGAAGGGTGGAAAGGGCCTCGATCTCGTCGCCGAACATCTCGATACGGACGGCGAGTTCCTCGTAGACCGGGAAGATCTCGATGGTGTCGCCGCGGACCCGGAAGGTGCCCCGGCTGAAGGCCAGGTCGTTGCGCGTGTACTGGATGTCCACGAAGCGGCGCAGCAGCTGGTCGCGGTCGACCTCGTCGCCGACCCGGAGGGGGACCATGCGGTCCACGTACTCCTGGGGGGTGCCGAGGCCGTAGATGCAGGAGACGGAGGCGACCACGACGACGTCACGGCGGGTGAGCAGGGAGTTGGTCGCGGAGTGGCGCAGCCGCTCGACCTCCTCGTTGATCGAGGAGTCCTTCTCGATGTAGGTGTCCGACTGCGGGACGTACGCCTCGGGCTGGTAGTAGTCGTAGTACGACACGAAGTACTCGACGGCGTTGTTCGGCAACAGCTCGCGGAACTCGTTGGCCAGCTGGGCGGCGAGTGTCTTGTTCGGGGCCATCACGAGCGTGGGGCGCTGGAGCTTCTCGATCATCCACGCGGTGGTGGCGGACTTTCCGGTGCCGGTCGCGCCGAGCAGGACGACGTCCTTCTCACCTGCCTCGATGCGCTTGGCCAGCTCGGCGATGGCCGCCGGCTGGTCGCCGCTGGGCTGGTAGGGGCTGACGACCTCGAAAGGCGCCACCGTGCGTTCGATGTGGGAAACAGGCCGCATGGAGTCCACCGTACGACCCCCCACTGACAACGCGGCCGGATCAGGGGTTCCGGGCGGCGCGGGAGCCGGTGGGTCAGCGGTTCTGCGGGGTCCGGGAGTCGCGGTGGGCCGGGTCGCGGCGGGTTCGGAGTGCGGGGCGGTGGTCGGCGGGGTGCTGGACGATTTCTCGCGCGGGCACACCGGGTTTGTTCTCGACGGGTGACCACACGGGCTTGCCCATCACCATCAGCGGATCGAACATCACGACGACGCCCGCGAGCAGCAGGAAGGCGAGCGGACCGATCATCATCGGCGCGAGCAGGGAAGCGGGCGAGTCGCCCGCGACGGGGGCGGACGAGTTGTGCACGTGGACGCTGAGGGCGGCCATGCCGGTGTAGTGCATGCCCGTGACGGCGAGCCCCATGACGAGGCTCGCGCCCACGCTCCACAGGAACCCCCGGACCTGACCGGCGGCCCACAGTGCGGCGGTGGCGGCGACGACGGCTATGACCACGGAGGCGGCGACGGTGAGCGTGTTGTACTCCAGCTGCCCGTTCAGCCGCATCCCGGCCATGCCGAGGTAGTGCATCGAGGCGATGCCCAGTCCGGTGATGGCACCGCCGGTCATCAGGGCCGTTCCGCGCGCCCCGCGGTAGCCGACGATGAACACGCCGACACCCACCATGACGATGGCGACGCCGAGGCTCGCGAACGTGGTCGACCGGTCGTAGTGGATCGGCGCCTGGCGGACCTGGAACCCCATCATCGCGACGAAGTGCATGGTCCAGATGCCGGAGCCGATCGCCGCCGAGCCGAGAGCCAGCCAGCCGGGCCGCCAGGACCGGTTGACCAGCATGGATCTGGTGGTGCAGCGCAGGCCGAGGGCACCGCCGAGGCAGGCCATGAGGTAGGCCACCAGCGGTGTGACGAGTCCGTAGCTGAATCCGTCGACCGTGCCTTGCATGCGCGGCTGCCCTTCCGCCCTCTTACGTCCTGGAATTCACTGAAAATGCGCCTCTTCCCAGCACCGCCGAGCGGTCGGGGTCGAGGCAGAGAGTATGACCCCCACCAGAATGGTCGAACGATTTTCCGGCAAAGAAACACGCCCTTGCCCCAGATGTGCGGCCGCGGTGAGCGGCCTTGGGACGGTCCCGTTCAGGATGTGCTCATTCTGTACCCCACTGCCGTTGACCCGGTGCTGTCAGAGTGGTGCTGTACGTGATTGCTCGACGCGAGGAGTACGTATGCACGCGCGCGCAGCGACCGCCATGACCACCGCGTTCCTGGGAACCGCCGCCCTCCTGCTTCCCGCAACCGACGTCCGGGCCGTCGGGGACGGCACACCACCCGCGGTCATCGCCCACCGGGGCGCCTCCGCCCTGGCCCCCGAGAACACCCTGGCCGCCGTCGACAGGGCCGCGGCGCTCGGCGCGGTGTGGGTCGAGAACGACGTCCAGCGCACCAGGGACGGCACCCTCGTCGTCCTCCACGACGACAGCCTCCAGCGCACCACCGACGTCGAGGAGGTCTTCCCCTCCAGGGCGCCCTGGAAGGTGAAGGACTTCACCGCCGCGGAGATCGCGCGCCTGGACGCGGGCAGCTGGTTCAGCGCCTCCTATGCGGGCGCGCGCGTGCCGACGCTGAAGCAGTACGTGCACCGAGTCGATCTTCACCATCAGAAGCTGCTGCTCGAACTCAAGAACCCGGAGCTGTATCCGGGCGTCGAGCGGGAGACCCTCAAGCTCCTCAGCAACGAGGGGTGGCTGGACCGGCGGCACAGGGACCGGCTGGTCGTGCAGAGCTTCAGCACGACCGCCCTGCGGACCGTCCACCACCTGAAGCCCGGTGTGAAGACCGGCTTCCTCGGGACCCCGGCCATGGCGGACCTGCCCGCGTACGCGATGTTCGCCGACCACATCAATCCGTCGTACCGCTCCGTCTCCGCTGCCTACGTCTCCGCCGTGCACGCCTTCACGGGCCCGCACGGCACACCGCTGAAGGTCTTCACCTGGACCGTGGACACCGCGCGCACCGCCCGGCTCGTCGCCGGGTATGGCGTGGACGGCATCATTAGCAACAAGCCCGATGTGGTGCGGCGCGCGCTGCCCGACTGACGGTCCGTCCGCGCAGGTCACGAGGGGTTGTCAGTGACGGCCCGTACCGTGGGACGCATGAACAGCCATGGGCGGGAAGAGCAGCAGGTCGTGTGGGCCGTCGTCGGCACGGCCATCGGCCCGCTGCTGCTGGCCGCGACCCACGAGGGTCTGGTCAACGTCGTCTTCCACGCCACCGACGAGGTGCGGGGCAAGGCGCTGGAGCGGCTCGCGTCCCGGCTGGGCACCGAGCCCGTCGAGGCGCCCGGATCCCCGCTGCTGGCCGAGGCGATATGCCAGGTCGAGGCGTACTTCGCGGGTGAGCGACACGACTTCGAGCTGCCCCTGGACTGGTCACTGAGCTCGGGCTTCAACCGGCAGGTGCTGCGCGAGCTGGCGTCCGGCGTGGCGTTCGGCCAGGTCGTCGGATACGGCGATCTGGCGGGGCGGGTGGGTCAGCCCGGTGCCGCCCAGGCCGTGGGGGTGGCCATGGGTTCCAACCCGCTGCCGGTCGTCGTGCCCTGTCACCGGGTCGTCGAGCGCGACGGCGGTATCGGCGGGTTCGGCGGCGGTCTGGAGACCAAGCGGAAGCTGCTCGCGTTGGAGGGCGTGCTGCCCGAACCACTGTTCTGAGCCGCTGTTCTGAGCCGCTGTTCTGAGCCGCTGCGATGTGACGGCTTCGGGGGGTGTTCGGCCTGTCCGTGCGCGACGGCTGGTCGGAAGCGCGGTGCGGTAGCAGACTCCGCCATGCGCACAGCCGCTGGCATCCGAGGGCTCGGAGTCGAAGGGACGGCGATCAGAAATGAGCGGAAACAGGGCAGTCGCGTATCTCAAGCCGGGCGTCGTGGAGGTCAGGACCGTCGACCACCCCACGCTCGAGCTCCAGGACGGGCCGGGGGTGTCTCCCGAGGCTGTCGGCAGGAAGTGCCGGCACGGGGTCGTCCTCAAGGTCCTCGCCACCAACATCTGCGGAAGCGACCAGCACATGGTGCGCGGGCGGACGACCGCGCCCGAAGGGCTGGTCCTCGGACACGAGATCACCGGAGAGGTCGTCGAACGGGGGCCGGACGTCGAGTTCATCGAGGTCGGCGACATCGTCTCCGTACCGTTCAACATCGCCTGCGGGCGCTGTCGCAACTGCAAGGAGCGCAAGACCGGCATCTGCCAGAACGTCAACGCCTCCCGCCCGGGGGCGGCCTACGGCTATGTCGACATGGGCGGCTGGGTCGGCGGCCAGGCCGAGTTCGCCATGGTCCCGTACGCGGACTTCAACCTGCTGAAGTTCCCCGACCGGGACGAGGCGCGCGAGAAGCTGCTCGATCTGACCATGCTGTCGGACATCTTCCCGACCGGCTTCCACGGTGTGGTGAGTTCGGGCGCGGGCGTCGGCTCCACCGTGTACGTCGCCGGGGCGGGCCCGGTGGGTCTGGCGGCGGCCGCGTCGGCGCAACTGCTCGGCGCCGCCGTGGTCATCGTCGGTGATCTCAACGCCGAGCGCCTCGCCCAGGCGCGGAGCTTCGGCTGCGAGACCGTCGACGTGTCGCAGGGCGGTGTGGAGGAGCAGATCGCGCAGATCCTCGGGGAGCCCGAGGTGGACGCGGCGGTCGACGCGGTGGGCTTCGAGGCACGGGCCCACGGCAAGGATGCCCCGGAGGCGCCCGCGACCGTCCTCAACTCCCTGATGGGCGTCACACGCGCGGGCGGTGCGCTGGGTGTGCCGGGCCTGTACGTCACCGATGACCCCGGTGGGGTCGACGCGGACGCGAAGAGCGGCACGCTGAAGGTGCGGCTCGGGCTCGGCTGGGCCAAGAGCCACCGCTTCATCACCGGGCAGTGCCCGGTGATGCAGTACAACCGGAGCCTGATGATGGCGATCCTGCACGGCCGTGTGCACATCGCCAAGGCGGTCAACGCCACGGTCATCGGGCTGGAGGACGCACCGCGCGGTTATGCCGAGTTCGACCAGGGCGCCAGCCGCAAGTACGTGCTCGACCCGCACGGGGCACTGAGCGGAGTGCGGCCGGTCTGACACGCCTTCCGGTGCGGCGGGGGCCGCGCACGCGCCCGTACGCGCGGCCCCCGCCCGCGTCAGTCGTAGTGACGCGCCTCGAAGACGTTTCCGTCCGGGTCGCGGAAGTAGAAGCTGCGCCGGGCCGTTCCGCGGGCGCCGAAGGAGTCGTGGGAGAGGTCCGAGACAGGCACGGACCGTTCCTCCAGGCGGGCGCGGAGTGTCTCGAAATCGTCGGCGGGCAGGGCCAGGCAGACATGATTGACGGGGTGTCCCGCGCTCTCGGCGGCGCCGGGGAGCATGTGCATGTGTTCCGCCATGGTGAGCGGCATGAGGTCGAAGATGGTCTCGTCGTTGAGCCGTACGGAGGGGAAGGACACCGCCCCCGCGGCGTAGTCGGTGATCCTCAGGGATTCCATGCCGAGCGTCTTCTCGTAGAAGCCGGCCGATGCCACCGGGTCCTCCACCCAGAGCACGACATGGTCGAGACGTATCGAGTTGTCCGTCATGCACCCCAGGCTGGTGTCCTCCTCCACAGCCCGCAAGGGTTTGACCGGCCGTGCCGCCTGCCAGAGATGAGGGAAGACCGATCGACAGAAGGCAGGCCCGTGATGCTGGTGATGTCCGAAGAGGTGCGCGAGGCAGTCGACGCGCGTCGACCCGTGGTGGCCCTGGAGTCCACGATCATCGCGCACGGGCTGCCGCGTCCGCGGAACCTGCAGGTGGCGCTGGAGCTGGAGGACGTCGTACGGCAGGAGGGAGCCGTTCCGGCGACGATCGCGGTGCTGGACGGGCGGCCCCATGTCGGCCTGGACAAGGAGCAGTTGGAGCGGGTCGCCAACGAGGACGGGATCCGCAAGCTCGGCCATCGCGATCTGCCGCTCGCGGTGGCCACCGGGGCGAGCGGGGCGACCACGGTGTCGGCTACGGCCCAGCTGGCGGCCCTCGCCGGGGTGCGGGTGTTCGCGACCGGCGGGCTCGGCGGGGTGCACCGGGAGTGGACCGTCACACAGGACGAGTCGGCCGACCTCGGTCTGCTGGCGCGTACACGGATCACCGTGGTGTGCGCGGGGGTGAAGTCGATCCTGGACGTGCCCGCGACCCTGCAGCGGCTGGAGACCCTGGGGGTCGCGGTGGCCGGGTACGGCACGGACCGGTTCCCGGGCTTCTATCTGTCCGACTCGGGACACCCTGTGGAGTGGACGCTGAACACACCGGACCAGGTGGCGGACGTGATGCGGGCCCAGGACGCGCTCGATGCGCCCGGATCCTCGCTGATCGTCGCCAATCCCGTCCCCGAGGCGCAGCAGCTGGACCCCGGGCTGCACGCGCGGGTGCTGGCGGAGGCGCTGCACGCGTGCGGGGAGGCGGGGGTCACCGGGCAGGGGGTCACACCGTTCCTGCTGGACTACCTGGTGCGGCACACCGACGGTGCATCGCTGGACGCCAACCTGGCGGCGGTACGGGGCAACGTGCGGCTGGCGGGGCGGATCGCCGCGGCCTGGGCCGGGGCGTGACGACGGACCGGACCGGCACCGCCGCGGCTGATCCGGCAGGCGCCCTCCTGGTCGTCGGGGATGTCATCACGGACATCGTGGCCCAGCATCGGGGGCCTCTCGCCGCGGGGACGGACACGGTCGCGGCGATCCGCACGGTGCCGGGCGGGGCGGGCGCCAACGTGGCCTGCTGGGCCGCCCGCGAGGGCGGTGCGGAGGTGCGGCTGCTCGGACGGGTGGGCGCGGAGGCCGCCGCGTGGCACGAGCGGGAGCTGTCCGCGTGCGGGGTGAGGCCGCGGCTCGTCGTCGATCCGGAGGCGCCGACCGGAACGGTGATCTGCCTCGTGGACACGGGTGAGGCGGCCGAGCGGACGTTCCTCACCGACAGCGGGGCGTCGCTGCGGCTGGAGCCGGACGACTGGTCGGACGCGCTGCTCGACGGAGTGGCGCGACTGCATCTGTCGGGATATCTCCTGTTCTCGGAGCCGAGCCGGGCGCTGGTGGCGGTGGCCCTGGAGTCGGCACACGCGCGTGGTGTGCCGGTGAGTGTGGACCCGGCGTCGGCGGGCTTCCTCCGAAAGCTGGGGGTGGACCGCTTCCTCTCCCTGGTGGAGGGGGTGGACGTCCTCTTGCCCAGCCGGGACGAGGCGTGTCTGCTCACCGGGCTGCCCGACGCGGCGGACGCGGCGGCCAAGCTGAGCCGCCACGTCCCGCTGGTGGTCGCCAAGCAAGGGGCCGAGGGAGCACTGATCGCCCGGTCCGGCGCCGTGTACGCCCAGGTACCCGCCGTGGCGGCGACCCCCCGGGACACCACCGGGGCGGGCGACGCGTTCACGGGCGCGTTTCTCGCCGCCCTGCTGGCGGGCGCCGGGCCCGAGGACGCGGCGGCGGCGGGATGCCGGGCGGGTGCGCTGGCGGTGGAGCGGGTGGGCGGGAGGCCTCCGCTGCCGGACTGACGCCGGGCCGGCCGGCCCGGCTCCCGCTCCCCTGCTATGCCTTGCGCCCCCATGCCGAGATGAGGGGAGCGGTGGCCAGGTCCATGGTGCCGGTGGCCACGTTGGCGAGGTGCTGGTCGATGTCCTCGTCCGTGGCGAGGCCCGCCGTGACGAGCTGGTCCCGGATCTGACGGATCGTGGCGGACTCCAGGGCGGCGCAGGCCGGCGAGGCGAGCGGGAAGTACGCGTCGGCCGTCACCTGGCGCAGACCGGCCTCGCGGAGCAGCCGCGGAAGCGTGCGGCCGTAGGAGAGGTCGGCGCCGCGGTCGGCGAGCAGTCGACGGAAGCCCTGCCGCAGCCGGTTCGCCAGCTGCTGCTCCGGGCCGTACTCGTCGGGGCAGGTCAGGGGCTGGAGGGCGGGGTCGGCGTCCTCCAGCAGGAGTCGTCCGCCGGGGCGCAGGGACTTGATCATCGACTGCAACGCCCGTTCCCGGTCCGGCACATGGACGAGGACGAGCCGGGCGTGCACCAGGTCGAAGCCCTCCCCGGGCGGTTCCTCGGCGCTCACGTCGTGGACGCGTACATCCACCGGCGGGCGGGCCGCGGGGGTGAGCCGGGTGGTGTCGATGTCGGTCGCCACGATCTTTCCGGTCGGGCCGACCTTCTTGGCCAGCCAGGACACCACGGACGTGCCTCCGGCGCCGACCTCCCAGCAGCGCCAGCCCGGCCCGACACCGAATCCTTCGAGGTGCCGGAAGGTCGTGGGATCGAAGAGGGTGGCGAAGGCGTCGAAGCGTTCCGCCGCCTCCCTCTGCCGGTTGTCGAGGAGGTACCCGTCGGTTCGTGTCATGTCTCGATGATCCCAGTTGCCGGGCTTGTCGGAAGGGGGCGACGCGACGGACAACCTGCACCTCTCCGGATGGACCCGGGTTGTCCACAGGCGGGAACCAAGCGGAAGGTGCCTTGTCCACAGGCTCACCTGCCGCTTACGTCGACCTGGCAAACTGGCTCGCCAGGGCGCGGGAACGCGTCGCACGGAGATCCAAGCGAGGAGATCCAGATGTCCATGGCAGGGAATCTGCGAAAGGTCACGGGCCTCGGCAGGGTCGGCGGCCTGAGCAAGGTGGCCCGGCTGGCCCGGCGGCGCCCGCGCGTCGACCTGAGCCACCATGCCCGCTCCCCGCTGGGCACCTCGGTGGTCAACTGCGTGACCTACAAGGAGGGGGCGCGGGTCCCCACGGACGGCGATCTCGTCGACACCGTGGAACATCTGCGCAAGACCCGTGACGGTTTCGTCTGGCTCGGCCTCCACGAACCCTCGAACCACGAGTTCGAGGGCATTGCGGACCTCTTCGACCTGCACCCGCTGGCCGTCGAGGACGCGGTCGAGGCACATCAGCGCCCCAAGGTGGAGCGTTACGGCGAGACCCTGTTCGCGGTGTTCAAGACGGTCTGTTATGTGGAGCACGAAGAGCTCACGGCCACGAGCGAGGTGGTCAACACCGGCGAGATCATGGTGTTCGTCGGCCAGGACTTCGTGATCACGGTCCGGCACGGCAGCCACGGATCGCTGGGCCCGTTGCGCGAGGAGCTGGAGTCCGACCCCCGGCAGCTCGCGAAGGGACCGGCCGCGGTGCTGCATGCGATCGCGGACCATGTCGTCGACGACTATCTGCGCGTCACGGACGCGATGCAGACGGACATCGACCTGGTCGAGATGGCGGTGTTCGCGGAGAACGGCGGGCGGGTCGACGCGGGCCGCATCTACCAGCTGAAGCGTGAACTCCTGGAGCTGAAGCGGGCGGTGGTCCCGTTGAGCCGCCCGCTGGAGGAACTCTCCACCCGGCCGATCCAGGTGGTCGCCCCGGAGATACAGGCGTACTTCCGAGACGTCTCCGACCATCTGCTGCGCGCCAAGGAACAGATCGCCGCCTTCGACGAACTGCTCAACTCGATCCTGCAGGCCCACCTGGCGCAGGTGACGGTCGCGCAGAACGAGGACATGCGCAAGATCACCGCCTGGGCCGCGGTGATCGCCGTTCCG
Organism: Streptomyces sp. NPDC005374; assembly: GCF_042872225.1. Lineage (NCBI taxonomy): Bacteria > Bacillati > Actinomycetota > Actinomycetes > Kitasatosporales > Streptomycetaceae > Streptomyces > Streptomyces sp. NPDC005374. Next base: position 42,405 of record NZ_JBIAKA010000017.1, on the reverse strand, counting down.
ACGATGGTCTGCGGTGTGTACGGCATGAACTTCGATCACATGCCGGAGCTGCACTGGACGTTCGGCTACCCGTTGGTCATGGGTGTGATAGCCGTCGCGTGCGGCGTGCTGTACCGCGGCTTCCGGCGCAACGGCTGGCTGTGACCGGGGCCGGCCGCGCGGTGGGTCAGTGGGTGGTGGGGGTGCGTGCGTAGACGCTCTCGGCCCATCCGGCGATCTGCTCGTCCGTCAGATGCCGGGCCAGGTCGGCCTCGCTGATCATGCCCACCAGGCGTTTGTCGGCGATGACGGGGAGCCTGCGGATCTGGTGTTCCCGCATCTCGTGCAGTACCTCGTCGACATCGGCGCCCGCGTCGATCCAGCGGGGTGTGCCCTGGGCCATCTCGCCGGCGGTGACCGTGGCCGGGTCGTGGCCCATGGCGACGCAGCCGATGACGATGTCGCGGTCGGTGAGGATGCCGCACAGCCGTTCGTTCGCGTCGCTGATGGGCAGGGCTCCGACGCCGAGTTCACGCATCAGCTGGGCGGCGCGGTCAAGGGTCTCGTGGGCGGGGATCCACTGGGCGCCCCGGTGCATGATGTCTCCGGCGGTGGTCATGGAGTACCTCCCGGTGCCGGACGGCCGGCGCGGCGCGGAGGGTGCCGCAAGTCCCGGCGCCCTACATTCTCGCCGGGCCCGCGGGGGCGCGCACCCGGAACCCGCGGTGACGGCGGCCAGCCCCGGGTCACCGGTCCGCCGGCAGGCCGCGCGGCGCCCCGCGGGACCACGCGCACCGTGGCGGCTCCGGAACGGCCGGGTCAGCCGCTCCACGCCGGGTGGCGCGGGTCGTCGGCGCGGACGAGGACGTCGGCCGTGCCCGCCGGGTCGGTCTCGTCTGCATAGCGCTCGTAGGCGGGGAGGGTCCAGTGGTCGGACTCGGGTGTACGGCGTCGCAGGGCTCCCTCGGAGAGGAGGACGTGGACGGTCAGGTCGAAGGGGAACCAGTGACGCAGCAGGAGGGGGCCGTGGAGCAACAGGACGCCGCCGGGCGGGAGCTGGACGTAGGGGTTGCGGGTGGCGCGGTCGGTGACCGGGTCCCACAGGTCGGGCAGGACTCGGCCGTCGCCGCCTGGTTCGAGAGGACCGAAGACCTCGCGCCAGAGGGCACCGGTGTCGAACCAGCCGTCGTAGTAGGCCTCCAGGTCGTGACGGCCGTATTCCAGACGGAGCGAGGCGGGACGCAGGAAACCCTGCGCGCCGACGACGAGCGAGGGACGGCCGCGTATGCGCAGGGCCTCGCCGACCCGTTCGGCGAGATCACCAGGGCGGGCCGCCGGGGCGCCGTCGAGGGCCACGCGGGGCCAGGGGCTGCCGTCGGCCGGTTCCAGGTCGACAAGGCGGTCGGCCAGCTGGTCGCCGAGCCGGTCCCAGGTGATCGCTTCGAGTCGCACACGGCCATGATGCGTCAGCGGACGCTCGGGGCGCGTCGCGGTCATAGGTCCGGCAGGCGCTCAGGGACGCTCAAGGCGCCTACCTGGGCGGCGGGTTGAAGGGATGCCGTGTGCCGGTGGATTCGAAGGCGCGTTTACGCGACCGTGGTGTTGGCCGGCGGCGACGCCTGCCGGTGAGGAGTGCCGGTCAGGAGTGCCGGCCGGGCGGCCGGGCTCCCCTGCGCCGCCTGAGGTTCGCCGGACGTCCCGGCCGGCCGTTCATCGAGGACGCCCTCACGCCGATCCACACGACCTCGCGGATGCGCGTCGTCGGGTGCGGGCCGGATGTCAGCAGGAAGGAAGGCCGACCTTGATCCTCCCGAAGGTCAGAGATCCCCGCTTGGTGACGGTCCGTCGCGGTGGGACGCTCACCGATGCGGATCACCATCTCCTCGCTCTCTGGGCTGCGGCTTGCGCGGAGCACGTCCTTGACCTCTTCGAGTCGGTTCGCCCTGAGGACCCTCGGCCGCGCCAGGCGATCGAGCATGCCCGCGCCTGGGTGCGCGGCGAGGTGAGGATGATGGAGGCCCGCGCGGCGGGCGGCCATGCGATGGGCGCGGCTCGAGACCTACGCGGCGCGGCCCGGCATGCCGCGTACGCCGCCGGCCAGGCCGGATGCGTCGCACACGTCGCCGCGCACGAACTCGGCGCCGCCGCCTATGCGATCAAGGCCGCTCGCGCTGCCGCGCCGGCGAACGGGAGTGAGGCCGCGGGGCGGCTCGAGTGCCGGTGGCAGCGCGACCAGCTCCCGGAGGCGATTCGCGAACTCGTACTGGACGACCAGAGATTGCGGAACGACATCTGCTGGTCGGTGTTCGACTGCTGAACGCGCGGTGGGCGCCGGACAAGGGTGTCGGTGGTGGGGGTGCCTGGGGAATGAACCCCTCATGGCAGGCCCAGTGACTCCCGCGCCCCGTGGTGGGCCTGTCGTCATCCAGCCGTTGCGGAGACGGCACTGTGCGCGGTGCCGGGGTGGGCCGTTGGCGCTGCTCGTCGTCGAGGGCGGGGCGCCGCGGTGTCTCGACTGCGCCGATCTCGGGCATCTGGTGTTCCTGCCGCGCGGCGACACGGCGCTCACCCGTCGGTCGCGGGAGGAGAGCACGCTGTCCGCGGTCGTCGTGCGGTTCAACCGGCGCAAGGGTCGTTACGAGCGGCAGGGCGTCCTCGTCGAGGAGACGGGGCTCGTGCGGGCCGAGGAGCGGTGTCTGGCGGACGCGGAGGCACGGCGACGGCGACGGGCGCGGGACGCCCGCCGGCGGACGGTCGCGGACGTGCGGTTCGCGGAGGCGTTCGCGGCCGAGGTCCGGCGGCTCTTTCCCGGGTGCCCGGACGACCGGGCGGCAGCCGTCGCCTCGCATGCGTCCGTGCGGGGCAGTGGGCGGGTCGGGCGGAGTGCGGCGGGGCGGGCCTTGTCGGAGGGGGCGGTGATGGCGGCGGTGGTGGCGTCCGTGCGGCATGTGGACACGCCGTATGACGCGTTGCTGATGAGCGGGGTGGCGCGGCATGAGGCGCGGCGGCGGATCTCGGGGGACGTGGAGACGGTGCTGAGGAGGTGGCGCGGCGGGGGGACGGTGGTGGAAGGGGAGGAAGAAGCGGGCTGAGAGGGAGGCAGGTGGGGGTTCGGCTTCGGACGGGGGTGGACGTCTGCGTATGGCGGTGCGCGGAACGGCCATGGTGAGCGGACGTGGGGCGGGATTCACTGGTGGGGACGGGTGGTGCCGGGCCCGGGGCTCGGCCGGAGGCGGGAGCTGGTGTTGAGATGATCGATGGGCCGTACTTCGTGCTGGTCTTGCTGGGGGTACTGGGGACGGGGCTGGTGGCCGGCGTCTTCTGCGCGTTCTCGACCTTCGTGATGAGTGGACTCGCCGCGTTGCCGCCCGCGCAGGGCGTCGCCGCGATGAACGCCATCAATGTGACCGCGGTGCGGCCGCCGTTCATGGCCGTGTTCGCGGGCTCCGCGGTGCTGTCCGCGATGATCGCGGTGGTGACCTTCGTGCTGTGGCCGGACGAGGGGACGGTGGAACTGCTGGTGGGCAGCGCGTTGTATCTGTTCGGCTCGTTCGGGCTGACGATGGTGGCGAACGTGCCGCGCAACGACGCCCTGCTCAGGCTGGACCCGGGCACCCCGGAGGCGGCGGCATACTGGCCGACGTTCGTGCGCGAGTGGACGATGTGGAACCACCTGCGCGCGGCCGCCTCGGGCGCGGCGGCGCTGGCGTATGTCCTCGCCCTCACGTGAGCGTCCGAGCATCGCGCACACCCTCCCGGGGCCGCGAGAGGGCGCCGGCCCGCGCTGTCCCGGCGGCTTTCCGGCACTCTGCGCGAGTGGCCGATGAGTCGTATCGTGGCCGGAAGGAGTTCCGCGAGCGTGCCTCCCGATGACGCGCGGCCGCGCCGGGCACACCGAGCACGCTCCGAGCGCACCGGCCACGCCGAACTCACCGGACACGCCGGACGCGTCGGCGTCACCAGTGCGAGCAAGGGAGACGGCCATGGCCGATCCCAAGGGATTCATGACCACGCCTCGCCGGGACCGGCCCCGGCGGCCGGTCGAGGAGCGGGTCCGGGACTGGGACGAGGTGTACGTCCCCGGGGCGCTGCTGCCCATCGTCAGCGAGCAGGCGGACCGTTGCATGGACTGCGGCATACCGTTCTGCCACGAAGCCTGTCCGCTCGGGAACCTCATACCCGAGTGGAACGACCTGGTCTCCCGGGAGGACTGGCGGCAGGCCGCCGACCGGCTGCATGCGACGAACAACTTCCCCGAGTTCACGGGCCGGTTGTGCCCGGCGCCGTGCGAGGCGGGGTGTGTGCTCGCCATCAACCAGCCGGCGGTCACCATCAAGAACGTCGAGGTCGCCGTCGCCGACCGGACCTGGGAGCTCGGGTTCGCCCCGCCACGGCCGCCGGACCGGCTGTCCGGACGGACCGTCGCGGTGATCGGGTCGGGGCCGACCGGGCTCGCCGCGGCACAGCAGTTGACGCGCGCGGGACACACGGTCGCCGTCTACGAGAAGGACGACCGCCTCGGTGGGCTGATGCGCTACGGCATCCCCGAGTTCAAGCTGGAGAAGCGCCATCTGGAACGGCGGATCGGGCAGATGCGCGCCGAGGGGACGAAGTTCCGTACGTCAACGGCGGTCGGCCGGGATGTCGCGGCGGCGGAACTGCGGACGCGGTACGACGCGGTGGTGATCGCCACGGGGGCCACGGCCTGGCGTGACCTGGACGTGCCCGGACGGGAGTTGGCCGGAATCCAGCAGGCCATGGAGTATCTGCCGCTGGCCAACCGGGTGTGCGAGGGGGATCTGGAGGTGTCCCCCATGTCGGCCGCGGGCAGGCATGTCGTGATCGTGGGCGGGGGCGACACCGGGGCCGACTGTCTGGGGACCGCGGTGCGTGAAGGGGCCGCTTCCGTGACCCAGTTGGACATCTACGCGCAGCCCGGGGACGAGCGGGACGAGGATGCCGAGCCGTGGCCGACGTATCCGAAGATCTACCGTTTGTCGGCGGCGCACGAGGAGGCCCGGGACCTGGAGACGGCGCCTGCGGCGGACGCGGACGCGCGGATGTTCGCCGCGTCGACGCTCCGTTTCGAGGGGGACACCGAAGGGCGTGTGCGGTCGCTGCATCTCGTCGAGGTGGACGCGGCCCGGCGGGCGGTCGAGGGGACGGGGCGGACACTGCCCGCCGACCTCGTGCTGCTCGCGCTCGGGTTCTCCGGGCCGGACCAGGGAGACGGGCTCCTGGGGCAGTTGGGGCTGGAGACGGAGCCCCGGGGGACGGTCGCGCGGGATGCGGGGTTCGGGACGAATGTGCCCGGGGTGTTCGCGGCGGGGGACGCCGCTCGGGGGCAGTCGCTGATCGTGTGGGCGATCGCGGAGGGGCGGGCGGTCGCGGCCGCCGTCGACCGGTATCTGACGGGGAGTTCACAGCTGCCGGCGCCGATCGGGCCGTACGACCGGCCCATGACCGTGTAGGGCGTGCTGCGCGAGGGGCTCGGCGGTTCGGCACCGCCGGGCTGCCCCGTCGCGGTCGCGCGCACCACTGCGGCGGATCAAGGGGACCGGCGGGGCGGACCGCTCAGCGCCGCTCGTCCGTGCCCGCCACCTTCCCCGTCGCCAGCGCCACCCTGTTCCACGTGTTGATCGTCAGGATCAGGGACAGGATGTGGGCCAGTTCCCGCTCGTCGAACCACGCCGCGGCCTCGCCGTAGACCTCGTCGGGGACGCCGCCGTCGGCCACCAGCGTCACCGACTCCGTCAGAGCCAGGGCCGCCTGTTCCCTCTCGGTGAAGAAATGGCGGGCCTCCCGCCAGACGGGAACCATGTGGAGGCGGTCCTCGCTCTCACCGGCCTTGCGGGCGTCGTTGGTGTGCATGTGCAGGCAGTACGCGCAGCGGTTGAGGTGGGAGGCTCGGATCTGGATCAGTTCGACGAGGGCGGGGTCGAGGCCCTCGCGGGCCGCCGCGTCGAAGCCGACCAGGGCGCGGAAGACCCTGGGGGCGGCCTTCGCGAGGTTCAGCCGGGCCGTACCTGTCACGTTCGCGTTCGTCGTCGTCATGTGATCAATCTACGAGCCTGAAAGACCGGCTGTAGGGTGCATTTCCGTGGCGGAATCATGGGTCAATCACGCGGAGCGGATCGGCTCCGACCTGCACCTGGAGCTCTCCGCGCCCGGGAGTCGGCGCGCCGCGCTGATCCGGGCCCTGCGCGAGGCCGTACGCGGTGGGCGGCTCGCCCCCGGCACCCGGCTGCCGCCGTACCGCTCACTCGCCGTCGACCTCGGCGTCGCCCGCAACACGGTCGCCGACGCCTACGCCGAACTCGTCGCGGAGGGCTGGCTCACCTCCCGCCAGGGTTCGGGCACCCGGGTCGCCGAGCGGACCGAGCCGCTCCGCCCCGCCGTATCCGCACCCCTGAAGACACCCGTGAAGACACCCGCACGCGCGCGTGGCCCCCGCCACGACCTGCGCCAGGGCACGCCGGACTCCTCCGCCTTCCCCCGGGCCGCCTGGCTCGCCTCCTACCGCCGGGCCCTGCACCGGGCCCCCAACGAGGTCTTCGGTCCCGGTGACCCCGCCGGACGTCCCGAGCTGAGAGCGGCCCTCGCCGAGTACCTCGCACGCGCGCGTGGCGTGCGCACGGAGCCGGACCGGATCGTCGTCTGCTCCGGGGTCGCGCACGCTCTGCGGCTGCTCTTCGGAAGCGGCGTCCTGCGCGGTCCGCTGGCCGTGGAGGCGTACGGGCTGCCCTTCCACCGGGAGCTGCTCGCGGCCGAGGGCGTACGGACCGTTCCGATTCCTCTCGACGAACACGGCGCGCTCGTCGACCGGTTGGGGCGCGAGCGGGCCGTACTGCTCACGCCCGCGCACCAGTTCCCCACCGGCGGTCCGCTGCACGCCGAGCGGCGGGCCGCGGTGGTCGACTGGGCACGCGCGCGTGGCGGGGTGGTGCTGGAGGACGACTACGACGGGGAGTTCCGCTATGACCGCAAGCCCGTCGGCGCCCTCCAGAGCCTCGACCCGGAGCGGGTGATCCTCCTCGGCTCGGTCAGCAAGAGCCTGTCACCCGCGGTGCGCCTGGGGTGGATGGTGCTGCCGCAGCGGTACGTCGGCGACGCCCTCGCGGCCAAGGGCGAGCGGGAGGCCTGGGCGAGCATCCTCGACCAGCTGGCCCTCGCCGACCTCATCACCTCCGGGGCCTACGACCGTCATGTACGGCGGATGCGGCAGCGGTACCGGGCCCGCCGGGACCGGCTCGTCGCCGGGCTGGCCGAGCACGCACCGCACATCGAGGCCGGCGGGATCGCGGCCGGGCTGCACGCGGTGCTGCGGCTGCCGCCGGGCACCGAACGGTCCGCCGTCCAGGCCGCGGTCCGGCGGGGCGTCGCCCTCGACGGGCTCGCGGAGTTCCGCCACCCGGACACCGACATGCCGGCCCGCGACGGCCTGGTGGTGGGGTATGCGACGCCTTCCGAGCACGCGTACGGGGCGGCACTGGAAGCGCTGTGCGGGGCGCTGCCGCAGGGTGAGGCGCGGGTTCCGGCGACGCCGGCCCCGTCGTAGCGGTCGAGGCGGGCCGCCACCGGTACACACAGGTGGGGGCGAGCGTCTGCCGCTCGCCCCCACCGCCTCAAGGACGTGTGTGGTACTCCCACGCGTCGATCTCAACCATCAAGTGATACCCAGCAATTCAGCACCCGGGTCGGGTACCGGGGTCAGGACAGAAGGAAGTCGGCCGCCCCTGCCTTCGCGCCCTCGATGAACGCGGTCATCTCGTCGGTGGTGTAGATCAGCGCCGGGCCGTCCGGATCGGTGGACTGACGGACGGCGATCCGGCCGTCGGCGAGCTTCATCGCCTCCAGGCAGTTGCCGCCGTTGCCTCCGCTCCACGGCTTGTGCCAGCCTTCGCTCCCCAGCTCCCGGGCGGGCATCCCGTTGTAGACGGACATGCGCGGCGACTTGATGCGGTTCATTCACAACTCCTTGCGGAGATCCCGGAGGATCTCCTTCGTGCGATGTGCTGTAGCGGCCTGCGCCGCCATGCGGTCCATGACCTCGAGGTGGGTCGCCACCTCGACTCGCGCGTCCAGATAGATCGCGCCGGTCAGGTACTCGCTGTAGACCATGTCCGGAAGTTCGGGCACGGCGAATCGGAAGAGCACGAAGGGCCCGTACGTGCCGGGGTGCGGCCCGTTGGCGAACGGGGCGACCTGCAGCGTCACGTTGGGCAGCTTCGTTGCCTCGAGCAGTTTGTCGATCTGGGCACGCATCACCTCCGGGCCGCCGACAGGGCGGCGCAGCACGGTCTCGTCCATGACGACCCACAGCCGGGGCGCGTCGTGACGGGTGAGCAGTCCCTGGCGTTCCATGCGCAGGGCGACATGGCGCTCGATGTCCTCGGGACTGGTCTGGCCGATGGCGCCCGAGCGCAGGACGCCACGCGCGTAGTCCTCGGTCTGGAGCAGTCCGGGCACGAAGTGCGGTTCGTACTCGCGGATGAGCGCGGCCGCGCCCTCCAGGCTGACGTGCATCGAGAACCAGCCGGGCAACACGTCGTGGAAGCGCTGCCACCAGCCGGGGCGGTTGGCGTCCTCGGCGAGTTGGACGAAGTCCTCGGCCTCCTGGTCGGAGACGCCGTAGGCCTTCAGCAGGAGCTGGAGGTAGGGGATCTTGAGACCGACCTCGGCCATCTCCATACGGCGGACGGTGGCGGGCGCGACGCGGAGGATGCGGGCGGCTTCCTCGCGCTTGAGCCCGGCGCGTTCCCGCAGGTCCAGCAGGCGCCGGCCGAGGACGACCTGGCCGACCGTCGGCGCGGACCGCGGTTCACTCACGCTCCACCTCCACGAAGTCGCATACGTCGGACACTCGAACACATCAGGTACATCGGGCGCATCGAGGTGCATCGGAAACGCCGGGGACGGAAGTCACGGCCCTCTGCATGCTGACAGCCCAGCGGCGCCATTCGAAGACCTAATTCGAAGATCTGTACGGATACGAAGACGGATACGTACGGATCTCCGGTGATCCCAACTGGCGCCGCTCAAGATGCTGTTGCGTGCAGTCTGCCACGGCCTCTCACCGCGTCACACAGCACTCTGCATTTTTCAGAGTGACACTTGCCAAGTGTTCACGACGGGGCGATAGTGGCAAGCGTGATTCCGTCCCCGCCCTTAGGAACAGACGCCGCCGCGGACCGTCCCCAGGGTCTCGGTGCCATCGCGGGAGTGGGGCCCGAGAGGGCTGCTGCCCGGCGCCGGTTCCGATTCGAGCTGGCCGCGCATCCGGGTTCTCCCGCGCAGGCCAGACGCCTGACGAGGGCCAGACTGACCCACTGGTCGGTCTGTGAGGACACCTGTGACTCGGCCGCCCTGGTCGTCTCCGAGCTGGTCACCAACGCCATCGTGCACACCGCGAGCAGCCGTGTGGTCTGCGAGCTGCACGACGATGACGACCTGGTGCGGATAGCCGTCCGCGACGAGGGCTGTGCGCCGGGTGAGCCCCACCCGTCCCCGCAGCGTGGCGAGGAGGAGCACGGGAGGGGACTGCTCCTCGTCGACTCCCTCTGTCACGCGTGGGGTGCCCATGAGCACGGCCCCGGCCTGCTCGTCTGGGCGGAGCTGCCGCGCAAGGCGGACGAGCCCCTCACGGACACCGGCCCGCGCAACGACCTGGGCTGGGGGGCCCGCCCGAAGCCGGTTCCCTCCGGGGGGTCGGGCCAGGGTGACGAGGCCGAGGAGCACCACCGGGCGATGCCCGACGCGGAAGCGCGCGATCACGGGACGGGGGACGCGGGCGCATGGTCGTGAGGAGCGGATCCGGCGCCCAGGTGCTGACCCTGGACACGCTGGTCCGCCTCGGGCGCGGGCTGCGCGCGCCGGCGGCACCGCGCAAGCTGGCCGTGCCGGAGGGGATGACGGTGCCGCTGGGCTGCGACGCGGTGCGGGTGCCGGCGCTGCTGGGGCAGCAGCTGGTGCCGCGACTGCCCCGGGTCGGGTGCGTGTACGCCGATGACACGCACTGGTGGTGGCTGGTCCCCGCCGACTCCGACTACGCGCTCGAATGGCCCGCGCCTGCCCAGTACGCCACCGGGGCGGTCGTTCCGGACGCCCCGGTGGTACCCGACCTCGTGCACCGGCCGGAGGGGGCGTTGCCGTACACGCCGCCGATACCGTTGTACTTGGCGTTGTGCCGCCTCACGGGGACGACTCCGAACTGGTCGCGCCCGGTCAGCTCGGCCGGATAGGCCACCGCGCGGGGAGGGGACGCCCGCGACTGGTCACGTCCGGTCAGCTCGTCCGGAAAGACCACCGCCCGCCGACGCGACGCCCACGACTGGTCACGTCCGGTCACCCCGGCCCGATAGGCCGCCGCCCACGGACAGGACGTCTGTGACTGGCCGCCCGGTCCCCCGCGTTCCCGCACCCCCGCACCCCCGCACCCCCGCACCCCCGCACCCCCGCACCCCCGCACCGACCGTGCTCCCCCTTCCAGGTGTGCGCCCGCGCTCTCGCCGTACTTCCCTCTGCGCCCTCCCCCCGTGCGGCCCGCCCCGCCATAGTTGCCCCGTCCACGATCGGGGAGGTCCGCGGTGGGGAAACGGTCTGGCACTGAGCAGCCCGGGGTCTCGGAGTCGGAGCGGCTGCTCTTCGGGGGGCCGCTGCGGTACGACATGGGGTGGAACTCGCACTCCGACGCGTTTCTGGAGCTGGGGTTCCGGGCCATGGTCACCCGGCTGCCGTCGCTGCTGTCGGCGAGTCTCCGGCTGGCCTGGCAGGCGGACCGGCGGGCCGCACGGACCGTACTGGCCGCCGAGGTGACGCGGGGTCTGACACAGGCGGTGAGTCTGCTCGCGGTCAACAGTGTGCTGGGGCGGCTGATCAGCGGGGGCGCGCTGGAGGCCCGGCTGCGGGGAGCCGTGCCCGCACTGGTCACCATGGCCGCCGTGATGCTGGTCGGGGCACTGCTGCGGGCCGCGTCGACGCATGCCACCGGCCGCCTGGAGCCCAAGGTGGAGCGGGTGGCGACCGAGCGGTATCTGGAGCGGGCGGCGACCGTCGAGCTGGCCGCGATCGAGGACCACGCCTTCCACAAACTGCTGGACACCGCCCAGTACGGCGCCACCTCGGCCCGCCGCATGATCTCGTTCGCGACGCGCGTGGTGAACGCGATGATCTCGCTGATCGCGGCGGCGGGCGTGCTGACCGTGCTGCACCCGGCGCTGCTGCCGCTGCTGGTCACGATGACGATCCCGAGCGGCTGGGGCGCGCTGACGATCGCGCGCCGCCAGTACGAGTCCTTCCACACCTGGGTGCAGCACGTGCGGGCGGGCCGACTGCTGGGCGCCCTGCTGATCGAGCCGGAGGCGGCGCCGGAGATCCGGGTCCACGGGGTGGGCCCGTTCCTGCTCAGGCACTACCGCGCGATGGCGGAGACGGCGGAGACGGAGCAGGCCCGACTGGCCCGGCTCGCGGCACGCACGGGGCTGATCGCGGCGGCCTGGACGGGCCTGGCGACGGTGGCGACGTACGCGACCCTGGGCGGTTTGCTGCTGGCGGGCGCGATGGCGCTGTCGGTGGCCGGTACGGCCGTGATCGCCGTGCGCACCGGCTCGCAGAGCCTGAACACCCTGGTCGTCGAGATGAACGCCCTGCACGAGGAGGCCCTGTTCGTCGGCGACCTCCAGCGGCTCTACGAGGAGGCGGACAAGTGGGCGATCCCGGCGGGCGGGACGGTACTGCCGGACGATCCGAGCGAGATCCGCTTCGAGAACGTCACCTTCGCCTACCCGGGCGACGCGGCCCGCCCCGCGCTCGACGACGTGACGCTCACCCTGCCGCTCGGCAAGATCGTCGCGCTGGTCGGGGAGAACGGCTCCGGCAAGACCACCCTGGTGAAGCTGCTCGCGGGCCTGTACGCCCCGGGCCGTGGCCGGATCCTGTGGGACGACGTGGACGCGGCGCACGCGGACCGGAAGCTGCTCGCCGAGCGGGTCGCGATGGTCGCCCAGGACTTCAAGCGGTGGCCGTTCACCGCCCGCGTCAATGTGGCGGTGGGCCGCTCCTCGGCGCCGCTCACCGACGAGCGGGTGTCCGGCGCGGTCGCGGAGGCCGGGGCCGGAGAGGTACTGGAGGATCTGCCGCGCGGCCTGGACACGCTGCTGGCCCGCAACTTCAGCGGCGGGCACGAGCTGTCCGGCGGGCAGTGGCAGCGGCTCGGGATCGCCCGGGCCGCCTACCGGCGCGGGCACATCCTGATCGTGGACGAACCGACGGCCGCCCTGGACGCCCGGGCCGAACTGGAGGTCTTCGAGAAGATCCGCGCCCTGGCCGGTACCGGTCAGACGGTCGTCCTGATCACCCACCGGCTGGCGTCCGTACGTCACGCGGACCTGGTGCACGTGCTGGAGCAGGGCCGGCTCGTGGAGTCGGGCACGCCCGAGGAGCTCCTGGCCTCGGGAGGTGTCTACGCGGAGCTGTACTCGCTCCAGGCCGAGCAGTTCACGGGGAAGGTGCCCGCCAAGGAGGCGGGCTGACCTCAGGCGACGGCGTCGGCCGCCTCCGCACCGGGGACGATCACCAGGAACATGTCCGTGGCGAGGTCCATGACGACCTCCGCCGCCATTCCCTCGAGTCGCCTCGCGTGCGCGAACTCCTCCGCCGGCCACGATCCGCGCGGCCCGCCAGCGGGAAAGCGTTCGAGCACTGTTCGCCCGTTCACCACCCTGCACCTCCAGAAAGCGTTGTACTCACCCGTAGGAGCACTTGTAGGAGTTAACGCCTTCCGGGGCCCGTTGGCCTCGCTGAGTTGCCGTACTGAGACGTAGTTGACACGGCTTCACCCCGGAGTGTGAGGATCCTGTCACCGTACGGCGGCTTTTCTCACGCTCTGTGTCAGTCCTCGTACTCGTCGTGATACCTGATGCGCACACTGCCCGCGGGCGCCCCGAGAGCGGACGCGCGCCCCTTGGGTTCCTCCCATTCCTCCTGCCGTCCCAACGCGGTGAGGTCGAGGAAGGTGGTGGTCGAGCCGAGCCCGTCGAGGCCGCGTTCATAGGTCGAGTAGGTGTGGAAGACCCGGTCGCGGTCGCGCAGGAAGCAGCTGATGCCGGGCCGCTCTACCCACTCCCCGTCGATCTCCCGGGTGGCCTCGAAGTCGTGGTTGAAGTCTCCGCCGTTCGACGAGTACCAGGGCACGGTCCAGCCCATCCGCGCCTTGAACGGAAGGATCTTCGTGTACGGCGCTCTCGACACGGCCGCGAACGTCGTCCCCCGTGCCCTCAGATGGACGAGATGTCCGATCTGGTCGAGGAAGGCGGAGCAGCTGCGGCATCCCGCGTCCCACTCGGGCGCGAACATGAAGTGGTATACGACGAGCTGCCCGCACCCCTCGAAGAGGTCGAGCAGCGTGGCCTTGCCGTCGCCGCCCTCGAAGACGTACTCCTCCTCGACCTCGACCATGGGCAGCCTGCGCCGCTCGGCGTTGAGCGCGTCCCGCGCGCGTGTGGCCGCTTTCTCCCTGACCAGCAACTCCGCGCGTGCCGCGCGCCACTCGTCCCGCGAGACGATCTCCGGTAGTGACATGGGCCCTCCTGTACAACGGTCCGTTCGAGGTGGTGACCGTCGGGCGGGGCGGAACTCATCGCCGGCGCGGGAGATTCTTCCCATCGGCGTCGGCCCGGTGCCGCGGTGTCACGGACCGTCCGCCCGCGTGACCCCCTGGGCGAGTTGGCCGACCACGTCCGCGACGGAGTGCCCGAAGGCGGTCGGAGCGATCAGGATGCCGAAGACCAGCACGATGACCACGGTCAGTTTCTCGTCGTTGCGGCTGCGCGCCTGCGTTCGTCGACGCAGCCGCAGAACGATGATCACAGCGAGCAGTACCGCGACGTCGATCGTCAGCTCCACCCGGCCGGCCCTCCCCCTCAGACAGGTGTGTCCCGGCCTTCATGTGTAGCGTGAACCCACCGTCGCGACCGCCCGGTCACCGGTGGTTGGCGTCAAAGTACTTCTCCGCGACCGGATTTCAGGTCTTGTAGTCCTGGATCCGCCTGCCATGCCCCCGGTCGAGCAGCGCGGGCATCCGCTCCCCCAACTCCCTTACGACGGCGGCCACATCGACGGTCAGCAGCTCACGGTCCCGCATCAGGACGCGGCCGTCGACGATGGTCGTGCGGACGTCGCTCGAGCGGGCGCTGTGGACGAGGGTCGCGGCGAGATCGTGGACGGGCTGGGTGTGCGGGCCGGTGAGGTCGACCAGGATGATGTCGGCACGCCTGCCGGGTGCGATGCTGCCGACGACGTCACCGAGACCGACCGCGCGGGCGCTCTGCAGGCTTGCGTGGTGCAGGGCCTGACGGGATGTCAGCCAGCGGGGATCGCCGGTCGCCGACTTCTGGATCAGCGCGGTGAGCGCCATCGACTCCCATACGTCGAGGGAGTTGTTGGAGGCGGCCCCGTCCGTGGCGAGTCCGACGGGGATGCCGATGTCGTGCAGTGCGCGGACGGGGGTGGTGGTGGGCCAGGCGAACTTGAGGTAGCCGCGCGGGGCGGTCGCAACAGCCGTACGACCAGAAGCACTTGAGAGGATCGGCAGGTCGCTTTCGAGGATGCCGGAGCCGTGCGCGATCAGGACGTCGGTGTCGAGGATCCCGGTGCGCCGCAGCACCTCGATGGGCGTGACACCGTGCCGGGCGAGGCTCGCCTCGGCCTGGTCGCGGTTCTCGGAGGCGTGGAGATGGACGGGGAGGCCGTGCTCATGGGCGAGCGAGGCGGTCGCGGCGAGGTCGGTGTCGTTCACGGTGTAAGGCGCGTGCGGGGCGAGGGCGGTGGTGATACGGCCACCGGCGCCGCCGCGGTGCCGTAGCGCGAACTCCAGGGATTCCTCCCGGCCTTGGGGTCCCTGCGAGGAGAAGTACGCCTGACCGAGGTGCGCCCGGATGCCGCACTCCTCGACCACGGCGGCGACGGCGTCCATCGAGAAGTAGTGGTCGGCGAAGCAGGTGACACCGCCCCGGATCATCTCGGCGCAGGCCAGCCGTGCCCCCAACTCCACGTCCTCCTCGGAGAGGTTGGACTCGATGGGCCACACGACGTCGTTGAACCACTCCTCGGTCGGCAGATCCTCGGCGACCCCGCGCAGGGCGACCATGGGCGCGTGGGTGTGGCAGTTGACGAGCCCTGGAAGGGCGACCTGCCCCCGCGCGTCGATGCGCTCCACCGCGGGCAGTTCCTCGGCCCGCGCACTGCTGATCACCGACTCGACGACCCCCTCCCGTACGACGATCGCGGCGTCCTGCACGAACCCGACCTGCTCTTGATCGTCGTGCGTGAGCACCGTGCACGGGGAGATGATGAGACCTGCGGGAGAAGGCGTCATACAGGCACCGTACGACGCGGTCGTGCCCTCGCAGTGGGTGAACCGCGCATCCCGTCGCCGCTCTGTCGCGGCGGCCCGGACGCGTGCACCCTGGCCTCATCACCGCTCGTCGTACGCCTTTCCGGAAGGGGTCCGGCATGCTCGTCGGCACCTGGAACGTAGAGAATCTGATGCTGCCGCGCAGCGGCGACGGCGCTCCGAGTACCGAGGCGGAGTACGAGGCGAAAGTCGAGGCTCTCGCCTCCGTGATCACCGCGCTCGACCCGACGATCCTGGGCGTCCAGGAGGTCAGGCAGGAGGAGACGCTCGGCGACCTGGTCAAGGCGATCGGCGGGGAGTGGCACATCGCGCTCTCCCGGCACGCGGACCACAGGGGCATCCGCGTCGGCTTCCTCAGCCGCACGCCGCTCCGGGTACGGCGGGACACCCATGTGTTCGCGGAAAAGCTTCGCCCCGTGCAGGGCGACGACGGCACCGAGCCGGACGCGCACGACAGCGAGACCAGCCGCGGCTTCCTCGCGGTGGAGACCGACACCGGGGACGGGGTGCTCCAGGTGGCCGTCGCCCATCTCAAGTCGAAGCTTTTGTCGTATCCGGGCAACGGGGGCAGGAGCCGCTTCCAGCCGCACGACGAGGCCGAGCGGGCCCGCTTCGGCGCCTACGCCCTCTACCGGCGGGCGGCCGAGGCGGCGACCCTGCGCGCCCTCGCGGACTTCCTGCTGGAAGGCGCCGGGACCGAACGGGACGTGATCGTCCTCGGCGACATGAACGACGTGGTGAACGCCGCCACCACGCAGATCCTGCTCGGCCCGCCCGGCTCCGAGCTCGACAATCCGGGCGCGTTCCTCCGGCCGGACCTCGGAGATCGGTTCCGGCTGTGGGACATCGCCCCGCGCATACCCGAGGAGCGCCGCTTCTCCCGCGTCAGTTTCGGACGCGCCGAACTGATCGACCACATCCTGGTCAGCCACCGGCTGGCCGTCCGTATCGCGGAGGCGGGGACGGGTCTGCCCGAGCAGCGGGACGACGCGCTCGAACTGCCGTCGGTGGACGAGAACCCGACGAAGCGGGTGGGGACTCCCGGGTCGGACCACGCACCGGTGTGGGTGCGGGTGTGACTGTGGTTGCGGGTGTGACGCCTAACCGGCGAGGGGGACTTCGGGCAGCCGGACCTCCACCCGCCCCCGCCCTCCGTCGAGCCGGTCCAGTTCGTCGAGGAGTTCGGTGAGCCGTCGGACCTGTTCGGGGGCGAGCCGCCCGGAGTCGTCGAGGTGGACGGCGCAGGCGGTGGTCGTGTCGACGATCCGCTCGAGCACGGCGACGATCTCGTCGGCGCCCTCCGAGTGCCGGGCGAGCGCGGGGAGTTCGGCGGCGGCGAGGGCGATGGCGGCACGGGCCTCGGCGAGCCGCCGGTAGGCCTCGCGACGGAGGGTCCAGCGCAGGGCGCGGGTGTCCTCGGCCGGTGTCGTGTCCCGTACGACGGACTCGGCGGCTCGCGGAACGGGCCGCCGGGTGCGCCGCGGAAGGGGCCGCTCGGTCTGCCGGGGAACAGGCCGTGCCGTCTCCCGCAGAGGGGGCCGCCGGCTCTCCCGCAGGACGTGCTCGAGGTACGCCTGCGCCGCTCCGCCCGCCGCGGCGAGCCGGGACCGCACTCCCCCGCCGCGCTGCCCCGGCATCGGCAGATGACCCACGATCAGGACGATCGCGCAGGCGAGCAGGGTCTCGGCGATCCGGCCGACGGAGGCCTGCGGCTCGCCGCCGACCATCACGAGCGCCAGGACGAGGACCGTGACGACGGCGGTCTGCGCGGCGAAGTGCCGGGTGGCCACGGGGATGAGCGCGCCGCTGACGGCGACGAGCGCGATGAGCCCTTCGGGCCGCGGCAGCACGAGCGCGAACCCGGCGAAGACCAGCGCCCCGAGGACGGTCCCGGCGGCCCGGCACAGCACCCGGGAGGCGAGCGGTCCCAGGTCGGGCTTGACGAGGAAGACGGCGGTGGCGGGCAGCCAGTACCAGTGCTGGTGCTCCCCGTACCAGTGCGAGTGGTGCAGCGCCTGTGCCACGGCGACGCTGGCCCCGAAGCAGAGGGCGACCCGCAGCCCGTACTCCCGCCCGCCGGCCCCGAAGACGGACCGCAGCACGCCCTGGGCGGTGAGCCGGCGCGGGTGCAGATGCCCGCCCCGGCCCTGGTCGAAGGCGTCGGCGGCCCGCAGCAACGCGTCGTCGAGCGCCCGCAGCGCGGGTGCCGACCGGGTGGGCGCGGGCAACGGACCAGTGTGTGTGTTCTCCCGTACGGCGACGGCGAGCCGTCGGGGTCCCGCGGAGGCTCGCCCGGGCACCGCGTCCTGCGCCCAGGCGAGCGCGGTGGCGGCCTCGGCGAGCGGCAGCGCGGCGGCGTACTGCGCGTGCAGGCGCCGCTCGGTGGCCGAGCTGGCGTACCGCCGCAGCCGGGGCCCGGTGAGCGCGTCCTGCGCGTGATCGAGAGCGGCGGTCAGCGCGACGCGCCGCGAGGTGGCGTTCGCACTCCCCACGGCGTCCAGGAGCTCGGCGACGGCGTCGTACACGTCGGCGACCGCCTCCCGCTCCCCGTCGAACCGGAAGTCGCCGGTGAGGGCACCGGGAGTGGGCAGTACGAGCCGCAGCGCGATCAACCAGCAGGCCCCTCCCAGATAGCCGACGGCCCGCAGCCACCCTTCCTCCGGCAACGGCATCCCGGCCCCGATGGCGGAGGCGACGAGCAACTGCGTACCGGCCCCGGAGGCGACCGGGCCGATGGCGCTCACACCTCCCGCGACCAGCCCGAAGAGGGTGAGCAGCACGGTCAGCACGACCGCCCCCGTGTGCTCCCCCGCGAAGGTCCCCACGAACATCCCGACCGCCCCCGCGAGCGCCGGCACCCCGATCCGCCGGACGGAGACCCGTCGGCTGCCGGGCCGGTCGTTGATCCCGGCGAGCATGGCGGCGATGGCGGCGACGACACCGAGGGAGGTCCGACCGGCGACCACCGCGGCGAGGAGCAGCGGCCCGGCCGACAACGCCCCCCGCACCACCGCGTTCCAGGGAATCGGCCCCCGCTGAGCGCGCAGGGCGTGAGCGAGCCAGGGCGGTACGGCGAGTGACACAGGGCTCCTGTCGTCGAGGGAGGCGGGGTGTGCCTTCGGGCGACGGTGGCCGGGCGGTGGTGGGCTGTGGTCTCCACGGTAGGCCGTGTTCCTGGAGGGTCCGGGACGCTTGTGTTACCCGCGTGTGACGATGTCTGCAGGGGCCACGTTCTTTATGAACGGAATGGCTCCGCGCGTCTCACATCGCCCCCGGGGCCGCGGACCGGGCAGTGGAGAAGAGTGCTTCGGCATCGGCGATCGCCCGGAGCAGCAGCTCCGGTTCCGGCCGCGCGGACCCGAGGACCTCGTCGATGACGCGAAGTCCGGCCCGTTCCAACAACCGCTTCTCGTTCGTCACCCACTCCCCCCGCGCCGCCAGCACCGAGTGCCCCATCTGTACGGCGGCCGTGGCCAGCGCACCGGCGGTCTCGGTGAGGCGCCCGGCGGGGGCGTGGTTGGCCTTGGCGTAGGCGAGGGTGAGGTGGGCGGTGTCGTGCCAGCGGGCGGCGGCGGAGGTGCGGAGCTTCTCCGGATAGGCCGCCGGGCGCGGCAGGTCACCCCTCAGGACCTGGTTGATCGCGAGCTCGGCCACGATCAAGTAGGTGGGGATACCCGCGAGATGGAACATCAACGGCTCCACCCGGAACCGGCCCTCCTCCGCGTCCGCCAGCTCCCGTTCCACCACGTCGAGGTCCCGGTAGTGGACGTCGACCTGCCGCCCGTCGATCGTCAGCCACGCACCCCCGTTGAAGACACCGCCACCCCATCCGCCGACCTCCGACACCTCGCCCTCCCAGCCGACGGCACGGAGGTCGGACGGGGCGAAGTCGCCCCGGTAGTACACGGCGAAGTCCCAGTCACTGTCCGGCCGTTCGGTGCCCTGGGCGCGGGAGCCGCCGAGGGCCACGGCCCGGACGGTGGGAAGGGCCGCCAGGCGGTCGGCGACTGTGTCGAGGAAGGCGGGGTCGGAAGAGGCCGGCATGCCCGCAGCGTACGGAGCCGTCCGGTGGACCTCCACACGATTACCTGCCGGAGGCCGTTGTCAGTGCCACGCGTTATCAATGAAGTCGTCACTCAGCGTTACGACGACGGGGGAACCACCGATGACGACACATGAGAACGACCACGGGGACCTGGAGGGGCTCGACGCGGCCGGGCCGTCCCGTACGCATCTGTCCGCGGCCGGGCTGCGGATCCGCGGCTGGACCGCCGGCATGATCCGCCGCCTGCTCGGGGAGCCTGATCTGCGGCGCACCAACCCGTATTTCCGTACGGCTCCGCAGACCCGTCTCTACAGTGTCGAGCGCGTGGAGGCCGCGGAGCGGAGCGAGGAGTTCAGGGCCGTCTCGGCGGTGGCGGCCCGGCGGTCCGCCGCGGTGAAGGACGCGGCGTTGCGGAGGCGGCGGGAGGTGCTCGCCCGGATCGCGGCGGAACCGATCGAGGTGCCGGTGCTCGCCCCGGAGAGACTGGCGGCGCTGGCCGTCGGGTATCGCGATCATCAGGACAGGGGGCAGGGGCCCGGGCCCGGGTCGCTCGACGGCTGGAAGGTCGATTACCTCTGCCATCGGCTGGCCCGCTACGACGGCATCCTCGACGAGTTGTCCGGCCGCACCGGACGCGCGGCCGCGGAGCGCCTGCTGCGGCGCCGGGTCTACACGGCCATCGCCCAGTCGTATCCGGAGCTTGCACAGGAGTGCGAACGCCGGTCGTGTGCGCAGGAGTGCGGTCCGTCGCCGGGATGACACGGCCGGGCGGAGGAGGCGCGAAGGGCGCCGGCCGGCAGTTTGTCTCCCTACGCTCCGGGCGCATGAGAGACGATCAAGTCGCCCGTGTGCACGAACGCCTCGCGACCGCACCCGAGTTGTCTCCCGTGACCTTCCGCGAAGGCCGTCGGTTCGGCCGCTGGGAGCTCGCCTCACTCGCCGAGGGCGCCTTCGGCGAGTGCCTCGACCCGGACTCGCTCACCGTGACCGGCGAGAAACGGTTGCGGCTCCGGCTGGGGGCGGGGGCACGTGAGCAGGGGCACGCCGACGACGTGCGTGTCAGGTACTGGGTCCGTTCCCCGCAGGGCCGCGGCGGCGAGCCACTCGGGACAGTCGCCGTCGACACCTGGCCCGTCGGCGTGGGCGCGGTGCGCATCACCTCGCTCTACGTCCATCCGGTCGCCCGGAGGCAGGGACTCGCCTCGACCGTGCTCGACCTGGTCCACGACGCCTGCCGCGCGGAAGGTCTGCAGGGGTGCCGGCTGGACACGTACTGGACCTGGCAGCGGACCGTCCGCTACTGCCTCCGGCGCGGGCTGTGGGTCACGTCATGGAAGCACGCGCTGGGATTCGCCCGGCTGTCACAACTGCCCCGGTACGAGATCGAGGAGAACGGAGAGGGAGAGCTGACGTTGCTGGTGGCCGGCGAGGAGGGACGGCCGGTTCCGGTTCTCACCGCGGGGAGCTCCGGCGGTCTCCTTCGGCTGCGAGAGAGCGAGGAGTACCGCGGGACACCGGACCGCCTGGATGCCGTACGGCTGTACGCGCGCTCGACTCTGGCACTGCATCTGGCCGTGCGCGGAAGGCCGTTGGTGCGAGGAGAGTCGGAATGGGCCGGCGCACATCACTGGTGCGACATCGGCGAGCCGGAGGGACTCGCCTACAGGATCGGCGTGTTCGAGCGGGCCGCACGGGACCGGGGGTGGCGAGTGGAGAGTCCTTACGACCGCCCTCCGTCCCTATGACACGCACACGCGCACGCAGCGGAAATTGAGGTGCGGTCCCGTCCGTCACGCCCGATGATCGAAAGGTTGTCCGCCGTTCGCCCCAGGAGCCCCCGTGATCCAGCGCGTCACCGCCCCGGCGCTCTTCCCGCCGCCGACCTACGCCCACGCCTCCGTCGTCGAGGCGGGCACGAAGCTGGCGTTTCTCGCCGGGTCCGTTCCGCTGGACGCGAAGGGGAATCTCGTCGGTGAGGGCGACCCCGCGCGGCAGGCCGAGCAGGTGATCGCGAACCTTCGGGAGCAACTGCACGCCGTCGGCAGCGACTTGGGGCATGTGCTGTCGACCGATGTGTACGTCGTGAGCAGCGAGCCCGCGGTGCTGTCCAGAGTGTGGGAGGTCGTGGAGGCGTCCGGGCTGAGCGGCGGGCCGCATTCGTCGACGCTGATCGGGGTCGCCTGCCTCGGGTACACCGGCCAGTTGGTGGAGATCACGGCGACGGCCGTGGTGCCGGAGAAGGCAGTCCGGTGAGCGCGGTCGTCATCCGCCGGGCCACCGCCCCCGACGCCTCCGCCACGGCCGACGTCTATCTGCGCTCCTTCGCCGCCGCGCTGCCCACGGTCGTCCGGCCCCGGTCCGACGACGAGGTGCGGGCCTACATCCGGGACGTCGTGGTGCCGTCGCGGGAGACGTGGGTTGCCGTGGCGGAGGAACAGGTCGTGGGGCTCATGGTCCTCGCCGGGGATCTGCTGTCCCAGCTGTATCTCGACCCCGACTGGCGGGGGCGCGGCATCGGCGACGAGTTCGTCGCGCTCGCCAAGGAACGCAGCCCGCGGGGGCTGACCCTGTGGACCTTCCAGGTCAACGAGCCGGCCCACCGCTTCTACGAGCGTCACGGCTTCGTCGAGGCCGAACGCACCGACGGCACCGGCAACGAGGAGCGGGAGCCGGATGTGCGGTATGTCTGGCGCCCCTGAGCGCGACCAGCCCCAACGGGGGTCTGTCTCCCTCGGCCGGCCCGACCGCGATTCCCACAGCGGTCACCCACAGTCGGTCCGATCATGATCAGCGGCGGTCTCCGCAGCCGGCCTGGCCGCGAACCCCACGGCGGCCCCCTCGGTCAGCCCGACCGCGGTCCCCAGATCCGCTTCTTCGGCACCGGCTTCGCGTAGCTCCCCGCCCGGCTGGTGCTCAGCCCCAGCCCCACCAGCGACTCCGCCAGCTTCACCGCCGCCCCCACGCCGTCGACCACCGGGACCCCCAGCTTCTCCCCCAGCGTCCGCTGCAGTCCGGTCATCCCGGCGCACCCCAGTACCAGCACCTCGGCGCCCGCGTCCCGCACCCGCTCGGCGGCCGCCAGGAACGCCGCCTCCGTGCGGTCGGTGTCGCCCAGGTCGAGAACGCCCAGTCCCGTCCCGACGACGGCCGCGCAGTTGCGCCCCACCCCCGCCAGCTCCAGGCTGTCCTCGATCTGCCCGCAGGAGCGCTCCAGTGTGGTGACGACGCCGTAGCGCCGGCCGAGCAGACAGGCCAGATGGGCGGCGGCCTCGGTGATGTCGACGACCGGTACGTCCACCAGCTCCCGGACGCCCTCCCGCCCGTGCTCGCCGAAGCCGGCCATGACGACGGCGTCGTAGGAAGGACCCTCGTAGGTGCGCAGCAGGTCGATGACCGCCGCCGCGGAGAGGTGGCTGTCGAGCCAGCCCTCCGCGGACTCGGGTCCCCACGCCGGGGTGAGTCCGAGCACGGTGGTGCCCGGGCCTGCGGCGGCCCGGGCACCTCGCACGATCTCCTCGGTCATCTCCTGCGTGGTGTTGCAGTTGGTGACGACGATCCGCACGTCTCTCAGACCTCCACGGCCTCGGGGACCTCGGAAGCGGCCGCTCTCTCGCTCCGGTTCAGCAGCATGTACAGGCCGCCCGCGAGCGCCGTACCGATGAACCAGGAGTACGGGGCGACGTCGCTGAACGTCTTCACCAGGGCGAGGACGCCCGCGACGCCCGCCGCGGGCAGGAACGCCCACAGGGCCCTGGGGTTGACGCCCTTGCGGTAGTAGTAGCGGGAGCCGGGCGCGGCGTCGAACAGCTCGTTCACGTCGACGCGGCCCTTCTTGAGCCAGTAGTAGTCGAGCATGATCACGCCGAACAGCGGGCCGAGGAAGGCACCGAGGCCGCCGAGGAAGTAGTTGACGACCGTGGGGTTGGAGAAGAGGTTCCACGGGGTCACGACCAGCGCGGCGACCGTGCTGATCATGCCGCCGACCTTGAAGGTGATCTTCTGCGGCCAGACGTTGGCGAGGTCGTACGCCGGTGAGACGAAGTTGGCGACGATGTTGACGCCCATGGTGGCGACCGCGAAGGTGAGCGCGCCAAGCACCATCACCCAGGTGTTGCCGACCTTGGCGACGAGTTCGGCCGGGTCGGTGATGGCCTGGCCCCACACCTCGAGGGAGCCCGCGGTGACGATGACGGAGACGACCACGAAGGCCGTGGAGTTGATGGGCAGGCCCCAGAAGTTGCCGCGGCGGACGGTCTTGTAGTCCGGCGCGAAGCGGGAGAAGTCGCAGAAGTTGAGCATCAGCGTGCCGTAGGTGGCGAGGATCAGGCCGATCGCGCCGAACCACTGCCGCCACTGCTCGCCCACGGAGACCGGGTGCGGGGTGGAGGTGAGCGAGATGCTCCAGCCGGCCTTGGCCAGCACCCAGACCGCCAGCGCGATCATGACCAGCCAGATCGCGGGACCGCAGAAGTCCTGGAACTTGCGGACCGACTCCATGCCCTGGCTGATGATCAGCGCCTGGATCAGCCACAGCGAGAGGAAGGAGACCCAGCCGAGGGCGTCGAGGCCGAGGAAGGAACTGTGCGTCCAGGACTCCAGACCGGGCCAGGCGGCCAGCAGCATCACGTTGACCGCGACGGAGGCGAGGTAGGTCTGGATGCCGTACCACATGATGGCGATCACGGCCCGGATCAGCGCCGGGATGTTGGCACCCCACACCCCGAAGCTGATGCGGCTGACCACGGGGAACGGCACGCCGTGGCGCTGGCCGATCTTCCCCATCCAGTTCATGCCGACGTAGATGATCACGAAGCCGACGAGCAGGGACGTGAAGACCTGCCACACGTTCATGCCGAGGACCAGCAGGCCGGCCGCGAAGGTGTAGTTGCCGAGGTTGTGGACGTCGGACATCCACATGGCGAAGAGGTCGAAGACCTTCCAGTTCCGCTTGTCGGCGGGGGCCAGGTCTTCGTTGGTGAGCCGGGGATCGGGGACGAACGCTGGCGTGCCGGTGACTGCGGCACGGTCGGCGAGGGACACAGGGCCTCCAGGGACGGGAGGGACAGGAGGAGTGCGGCCGCCTGGCATCCGGTTTTGGTATACCAAACTGCCGACATGGTCCCGCCGTCAAGAGTTCCGACCGATGTCGCGTTCGTTAAGGCTCCGTAAAACAGCTCCGGCGTCAGTCGACGCACCGGCGTCGGAGAAGATAGCTCCATGAGCTCCACGACGAACACCGAGCCCCTCGGCGCCGTCCGCGAACGCGTCCTGACCACACTGCGGCAGGAGATCATCGCGGGCGGACTGCTTCCGGGCGACCGACTGGTGGAGCGGGAGCTCGCCGACCGCTTCGGAGTTTCCCGGGTACCGGTCCGCGAGGCGATCCGCGCCCTGGTCGCCGAGGGTTTCGTCCACTTCGAGACCCCGCGCCGGACGGTCGTACGGCGGCTGACCCCGAACGACGTCAAGGAACTCTTCGAGTTGCGCGAGGCGTTGGAGGTGTACGCGGCGGGCCTCGCCGCGGCCCGTGCGACCCCGCAGGATCTCACCGAGGTCGAGCGGCTCCTCGACCTCGCGGCGACCGCGACCGCGGCGGGCGACGCGGAGACCATCACGGACGTCAACAGCCGCCTGCACGACAGCATCGTGGCCATGGCCCGCAACAGTCTGCTGGTCGAGGCCCTGGAACCGGTCGCCGGGCGACTGCGCTGGATGACCCGGCGGAACGAGGAATGGCCCCAACTCCTCGTCGAACACCGCGACTTGTACGAGGCCATCGCCTCCGGCGACCCGGAGCGGGCCCGCGCCCACGCCCTCGCGCATGTGCGGACCAACTACGAGTCGACGGTACGGCAGTTGTTCGGGGACACCGTCGAGCTGATCTAACTCATGGAACGGCGGGCGTACTTGTCCGTCGCCGCCACCATCGCGGCTACACCCCGATCGCCGACACCGTGTCCGACGTCTTCGATCACCGTCAACTCACTGCCCGGCCAGGCGTGATGGAGCCGCCAGACGGTACCGAGGAGGTTGCTGAGATCGAGGCTTCCCTGGACGAGGGTGCCGGGGATTCCCTTGAGCAGGGGCGCGTCACGCAGGACGACCCCCTCGTCGTTGCCCTCGCCCAGGAAGTGGTCGTTGCCCCAGTAATGGGTCACGGTACGGGCGAACCCCTGCCGGAACACCGGGTCCTCGTAACGCGGTACCGACCGCGGTGGCGCGGAGTCGATCGCGGTCTCCCAGTCGGTCCACGCCCGCGCCGCCCGCTCGCGCACCTCGGGGTCGGGCGATTCGAGCAACCGGTTGTAGGCGGCGGGAACGTTCCCGGACCGTTCCTCGACCGGCAGCTCCCCGATGAACCGCTCGAACGCCTCCGGGAAGATCTTCCCAAGTCCCCTGGTCAGCAGGGCGACTTCGGGATTCGCGGCGGTCGCGACTCCTGTCAGTACCAGCTCCGTCACGGCCTCCGGATGCGTCTGCGCGTACCGCAGCCCCAGCACCGACCCGAACGACACGCCCCACACCAGCCACCGCTCGATCCCCAGATGCCGCCGCAGCAGTTCCAGGTCCGCGATGAGATGCGGGGTCGTGTTGACGCTCATGTCGGTGTCGTACACGCTCGCGTGCGGTGTCGACCGCCCGGCACCACGCTGGTCCAGGAGGACGATCCGGTAGGCGGCGGGGTCGAACAGCCGGCGCACCCACGGCGTACAGCCGGACCCCGGCCCACCGTGCAGCACGACCGCCGGCTTGCCGTCCGGATTGCCGCAGGTCTCCCAGTACACGAGGTTGCCGTCGCCGACGTCGAGCATGCCGTGGTCGTACGGTTCGATCTCCGGGTAAAGAGGCATCCGGCGACCCTAACCGTCGTACGACAGCCTCGTCGCGCCCTTTTCAGGCAGTACCGCCGTGCCCGTTCAGCCCCGCTGCCCGCGCCGCCGTGCGCAGCACCTCCCGCAGCATCGCGGGGGTGAGCTTGCCGGTGAAGGTGTTGCGCTGACTGACGTGGAAGCAGCCGAAGAGTTCGAGGCCGTCGAGCGGGACACGCACCCCGTGCCCGAAGACGGGCCGCGGCCGGGGCACGCTCCACCCCGCCGCCGTGAACGCGGGCAGCGCGGCCTGCCAGCCGAAGGCGCCGAGCACGACCACGGCCCGCAACGTCGGCCGCAGCAGGTTCAGTTCCTCGACCAGCCAGGGTCGGCAGGTGTCGCGCTCCCCGGGAGTCGGCTTGTTGGCGGGCGGCGCGCAGTGCACGGGCGAGGTGATCCGCACGCAGTGCAGTTCCAGGCCGTCGTCCGCGGTCACGGCGGTCGGCTGCGAGGCGAGCCCGAGGTCGTACAGCGCCTGGTACAGCACGTCCCCGGAACGGTCACCGGTGAACATCCGCCCCGTACGGTTCCCGCCGTGGGCGGCCGGCGCGAGCCCGACGATCAACAGCCGCGCATCCGACGGCCCGAATCCGGGCACCGGGCGCCCCCAGTACGTCCAGTCCTCGAAGGCGGCCCGCTTGGTACGTGCCACCTCCTCACGCCAGTCGACCAGACGCGGGCAGGCACGACAGTCCGCGATCCGGTGGTCAAGAGCGGTCAGGGCATCCACGGCTCCACGGTACGACCCTGACCGACCGGGCGACGGCGAGCGCCTGCCCGAAAACCCGGCCGGGGTGTGAGGCCTCGGGTACTAAGGTCGCAGGCATGGGTGTGGAGCGTACGGACGACAGCGAGACGGGTGGGACGGACCGGACGGGCTCGACCGCCGAAGGTCCCGAGATGAAGGCCGCCGCCCCGGCCCCCGAAGCCGTGGCCGCTGAAGCCGTGACCGCTGAGACCGCGGCCCCCGAGACACCGGACCCGAAGATCGCCGCAGCCGTCGCCGCCGCGGAGGCCGCCGGGCCGCAGAACGGCGGGGCCGTGCGCACCGACAGCTGGATCTGGTCCGTGCGGCTGGTCAAGACCCGTTCGGCCGGGGCCACCGCCTGCCGGGGCGGGCATGTGCGGGTGAACGGTGAGAGGGTGAAGCCCGCCCACTCCCTGCGCGTCGGCGACGAAGTACGCGTCCGCGAGGAGGGCCGGGAACGGATCGTCGTCGTCAAGCGCCTGATCCGTAAGCGGGTCGGCGCTCCTGTGGCCGCCGAGTGCTACGTCGACAACTCTCCCCCGCCGCCGCCCCGCGAGGCCTTCGCTCCCGCCGGTGTCCGGGACCGCGGGGCGGGCCGCCCGACCAAGCGGGACCGCCGCGAGCTGGAACGCCTGCGCGGCCTCGCGGAAGGCGACCGCCGCAACCGGTTCACCGGACCGGGCGGCCCGAGCGGGTCCGGCGCCCCGGACGACCCCGAGGGCGCGAACGCCCCCGACGGCCCGTCCGACACCCGCCGCTCGGACAGGAGCGGGAACTCCTCGGACAGGGGCGGCAACTCGAGGAGGGCCGGTAGCCCGAGCAGGGCCGGAAACCCGCGCAGAGCCAGGCGCTCCAGCTGAGCCACGTCCCGAACAGGAAACCGTCGGCCACCGAGGTGAGGCCGGTTCCCGCCCTTCCGGAGGGGAGCGGCCTCACCGCGGTGGCCGACGGACGGCTCGCCGTCACGCCCGTCGTCGCACCAGCCGCAGCAGATCCGCGTTGTGCCGGCGCCGGGCCCAGGCGATCAGGGCGAGCGGGACGATCAGGATGAGCGGGGTCGCCGCGTTCTCCCCGTCGAAGTAGCTGAGCTGGACGACGAACGCGCCGACCATCAGCCCGCTCAGCGCCACGGCTGCCACGGACTGCAGGACGGGGATCAACAGGGCGATCCCACCGGCCAGTTCGAGAACTCCGATGACGTACATCCCCGCGCTGCCCCAGCCCATCTTGTCGAAGCCCTCGACGGCCGAGGGGTGTGCGATCAGCTTGGGAAGCGCGCTGGCGACGACGTAGAAGAGGGCGAGTACGACCTGAAGGGTGCGCAGGGCGATCCGGGCCCGGCGGCCGCGGGAGGTCGAGGACTCGGCGATGACGGGAGCGTCGGCGACGGAAGCGGTGCGGGTGACGGGGACGGTGGTCTCGGACATCGGGGTCTCCTGGGGAAGCGGTCGTTGGTGCTTTCACAGAGGTAGACCCGCACCCGCTGCGGAACTCATCGCCGTACCACCACCGATTTCCCTCGGGCTCCCACATCCCCAGCTTCATGACCGCCCAACGGCCCGCATCCGTACGGCCGTTCCCGAGGCGGACGAGTTCACCCGTCCGAGCTACAGGGGAAACCAGCCGCGCCCGATGTACCAGTGCCGGCCGGCCCGCAGGTGGTCGCCGACGGCCCGTTCCAGCACCGTGCGCCGGGGCAGGCTGTCCACCGGCAGCTCCGCGTCACCGAACACGAACTGCACCGGCTCGGTGTCCTCCGGCTCCCCGTACTCGGGGGCCAGCCGGAAACGCTCCTGGAACCGGACGATGTTGGAGTCCGCGGGCAGATACTCCTTCAGCTGAGGGTCGAGCAGCCAGGAATGGCACAGCGCGGCCCGGTACGGCTCCTCCGGGTAGTGCCGGGTGAAGAACTCGTCGGCCAGGGCGAGTGAGCGGTCGCAGGACTCCGGGGACAGCGGGCCGAGGAAGTCGGGGATGTGCAGGCTCAGACAGGGCGTGCCCGGGGCGATGTCCGCTCCGGCGGCCGTCAGGGCCCGCCGGTTCCAGGGCCCGCACCGCGTCCGTTCGAACTGGAGCCGTCCCAGCTGGTACAGCTCGCCGCGGAAGTGCCGGGTCAGCCAGCGCGGTGACTGCACGCCGGCCCTGCCGTACCGCCTGCGGTGCACGGCCATGTTCCGCCCGAGGTCGGCGAGGGTGCGCCGGGAGACGTCGTCCGGGATGCCGAGCGAGCGGTGGTACGCGCGGGTGTGGGGCAGCGCCGCGACGAACACGTAGACGGGGAAGCAGCGTTGGAGGGCGCCGGCCGGCCAGTCGAGGTCGGGCAGGACGATCGGGTCGTCGGCCTTGCCCAGGTCCCGGACGAGTTCGTCGACGGAGTGTTCCAGAAACCTCCGCAGCTCAGGGTCGTCCATGACCCGTCGGCCCATCCGCACCAGTTCGTTGACGTCCTCGTGCGGCACGGCGAGTTCCACCAGTACCTCGGCCAGTTCGTCGGCGTCGGGAAGCACGCGGTGACCTCCTGTTCGACCCTTTGGTCAACGTCCGTTCCGAAGAGTACGTTGCAGTCAGGAGTGGTGATTGCGATGCGTACGGGCAGTGAGCCGACGACAGCACGCAGTGCGCTGCGGGCGCGGTTCTGGCTGAGTGTGTGGGGGCTGGTCTGGACGCTGCTCGGCACGGCCGCGTTCGCGCTGGCGGGGCGGCCCGGGTGGGCCCTCGCCTGCGGGGTGCTGTGGCTGGTGATCACCGCCGACCTGGTGGTGATCCTCCGGCACATCCGCCAGGGCCCGCACTATCAGCCCGGCCCCGACATCCCGCCGTACCGGCCACCGGAGAACCCTCACAGGTAGCCGCAGCACCTGAGGGCAGCCGTCAGGAGTCGAACCGCGCGGCCTTCAGGAACTCCGGTTTCGGGTCCAGCGCGGCCGCCAGCCGGAAGTGTCGCCTGGCCTGGTCCGGCCGCCCCTGTCGCTCATAGGTGCGGGCGAGCGCGAAGTGGGCGAAGGCGTTGTCCGGCTCGCGCTCCAGGACGATGGTGAACTCCAGCTCGGCGGGACGCAGTTGCGCGGCCGCGAAGAAGGCACGCGCGCGCAGCAGCCGGGCCGCGGTGTTCTCCGGGTGGGCGGCGATGACCTGGTCGAGCAGCTTCACCGCACCCCGCGGGTCCCGCGCGGCGAGCAGCTGCTCGGCGGCACGGAAGTCGATGATATGCGTCTCCGGAGTACGTCCGGTCGAACCGCTGGTCTCGGGCACGGCAGAGTCCTTCCCTCACTGGAAGGGTTCAACGCCCGCACAGGGGGACGCTATTCCTGGGACGCCTGGGGCGGGTCGGCGGAAATGGCCTCGTCCGCCCCCTGGGCCGCACGCGTCCGCCGTACGAGATCGGCCCACACCTCGCGCACGCGTTCCCGCAGCTCTTCCAGGGGTACGTCGTTGTCGATCACGACATCCGCGATCTCCAGGCGCTTCTCGCGCGTCGCCTGGGCGGCCATACGCGCGCGCGCGTCCTGCTCCGTCATGCCGCGCAGGCGGACGAGCCGGTCGAGCTGGGTTCCGGGGCTCGCGTCGACGACGACCACGAGGTCGTAGAGCGCTGCGAGGGCGTTCTCCGCGAGGAGGGGCACGTCGTGCACGACGACCGCGTCCTCGGGGGCGGCGGACTCCAGCTCGCGGGATCGGGCGCCCACCAGTGGATGCACGATCGAGTTCAGTACGGCGAGCCGCTCCGGGTCGGCGAACACGATCGAGCCGAGCCTGGGCCGGTCCAGGCCGCCGTCCTCGGTGAGCACGTCCTCACCGAAGGCCTCCACGACCGCGGCGAGACCGGGTGTGCCCGGGGCGACGACCTCGCGCGCGATACGGTCCGCGTCGATCAGGACGGCGCCGTGCTCCACGAGGAGCCTGGACACCTCACTCTTGCCGACGCCGATACCGCCGGTCAGGCCCACCTTCAACATGACCGGCAGCCTAGACGGTCGCCGCGCGTCAGTTGTCGCCTTCTCGTTCCGCGAGGAAGCGCTCGAACTCTTTCCCGATCTCGTCCGCCGAGGGAATGTCGACCGGCTCGGCCAGCATGTTCCCCCGTGTCTCCGAGCCGGCCGCCGCGTCGTACTGGTGCTCGAGACCCTGGACGAGGGCCACGAGGTCCTCGTCGCCCTCCTGGATCTGGCGGTCGATCTCGGTCTGGGTGCGGTGGGCGTCGGTGCGCAGGGCGTGGGCGATGCCGGGCAGAACCATGCCGGTGGCGGCCGTGATGGCCTCCAGGACGGTCAGTGCGGCGTCCGGGTACGGCGAGCGCGCGATGTAGTGCGGCACGTGCGCCGCGACGCCCAGGACGTCGTGGCCTGCTTCCATGAGCCGGTACTCGACCAGAGCCTCGGCGCTGCCGGGCACCTGCGCCTCGTCGAAGGGGCTGCGGTGGCCGGGGACGAGGTCGTGGCGGTTGCCGTGCGGGGTGAGGCCTACGGGCCGGGTGTGCGGCACGCCCATGGGGATGCCGTGGAAGTTCACCGACAGCCGCACGCCGAGCCGCTCCACGATCTGCTGGACGGCCGCGGCGAAGCGCTCCCACTCCACGTCCGGCTCCGGGCCGGACAGCAGCAGGAAGGGCGCTCCGGTGGCGTCCTGGACGAGCCGCACGTCGAGCGTGGGCTCTTCGTAGTCCGTCCAGCGGTCGCGCTTGAAGGTGAGCAGCGGCCGGCGGGCGCGGTAGTCCACGAGCCGGTCGTGGTCGAAGCGGGCCACCACCTGATGGGGCAGCGTGTCGAGCAGCCGGTCGACGACCTGGTCGCCGGTCTCACCTGCGTCGATGTATCCGTCGAAGTGGTAGAGCATGACCAGTCCGGCCGACTCCTGGGCGAGCGCCATGTCAACCACGGCGAGCCCCTTGGGCTCCCATGCGTACAAACCCTGCGGATCAAGCACAGTGACCGCTCCTCCTCGTGTTCATACGCTTCAACACGCCCTGGAACAGCGGCATTCCCACCCACGACCCTGATCAGGCCATCTCTTACGCCCTTTTCGTTCGAGGGGCGCGGGGAACTGCGCGACAAGCCCGCACCGGCCCGCAGCGAACAACGAACCCGGGCAACGCTGAAGGACCGCACCTCGAAAGGTACGGCCCTTCAGTCACCTGCTAGACCTCAGCGGGAAGCGTTCAGCTCTGGCCGCCGGCCAGCTTCTCGCGAAGCGCGGCAAGCGCCTCGTCCGACGCCAGCGCACCGGAGGTGTCCGCACCCTCGGAGGAGTACGAGCTGCCACCGCCGCCACCGCCCGCGGCCGGAGCCGCACCCGCAGCGTCGCCGCCCTCGGCCGCAGCAGCGGCGTCGGCCTCGCGGGACTTGATGACCTGCTGCTGGTGCTGCTCGAAGCGGGTCTGCGCCTCGGCGTACTGGGTCTCCCACACCTCGCGCTGGGATTCGAAGCCCTCGAGCCAGTCGTTGGTCTCGGGGTCGAAGCCCTCGGGGTAGATGTAGTTGCCCTGGTCGTCGTAGGACGCGGCCATGCCGTACAGGGTCGGGTCGAACTCGACCGAAGCCGGGTCCCCACCGAAGGCCTCGTTGGCCTGCTTCAGCGAGAGGCTGATGCGACGGCGCTCGAGGTCGATGTCGATGACCTTGACGAAGATCTCGTCGTTGACCTGGACGACCTGCTCCGGGATCTCCACGTGGCGCTCGGCCAGCTCGGAGATGTGGACCAGACCCTCGATGCCCTCGTCCACGCGGACGAACGCACCGAACGGAACCAGCTTCGTGACCTTGCCGGGCACGACCTGGCCGATCTGGTGGGTCCGGGCGAACTGCTGCCACGGGTCTTCCTGCGTCGCCTTCAGCGACAGGGAGACACGCTCGCGGTCCATGTCGACGTCGAGGACCTCGACGGTGACTTCCTGGCCGACCTCGACAACCTCGGAGGGGTGGTCGATGTGCTTCCAGGAGAGCTCGGAGACGTGCACGAGACCGTCGACGCCACCCAGGTCCACGAAGGCACCGAAGTTGACGATCGAGGAGACGACGCCGGAACGGACCTGGCCCTTCTGCAGGGTCGTGAGGAAGGTCTGGCGAACCTCCGACTGGGTCTGCTCCAGCCAGGCGCGGCGGGACAGGACCACGTTGTTGCGGTTCTTGTCCAGCTCGATGATCTTGGCCTCGAGCTCCTTGCCCACGTAGGGCTGGAGGTCGCGGACACGGCGCATCTCGACGAGGGAAGCCGGCAGGAAGCCACGGAGGCCGATGTCGAGGATGAGACCACCCTTGACGACCTCGATGACGGTACCGGTGACGATGCCGTCCTCTTCCTTGATCTTCTCGATGGTGCCCCAGGCGCGCTCGTACTGGGCGCGCTTCTTCGAGAGGATCAGGCGGCCTTCCTTGTCCTCCTTCTGGAGAACAAGGGCTTCGATCTCGTCACCGACGGCGACGACCTCGTTGGGGTCGACGTCGTGCTTGATCGAGAGCTCGCGGCTCGGGATGACACCTTCGGTCTTGTAACCGATGTCGAGCAGGACCTCGTCCCGGTCGACCTTCACGATGACGCCGTCGACGATGTCGCCGTCGTTGAAGTACTTGATCGTCTCGTCGATCGCGGCGAGGAAGGCTTCCTCGTTACCGATGTCGTTGACCGCTACCTGCGGAGTGGTAGAGGTGGTCTCGGTGCTGCTCGTCATGTGGGAAAGGGCTCCGGTACGGACAGTGAGTCGTAGGTACTGCTACGCCGGGAGCCCGTGTCGCTCTGAAGAAGCCGGACAGCCAAGGAAGCGCCACTTTGGAAAAAATCCGGTGACGCCTCGAAAACCGAGGGGACATACGACAGATGCGGCGCAACCTGCTACGTCTGAGGTGCGCAGGCCCGCAGCGCAACTTGTAGCATACGGGGGCAGCCGGACAGGGTCAATGCGCGAAGGCGCACACCCGGGGCGGATCGCCGCATACCCGGCACAAAACATGTCTCACGAGGCCACGCGGGCCCGATGACGCCCCATTCGTGACGCCGTCGCGACGGGTCCGACGGAAGATCCCGCACATTAGTACGAGGGAGCCGATCATCCAAGAGCCCGCAGCACACCAGCAGGCGACCGGGCCGGACGACGAGTCGGAGGCCACCCGGCGCGACGCGGACGTCACCGAGAGCTCCCGGGCCAACCGCGGCTGGTGGGACCGCAACGCCGACGAGTACCAGATCGAGCACGGCACGTTCCTCGGTGACGACCGTTTCGTGTGGGGCCCCGAGGGCCTCGACGAGGTGGAGGCCGAGTTGCTGGGCCCCTCCGAGGACCTCAAGGGCAAGGACGTCCTGGAGATCGGCGCCGGGGCGGCCCAGTGCGCGCGCTGGCTGGCCGTGCAGGGCGCCCGCCCGGTCGCCCTCGACATCTCCCACCGCCAGCTCCAGCACGCCCTGCGCATCGGCACGTCCTTCCCCCTGGTGTGCGCCGACGCGGGCGCCCTGCCCTTCGCGGACAACTCCTTCGACCTGGCGTGCTCGGCGTACGGCGCGATGCCGTTCGTCGCCGACCCGGTGCTGGTCCTGACGGAGGTGCGCCGCGTCCTGCGCCCGGGCGGCCGCTTCGTCTTCTCGGTCACGCACCCGATCCGCTGGGCCTTCCCGGACGAGCCCGGCCCCGAGGGTCTGTCCGTCTCCGCCTCCTACTTCGACCGCACGCCCTACGTCGAGCAGGACGACAGCGGCCACGCGGTGTACGTCGAGCACCACCGCACGATCGGCGACCGGGTGCGCGACGTGGTCGCCGGCGGCTTCCGCCTGGTCGACCTGGTCGAGCCGGAGTGGCCGGCCTGGAACACCTCGGAGTGGGGCGGCTGGTCCCCGTTGCGCGGGAACCTGATCCCCGGGTCCGCCATCTTCGTGTGCGAGCGCGACTGAGGCGTTCCGGCTGTCGTACGACACTAGGGGCGTGATCCGTTACGACGCCCTGGACTCCCTTCCCGTACGCGGTGCCCTGCCCGCGCTGGGCGACGCCCTGGAACGCCACGGTACGGCCGTCCTGGTCGCCCCACCCGGGACCGGCAAGACGACCCTCGTACCGCTGGCCCTCGCCGGCCTGCTGGACTCCGAAGCACCCGCGCGGAAAGTCGTCGTGGCCGAACCCCGCCGTATCGCCGCCCGCGCCGCCGCCCGGCGGATGGCGTGGCTGCTGGGCGAGAAGGTAGGCGGGAGCGTCGGCTACACGGTGCGCGGCGAGCGGGTGGTCGGACGGCACACGCGCGTGGAGGTCGTCACGACGGGCGTGCTGCTCCAGCGGCTCCAGCGCGATCAGGAGCTGGCCGGTGTCGAGGCGGTGGTGCTCGACGAGTGCCACGAGCGGCATCTGGACGCGGACACCACGGCGGCCTTCCTCTGGGACGTACGGCAGACCCTGCGCCCGGAGCTGCGCCTGGTGGCCGCGTCCGCGACGACCGATGCCCAGGGGTGGGCACGGCTGCTGGGCGACGCACCCGTCGTCGAGGCGCAGGGCGTCTCCCATCCGGTGGAGGTCGTGTGGGCGCCGCCGTCCCGTCCCGTACGGCCGCCGCACGGCCTGCGCGTCGACCCCGTGCTGCTCACGCATGTGGCGTCGGTCGTACGGCGGGCGCTGGCCGAACGGGACGGGGACGTGCTGTGCTTCCTGCCGGGCGTGGGCGAGATCGCGCGTGTGGCCGGGCAGTTGGGCGCCCTCGGCGACGTGGAGGTGCTCCAGGTCCACGGCCGGGCACCCGCGGCCGTCCAGGACGCGGTGCTGGCGGGCGGGGAGCGGCGGCGGGTGGTGCTGACGACCTCCGTGGCCGAGTCGTCCCTGACGGTGCCCGGGGTACGGGTGGTCGTCGACTCGGGGCTGGCGCGCGAGCCGCGCGTCGACCACGCGCGCGGGCTGAGCGCGCTGGCGACCGTAAGGGCCTCGCAGGCGGCCGGTCGGCAGCGGGCCGGGCGTGCCGGGCGGGAGGCGCCGGGTGCGGTCTACCGGTGCTGGGCGGAGGCCGAGGACGTCCGTCTGCCGCGTTTCCCGTCGCCGGAGATCAAGGTGGCCGACCTGACGGCGTTCGCGTTGCAGGTGGCCTGCTGGGGCGACCCGGACGCATCTGGCCTCGCGCTGCTGGATCCGCCGCCGGGCGGGGCGATGGCGGCGGCCCGTGAGGTTCTGAGGGCCGTCGGAGCGGTGGACGCGGACGGCCGGGCCACCGCGCGGGGTGCGCGGCTGGCCCGGCTGGGGCTGCATCCCCGGCTGGGGCGGGCGTTGCTGGACACCTCCGGTGCGGGGGCCGAGGTGATCGCGCTGCTGTCGGAGGAACCGCCCCGGGAGTACGGCGACGACCTGACGGCCGCCCTGCGGACCGCTCGACGGGGCAGCGACTCCTATGCGGGGCGCTGGCGGACGGAGGTGCGGCGACTGCGGTCCGCCGCGCCGGAGTTCACGGGGGCGGCTGCCGGGAGTGACGGGCTCGTGGCCGCGCTCGCCTTCCCCGAGCGCGTCGCCAGGGCCGACGGCGGCTCCTATCTCATGGCTTCCGGTACCCGCGCCGAGCTCTCCGACGGCTCCCCTCTGCGGGGAGCTCCCTGGATCGCCGTGGCCGTGGCCGACCGCCCGGTCGGGAAGGGGCACGCGCGTGTGCAGCTCGCCGCCGTGATCGACGAGGACACGGCCAGGTCGGCGGCGGCGTCGCTGCACTCCGAGCTCAAGGAGGTGCACTGGGCCGACGGGGACGTCGTGGCACGGCGGGTGGAACGGCTCGGCGCGATCGAACTCGCGGCACGGTCTCTCAAGAACGCCGACCCCGCCCTCGTACGCGAGGCCCTTCTGGACGGACTCCGTCAGGACGGACTGCGGCTGCTGCGGTGGACGCCCGACGCCGACGTGCTGCGGCAGCGTCTCGCGTTCCTGCACCACCACCTCGGCGACCCGTGGCCCGAAGTCTCCGAGGACGCGCTCCACGCGCGTGTGGACGAATGGCTGGAGCCGGAGCTGAGCCGCGCCCGGCGACGCGCCGACCTGGGGCGCATCGACGCGGGAGGGGCGCTGGCGCGTCTCCTTCCCTGGGCCTCGGGCGAGGCCACGCGGCTCGACGAACTGGCACCGGAGCGGGTCGCCGTACCGAGTGGGTCCAGAATCCGGATCGACTACGGCGACCCCGGGCAGCCGGTCCTCGCCGTGAAGCTGCAGGAGATGTTCGGGCTCCAGGAGTCGCCCCGGGTCGCGGGCGTTCCGCTGCTCGTGCATCTCCTCTCCCCCGCCGGGCGCCCCGCAGCCGTCACCGCCGACCTCGCGTCCTTCTGGAAGGACGGCTACAAGGGGGTGCGGGCGGAGTTGCGCGGCCGGTATCCGAAGCATCCGTGGCCCGAGGATCCGGCGGGCGCCGAGCCGACTCGGCACACCAACGCGCGGCTCAGGCGCTGACCGGTTCCGGTGTCTCCGCCTTCACGGGGGCCGGGCGACGGCTGCGGGCCTCCAGCCACAGCGACAGGGCCAGCAGCAGGACGCCCAGGGTCAGAGAGCCCCAGGGCAGGTAGGCGGTCATCAGGAGGATCAGGGTGCGGTTCGACTTGACCAGGTCGACCGTGTGCTCGATGTAGTCCTCGCGCATCTTCACGTCACCGGCGAAGACCGTCACCTTGTCGCGGCCGCCGAGCAGGGTGCCGCCGCGCAGCTCCTCCTTGTGGATTTCCTCGCCGTTGACGGGGGCGCCGGTGAGGGGTTCGACCCAGAACTTGCGGACCGTGGTGTACCAGCGGGTCGTGCCCGTCTTCGCGATGGCGGCGGGGGTGATCCCCTGGACCGGCATGGTCTTCGGGAAGGGCACCTTGGTCCAGGGGATCGTCTGCTCGAAGTAGTAGACCTCGACGCCACGGAAGTTCTGGGTGCCCTTGTAGTGGATGGGGGCCGAGGTGCGGGCCTGGGCGTCGAAGTACTCGTAGTCCCGCTTCTCCGTCAGGAAGGGGAACTTGAACTCGATTCCCTCGCGCTTGACCGGGGTGCCATCGACCATCTCGCCGGTGGCGTGGACGGGTTCCTGGGTGTGGGCGTCGAAGATGTAGCGCTCGGGGATCTTGGAGACCATCCTGCCGTCGGGGCCGACGACATAGGACAGGCCGTCCCAGACGACGACGTCCTTGCCCGCCGTCTTCTCGATCTTCTCGGAGGCCTCCACGTTGCCCTTGAGGGTCTGCACGATGGTGACCTTGGAAACCTTCTTCGCCTTCATTCCGTCGTTGTAGTCGATGAGGGTCGCGTTCTTCGCCTCCAGGACCATGTCCTGGTACTGGTTCGCGGGGATCTTGGCCAGGCGCGGGAAGGCGTACCAGCGCGTCAGTGGGGACAGCGCCGCGAAGAACACGGCGAGGGCGAGCAGGACCAGGCTGGTCTTGCGGCGCATCTCGGCCTCCCGGGCGGGCGGTTACGGGTGTGCGGGCACCGTCGTCAGCAGTGGCTTCGGAGACGTCTTCCCCGTCGGCTGCCCCATCGCGGTGATGGCGAGGATCAGGGCGAACGCGAGGGCGAGACCGGTCGCGGCGGCGATCAGGGCGCGCATGGCTGCCTCCCTGCCAACGGGAACTGATACATCGTCAGGTCCGGCACCGTAGCAACGGGCGGGCAAGATGAGAACACGTCGCGCACAGACGAAGGGCGCCCTGTCCGCCGTGGCGGAAAGGACGCCCTGCGAGGTGGGTCCGGTGTCTACGAACTCGCGCTCGGGCTGGGCGACGGGCTCGCGGTGGTGTCCGTGGCGGTGGCGGCCGCCACGGTCAGCGTCACGTCGAGCGTCGCGCCGCCCGGGGTGGTGATGCGGAGCACGAAGGTGCCGGTGGTGTCGTCGGCGTAGAGCTGCGGCAGCTTCAGCAGGCCGTCGGCGTCCGTCGTGAGGCCCGTCAGGGTGCGGACGGTCTTGCCGTCGGCGTCCTTGAAGTAGGGGCCCTTGTCGTTCTCGGTGGCGTCGTCGGCCGACGTGATCAGGGTGGCGGTGGCGGCGACCTTGTCGGCCACGGCGTCCTTGTAGGTGGCCTTCACCCGGACCGCGTCGGCGAACTCGCCGCCCGGGGTGCAGGTCAGATCGGTCGTGGCGGTCCGGACGAGGGTGTCGGCGACGCGCTGGGTCACGGTGGCCGTGTAGGTGGGGCCGGTGACCGTACGGCCGATGAGCGTCGCACGGACCGTGAAGGCGCCGGTGGTCTCGCCCGCCTGGAGCGCGGGCGCGGTGGCCACACCGGAGGCGCCCGTGAGACCGGTGGCGACCTTCTCGCCGCCGGTGAAGGTGGCGTCGGTGTCGCCGACGATCGTGAAGCGGATCCGGACCTTGGGAACGCCCATGCCCGCGGCGTTCTCGGCCTTGGTGCTGATCTTCTGCGTGAACGCGTCGCCCGCCGTGGCGGTGAGCTTCGCCGTGCCCGAGTCCTCCAGGTGGTCCACCGACTGGGTCGGGGTGACGGGAGTCGTCGGAGCCGGCGAGGTCGGGGTCCCCGAGGAGGGCGGGGTGGTCGAGGGCGGAGTCGGGCTCGGACTCGGCGAGCCGGTGCCGGGCGTGTTCGGCGTGGACGTACCCGGCGTCGTGGTCGACGGCGTCGAGTAGGACGAGCCGTTGCCGCCGCTGCCGTCGCTGCGGCTGTCCGGGACGCTGCCGGTGCCGTCGGGGACCTCGTAGGTGCCCTTGCGGTAGTACTCCAGCCACGACAGGACCGTGTTCAGGTAAGCCCGCGAGGGGTTGTAACTGAGGATCGCCGTGTCCAGGTCACCACTGTCCGACAGATCCCAGCCGTTGCGGCACAGGTAGTGGCCGGCGGCGAGGGAGGCGTCGTAGACGTTGTTCGGGTCCTTCACCCCGTCGCCGTTGCCGTCGCGGCCGGCCCACGCCCAGGTGGACGGGATGAACTGCATCGGGCCGACGGCCGAGTCGTACGCGGTGTCGCCGTCGTAGGCACCGTTGTCGGTGTCCTTGATGAGCTCGAAGCCGTTGCCGTCGAGCTGCGGGCCGAGAATCCTGGAGGTCGTGGTGCCCTCCGCGTCGACCCGGCCGCCGCGGGCCTGGCCCGACTCGACCTGGCCGATGGCCGCGAGGAGCTGCCAGGGCAGGTTGCAGCCGGGCTTGGACTCCTGGAGCTCGGCCGCAGCCTGCTTGTAGGCGGCGAGGACGGTCGCGGGTATACCGGCCTCGGCCTCGGTCGGAGTGGTCGTGGCGGAGGTGCCGTCGGTCGGCGCGGGGTTCGGGGTGTTCAGCGGCGGCAGGTCCGTGTAGTACGGCGAGTTGCCGGTCGCGGTGCCGTCACCGGCGGTCCCGTCGGGGGAGGGCTGCGCGTCGGCGGCGGTCGATCTGCCGTTGTCGTCGACCGTCGCTCCCGGGGCCTGGGAAGCGGCCAGTGCCGCGACCGCGGCCGCGGCCACGGCGGTGGTCACCGCTCCCTTGCGGAGCCTCCTGCCGAATTGCGCCGCCATAAGGTGAACCCCTCCCAAGGACGCCCGAACGCCCGTCTCCGTCTGTCGCTCTCGTCCAGTTGTGACAGTCGAGCCGTCCTGGAGGTTGCCCCCGTGACGCACGGCAATTCCTGATGCGCACGTTCGACCGAGCTCCCCAGCGCGGTGACCCGTGCGACCCTACGACAACTTCCTTTCCTCGGACACCGGTTCGTGCCCGTTATTCACCGGTTGGCCATGTTCGATCTGCGCGGGACCGCGTCGCCCATACTGGACGGGACCGATCGCCCGGGCCGCCGCCCGGCCAACACCCGCCGCAAGGAGCCCCGTTGCCGTTCACCCTGAGCCATGCGGCGGCGGTACTGCCCGCGGTGCGGTCCGACGGGACCGGCCGGGGACGACTGGTTCCGGCCGTACTCGTGGCCGGCTCCTTCTCGCCCGACATGACCTATTTCGCGGCAAGTGCCGTTTCCGGGGCGATGGAGTTCGGCACCGTCACCCACTCCTTCCCGGGCGTCTTCACGGTCGACGTCCTGACCGCCTGGGCGCTGGTGGGCCTGTGGCTGCTGCTGCGCGAGCCGCTGGTGGCCCTGCTGCCACGGGGACGGCGGGCCAGAACGGCGACCCTGCTGCGCTGCGGAACACCACGCGCCCGCATCCGTACGCGACTGGTCGTGCGCTGGTACGTCTCCGCCGCATTGGGGGCGCTCACCCATGTCGTGTGGGACGCGTTCACCCACTACGACCGGTGGGGGATGCGGCTGCTGCCCGTCCTGGGCCGGGAGGTGCACGGGTCCCCTCTGTACTGGTATCTCCAGTACGGCAGTTCGGCGGGGGCGGCGATCGTGATCACGGTGTTCTGCGGAATCGCGCTACGGCGGGCACCCTCGAACACCCGGCCCGCGGGGGTCCCCGAACTGTCGGTGCGGGACCGGTGGTGGGCCACGGCCGTGATCGGCGGGTGCGTGACGGTGGGCGCGGTGCAGCGGACCTCGCGGTGGTGGGCGGAACGGGGCTCCGCCGCGAAACCGTGGGAACTGATCCCGACGCTCTGCTTCGGCGCCGGGGCCGGGCTCGTGCTCGGGGTGCTGTTGTACGCCGTGGGGGTCAGGCTGTGGCGTCCGGCTCCGGTGTCCGGTGATCCGCGGGAGGCCGGTCTTCCGATCGCCCGCTGACGGTGCCGGCCGGCGCGACGAACACCGTCATCGTGGGCAGCGGCCGGGACCGGGGCAGCAGGGTGAGGGCCAGGGCCAGATGACCGAGCGCCATCTCGGCCCACCGCCGGCGGCCGGAGACCACGGCGTCCCCGCCACGGCGGGCAAGGCGGCCCGGGACGCCGGCCCGCGCCCGGCGCAGGAGAATCGCCAGGTCGACGGGGATGCGGGCGGTACTTGCGGCGGCCGCATGGGCCGGGACCGGAGGCCGCGTGAAGGACGGGACCTTGTCGGCGTGCACCTGTGCCTGCGTCCGTGCGGGGGCCGTCCGGCGGTGGAGCATGCGTATACCCATGACCGCATCCTGGCCGGGGGTGCGAGCGGGGGCGCTGTTCTGACGTCCACGCGAGTGATGGGTGCGGGTCAGTGGGGGCTGGTCGCGCAGTTCCCCGCGCCCCTGAGTGGGGACGGTGAACCCTCAGAGGGGGTGGGACGCTCTGCCGTAGAGCGGGTGCGGCCCGGTGGGGGCTGATCGCGCAGTTCCCCGCGCCCCTGAGTGGGGACAGCGAACGCACCTTCGAAGGCGCACCGAGTGGGGGCTGGTCGCGCAGTTCCCCGCGCCCCTGAGTGGGGACGGTGGACGCACCTTTGGATGCACACGGCCCCCGCCCCCCGGGTGGGGACGGTGGACGCGCCTGCAGTCGCAGACGGCGGGAAGGGGACGGGGTGGGGGGTGTCCGCCCGCAGCGGCCGGCGTCCGGAACCGAGCACTGTCGAAACGACCGAGCCGCCGGACCGAGGACGGACACCC
>NZ_JBIAKA010000016.1:0-258015 GCF_042872225.1 Streptomyces sp. NPDC005374 | reverse complement strand
GAGTGGGCCACCCCCCAGGCACGCCTGCCGAAACTGGCGAAGATGTTCCAGCTGATCGAGGAATGGACCGCGGCCCTGCCCAAATGGCAGGTCCTTCAACAGCTGAACGCCCACAACATTCCCTGCGGGCCGATCCTGTCGACCAGGGAGATCATCGAGGACCGCTCACTGGCCGACAACGACATGATCGTCGAGGTCGGACACCCCGAACGCGGCACCTTCACCACCGTCGGCAACCCCCTCAAACTCTCCGACTCACCCACCACCATCACCACCCCACCCCTCCTCGGCCAACACAACGAAGACATCTACATCGGCGAACTGGGTCTCGGCGACGAGGAGTTGCGTCTGCTCAGGTCCGGCGGGGTGAT
Organism: Streptomyces sp. NPDC005374; assembly: GCF_042872225.1. NCBI lineage: Bacteria > Bacillati > Actinomycetota > Actinomycetes > Kitasatosporales > Streptomycetaceae > Streptomyces > Streptomyces sp. NPDC005374. The sequence continues at coordinate 257,644 of NZ_JBIAKA010000016.1, read as the reverse complement.
CTGACGTGGGGAATCGGAGCCACGTTTCCGGGCCGTTGGGCGGTGGTCCATGACGTGAACGAGCACGGGGTCCGGCGACGGTGCGCGTCGGCCGACCCCGGAGATCCGTGCGCGCACGAAAGGAATTTGGACAGGGGGCGCTGGCCAGATCTTTCGACGCAAGGAGTGCTTGAAGACTATGACAACCATCGACTACTCGTCGTCCGCCACCTTCAGGGAGGTGACGGACCGCAACGGCCGCGTGTACCGGATCGGGGAGACCGACCGGCACATCATGGGACGACCACGATGGACCATGGTGCTCTTCCCGTGGATGGGCATGCTGGGCATCAGTTCCTCGGAGTACGCGTTCACGTCGGCCGAGGACACACTGCACGAGGCGCATCTGTGGAGCAGTGGCCACATCTTCTGGCTGATGGGCGTCTGGGTGTTCTTCCAGGCGGCCGTGGCCTTCCCGGCCGGGCAGTTGCGGGAGAGCGGAAGGCTCCCGGCCCGCTACGCGATGATGGTCGGCGCGCTGGGCACGATCCTGGGCTATCTCTCGCTCGCGTTCGCGCCGAACGTGATCGTCGCCTATCTCGGATTCGGTGTGTGCAGCGGCATCGGCGCCGGTTTCGTCTACGCGACCTGCGTGAACATGGTCGGCAAGTGGTATCCGGAACGCAAGGGCGGCAAGACCGGCATGGTCAACGGCGGTTTCGCCTACGGCTCGGTGCCCTTCGTCTTCCTGTTCACCTCGTACATGGACCTGAGCAACTACCGGGGCGTCCTGGTCACGGTGGGTCTCGTCTGCTGTGCCGTGGTGGCGTTCGCGGGCTGGTTCTTCAAGGACCCGCCGAAGAACTGGTGGCCGCCGCACGTCGACCCGCTGAGGATGACCGACGACCCGAAGATCCGGCGGGCGCTGGAGAAGAACCCGCCGGCCGTCAAGCAGTACACCCCGCGGGAGGCCGCGCGTACACCCGTCCTGTGGATGATGTGGTTCTGTCTGCTCTGCACGGCCGGGATCAACATCTTCGGCATCGCCTTTCAGGTGCCCTTCGGCAAGGACATGGGCTTCGCGGGCGGGATCGTGGCCACGGCGATGTCCCTCAAGGCGATCGTCAACGGCACGGGCCGCGGCGTGATCGGCTGGATCTCCGACAAGTTCGGCCGCCGCAACACGCTCATCATCGTGTGTCTGGTGCTGGGCACCGCCCAGTTCGGTGTGCTGATCTCGGGCCAGATGGGCAGCATGCCGTTCTTCCTCTTCTGCTCCATGGTCTCCGGCTTCGGCGGCGGCGCGATCTTCCCGCTGTTCGCCGCGATGACGGCCGACTACTTCGGTGAGAACAACAACGCCTCCAACTACGGCATGGTCTACAGCTCGAAGCTCATCTCGGGTCTGGTCGGCTCCGGCGTCGGCTCGATCGTGGTCGGCGTGTGGGACTACGAGGGCGCGTTCGTCCTGGCCGGGTGCATCGGTCTGGGCTCCGCGGTGCTGGCGACGTTCCTGAAGGCGCCTGGCAGGCCCAAGACGAGTCGCAGGACCGTCCCCAACCCGCAACCGCTCGGCGAGGAAATGGCCTGACATGACGGCAGATCCGTACGCAGCACGCAGCGAGACCGACAAGACCGCACACTCCACCGCCGCGCACCGTCCCTACCGAGAGGTGACCGACGCGGGCGGCCGCGTCTACCGTGTCGGCGAGACCGACCGGGACATCCTCGGCCACTCGCGCAAACTCATGGTGTATCTGCCCTGGCTCACCATGATGGCCATCAGCGTCTTCGAGTACGCGTACGGCTCGGCCGAGGACACCCTGTCCCACGCCCACGGCTGGACGCAGAGCAACACCTTCTGGATCCTCAGCGTCTGGGTCTTCTTCCAGGCCGGCATCGCGTTCCCGGCTGGATGGCTGCGGGAGAAAGGGAAACTGACGGCTCGTCAGGCCATGTACGTGGGCTCGGGTATGTGCATGGTCGGGTTCCTCGCCCTGTCCCACCTCGACAACGTCCTGCTGGCGATCCTGGGATTCGGCGTCGTCGGAGGCATCGGCGCCGGGCTGGTCTACGCGACCTGCATCAACATGGTCGGCAAATGGTTCCCCGAACGCCGGGGAGCGCGGACCGGGTTCGTCAACGGCGGCTTCGCGTACGGATCACTGCCCTTCATCTTCATCTTCAACTACGGCTTCGACACCGCGAACTACCACCGCGTCCTGGACCTGATCGGCTGCTACATCCTGATCGTGGTCGTCGGATGCGCGTTCTTCTTCAAGGACCCGCCGAAGAACTGGTGGCCCGCGGACATCGACCCCCTCACCTACGGCGGCAACGGGAAGGGAGGCGCCGCGCTCGCCAAGAACCCGCCTGCGGTACGGCAGTTCACGCCGAAGGAGGCCATCAGGACCGGCATGCTTCCCCTCATGTGGATCGCCCTCGTCATGACCGCGGGAGTCTCCATCTTCGGCATCTCCTTCCAGGTCGACTACGCGAAGGAGGTGGGTTTCGGCCCGCTGGTGGCGGCCTCCTCCATGGGTGTCATGGCGGTCATCAACGGCGTCGGCCGCGGGGTGGTGGGCTGGCTGTCCGACAAGTGGGGCCGCAAGTCCACGCTGGTGTTCGTGATCGTCGTCCTGGGCCTCGCCCAGTTCGGCGTGATCTGGGCGGGCGACATCAAGAGCCAGTCGCTGTTCCTGGTGTTCGCGTTCCTCTCCGGGTTCGGCGGCGGCGCGTTCTACCCCCTGTTCGCGGCGCTCACCCCGGACTACTTCGGGGAGAACTTCAACGCCTCCAACTACGGCCTGGTGTACAGCGGCAAGCTGATCAGCGGCCTGTTCGGCGGCGGTCTGGGCTCCATGGTCGTCGCGGCCTGGGGCTATGACGGGGCGTACGCCCTGGCCGGCGTCACCTCGATGCTCGCGGCTGCGATCACCCTCCTGCTACGACAGCCGGGCAGGCCCCGGAGCGGCATCCCCACCGCACAGCCACAAGCGGCGGCCTGAGCAAGGCGGTTGTGACAATCAGGCGGCCCTCCCCCACGACGTTCGCCGGGGGAAGGCCGCCTGACGCGGCTGCCCGTGGGACGAAGCCGGTCCCGCCCGACCCGGTGGCCGACGAGGTGAACCAGCCCCGCCCGTCGGCTACTTCTCGCGGTCGTGGTACATCTTCCGCGTGTGTTCGGTGTGAGCGCGCATGACGGCGGTGGCGCGCTGCTCGTCGCGGTCGGAGATGGCGGCGATCAGCTCACGATGCTCGATCCAGGACTGCCGGCCGCGCTGGCGGGCGATCGGCGTGTAGTACCAGCGCACCCGACGGTCCACCTGCCCGGCCAACTCCGCGAGCACCGCGTTACCCGCCAGCTCCATCACCTTCGCATGGAAACGGGCGTTCAAAGCGACCGCGCCGTCCACATCGTCCCCGGCGACCGCCTCCTCACCCTGCCCGCACAACACCTCCAGAGCGGCGATACCGGCACTGCCCGCGTTCACGGCGGCAAGCCGAGCCGCCTCCGCCTCCAACAACGTACGCACCGTCAGCAGTTGATCCGCCTCCTCGTCCGTGGGCTCATGCACGAACGCCCCCTGCGCAGGCCGCAGATCCACCCACCCCTCGGTGTTCAACCGCTGCAACGCCTCCCGCACCGGCTGCCGCGACACCCCCAGATGCCCCGCCAACTCACTCTCCACCAGATGCTGACCCGGCTGAAGCGCCCGCGTCGTGATCAGCTCGAGCAGCGCCCCGTACACACGATCACGCAACGGACCAGGACGCTCGAGCCTGGGCACCGCCCCGTACGGCAGTCCTGTCGTCGGCAACATTGCGGTCCCTCCTGAACAGGTCATCGCTGCACCTGAGCCGATGATGAATTGGCTTTCGCCTACAGTCTACGGCGCACAACCGCCACGAGCGTGGGCCGTACAGGGGTGTATCGGCAGCTCACGGCGCTCAGTGACGTCACAACCCTTGCTGCGAACTCACTCCATCCTGTAGACAATATCCAGTCGACAAAGTCGGCAGTTCCTCGGTCACCCTCACCGAACGGAGCTCCCACCCATGAAAGTCGCAATCCTCGGCGCCGGTGCCATCGGCGCCTACGTCGGCGCAGCGCTCCATCACGGCGGCGCCGACGTCCACCTCATCGCCCGCGGACCCCACCTGGCCGCCATGCGCCGGCAGGGCGTCCAGGTCCTCAGTTCCCGCGGTGACTTCACCGCCCATGTGCACGCCACCGACGACCCGGCCGAGATCGGCCCGGTCGACTACGTCTTCCTCGGGCTGAAGGCCAACTCGTACGCGGCGTGCGGGCCACTGATCGAGCCCCTTCTCCACGGCACGACCGCGGTCGTCGCGGCCCAGAACGGCATCCCCTGGTGGTACTTCCACCGGCACGGCGGCCCGTACGACGGCCACCGCATCGAAAGCGTGGACCCGGGCGGCGCGGTCAGTGCGGTGCTCGCTCCCTCCCGGGCCATCGGGTGTGTCGTCTACGCGGCCACCGAGCTCGAAGCCCCGGGTGTCGTACGGCACTTGGAAGGCACTCGGTTCTCCATCGGTGAGCCCGACCGCAGCCTCTCCCCGCGGTGTCTGGCCTTCAGTGAGGCCATGCGGGCGGGCGGTCTGAAGGCCCCGGTCGAGGCGAACCTGCGCGACGACATCTGGCTCAAACTGCTCGGAAACATCTCCTTCAACCCGATCAGCGCACTGGCCCGCGCCACCATGCGGCAGATGTGCCTGCACGGCGGCACCCGCAAGGTCATCGAGACCATGATGGCCGAGACCCTGGCCGTCGCCGAGGCCCTCGGCTGCAGCGTCGGCGTCTCCATCGAGCGCCGTCTCGCCGGCGCCGAACGAGTCGGCGACCACCGCACCTCCACCCTCCAGGATCTGGAGCGCGGCAAGCCACTAGAACTCGACGTCCTTCTCACCGCCGTCATCGAACTGGCGGAGATCACCGGTGTGGACGTCCCCACCCTGCGCACCGTCCACGCTCTCTCCGACCTCCTCGCCCTCCGGTCCGCCGCATGACGGAACCGGGTACCCGAGCCATCGGAGCCGGCGATCGGCTCCGGCCGAACGCCGGCAGCCAGGTCCCGATGGCCCATGCGATCGGCCGGGAGATCATCCGGGCGGGCCTGACCGACCGGACGTTCATCGACGGCGCGACCTCAGGTTTCGCGGAGTACGAAAAGCTCGTCGAGCCCTGGACGTTGTCGCTCGCGGTGAAAGTGACGGGCGTACCGTCGGCTGTCATAAGGGAGTTGGCGCACGCGTCCGCCCGCGGTGAGCCGTGGCTCGTCCTCGGAGTGAGGGCGCAGGGCACCGACGAGCTGCGCGCGCTGGCCAACCTGTCGCTGCTCACCGGCCGCGATCACACCGATCGAGGGCGGCGCGCACCCTTCCACCTCGTCGAGCACCCCCCTCCCGTCGAGCTGACGGATGAACGCTTTCCGGTCCGGCTCACCGAGGGGAGTCGTGCCGGCTCGTCCAACGGGCGCGTGCGGAAAGGGGGCTCGACGACATCACTGCGTCGCACCGAGTGCGTCGAGCTGAGCCCGGAGGACGCCGGGCGCTACGGCGTGGTCGTCGGTGAGGAGGTGCGGGTCGTCACCCGGCAGGGATCGACGACGGCGCCGGTGTGGGTGGATCCGGCGCTGCCGCCCGGTCTGGCGTTCATGACCGTGCGCCCGTCGGAGGGGAAGGACGCCAACCTGCCTGCTGCCAGGGCCGGTTGTCCGATCGTGGGGGCCGCGGAGTTCAGGGCCGCCGCGATCCGGATCGAGAAGATGTCCGTCGTGGCGATACGGAACTGAGGCCGGACATGGGACGAGTGACGGAACGACGCAAGGTGATCCGCATCCGCGACGGGGCCATCTCCTCCCGCCCCGACACACTGGTCGCCGAGGAGCATTCCTGCGCGGCCACTCCATGAACGGCGGGACCCCGAGCGGCGGGGAGCGCCCCCTGCGCCCTCGGGGTCCCGCCTCACTCGTGCGCGGTCAGCACTTCTCCCGCAGCGAGTGCAGGTACTCGCTGGAGCGGCGTGCGAAGGTGAACGACTCGGTGGGCTGGTCGTGTTCGGCCTGCCAGTGGTGGGCCAGGCGCTCGCCCCGCAGTCGGGTCACGGCGGAGATGAACTTCTGGTAGTCGATGTCGCCGTCGCCGACGTCGGTCATGCGGTAACCGTAGGTGTTGGCCGGGTCGCTCACGCCGTCCTTGACGTGGAAGAGCGGGTAGCGGTGGGGCTGCCTGAGAACGTAGTTGAGGGGTTCGAAGGGGGCCGGCGTGCCGTCGGGCCGCTTGGAGAAGCGGAACTGGCCCGAGTACGCCCAGAAGATGTCCATCTCCAGGAACACCAGGTCGGGGTCGGTCTCCTTGAGCAGCACGTCGTAGAGACGGACCTTGAGGTTGTCGGTGGCGAAGGAGAACTCCTCGGAGTGGTTGTGCTGGTAGAACTTCATGCCGCGTGCCTTGGCCGCGGCTCCGTAGGTGTTGAACTCCTCGGCGGCACGCTTCCACGCGTCGACGGTCGAGCCGTAGCGGAAGGGTCCTGAGGCGGTGCCGATGTGCTTGAGGCCGAGCGCCTGGGCGTCGTCGAGGACCTTGGTGAGGTTCTGGGCGAAGGTGTAGGCGTTCGGGTCGTCCGAGTAGTAGCCGACATGGCTGCCGATCGGGTTCAGGCCGTGGCTGTGGGCCAGCCGCTTGAGCTGGGCGAGGGTGATCGGTCCGGCCGAGCCCTGGGTGTAGCCGGCGAACTCGACCTCGTCGTAGCCGTATTTCTCCAGTTCGGCGAAGACGGGGGCGAAGCCGAGGGTGGAGACCTTGTCGCGGAGGCTGTAGAGCTGGATGCCGAGGCGGCCGGGGGGCAGGACGGGGCGGCCGCGGCCGGATGTCTTGTCGGCTGCCTCGGTGGCTGCGGTGGCCGGGACGGCGGCACCCAGCAACGCGGCCGCGGTGGCACCGGCGGCCACGCCGAGCATGCCTCGTCTGGTGAGGCGGTGGGTGAGTTCGGGGTCGGGCTGGGACATGCGGCTCATGTCTGGTGCTCCTCGGGTTCGGAGGGCGTTGTCAGTGGTGGGTGCTTCACTGGTGATCAGTCAGGAAAGACCGGCCAGTCGGAGCAGGAGCGACTTCACGTCGGTGGCCGCGATGCGGTCGCCGACTGCGCGGGGGGTGGAGCAGATGAGGAGCGGACCGTCGTCGTCGCTCTCGGGGAGGCGGCCGTGGCTGCCGCGAATAGGTGACGGGTCGAGGGGCACGACCGCCATGCGATAGCGCAGGCCGAGTTTCTTGCGGGCCAGTGCGGTGGCGGCCTTGACCTTGACGTAGGGGTCGAGCGGGTCCATGAAGAGTTCGACCGGGTCGTAGCCGGGTTTGCGGTGGATCTCGACGAGCTGCGCGAAGTCGGGCGCGCGGTCGTCGTCGAGCCAGTAGTAGTACGTGAACCAGGCGTCCGGTTCCGCGACGGCGATGAGTTCGCCGGACCGCGGGTGGTCGAGGTGGTGGGCCTTCTTGCCCTGGTCGTCGAGGAGTTGCTCGATGCCGGGCAGGCCGTCGAGGGCGGCGCGGGTGGCGTCCAGGTCCTCGGGGCGGCGCACATAGACGTGGGCGATCTGGTGGTCGGCGACCGCGAAGGCTCGGGATGCCATGGGGTCGAGGTACTCCATGCCGTCCTGGGTGTGCACTTCCAGCAGGCCGGCGCGGCGCAGGGCGCGGTTGATGTCGACGGGGCGGTCCACGCGGGTGATGCCGTACTCGGACAGCGCGACGACGGTACGGCCTTCCGCGCGGGCGTCGTCCAGGAGCGGGGCGAGCGCGCGGTCCAGGTCGGCGGCGGCCTTCAGGGAGCGTGGGTCGTCGGGGCCGAAGCGCTGGAGGTCGTAGTCGAGGTGAGGGAGGTAGCAGAGCGTCAGGTCGGGGTGGCGGGTGCCCATGATGTGGCGGGTCGCGTCGATGATCCACTGGCTGGAGACCAGGTCCGCGCCGGGTCCCCAGAAGTGGAAGAGGGGGAAGGTGCCGAGTTTTTCGGTGAGTTCGTCGTGCAGGGCCGGGGGCCGGGTGTAGCAGTCGGGTTCCTTGCGGCCGTCGGCGTAGTAGACGGGGCGGGGGGTGACGGTGAGATCGGTGTCGGCGCCCATGGCGTACCACCAGCAGATGTTGGCGACGGTGTAGCCGGGGTGGGTGCGGCGGGCGGCGTCCCAGATCTTGTCGCCGGCGACGAGACCGTTGTGCTGGCGCCACAGGAGTACGTCGCCGAGCTCGCGGAAGTACCAGCCGTTGCCGACGATTCCGTGCTCCGAGGGGTGGGTGCCGGTGAGGAAGGTGGACTGGGCGGCGCAGGTGACGGCGGGCAGGACGGTGCCGAGCGGGGCGTGGGAACCGGACCGGGCGAGGGACTTGAGGTGGGGCATGTGGTCGAGGAGACGGGGGGTGAGGCCGACGACGTCGAGGACGAGGAGGGGGGTCGGTTTCGCCCCGGGAGGTTGAGGGCTCATGGCAGTTCCTTCAGGCCGAGGTCTGTCAGCAGGTCGCGCGCGAGGGTGAGTTCGGCGGCGATGCCGTCGGCGAGCTGGGTGCGTCCGCGGGGGCGCAGTGCCGGCGGGAGGGTCTGCCAGGTGTAGGTCTCGACCTCCAGATGGCGGGTGAGCGGGTGGGGGCCGCCGACCAGCCGGGTCAGCGCGGCCTTCAGGACCGGGAGGGTGGAGGTGAGGGGGGTGGCGGGGGCCGCGTGCAGCGGGACGTGGAAGTGGGCGCGCCAGGGTGCGCCGTCGGGCAGGGCTTCGCCGGCGAGGGCCTCGCCGAGGTCGTCGGTGCCGCGCAGCCCGGCGGAGGTGGCCGTGCGGGTCTGGTGCAGGAAGCGCGGTTCGTCGAAGGCGGCCAGTGCCTCGCGGACCTCGGGGAGATGGGGGTGTTCGGCGTGCAGGGCGGCGGAGAGCTGGGTCTTGACGACGGGTACGCGGGCCGCGGTGAGTGCGTCCAGGGCGGTGTGCGGGTCTTCGAAGGAGGTGGCGAGGTGACAGGTGTCGACGCAGATGCCGATGCGGTCGTGGGCGATCGCGGACAGTGGGCCGATGGCGTCCCCGGTGGTCTCGACGACACAGCCGGGTTCGGGCTCCAGGCCGATGCGGATGGAGCGCCCGGTCAGCTCCTGGAGGGCGTCGAGGCGTTCGGCGAGGGTGATGAGGGCGGTGCGGGCCTTGTCGGCGCTCCCGTCGTCGTAGCCGGTGCGCCAGGCGAGCGGCAGGGTGGAGATGGTGCCCTCGGTGACGTCGTCGGGCAGGAGTCCGGTGAGGACGCGGGCCAGGGCGGTGGTGTGGTCGAGGCGTTCGGGGTCGGTCCAGTCCGGCTTGTAGACGCGGTACTTGACCTCCTCGGCGCCGAACCCGTCGTAGGGGAAGCCGTTGAGGGTGACGACTTCGAGGCCGCGTCGGTCGAGTTCGGTGCGCAGGTCACGCAGCGCGGAGGGGTCGCTGACCAGGGCGTGGGCGGCGGCGCGGGCGAGCCACAGGCCGATGCCGAGGCGGTCACGGCCGAGGCGGCGGCGGACGGGTTCGCAGTGGTCGCGGAGTTGCGCGAGGACGCCGTCGAGGGTTTCGGCGGGGTGGACGTTGGTGCAGTAGGCGAGGTGGACGGTGGTGCCGTCGGGGTGGCGGAAGCGCATGGCTCACGCCTCCGTCTTCGGGGCGCCGCGGAGGATGGAGTTGCCTTCGTGGGTGACGTCGGTGGCGGCCGTGACGTCCAGGTTCAGGCGGCCGCTGAGTCCGTAGAAGGCGACGGGGTTGCGCCACAGCACCTGGTCGACGTCGTCCTCGGTGAAGCCCTCGGCGAGCATCAGGTCGGCGACCTTGCGGGTCTTGAGGGGATCGCTGCGGCCCCAGTCCGCGGCCGAGTTCACCAGGACCTGCTCGAGGCCGTAGGCGCGCAGGATCTCGATCATCCGTTCCTCGTCCATCTTGGTGTCCGGGTAGACGGAGAAGCCGAGCCAGCAGCCGCTGTCCTTGGCCTCCTTGACGGTGGTCTCGTTGAGGTGGTCGACCAGGACGTGCTCGGGCGGCAGCGCGGATTCTCGGACGGCGTCGAGGGTGCGGCGCAGCCCGGCGAGCTTGTCCCGGTGCGGGGTGTGGACGAGTGCGGGCAACCGGTGGTCGGCGGCGAGCTGGAGCTGCGCGGCGAGCGCGGTGTCCTCGGCCGGGGTCATGGAGTCGTAGCCGATCTCGCCGACGGCGACGACCTGGTCCTTGACGAGATAGCGGGGCAGTTCGTCGAGGACCGGTACGCAGCGTGGGTCGTTCGCCTCCTTGGGGTTCAGGGCGAGCGTGCAGTGGTGGGCGATGCCGTGCTGGGCGGCGCGGAAGGGCTCCCAGCCCAGCAGGGAGTCGAAGTAGTCGAGGAAGGAGGCGGGGGAGGTGCGGGGCTGGCCGAGCCAGAAGGACGGTTCGACCACGGCGCGCACTCCGGCGGTGTGCATGGCCCGGTAGTCGTCGGTGGTCCGTGACGTCATGTGGATGTGGGGGTCGAAGATGCGCATCAGGACTCCTTGCCGTGCACGCCGGGCGGGGTGGCGGTGGGGTCGGTCAGGGTCAGGACGCGGTGCAGGTCCTGGGGTACGGGGCGGCCGGCCGCGATGCGTTCGGCCGCGTAGTCGCCGAGCATGCGGGCGAGTTCGGTGTCGGCGTGGGCCCGCTGGTCCAGGTCGGCGACCTCGGTCACGGGCACGCCGGTGAACAGGCACTTCAGGACGGCGTGGCGCCACTGGTGGGCATCGAGGTGGCGGGCGGCGTAGGGGCCGACGGCGGCGCCCAGGAGGCGGGTGTCGTTGGTGCGCAGGGCGTCCTCGACGAGCGGGAGGGCCTCGGGGCCGGGCACCAGGTGGGGCAGGGCGTGCAGGACGGCGCGGCGTTCGGCGGCGGTGCCCTGGGCGTAGACCCGGGTGAGGGCGTCGGTGTCGGCGCGGGCCGCGTGCAGGATCAGGATGCGGACGGCGTCGGCGTGTTCGGGGCCGCAGCGTCGTCCGGCCTCGGCGAGACGCAACTCCCATACGGAGATGGGGCCGTGGGCGCCGGGATGGGCGGCGGCCTCGTCGAGGGCCTGGTCGAGCCAGGCGCGGGCGGCTGTGCCGAGGTGGGCGGCGAGATGGCTGTGCAGGTGGGCCGGCGGGGTTCGGGCGAGGGTGGTGCCCGGGGTGTCCGCCGTGGAGGGTGCCTGGTGGGCGTGGGGGTGGGTCATGGAGTGCTTCCTTGTGAGAGCGCCTCTGCCTGTCGGAGGAACGGAAGGGAGAGTTCGGCGAAGTGGGGGCCCGCATGGGAGTGGCGGGGCAGTTCGACGACGGTCAGGCCCTGGTAGCCGGTGGCGGCCAGGGCGGCGAGGACCGGTGGGAAGTCGATGTCACCGTCCCCGAAGGGGAGGTGTTCGTGGACGTCTCGGCGCATGTCCTCGATCTGGACGTGGCGCAGCCACGGACCCGCGGCGCGAACGCAGTCGGCGGGTGGCAGGGGCTCGAGGCACTGGCAGTGGCCGATGTCGAGGGTGAGGCCGAGGGGGCCCGGGTCGCCGAGGAGGGTGCGGAGGTGGTGGAAGTCGGCGAGGGTGGCGAGGAGGTGTCCTGGTTCGGGTTCGACGGCGAGGGGGATGCCGGCGGCGTCAGCGACGTCGAGGACGGGGGTGAGCGCCTCGGCCAGGCGTTTCCATGCCGTGTCCGGGTCCGTGCCCGGCGGATTCGTGCCGCTGAAGCAGTGCACGGCGTGCGCGCCGAGGTCGGCGGCGACCTGGACGGCCCGGGTCAGCAGGTCGATGCGGCGGGCGCGGTCGTCCGGGTCGGGGTCGAGCAGGGAGGGGCCGTGTTTGCGGCGTGGGTCGAGCACATAGCGGGCGCCCGTCTCGATGGTCACGGTCAGACCGAGGGTGTCGAGCCGGTGTGCGAGACGGCGGGTGCGGGCGGCGAGGTCGGGGGCGAGGGGGTCCAGGTGCATGTGGTCGAGGGTCAGTCCGACGCCGTCGTAGCCGAGGTCGGCCAGCAGGGAGAGGGCGTCGTCGAGGCGGAGGTCGGCGAGGCCGTTGGTGCCGTAGCCGAAGCGGATCGGGCGACCGCCGGGGCCCGGAGCGGGCTCGGGAGGAGTGTGGGGGCCGGTCATGTGACGCTCACCTTCTTCGCGAACCGACGGGCCAGCGGGGCGAGGGCGGTGGTGAGTACAGCGGTGAGGTGCGCGCCGGGCGTGCCCGAACGGGCGGCGAGGGCGGCCTGGAGGGGGATCATGGCGCGGATGCCGCCGGCCACAGCTCGTTGCGTGAGTGGCGGGGACGGGTTGAGGGTGGCGTGGAAGTAGGGCCGGGCGGCGGTGGCCGCGTAGGTGGCGGCGAGAGCGGTCCGCAGGATGGCTTGCGGGTCCGCATACCGGAGGCAGTGACCGAGCCGGGGGGCCTGAACGCCGTTCGCCGACAAGGGACTTGGCAGTCGGGACATGGCCGCGGCGGCCCGGTGCGCGAGGGAACCCGGTGCGGTACGGCGTCGGCTTCTGTCGATCCGGTCTGCGGGGGGTGTGCGTGGTCGGGACACGAGCCGGGCCAGTGCGACGGTCGCGGCTAGCGCTGCACAAGGCATCAGAGGGGAGCCGCCCTGGGTCTCCCGTCGGGACACGGCCGTGACCGCGAGGGTGTGCGCACCCAAAAGGGCGGCGGAGGGCAGGGCCCGGCGGATGCCGAGGACGGCCGCGGACGGCGGAGCCTGGCCGTGGCGGTGTGGTGCGCCGGCCGCGATCGGTGTCCCTGATGGCCTTCGCAGCTCATCGGCGCGGGTCTCAGCGGTCGCGTCGCCCGCGCAGACCGTCCGGCCCACCGGGCCCGTTCCGGACGCTGCCGCGCCGAGCAGGAGGTCCAGTGTGCGGGCCGACGCCATGGCGAACGGGCCTGCCGGGGTGTTCTTCAGAGCGAGGTCGTACGCCCAGACGGTGGCCGCGAGCGGCATCGCCACGGTGAGGGCGGGGCGGCCGGCGCAGGCCGCCAGGGTGAGGCCCGCGCCGGTGAGGGCGCAGGCCGCGCTCAGGGCTGCCGCGGGGTGGATGCGGCCGGAAGGCAGGGGGCGGTGGGGGCGTTCCACGGCGTCCACGTCGCGGTCGGCCCAGTCGTTGAGGCACATGCCGGCCTCGTACAGGCAGAGGGAGGAGGCGAGGGCGAGGAGGGTTCGGGGGGTGGGGCTCGCGGAGGCTGCGGCGGCGCCGGCGAGGGCGTCGCCGGGGACGGTGAACAGGGCGGGGAGGCGGAGGAGTTCAGCCCAGGCGTGGGCCTGGGAGCGGGGGCGGTCGGGACGGCCGGTGGGCGCGGGGTGCGGTGGCGCGGTGTGCTGTGCCGCCACCTGGAGCGGGGTCCGGGCGGGAGGGGCCGTGGCGTCGTCGGTGCCCTCGGGCGGACCGTTCAGCGCTGCTGCTCCGCCCGCCGTCACCGCTGCTCCCCCGAACGGCCGGGCCGGCCAGGATCTCGGGCTTCTGCCCGGCTGTCCCCCGGGCTGTCATCGCGGCGCTCGGCCCGGAGCCGTTCGGCGAACCCCATGAGCGCCGCGTACTGCTCCCCCAGTGCTGAAGGCCCCTGCCCCACCGGGTCCTTGAAATAGAAGCCCAGCTCGCTCAGCGGGCCGGACAGGCCCCGCTCGTGGGCGCGGGCGACGAGGCGGGCCAGGTCGAGGATCAGGGGACCTGCCAGGGAGGAGTCGCAGCCCTGCCAGATGGTCTGGAGGACCATCCGGGTGCCGAGGAAGCCGTCGAAGGCGATGTGGTCCCAGGCGGTCTTCCAGTCGCCGAGGGCGGGGACGTCGTCGATGTGGACCTCGCCCTCGGGGGTCGTGCCGAGGGTGTCGGCCAGCACGCGCTCCTTGCCTGCGTTCTTCGCCGCGGCGGCCGCCGGGTCGGCCAGGGAGGCTCCGTCGCCGCCACCGAGCAGGTTGGTGCCGGACCAGGCCCGGACCGTCAGGGCACGTTGGGTGAACATCGGGCCCAGGACGGACCGGAGCAGGGTCTGGCCGGTCTTGCCGTCGCGGCCCGCCCAGGGCAGACCTGTGGACTCGGACCGGTCGGCGAGTGCGGGGTGGTGCAGGCCCGTCGAGGGAGTGAAGTTGACGTAGGGGGCACCCGCGCGGAGGGCTGCCGCCGCGTAGAGGGAGCTCGCGGGGAGGGCGTCGCCGGTGGGCGCGGGCTCGGTGGAGGCCACGTTCACCACTACCGCGCGCGTCAGCCGACACCGGCGTACGAAGGACCGTATGTCCGCGGCGAACGCGGCGATCAGTTCCTCCTCGGTCCGGGTGTCGCCGGGGAGGGGGCCGCCGGGTCTGATCTCCTGTTCCGCTGCGGCGAGTTCGGCGGCCACGGCGGTCGGCAGGCCGTGCGGCAGGACGCCTCCCGCCGCCAGTGCCTCCGCCCGTTTGGGCAAGGGGCAGTCCAGCGTGTCGTGGCCGCCGAAGACGAGGGAGGACAGGGCGGGCAGGCCGCTCTCGGCGAAGGCCGGTGTTTCAGTGACCAGGCCTGTCGGCGGGTGCAGGCCCGCGGTCACGGCGGCGCAGCCCGCGACGACCGTGGTGGCGACGGAACCGCGGGCCCCGATCAGCCAGACGCCGACGCGCGGTACGGAAACGGGCGCGGACATGGGCAGCCTCCTTGTCGAACGCGGCCATCACGCGGTCAAACGCGGTCGAACGCGTGATGGCCGGAGTACGTGTCGTGCGCGTGGTGCGCGGGCCCCGTGATGCCGGGGAAGAAGGCGGCGGGCGGGAGTCCGGCGTCCCTCGCCCGCCGCCGCTCAGTCGCCCTTGGCGGGCAGTTCCCTGATCCGGATGTCGCGGAAGGACATCCGGTCGTCGGCTCCGTGGTTCTGGATGCCGATGTGCCCGTCCCGCAGGCTCCGGGCCGGATCGGTGTTGGTGAAATCGTTGATCTGCACGCCGTTGAGCCGGACGCGGAGGCGTTCGCCCGTCACGCGGATCTCGTACGTGTTCCACTCCCCCGGCGGGTTCAGCGCACGGTCGCGCTTCTTCAGGTCGGCGGAGCGGAAGCCGTAGACGGAACCGGTGGTCTTCTCCGGTACGTCGGTGGCGTCGATCTGGATCTCGTAGCCGTTGTCCACGGCGGACCAGGGATCGTCCGAGGGCGGGAAGCCCACGAACACACCGGAGTTGTCGTCCCCCGTGGGGCTCGCCGTCCTCCAGTCCAGCTTCAGGGAGTACGACGAGAAGCCGGAGGCGGCGTACCAGAGCATCCCCATGCCGCCGGACGACGTGAGCGTGCCGTCGGCGGACAGGGTGAAGGAGCCCGGGCCGGCCTGCTTCCACGCGGCCATCGACTCGGCCGTGCCGTCGAAGAGCGGACGGTAGCCGTTCTCCGGCCGGCAGTCGGCCTGTGTCTCCCCGATCGCATACCGGATCCCGCCCAGCAGGTGGCTACGGAATGCGGGATCCGTGTACGACTCCTTCGCGTGACCGAGGCCGGTGTAGAAGGCACGGCCGCCCCGGTAGTCCTGGCACCAGGCGATCGGATGGTCGCCGTTCATCGTGCCGCCGGTGTACGACGACTCGTCGAGGGAGGCCAGGATGTGGGCTCGATCCCGGGGATTGGAGCGGTAGTTGTACCACTCGTCGGTCCGGTTCCACGTCGGGGGCAGCCCGGATGTGGAGGGGTGGGCCCGGTCCTCGACCACCACGGTGGCCGGCTGGATCGCCGGGTGCGACTGGAACCAGGCGCCGGCCAGGCCGCCGTAGAACGCCCAGTCGTACTCGGTGTCGGCCGCCGCGTGGATGCCGACGTATCCGCCGCCGTGCCGGATGTAGCCCTCGAACGCCCGCTGTTGGGCGGGGTCGAGGACGTCTCCGGTGGTCGACAGGAAGACGACGGCGTCGTAGCGGCGCAGGTTGCGTACGGTGAACGCGCCCGCGTCCTCCGTCGCGTCGACCGTGAACCCGCCGCTCTCACCGAGTTGCTTCACCGCCGCCACGCCGTCGGGGATGGAGTCGTGCCGGAAGCCGGCCGTCTTGGTGAAGACCAGCACCCGTCCGGTGTCCGCGGAGTGTGACACCGCGGGTTGGGACACGCAGCCGAGGAGCAGGGCGGTGCCCGCAACCGCTGTGATCCAACGTCCAGTTGTGTTCATACGAGCTCCTCCTCTCATCCGGTGGTGAAGACGAAGTCGTCCACGTCGTAGAGCGCCCCGGTGCCGCTGCCCTTGAAGACCAGGTAGAGCGTGGTCGTTGTCCTGGGGGCGCGGGACAGGTTGGCGGTGACGTCCTGGAAGGACTCCCGGCAGCCGGTCACCGGGACGGTCGCCCTGCCGAGCAGGGTGCCCGTCGAGGACCCGGCACGGATCTCGAGCGTGCCGCCGCTGCCACCCGAAGAGACGCGTGCGGCGAGGCGCCCGCGGGCAGGAAGCCGGTGAGCAGGGCCGCCGCTCTGCGCCAGGGGGCGCGTCGTCTGTGGGTCTCGATTCTGTCGGTGGGGGCAGTGTGGTCTTTCCCGTGCACGGATGCCTCCAGAAAAGGGGCCGGTCGTACGGGTGAATGCGGGTGCGCCGGGATGCGCCGTCATCCCGGAACTGGCCGGTGCGGCTTACTCGTTGCCGCCGAACGCCGCGTCGAACGAGGCCGACGGCGGCTCGAAGTCGTAGGCCTTGAGTCGGTTCAGTGCCTCGGGTGCGCCTTGGAGGCGGTCCATGCCGGCGTCCTCCCACTCGACCGAGATCGGGCCCTGGTAGTCGATGGAGCGCAGCATGCGGAAGACGTCCTCCCAGGGCACGTCGCCGTGTCCGGCGGAGACGAAGTCCCAGCCGCGGCGCGGGTCGCCCCAGGGCAGGTGGGAGCCGAGGCGGCCGTTGCGGCCGTCGAGGCGCTTGCGGGCCTCCTTGCAGTCCACGTGGTAGATCCGGTCGCGGAAGTCCCACAGGAAGCCGACCGGGTCCAGGTCCTGCCACACGAAGTGCGACGGGTCGAAGTTCAGCCCGAACGCCGCCCGCCCGCCAACGGCCTCCAGGGCGCGCTGGGTCGTCCAGTAGTCGTACGCGATCTCGCTGGGATGGACCTCGTGCGCGAACCGCACACCCTCCGTATCGAAGACGTCGAGGACCGGGTTCCAGCGCTCGGCGAAGTCCTCGTAACCGCGCTCGATCATCGACTCGGGAGCGGGCGGGAACATGGCGACCAGGTGCCAGATGGCGGAACCGGTGAAGCCGATGACGGTGTCGACGCCGAAGGCACGCGCGGCCCGTGCGGTGTCCTTCATACGGTCCGCGGCACGCCGGCGCACTCCCTCCGGGTCGCCGTCGCCCCACACCGCGCCGGGCAGGATCGCCTGGTGGCGTTCGTCGATGATGGCGTCGCACACCGCCTGGCCGACCAGGTGGTTGGAGACCGCCCAGCACTTGAGGCCGTACTTGTCGAGCAACGCGTGCCGGGAGTCCAGATAGGACGGGTCGGCGAGCGCCTTGTCCACCTCGAAGTGGTCACCCCAGCAAGCGAGTTCGAGACCGTCGTAACCGAAGTCACGGGCCAGACGGCAGACCTCTTCCAGGGGAAGGTCGGCCCACTGACCGGTGAAAAGCGTGAACGGGCGTGGCATCCTTCCGGACCCTCCTCAGACGGCGATCGGTGTGTAGACGGAATTCTTCTCGGCACTCTCCTCCACGGCCGCGAGCACGCGCTGGACCTGCAGACCGTCGGCGAAGGAGGGTTCGGGGCGGCGGCCCTCGGCGATCGCGTGGACGAGGTCGCGGGCCTGGTGGACGAAGGTGTGCTCGTAGCCGAGGCCGTGCCCTGGCGGCCACCAGGCGTCCAGGTAGGGATGGTCGGGCTCGGTGACGAGGATGCGGCGGAAACCGGCGTGTGTGCCGGGTTCCCTGGCGTCGTGGTAGGCGAGTTCGTTGAGGCGTTCCAGGTCGAAGGCCAACGAGCCGCTCTCACCGTTGAGTTCGATGCGCAGGGAGTTCTTGCGGCCGGTCGCGTAGCGGGTGGCCTCGAAGGAGGCGAGGGCGCCGGAGGTGAGGCGGCCGGTGAACAGGGCGGCGTCGTCCACGGTGACCTGGCCGGTGCCGGTCCCGGAGACGGCGGACAGGCCCTTCACCGCGCCGCCGGCCAGGGGGCGTTCCCGCACGAAGGTCTCCGTCAGGGCGGACACTCCGGCCAGGGACTCTCCTGCCAGGTACTGGGCCAGGTCGATGATGTGCGCGCCCAGGTCGCCGAGCGAGCCCGAGCCGGCCTGCTCCCTGCGCAGCCGCCAGGTCAGGGGGAACTCCCGGTCCACGAGCCAGTCCTGAAGGTACGTCACCCGGACGTGCCGCAGTGTGCCGAGCCGTCCCTCGGCGACCATCCGGCGGGCCAGCGCGGTGGCGGGCACCCGGCGGTAGTTGAAGCCGACCATCGCCAACTGACCGCGCTCGAAGGCTTCTTCGGCCGCACTGGTCATCACCTGGGCCTCATCGACGGTGTTGGCGAGGGGTTTCTCGCACAGCACGTGCTTGCCCGCGGCGAGGGCGGCGAGGGCGATCTCGGCGTGACTGTCGCCGGGGGTGCAGATGTCGACGAGGTCGACGTCGTCCCGCTCGATCAGGGCCCGCCAGTCGGTCTCGGCCGCCGCCCAGCCGTGCCGGTCGGCTGCCCGGCGCACCGCGTCCGCGTCCCGTCCGCAGATCACGGCGAGCTCCGGGCGCCGGGGCAGGTCGAAGACGCGTCCGACGGTCCGCCAGCCCTGGGAGTGGGCGGCACCCATGAAGGCGTAACCGACCATGCCGACCCGGAGAGGCGGCGGCTCGGCCCCTTCTGACTGCTGCGGCTGTGCCATGCGCGATGTCCTCCTCGTCGTCGTGGCGCGGTGGGGGGTGCAGCCCGGTCCGTCGACGAACCGGGCCCCGTGTGCGGGACGCCTCATGGCGAAAGCCCGGTACGCCTCACTTGAAGCCGGTGGACATGTACTGGTCGACGTTGATCTTGTCGACGACGGCCGAGTAGAGCGTGAGGGAGGCGGGGATCTCGAACTCGGAGAGACCGCTGATGCCTTTGGTCTGGCCGAGGGCGCGGGCGAGGTCGATCGCGGAGGCGGCCATGGTCGGCGGGTAGAGGACGGTCGCCTTGAGGACGCCGCTGTCCAGCTTGATGGCCTGGAAGGCGGCCAGCGCGCCCGCGCCCCCGACCATCAGGAAGTCGTCGCGTCCGGCCTGGTCGATGGCGCGCAGCGCGCCCACGCCCTGGTCGTCGTCGTGGTTCCACAGCGCGTCGAAGTCCGACTGGGCCTGTAGGAGTTGGGCCATCTTGGCCTGCCCGGACTCCACCGTGAAGTCGGCGGCCTGGCGGGCCACCTTCTTGATGTTCGGGTAGTTCTTCAGGGCGTCGTCGAAGCCCTTGGTGCGCTGCTTGGTGAGTTCCAGGTTGTCGAGGCCGGCGAGTTCGATGACCTTGGCGTTCGACTTCCCCTTGAGTTTCTCGCCGATGTAGTTGCCGGCGTTGAGGCCCATGCCGTAGTTGTCGCCGCCTATCCAACAGCGGTACGCCTGCGGGGTGTTGAAGATCCGGTCGAGGTTGACCACCGGGATCCCGGCCCGCATGGCCTTCAGCCCGACCTGGGTGAGGGCCTTGCCGTCGGCGGGCAGCACCACCAGGACGTCGACCTTCTTGTTGATGAGGGTCTCGATCTGGCCGATCTGCGCCGCTGTGTCGTTGGAGCCCTCGGTGATCTCCAGGGTGACGTCCGAGTACTTCTTCGCCCGGTTCTTGGCGTTGTCGTTGATGGCGTTCAGCCAGCCGTGGTCGGCCTGCGGTCCGGCGAAGCCGATGGTGACCTTCTTGCCGGGCGAGTCGGCGGCGGCCGGCTGGTCGTTCGCGGCCGGCTCGTCGTCACCGGGGTCGTTGCTGGTGCAACCCGCGAGGAGGGCACCGGCTCCGACGGCGGCGCTCCCGAAGAGCAGTCCTCTGCGACTCGTGAAGCGGCTCGTGTGCTGTGGCATGGCGGTGAACCCTTTCCTCAGGTCGTGCTCGCGGTACGGCGCTGGACCAGCACGGCGGCGACGATGATCGCGCCCTTCGCGATCTGCTGGACGTCGCTCTGCAGGTTGTTCAGGGCGAAGATGTTGGTGATCGTGGTGAAGATCAGGACGCCAAGCACGGAGCCGGTGATGGTGCCTCGGCCCCCGCTGAGCAGGGTTCCGCCGATGATCGCGGCGGCGATGGCGTCGAGCTCGTAGAGGTTGCCGTTGGTGTTCTGGCCGGAGCCGGACAGGATGATCAGCAGGAAGGCCGCGATGCCGCAGCACAGCCCGGACAGCAGGTAGAGGTAGAGCCGCTGGCGGCGTACGTCGATGCCGGCGAGGCGGGCGGCCTCGGCGTTGCCCCCGACGGCGACGGTGCGCCGGCCGAAGGTGGTGCGGTTCAGCACCAGCCAGCCGATGATCGTCACGACCGCGAAGACCATGACGAGGGGCGGTACGCCGAGAATGTAGGCGTCCCGCTCGCCCAGGTCGAGCACGGACGGCACGGTGACGATCTGTGTGCTGCCGTCGGTGATCTGGAGGGCCAGTCCGCGGGCCGAGGCGAGCATGGCGAGGGTGGCGATGAACGGGACCATCGCGCCGTACGCGACGAGCAGTCCGTTGACCAGGCCGCAGCCGACTCCGACGAGCACCGCGGTGAAGAGGATGCCCGCGAAGCCGTACTCCTGGGTGGCGAGGGTGGTGGCCCACACCGAGGCGAGGGCGACGATCGCGCCGACGGAGAGGTCGATGCCGCCCGAGGTGATGACGAAGGTCATGCCGACGGTGACGACACCGATCACCGAGGCCTGGGTGAGGACGAGTTGGAGGTTGCGGGTGTCGAGGAACTCGTCGGGCTTGGTGATGCCGCCGATGACGATCAGTGCGGCGAGCACGCCGAGGAGGGAGAGGGTGCGGACATCGGTGTGGGCGAACACCCCTCGCCATGCGGGTGGTTCACTCGCCGACGGCACCTTGTCGGCGCTTCCCATGGGCGGGGACATGTGCTGCGTCATGACGCCGGGCTTCCTTCCATGACGAGGTCGAGTACACGGTGTTCGTCGAGCTCACGGGCGGGTGCCGTGTGGACGACACGGCCCTCGCGGAGCACCAGGACGCGGTCGGCGAGGCCGAGCACCTCGGGGACCTCGCTGGAGACCAGCAGGACGGCAAGGCCTTCGTCGGCCAGTCGCCGGACGACCGCGTACAGCTCGGCGCGGGCGCCGACGTCGACTCCCCGGGTGGGTTCGTCGAGCAGCAGGACCCGGCAGCCGCGCAGCAGCCAGCGGGCCAGGACGGCCTTTTGCTGGTTGCCGCCGGACAGGGTCCGGATCGGTACGGAGGGGTTGTCGGGCCGCAGCGACAGTTCGCGGGTGGCCGCCCGGGCAGCGCCGAGCTCGGCGGCCCGGTCGATCCAACCACCGCGTGCGAAGCGGGACATGGAGGATACGGAGACGTTGCGGGTGACCGACTCCAGCATCAGCAGGGCTTGCGCCTTGCGTTCCTCGGGGGCGAGCCCGATCCCGGCGCGGACGGCGGCACGGACACTGCCGGGCCTCAACACCACTCCGCCCACCATGACTTGTCCGGCGGTGGGCTTGCGGGCGCCGTAGATCGTCTCCAGGATCTCGGAGCGCCCCGAGCCGACGAGTCCGGCCAGGCCGACGATCTCCCCGGGGTGGATCACGAGGTCGAGGGGTTCGAACTCGCCCTGCCGGGCGAGGCCTTGGACCTCGAGGAGCGGGCCCGAGCCGTTCACCGGTGCCGTCGGCCGCTCCGGGAAGACGTACTCGACGTTGCGGCCCGTCATCAGCGCCACGACCTCACGTGTCGGTGTCGACCTGGCGGGCAGTCCGACCGCGACGGCCCGGCCGTCCTTCAGGACCGTCACCCGGTCGCCGATGCGCCGGATCTCCTCCAGGCGGTGCGAGATGTAGACGACGGCGACGCCCTCCGCGGTCAGGTCACCGACGATCCGGAACAGGTTGTCGACCTCGTCCGGGTCGAGGGCGGCGGACGGTTCGTCCATCACGATCAGCCGGACGTCGTGGGAGAGCGCCCGGGCCATGGAGACGATCTGCTGCTGGGCCGCCGACAGCTCCCCCACCAGACGGGCCGGATCGATCTCGGGGTGGCCGAGGCGCTTCAGGAGCTGGGCTGTGGCGGACTTCGCGGCCCTCGTCCGTACGACGAACCCGGCTGCCGTGGGTTCATGTCCGAGGTGGACGTTCTCGGCCACGGACAGGTGCTCCACCAGGTCGAGTTCCTGGTAGATGGTGGCGATGCCGAGACGCATGGCGGCGATCGGCGAACGGAGGGTGACCTCCTCCCCGCGCCAGCGGATGGTGCCGGTGCCGGGCTGGTGGGCACCGGCGAGCACCTTGATGAGGGTGGACTTCCCGGCCCCGTTCTGGCCGAGCAGACAGTGCACTTCACCGGCCTGGACGTCGAGGTCGACGCCGTCGAGGGCCCGGACTCCGGGGAACGACTTGGTGATGCCGGACATGCTGAGGAGCGTGGGTTCTGGTGCCATGCGGTTCCCCTTGGCGGGCGTGCGGGCCGGTTTCAGGGCAGGGCGGAGCAGGGCGCTGTGCTGGAGGGCAGGTCAGAAGGTGACGTGGCGGAAAGAGTGCCGTACCGAGAAGTGGCTTACGCGGGCGAGAACAGGTGGTCGCTGATGAGCCGGGCCGCGCCGATGACTCCGGCGGTGGGACCCAACTCCCCCAGAACGATGGGTAGGTTGCCGGTCGCCAGGGGCAGCGACTGGCGGTAGACCTGGGTACGGATGGCAGCGAGCAGGGTGTGGCCGAGGCCGGTCACACCGCCGCCGATCACCACCAGACCCGGGTTGAAGAAGCTGACCAGTGCGGCGATGACCTGGCCTGTGCGGTCGCCGCCTTCGCGGATCAGGTCGAGGGCGGTGGGATCACCGGCGGAGGCCGCCGCGGCCACGTCGACGGCGGTCAGCGTGCCGGACGCCGCGAGCCGCGAGGCGAGTTCCTCCGACCGCCCCTGCTCGGCCGCCTCCACGGCGTCCCGGGCGAGGGCCGCCCCGCTGAAGTGGGCTTCCAGGCAGCCCCGGTTGCCGCAGGCGCAGGGGCGGCCGTCGGGCACGGCCTGGATGTGCCCGATGTCGCCCGCGCTGCCGGTCACCCCGCGGTGGACCTCACTGCCGACGACGATGCCGCAGCCGATGCCGGTACCGATCTTGACGCAGAGGAAGTCGCCCACGGAGCGTGCGACGCCCGCGTGCATCTCCCCCATCGCCATGAGGTTCACGTCGTTGTCGACCATGACCGGGCAGCCGAGTTCCTGACTGAGCGCCTCCCGTACGGGGAAGCCGTCCCAGCCGGGCATGATCGGCGGGGCCACCGGTACGCCCTCGGGGAAGCGGACCGGTCCCGGGACGCCGATGCCGGCGCCGTCGAAACCCTCCGCGAGTCCCGATGCCCTCAACTTCGCGGCCATGGACAGGACTTGCTCGAAGACCGCGACCGGGCCCTCGCGGACGTCCATGGGCTGGTTGAGATGTCCCAGGATCTCCAGTTCAGCGTTGGTGACGGCGACGTCGACCGAGGTCGCGCCGATGTCGACGCCGAGGAAACGCAGGGCCGGGGCGAGCCGGATGTTGTGGGAGCGGCGCCCGCCGCGGGATGCGGCGAGTCCGTCGGCCACGATGAGGCCCGTCTCCAGGAGCCGGTCCACCTCCACGGCCAGCTTGGACCGTGACAGGTCGACCTGATCGCCCAGTTGTGCGCGGGAGTTGGGCCCTTCGTCCCGCAACAGCTTGAGCAGCCGGGCCTGATGCGCGTTGGCGGGTCGTGCCGTCATGCGTCTCACGAGCCCCTCCCCGCCTCATTCGGCCACCAGTTTCCGGGCTTTCGAGGGGAACCTAGCAGCGGCTGCCCAACCTGGGAAGAAGCTGTGCGCAGATTGATGCCGACTTTCTCCACTCGCAGGACAAAGATCCGACGGACTCTGGCGCCCCGGGCGTCGGGCCCGCACGATGGGCATCGCAGGCCTGGCGCCACGGGCCGGGTACCGCAGACCGGTACCGCCGGCCGGAAGAGGGGGACCCCATGTTTCTGGTGACGGGCGCGACGGGGAACGTGGGTGCCGAACTCGTGCGTGCGCTCGCGGAGTCGGGCGAGCGGGTCCGGGCGGTCAGCCGTTCCGGGCAGGCCGAGGGGTCACCGGCGGGAGTGGAGGCCGTGGCGGGGGACCTCAACCGGCCCGAGACCGTGCGGGACGCGCTGGACGGCGTACGAGGGCTGTTCCTGATGCCCGGTTACGGCGGTCAGCGGCAGATCCTGGCGGACGCGCGGGCCGCAGGGGTGGAGCGGGTGGTGCTGCTGTCGGGCAGGTCCGCGGGAACGGACGACCGGGACAACGCGGTCGCCGGCTATCTGATCGACGCCGAGGACGCGGTGCGCGCGTCAGGACTGCGCTGGACGTCGCTGCGGTGCACGAGCTTCATGTCCAACGCCCTCCAGCTCGCGGACCAGATCCGCGAGGGCGACACCGTCAGGGTGCCGTTTCCCGACGCCCGTACCGCCGACGTCGATCCCTACGACATCGCCCGGGCCGCCCTTGCCGCGCTGCTGTCGGACGACCACGCGGATCGCGTTCTCGAACTCACCGGCCCGCAGGCGCTGTTGCCCGCCGATCGCGTCCGGATCCTGGGTGAGGTGCTGGGCCGGGATCTTCGGACCGTGGGCCTCTCGCACGACGAGGCACGCACCGAGCTGGAGGCCCAAATGCCGAAGCCGTACGTCGACGCCTTCTTCGGCTTCTTCGTCGACGGGACGCTGGACGAGTCGGTGGTGCTGCCCACGGTGGAGCAGGTCACGGGCCGGCCGCCACGCACGTTCGCCCAGTGGGCCCGGGCGCACACGGACGCGTTCTAGGGCGTGTTTCGAAAGTCCCGTCTGCCGGGCGACGCCTGGCACGCACGCTCGCCGCGTTGTCGGGATCGCCCCGATACAACCAGTATCGGGGCGACCCTCCGCCTTGCGATCGCACGCACCAGACGCCGCCCGGCCTGCCCTTCGGGCAGACGACGCTACTTTCGAAACACGCCCTAGGAGCTACGACCGCTGACGCGCGCGGTACGACCGGCGCGTGTGCTCGGTGTGCTCCCGCATGAGGTCGGTGGCGCGCTGCTCGTCGCGGTCGGCGATCGCGGCGAGCAGCTCACGATGCTCGATCCAGGACTGCCGGCCGCGCTGGCGGGCGATCGGCGTGTAGTACCAGCGCACCCGACGGTCCACCTGTGCCGCCAGTTCGGCGAGGACCGCGTTGCCCGCCAGCTCCATCACCTTCGCGTGCAGCCGGGCGTTCAGGTCGACCGCGCCGTCCACATCGTCCGCGGCAACCGCCTCCTCGCCCCGCGCGCACAACTCCTCCAGGGCGGCAATGCCCGCACTGGCCGCGTTCGCGGCCGCCAGCCGGGCCGCCTCGGCCTCCAACAACGTCCGCACGGCAAGGAGTTGATCGGCCTCCTCGTCCGTCGGCTCATGCACGAACGCCCCCTGCGCAGGCCGCAGATCCACCCACCCCTCGGTGTTCAACCGCTGCAACGCCTCCCGCACCGGCTGCCGCGACACCCCCAGATGAACGGCCAGCTCGCTCTCCACCAGATGCTGACCCGGCTGAAGCGCCCGCGTGGTGATGAGCTCGAGCAACGCCTCGTACACACGATCACGCAACGGACCGGGACGTTCGAGTTTCGGCACGGATCCCTGCGGCAGTCCTGTGGACAACATCGCGATCCCCTCCTCGACAGGCGGTCATACCTATTGCGCCATGTCTACTGCCCAACGCCTATTGCGCATTGCGTTTTGTCTACAGTCTACGGTGCACGGAAGGCAGGCGAAGGGGGAGTTGCGCTCATCACATCCCGCACATCAGGGACAGCGGACGACCTGCCCGGCATACGACAGGTTCCCGCCGAACCCGAACAGCAGCACCGGGTCCCCGGTGGAGATCTCGCCCCGTTCCACCAGCTTCGAGAAGGCGAGCGGGATGCTCGCCGCCGAGGTGTTGCCGGACTCCGTCACATCGCGGGCGACCACGGCGTTGACGGCGCCGATCTTCTGGGCGAGGGGTTCGATGATCCGCAGGTTGGCCTGGTGCAGCACCACGGCGGCAAGGTCGGCGGGGGTGAGCCCGGCCCGCTCACAGGCCTGGCGGGCCAGTGGAGGAAGCTTCGTGGTCGCCCAGCGGTAGACGCTCTGCCCCTCCTGGGCGAACCGCGCGGGCTCGCCCTCGATGCGCACGGCGTGCCCCATCTCGGGCACCGACCCCCACAGCACGGGAGCGATGCCGGGCACGTCGGACCCCTCGACGACCGCCGCTCCCGCCCCGTCGCCGACGAGCACACAGGTGGTGCGGTCGCTCCAGTCGGTCACCGCGGACATCTTGTCGGCGCCGATGACCAGCGCACGGGTCGCCGCACCCGCCCGGACGGTGTGGTCCGCGGTGGCCAGGGCGTGGGTGAAGCCGGCACACACCACGTTGACGTCCATCGCGGCGGGCGACGGGATGCCGAGCCGGTTCGCGACCCGGGCGGCCATGTTCGGGGACCGGTCGACCGCCGTCGAGGTGGCGACCAGGACCAGGTCGATGTCGGCGGGAGCGAGCCCGGCCGCCGCCAGCGCCTTGGCGGCGGCGTGCGCGGCGAGCTCGTCGACCGGCTCCTCGGGGCCTGCGATGTGGCGGGTACGGATCCCCACCCGACTCCTGATCCACTCGTCGCTGGTGTCGACCAGACCCGCCACGTCCTCGTTCGTGAGCACCTTGGCGGGCTGGTAGTGGCCGACGGCGGCGATCCGCGAGCCGTTCATGGGTGGTTCCCCTCGTTGCCTTGGGTAGCGGGATCCACCAGTCTGATCAGTGACTCACGGGTACGGGGACACGTAAGGCCACAGGAAACGGGCGCCCGAGTTGTCGGCTTCCCTCACCCTCGGACGCCCGGACCCCTGCCGAACGGTTACCCGGTGAACAACTGGGTCGCCTTCTGCACGAGCTCGTAGAGCCCGTAGCCGAGCGGCGCGCCCACCCAGACCCAGGCGAGGGCGATCAACGGACGCCGGTCAGGCGGACTCTGGCTGCTGTCGTGCTCCGACATCGGCGGCCTCCCTCGGTGCGGGAATGTGGTGACGGGCGTTGACGGGGCGGACCAGCTCGTTGGCGACGAAGCCGACGACGAGGAGTCCGATCATGATGACGAACGACGTGGAGTACAGGTCGGAGCCGCTCTTGCCGGCGTCCTCCTGCCGGTCGGCGATCCAGTTCACGATCAGCGGCCCGAGCACGCCGGCCATCGACCAGGCGGTGAGCAGCCGGCCGTGGATGGCGCCGACCTGGTAGGTGCCGAAGAGGTCCTTGAGATACGCCGGGACGGTCGCGAAACCGCCGCCGTAGAACGACAGGATCACCAGCGCGCACAGGATGAACAGCGGCTTCGAGGTGTCCCCGAAGAGTGCGATGAGGCCGTACATCACCGCGCCCACGCCCAGGTAGACGCGGTACATGTTCTTGCGTCCGATCAGGTCGGAGGTCGACGACCAGCCGATCCGGCCCGCCATGTTGGCCGCCGACAGCAGCGCGACGAAGCCGGCCGCGGCGGACACCGAGACCGGGGTCGAGGTGCCCTTGAAGAAGTCCGTGATCATCGGGGCGGCCTTCTCCAGGATGCCGATGCCCGCGGTCACGTTCATGCAGAGCACGACCCACAGACACCAGAACTGGGGCGTGCGCACGGCGTTGCGCGCGGAGACCTGCGGCCCCTCGAAGGCGCTGGGGGCGCTCTCCACGGGCTTCTCGCTGCGCGGCACGCGCACCAGCAGCACGCCGAGGAGCATGAAGACCGCGTACGACAGCCCGTGCACGAGGAACGCGAGCGCGATCCCGGAGCTGTCGGAGCCGAAGGACTCCAGCATCTGCGCCGACCAGGGCGAGGCGATGAGCGCGCCGCCGCCGAAGCCCATGATGGCGATGCCGGTGGCCATGCCGGGCCGGTCCGGGAACCACTTGATCAGGGTGGAGACCGGGGAGATGTAGCCGATACCGAGGCCTATGCCGCCGACGAAGCCGTAGCCGAAGACGATCAGCCAGTACTGCTCGGTGGCAGCGCCCAGGGCGGACAGCAGGAAGCCGGACGAGAAGCAGATCAGCGCCACGGTCATCGCCCAGCGCGGTCCGTTGCGCTCCACGAGGGTGCCGCCGAACGCCGCGGACAGGCCGAGCATCACGATGCCGAGCTGGAAGGGCAGCGCGCTCTGCGTGCCGCTGAGACCGAGCGCCGATTCGAGCGGCGGCTTGAACACGGACCAGGCATAGGCCTGACCGATGGAGAGGTGGACCGAGAGAGCGGCCGGGGGGACGAGCCAGCGGCTCCACCCCGGGGGCGCGACAGGGGGACTCATGATCCCGGACGGTAGGAACAAACGAGCGAGTTGGAAAGGCGGCGCGTTGACCGTATGCGATGAGCGGTATCCCGGACGCGACGAACGGTCGAACCGGCCGGTTTCCTGAGCGAGGTCGACTCATGCCCGGAACTCTTGAACTCTCGCCCACCCGGAAGCATACTGTAGACAGTATGCTTTCACGGTTGACTCGGGTGGGAATTCGACATGCGGGCGGCGGGTGGCGGGTACCTGGGACGAACCGGCACAGGGAGACCACTCACCGTGAAGCGGGCCGCGCCCTCACGCTGCACCGCGCCACCACCCCACCGCTCCATGTGCAGGACAATGACATCGTGAAGGTCACCTACAAGAACCGGGACTGAGAGACATATGGGACGAGTCACGGAACGACGCAAGGTGATCCGCATCCGCGACGGGGCGGTCTCCTCCCGCCCGGACACACTGGTCGCCGAGGAGCCCCTCGAGATCCGCCTCAACGGCAAACCCCTCGCCATCACCATGCGCACCCCCGGTGACGACTTCGCCCTCGCCGCCGGTTTCCTCGTCAGCGAAGGTGTGCTCGCCGAGCAGGGCGACCTGCAGAACATCGTCTACTGCGCGGGCGCCACCGCCGACGGCACCAACACGTACAACGTCGTCGACGTGAAGACCGCCCCCGGCGTGCGGATCCCCGACATCACCCTCGAGCGCAACGTGTACACGACCTCCTCCTGCGGCCTGTGCGGCAAGGCGAGCCTCGACGCGGTCCGTACGACGACCCGCTGGCCCATCTCCGACACTCCCCCGGTCCGCGTCGAACCGGAACTCCTCGCGAGCCTCCCCGACCGGCTCCGCGCGGCGCAGCGGGTCTTCGACCGGACCGGGGGCCTGCACGCCGCCGCCCTGTTCACCGAGGACGGTGAGCTCCTGGACGTCCGCGAAGACGTCGGCCGCCACAACGCCGTCGACAAACTCGTCGGCCGCGCACTCCAGAGCGGGGACCTCCCTCTGTCGCGCGTCATCCTTCTCGTCTCCGGCCGGGCATCCTTCGAGCTGGCGCAGAAGGCCGTCATGGCGGGCATTCCGGTACTGGCCGCGGTCTCGGCACCGTCCTCGCTGGCGGTGGACCTGGCGGCCGAGACGGGACTGACTCTGGTGGGCTTTCTGCGCGGCAGTTCCATGAACGTCTACGCGGGCGAGGACCGTATCGCCCTGTCGGCCACCGCAGCCCAGGGCTGATCCGGGGTCCACCGCGCAGGAGCGAGCCGGCCCACGTCTCAGCCGCCGGTGACGCCCACCTGGTCCGCCGTCCCGAGCGACGCGCGGTGGACTCGGCGCCAAGTCCGTGACGGGCTTCCGGATGGCGCGGATCGCCCGTGAGCGGCCAAGTTGTGGGAGCGGTGTCGGCGGGAGCTGTGGCACATGTTCGTGGATGGAACTCTCCGTCCCGTCGTGCACGGGGAGTTCACCCTGGAGGACGCGGCGAAGGCGCACGAGGCGATCGAGGCGCGGAACAGCCTCGGAAAGGTGGTCCCGCGGCCCTGGACAGCCTCGACCGGCCCCTCCCCACCGCGCCCGCCCGCACACGCCCCATGGACCCCGCGCCGCACACCCACTAACGTCCCGACCCGTGCCCGAGGACGCACGAGCGCGCCAGTTGACCGGCACCGGCGTCGGCCTGCTGCTGACGCTGGTGCTCGCGGCCGTGGTGGTCACGGTCCTGCCCGGTGGCGACAGCGACAAGAACTCCGCCGACTGCATACCGCGTACCGTCCGCTCCTGGACCGCGGACGGCCCGCTGACCGCCGAGTTCGCCCGCTACGGCGACGATGTCACCCGTGCCGACGACTGGACCGGCGGCGACGGCACGCACTCGGTGCGGCTGCCCGACGGTCGGCTGCTGTGGCTGTTCTCCGACACCTATCTCGGCCAGGTGTACGGCCCGCCCAACCCGCTCGGTGAGCCGTACGCCTGGCGCGACGCCACCGCGCCCCTGGTGCGCAACTCGGGGGTGCTGATGCGCGGCGGCCGCCTGGAGGCCACGCTCCCCGCGCCGCTGTTCCCGGACCCGGCCCCGAACCAGTGGCGCTGGCCGGTCGCGGCCCGCGTCGAACCCCGCTCCCCCGGCTCCGACGAGCAGGTCGTGCGGGTGCTGCTGTGGGTGCGGACGGCCGGCCAGTACCCCTGGATCTACGGCGTTCCCACGGCCACCGAGGTCGCCACGCTCTCCTTGCCGGACCTGCGCGTCGAGTCGATCACGAAGGTCCTCGACCAGCAGCGGGTCCGGGACCCGTCCCGGCGGGTGCTGTTCGGGACCACGCTGGTCGAGGACGGCGAGTGGACGTACGTGTTCGGGGGCGACGACGGCCAGGCCGCGTCCCGGTCCGCCTCGTCGGCGTATGTGGCGCGGGTGCCGGAGGGTGGGCTCGCCGAGCCGGGCGCCTGGGAGTACTGGGACGGCGAGGCATGGACCACCGGGGCCCGGCCGCGCCCGGTGCTCGGTGACGGGCGGCGCACAGGGGTCGGCAGCGCCTTCTCCGTCGTACGCCACGACGGGACGTACGTGCTGTTCACCATGGCCGCGGGGACGAAGGGGCTCGCGGCCGTGACCTCGTACTGGGCCTGCTCCCCCATCGGGCCCTGGCACGGCCCGGCGAAGGACTTCACCGCCCCTCTGCCCGAGGGCCAGGTCGCCGCCTACAACCCGCAGGTGCACCCCGAACTCGGCGACTCCACAGGGCTGGTGCTCAGCTACGACGTCAACTGGCTGGAGGCGGCGGGCGCTTCGGCCCAGCTCAACCGGAACGTGTCGTTGTACCGACCGCGGTTCGTGACGCTGCGGCTCGGTCCGGGGCCGTGACCTCTTCCGGCTCCGGGTCGTGCGAGCGGCGCTTCGCGATCACCGCGCACACCATCAGCTGCATCTGGTGGAAGAGCATGAGCGGCAGCACGGCGAGCGAGGCGTGCGCCCCGAACAGGACACTGGCCATGGGCAGTCCGGAGGCGAGGGACTTCTTCGAGCCGGCGAACTGGATGGCGATGCGGTCCTCTCGGCCGAAGCGGAGCCCCTTGGAGCCGTACCAGGTCAGGGCCAGCATCAGGGCGAGCAGGACGGCCTCGACGATCATCAGCCCGCCCAGCCTGAGCGGGCTCACCTGGTGCCAGATGCCCTGGACCATGCCCTCGCTGAACGCGGTGTAGACGACCAGCAGGATCGAGCCGCGGTCGACGAGGCCGAGGACCTTCTTGTGGCGGGTGACGAAGGTGCCGATCCAGCGGCGCAGCAACTGCCCCGCCATGAACGGCACGAGCAGTTGGAGCACGATCTTCAGGAGCGAGTCGGCCGAGAACCCGCCGCCGCTGTTGCCGAGCAGGGCTGCGGCGAGGAGCGGGGTGATGACGATGCCGACCAGGGAGGAGAAGGAGCCGGCGCAGATCGCGGCGGGTACGTTGCCGCGGGCCATCGACGTGAACGCGATCGAGGACTGGATGGTGGAGGGGACCAGGGTGAGGAAGAGCAGGCCCTGGTAGAGCGGGTTCGTCAGCAGGACCGGGACGAGTCCGCGGGCGGCGAGGCCGAGCAGCGGGAAGATCAGGAACGTACAGGCGAGGACCGTGACGTGGAGTCGCCAGTGCTTGAGGCCGTCCAGCGCCTCGCGGGTGGAGAGGCGGGCGCCGTAGAGGAAGAAGAGGAAGGCGATCGCCGCCGTGGAGGCTCCTGAGGCCACGTCCGCGGTGGTCCCGCGCGCCGGTACGAGGGCCGCGAGGCCCACCGTGCCGAGCAGCAGCAGGATGTACGGGTCGACCGGCATCCAGGCCGGCCACTTCAGGCGCTTCACGGTGCTCCACTTACTCGTGTTCGACGGCGGTACGGGGACAGGGCGGACGCCGTCCCTCCGGGACAGGGGGTCCCCCTCCATCGTCCTCCTTCACCTCTTGATCGGGAATCCGGCATACCACTCTGACTGTCATCACGATCCGCGATAACCTGCGGACGTGTACGACCCGTCGCAGTTGCGCACGTTCCTGGCGGTGGCGCAGACGCTGAGCTTCACGCAGGCCGCCCGGCGGCTCGGACTGCGCCAGTCGACCGTGAGCCAGCACGTACGGCGTCTGGAGGACGCGGCAGGGCGGCAGCTGTTCACCCGGGACACCCACTCCGTGGAGCTGACCGAGGACGGCGAGGCGATGCTCGGTTTCGCGCGCCGGATCCTGGAGGTGCACGACCAGGCGACGGCGTTCTTCACCGGCACGCGTGTGCGGGGGCGGCTGCGGTTCGGGGCGTCGGAGGACTTCGTGCTGACCCGGCTGCCGGAGATCCTCGAGGGTTTCCGCCACGACCATCCCGAGGTCGACCTGGAGCTGACCGTCGAGTTGTCCGGGACGCTGCACGAGCAGCTCGCCGCCGGGAAGCTGGATCTGGTGCTGGCCAAGCGGCGGCCGGAGGATCCCCGGGGCGAGCTGGTGTGGCACGACCGGCTGGTGTGGATCGGGGCGGAGCGGCTCCGCGTGGACACCGACCGGGCTGTGCCGCTGATCGTCTATCCGCCGCCGGGGATCACTCGGGCGCTCGCGCTTGAGGCGCTGGAGCGGCAGGGGCGGGAGTGGCGGATCGTGTGCACGAGCGGGAGTCTCAACGGGCTGATCGCCGCGGCGCGGGCGGGGCTGGGGGTGATGGCCCATTCACGGGGGCTGGTGCCGCCCGGCCTGGTGCGGGTTCCCGAGCGGGCCGGGCTGCCGGAGCTGGGGCGGGTCGACTTCGTGCTGGTGCACGGGCGTCGGCGGACGGCCGCGCAGGGGGCGGCGGACGCGTTGGCCGCCGCCCTCCTGGCGGGCGGGGACCGGTTGCACCGGCGGTGAGTCCCTCGTCGGGGCGCGAGGGAGCACCCGCTCCGCGATCGCCTCGGGGCCGAACAGGGCGAACACCCCGTATCGGTGTGACACATATCCGGTCGGCGGCGCTGACGGAAGAGAGGGCCACACCTCGGGAGGGACCGTTTCTGCAAGGCCGCGAGGCGTAACCGGGTCGTACAGATTCGGTGGAGATTGCTCGGCCGAAACTCGCTCAACCGTCAGATTTCTGTCCGACCCTTCCCCATGTGAGGGTATTTTCCGGTACTGACCAGGCCATACGTGAGCACTGCTCGGCTTCGGCCCCCCTGCCGCCGGATGTCTCGGTGGGGTAGCTTTCACGGCGCTGCGCGAATCGTCACTGAGCGCCAGGGAGAGCGGGGAGCGGGGTTTGCGCGAGTTCACCAACCCTCCGTTGGCGTTGGCACCCCCCGTGGGCGGACTGGCCGACGTCGTCTTCGAGCATGCCCTCGACGAGCCGCACCACATCGCCCTCGGCCGCAAGGACGAGAGCGGACAGTGGCGCGACGTGACGTCCGCGGAGTTCCGCGACGAGGTCCTGGCGCTCGCCAAGGGGCTGCTCTCGCAGGGCATCCGCTTCGGCGACCGGGTCGCGATCATGTCCCGCACCCGCTACGAGTGGACACTGTTCGACTTCGCGCTGTGGACGATCGGCGCGCAGGTGGTGCCGGTCTACCCGACCTCCTCCGCCGAGCAGTGTTTCTGGGCGCTGTACGACGCCGAGTGCACGGCCGCCGTCGTGGAGCACGAGGACCACGCGATGACGATCGCCACGGTCATCGACCGGTTGCCGCAGCTGCGCCGGCTGTGGCAGCTGGACTCCGGCGCGGTGCAGGAGCTGTACGACGCGGGCGCCGCCATCGAGGACGAGGTGGTGCACCGCCACCGGCAGGCCGTCACCCCGGACTCGGTCGCGACGATCATCTACACGTCGGGCACCACCGGCCGTCCCAAGGGCTGTGTGATCACCCACGGCAACTTCATGTTCGAGTCGGACACCGTGATCGACCGCTGGGAGCCGGTGTTCCACTCCAAGAAGGGCGACGAGGCGGCGACCCTGCTGTTCCTGCCGCTCGCGCACGTCTTCGGGCGGATGGTGCAGGTCGCCGCGATCCGTGGCCGGGTGCGTTTCGGCCATCAGCCGCAGATGAACGCGGCCGCCCTGCTGCCGGACCTCGCCGCGTTCAAGCCGACGTTCTTCCTCGGGGTGCCGTACATCTTCGAGAAGGTCTTCAACGCCTCCCGCCGCAAGGCCGAGAAGGAGGGCAAGGCCGGGCCGTTCGAGAAGGCCGTCGACGTGGCGGTGAAGTACGCGGACGCCATGGAGGCCAAGGCCTGGGGTCTCGGTCCTGGCCCGTCGGCGGGGCTGCGGATGCAGCACCAGCTCTTCGACAAGCTCGTCTACTCCAAGATGCGGGCGGCGATGGGCGGCCGCATCAAACAGGCCATGACGGGCGGTTCCGCCATGGACCGCAAGCTGGGACTGTTCTTCGCCGGCGCGGGCGTCCACATCTACGAGGGATACGGCCTCACCGAGTCGACGGCGGCCGCCACCGCCAACCCGCCCGAGCGCACCCGCTACGGCACGGTGGGCCAGCCCATCCCGGGCATGACCGTGCACATCGCGGACGACGGCGAGATCTGGCTGTACGGCGACAACATCTTCCAGGGCTATCTCAACAACGAGAAGGCCACCGACGAGACCCTGCACGACGGCTGGCTCGCCACCGGTGACCTGGGCTCCCTCGACGAGGACGGCTATCTCACCATCACCGGCCGCAAGAAGGAGATCCTCGTCACCTCCGGCGGCAAGAGCGTCTCCCCCGGTGTGCTGGAGGAGCGGGTGCGCGACCATCCGCTGGTCTCGCAGTGCATCGTCGTGGGCAACGACCGCCCCTATATCGCGGCCCTGGTCACCCTCGACCAGGAGGCCGTGGAGCACTGGCTCGGCATGCACGACAAGCCGCTGATGGCCGCGGCCCAGCTGGTGCGGGACGCGGACCTGGAGACCGAGGTGCGGCGGGCGGTGGTGGCCGCCAACACCCTGGTCTCGCAGGCCGAGTCGATCCGCACGTTCCGTATCCTCGCGCAGCCCTTCACCGAGGAGCACGGACTGCTGACCCCGTCGCTGAAGCTGAAGCGCAAGGCGATAGAGACGGCCTACGCCGACGAGGTCGAGGCGCTGTACCAGGCCTGACGGTCCGTCAACTGATCGTCAGGCGAAAGATCTTGTCCGCTCCGTCCGCCGCTCCTCCGTTGTTGTCGCAGTTGGTGGTCGACAGCCACAGCTGGTCGGCGCCTGGCACCTTGGTGACCGTGCGCAGCCGGCCGTAGGTGCCCACGTAGTACGCGGACGGCGTGCCGACGCTCTCGCTGTCGCCGCTGATCGGGATCCGCCACAGCCGCTCGCCGCGCAGGGAGGCCATGTAGACGACGTTGCGCACGATGGCGATGCCGCTCGGCGAGGCCTCCGAGACGTTCCAGGTGGCCTTCGGGTTGGTCATCCCGGCGGTGGAGCAGGTGCCCTCGCAGGTCGGCCAGCCGTAGTTGGCGCCGGGCTTGATCAGGTTCAGTTCGTCCTTGGAGCTGTTGCCGAACTCCGCTTCCCACAGGCGGCCGCCCCGGTCGAAGGCGAGGCCCTGCGGGTTGCGGTGGCCGAGGCTGTAGACGAGGTTGCCGAACGGGTTGCCCGGGGCCGGTTTCCCGTCCGTGGTCATGCGCAGGATCTTGCCGTTGAGGGAGTCCTTGTCCTGCGCCAGGTCGGGTGTCTGCGCCTCGCCGGTGGAGACGTAGAGGTAGCCGTCGGGGCCGAAGGCGAGGCGGCCGCCGTTGTGGTAGCGGTTCTTCTTGATGCCCTGCAGGAGGACCGTGTAGTCGCTCAGGGCGGTCCCGTCGTACGTCATGCGGACCACGCGGTTGCCCTCGGACGCGGTGTGCATGAAGTAGACGTGGTGGTTCGTCTCCCACTTCGGGTCGACGGCGACGCCGAGCAGTCCGCCCTCGCCGTTGGTGGTGACGGCGTTCGGGACGGTGCCGACCTGCGTCCTCGTGCCGTCCTTGGTCACCTTCCAGACCCGGAAGTCGTCCCGCTCGGTGACCAGCGCGGTCTTGCCGTCGGGCATCCAGAAGATGCCCCAGGGGATCGTCCAGCCGGAGGAGAGAGTGGCGACGGACGACGGGACGCCCCCGTCGGTGGCGCACGCCTTCGTGGTGAAGGTGACCGTGTTGCTCGCCTGCGAGACATTGCCGGCCGCGTCACGGGCGACGACGTTCAGGCTGTACGGGCTGTTGCAGGCCAGTCCGGTCAGCGTGGTCGAGGTGCCGGTCGTGACGGACTTGTAGACGGTGGTGTCACTGCGCACGTCGTAACCGGCGACCGCCCGGTCGTCCGTGGAGGCGCCCCAGCTCAGTGCGGCGCTGTTCACCGTGACGTCCGCCGCGGACAGGGTGCCGGGTTTGCTCGGCGGGGTGGTGTCGGAGCTGGGTTTGGTGGTGCAGTCGACGACGGGACTCGCGGGGGACGTGTTGCCGGCCGCGTCGCGGGCGATGACGGTGAGGTTGTAGGTGGTACCGGGAGTGAGGCCGGTGAGCGCCTTGCTGGTCGAACCGCCGGGCGCCTCACCGATCTTGTTGCCGTGCTCGTAGAGGTCGTACGCCGTCACGCCCACGTTGTCCGTGGCGGCACCCCAGGCCAGCGTGAGCCCGTCCTCGCCGATGCCGGAGCAGCTGGGCTGCCCGGGGCGGCTCGGGGCCTGGGAGTCGGTGGCCGCGTCGACGCCGATGCGGTCGAGGTTGGGGCCTCCGGCGGCGGTGGTCGCGGTCGCGCGGATCTTGGCGGAGCCCGCCGTGAGCGGGACGTCGACGGTCTTGGTGGCCCAGGTGTTCCAGTCGGCGGTGGCCGGGAAGGAGACGGCCGACGACACGACCGTGCCGTTCACGGAGATGTCCATGGGCCGGTCGGTCGCGGTCCCGTTGGCGTAGCGGAAGGTGACGGCTGTGGTGCCCGCGGAGGCGGCGCTCACCGTGAACTCCACGTACGAGCCTTGGACGTTGGTGTAGTCGACGAAGCCTGTGCCCGTGTAACCGGTGTGGTTGGTGGCCACCGTGCCCTGCACGACGGTGGCGTCCTCGGCCTGGTAGTCGGTGGCCGCGAGCGCGGTGCCCTGGCTCAGGCCGGCGAGCGGCAGGGCGAGGGCGGCGACGAGGCCGTAGGGCAGAAGTCTGTTGATTTTCACGGTAGTTCCCTTCAGCCCGTGTACTGGGTGAAGACCTTGAGGTAGTCGTACGGCTGCTGCGACACACCGCTGCAGGAGTCGCCGTCGGTGCCCGAGCCACAGGGGCGGTCGCGGTTGACGGACCAGTAGGTGAGGCGCCCGATGTGGTGCTGCTGGGCGTAGGCGAGCATGGTCTTGAAGTCGGCGACGCGGACGCGTTCACCGGAGTCGTCGGTCTTTCCGTTCATCGACGACAGGCCGATGTGGGCGTAGGCGGCGGTGTCGCCGTAGCCGTAGGCCGACTTGACGCGGGCCTTGAGTCCTTCCATGGCCTGCGTGGTGAGGGTGCCCATGTTCGTGGTGCCGCCGCCGAAGTCGAACGGCATGATGCACCAGACGTCGTTCGCCAGGCCCGAGTTGGCGGCCCGCTTGATCATGTCGACGCCTGTGGAGTCGGGGCCGCTGGTCGTGGTGCCGAAGGTGATGACGGTCTTCAGGCCCGGGTTGTTCGCCTTGACCGTCTTCAGCGCGTCGACCACCCGCTGCCGTACGGTCGCGTTCGACCACTCGGTGTTCTCGATGTCGATGTCGAGGGCCTTCAACTGGTAGGCGTTGATCACTTTCTGGTAGGCACCGGCGAGCGCCGAGGCGCTGGAGCACTTCTCGCCGAGCTTCGCTCCGCTCCAGCCGCCCACGGAGACCATCACGTCCCCGCCGGCTCCTCTGATCGCGTTGATCCTCGCCTGGTCGTCGCCGCCGGTGAGCGCGCGGGAGCCGTCCCACTTGGGGTTGCAGGTGCCGTCCGAGAGAACGAAGGCGAGCGTGAACCACTTGACGCCGGTCGCGGACATCACGGCCGTGGGGTTCTGGGGGCTGCCCCAGCCGAGGTACTCGTAGGGGGCGACGGCCATGCCGGGTGAAGCCGCCGCCGTCTTCAGGGAGTTGACGGGCTTGACGCGGATGAGCCGGGTCTCGCCCGGGCGCAGGGTCGCGCTGTAGGAGTCCGCGATCACGCCCTTGTGCGCGCCGGACCACAGGTCGGTGACGTCACCGGAGCCGGTGAAGCCGACCTGCGACCAGTCCACGCTCACGGTCGCGTTGCCCGAGGTGCCGGTGTTGAACAGGGCCACGACGTACTGTCCGTCGCTCTCCTTCTTGCTCCAGACCTGCCGCACACCGCTGTTGACGATCCGCTTGGCCGCGACCCCGTCCTGGTCGACGCCGATCAGCCGGTCGTTGGTCAGCATCGCCTTGTCGACGGAGTCGAGCTGGGTGAGGTCGGTGCCGAGCAGCAGCGGCGAGGCCGCCATCGCCCACAGGGTGAAGTGGGATCGCCGCTGATCGGCGGTCAGGCCCACCTGGTCACCATTGCCGATCTCCAGCGAGTCCAGGTCGTTCCAGCCGCCCGGTCCGGCGTACGGCTGCCAGGAGGCGGCCGCGTCGAAGCGCTTGGAGACGTGGGACCAGTCGGTGAGCGGATAGCCGCTGCCGTTGGAGCCGGGGCCGCAGTAGCACTCCACATCACCCTGGGTGCGCCAACTGTTCGCCAGTTTGCGCCAGGTGGTGGCGTCGGCGATCGGAAGGTTGTTGGAGAGCGCGTAGTTGATGGGCCGTCCGCTCGTCCTGAGTGCCTTGTCCCAGGCCTGGACGTCGGGGATGTCGGCACTGCCCACCCCGTCGATCTTCAGGTAGTCGACTCCCCAGGAAGCGAACTGCTTGGCCCAGGAGTTGACGAACTCCTGGGCGCCCGGCTTGGAGTAGTCGATGTAGTACATGTTCTTGCAGTTGTAGTTCT
The DNA here is from genome assembly GCF_042872225.1 of Streptomyces sp. NPDC005374. Classification (NCBI taxonomy): domain Bacteria; kingdom Bacillati; phylum Actinomycetota; class Actinomycetes; order Kitasatosporales; family Streptomycetaceae; genus Streptomyces; species Streptomyces sp. NPDC005374. The sequence continues at coordinate 218,390 of NZ_JBIAKA010000016.1, read as the reverse complement.
TCTCGGTCTTCGAGGTGTCCGCGATGTCCTTCGCGTGGTACGGGGTGCCCTCGATCGGCGTGTTCTTCGTGACGGCGTTCTTCGCGATGCCCGGGGTCACGTAGAAGCCGAACTTCAGGCCCTTGGAGTGGACGTAGTCGGCCAGGGCTTTGATCCCGCCGGGGAACTTGGCCGGGTCGACGGCCCAGCGGCCGTAATCGTCAACGACGAAGCCGTTGGAGTCGCACTTCTGCCAGAAGTCGTCGAGGTTGACGTACACGAAGCCGTGGTTCTTGAGGCCACTGGCGACCAGCGCGTCGGCCTGCGCCCTGATCTTCGCCTCGGTCGGCGTGCGGCGCACGAAACTCCAGCTGGACCAGCCCATGGCGGGCCGGACGGACTGGCCGTTGTCGGAGGCGGCCGCCGGGTGGGCGGTGCCCACCAGCGGCACCAGCGCGGCGAGGAGCAGGCCCGCCACCGTGGCCGTGAGCGATCTGATCCGGATCATGACTGTCCCCCGTTCGCGGGTGTGGCGTACGACGTGCCGATCCACGCCTCGTCGATGCGCAGTCGCTTGTAGCGGGTGGTGTCGGTGGAGGCGGCCCAGATGGTGTCGACCTCCAGGCGGACGTACCGGGCGTTGGCCGCGGTGAGGTCAACGCCCTGGATTCCGCGCCGACTTGGCAGCTGCCCGGTCTTGACCGCGCTCCCCCAGGTCGAGCCGTCGTCGCTCAGGTACACCTTGTAGTCCTTGATCCGCGCGGACTGCTCGGTGTCCGAGCGCGCGTAGGCGACGGAGTCCTCACGCTGGTTGAGGCCGAGGTACTGCACCTTCTTCGCCGAGCCGAGGTCGAAGGTGAGGTTCACCGGGAGCGTCTTGTTGCTGTCCCAGTAGGTGAGGTAGTCGCGGTCGCCGGCCGCCTGGCCCGTGTGCCCGCTCGCCGAGGCGCTCGCGCTCACCTTGACGCCGGTGAGGATGCCCTGGCGGCCGGCGGTGGTGACCTTGAAGACGGTGTCGTACGGGTCCCAGGCGCCGAGCCCGGTCAGGGTGAGTACCCCTGCGGACTGGGACCACGAAACCGCCTTGCCGGTACGGAGGTTGGTGACCGAGGCGATGCGGTATCCGTTGTCCCGCACGCGCAGGGTGCTGGTGCTCGGCGGGGTCAGGACGTGCACGTACTGCCGGTTGGCGTCGTCCTTCGCGATGGTCGTGACGCCGTGGGCACCGTCGTTCCAGGCGCCGGGTTTGAGGCCGCCGTACATGTAGCCGCCACCCTCGGTGCCGTGCAGGGACTCCCAGATGGGGTCGAGGTAGGAGTCGGCGAAGGTGTTGAAGGCGGCCTGGTTGGCCGGGAATGTGCCGTTGACCTGGGCGGTCTCCGCCATCAGCGCCTTCACCGACGAGCCCGTGTTGGTGATCAGGCGGCCGAGGGTGAGCGCGCGGTCGACGGAGGGGTCCGTGCCGCCGTACCACCAGGCACCGGTCGAGGGGAGCTTGAAGTCGGCCTCGGTCAGGCGGGGTTGGGCGGTGTAGACGGCCTGCGGGTAGTCGTAGGCGGGGGTCATGCCCGTCTTCTGCTCATTGCTGATCATGTCCATGATCGGCGTGTCTTCGTTGTTGTTGCTGAGCGTGTAGTTCGGGCGCTTGTCGTAGATCTGCTGGTAGAGGTCGTGGCTCTCCCAGTAGGAGCTGTCGTTGTCGATCCAGAAGCCGCCGAGGTCGGGATAGCGGTCCATGACCTCGAAGAAGTTGTCGTAACTGAACTGCCCGAAGCCGTCGTTGGTGGTCAGGTCGACGTTCTTGCCCTTGTAGGAGGAGTACGCGGCCGAGTCGAGCCACTCGTGGCCGCCCTCGTCGTGCCACTGAGGGTCGTTGGTCATGTAGAGGATGACCTTCATGCCCTTGGCCTTGGCGGCCGTGACCAGCTCGCCGAGGAAGTCCCGCTTGGTGGAACAGGATCCGGGGATCTCGGAGGGCCAGGGGCGGGCGTAGCCGAGGCGGCTGTGGAAGCTGGCGAGGACGAGGTACTGGGTGTGCAGCTTCTGGGCCTCCTTCACCCAGTAGTCGGGACTCCAGCCACCGTTCGTGACGTCGTTCTCCCAGACCGTGCAGCTGGTGTGGGCGGGCGCGGTGCGCAGACCCCAGTGCAGGAAGAGGCCGCCGACGGAGTTGCGCAGGAAGTCCTGACGGGGGTTATCGAGGTCGAGAGGCTTCACCCCCGTGCTGCCGCAGTCCTGGCTTCCCGAGACCCGCAGGGCGCCCCCGGAGGTGTTGTGACTGTCCGTCAGGCAGACGCCGGAGGCGTCCTGGAGGCCGACGTCGTAAGGGGAGCCGCCGCCCTTCTGCGCTGTGAACCGGGTGAGCCGGATGCCGTCGGCCGCGTTGGCGATGAAGGCGGGTCGTCCGTCGTCCGCGGCGAGCTTGACCGAGCTGTCGGTGAAGCGGATGTCGTCGGCGTTGTGGAGGTACCAGCCGTAGGTCGGCCGGGTGCCGATGGCCTTGGGGTTGTAGTCGTTCGGGTCGTTGGCCGGCACGCCGGTGGACATGGTGCCGTTGCCGCCCGGGACCGTGATGTCGACGTTGGTGAAGGTCACGCCCTTGATGCGGTGGCCGGTCTCACCCCACAGGGTCGGGCTGAAGGACGGGCTGCTGCCGGTGGCCGTGATGTCGTCGTACGTGATGTCGCTGATCGATCCGACTCCGGGACTGTCGCCGCACCGTTTTCGCGTGCCGATCTTCTGCATGATCGGCGAGTGGACGTTCGTCATCGTGATGTCGCGGTAGTGGACGTCGGAGATCTTCGCGCCGTCCATCGACACCATGCCGAGGCCGGACTTGTCGGCGCCGTCGATACGGATGTTCTCGAACCGGTAGTCCGAGAAGTCGCCGCAGGTCTCCGAGCCGAACATGAGGGCGTTGCAGCAACGGGCGGACAGGAAGCTGTCGTTGACGCGGACGTGGCCGTTGGGGAGCTTGGCGCCGAGGGCGTAGTCGCTCTTGAAGACCAGGGCGTCGTCGTTGGCCCTGATGTTCGCGTTGGTCACCGTGACGTTCGTCGTGGAGATGATGTTCCAGCCGTCGCGGTCGCTCGCGGTGTCGATGGTCAGGTGGTCCGAGGTCACGTTCGTGCAGCCGTTGACGAGCGCCGCGAAGTGGCCGCCGCGGCGGAGGGTCAGGCCGTCGCCGATCGTGAGTCCGTCGCACCGGGTCAGGGAGATGATCTTGTCGGCCTCGCCGGACTTCGGGTTGCCGGTGATCAGGTTGCCCATGCCGTCGATGACGCCCTCGCCGACGAAGCCGATGTCGGTCAGCCGGTCGCCGTGGATCATCGCGTCGCGGAAGTGGCTGTGCCCGTAGTCCTGGTACTCGTCGTACGCATTGGACTCGGCCTTGTCGTAGGTGTCGGCGCTGGAGCCCTGGAGGGTGGCGCCCTTGTCGAGCCGGAGCGTCACATGGCTCTTCATGTGGATGGTGTTCTTCGACTTGTAGTCACCGGGCGGGAAGCGGACGACTCCGCCGCCGACCGCTGAACTCGCGGCGGTGATGGCCTTGTTGACGGCGGGGGTGTCGTTGGCGGAGCCGTCGCCCTTGGCGCCGTAGTCACGGACGTCGAAGACGGCGGCAGCCTGGGACGGGTCCTGCCGGGCGGCCGGGACCGCCGGGTGGCCGAGTCCGAGGACGAGAGCGACGACGAAGAGGACGATCGCCGCCGCGCGTGCGCGTGGATCAGTGGGGGGTTTCAAGGTGACGGCTCCTCAGACGAGTTGGTAGCCGCGCAGGTTGGTCAGCAGCAGATAGGTGTTCTGGAGGGAGCCGGAGGTGTCGCCGAGGGAGCGGTAGATGCCCCACTTCGGGCGGACGCGGTCGGCCAGGAAGGTGTCGACGCCGGTCTTGGACGCGTCGATGACGGTCGAGCCGCCGGACTTCAGGATCCAGCGGACCGAACCCGCCGAGCCGTCGCCGACCTTGATCTGGAAGTCGACGTCGGTCCACTTGTCGTGCAGCGGGTCCAGGTCGGTACGGCCGACGAGGATGTCGTCGATGGCGAGCTTCAGCTCGATGGTCTGCTTGCCGTTCACCCGGCGCAGGGACTGCACGACGATCGGCGAGGTGCCGCTGCCGGGCTGCTTCATCTGCATGATGTGGGTGAAGGTGGTGGTCGCCTTCAGGGAGCTCGGGATGTACATCGAGTAGGTGAGCCGCCAGGTCTGGCCCTTCGTCCACTTCAGGTAGTTGCTTCCGCTGCCGTTGCGCAGCCCTGTGACCTCCTGGCGCTGGCGGTCGGTGGAGGTGTCGCGGTCGACGGTGTGCATGTCGAAGCGCCAGTTGTTGCCGGTGGCGTAGATGTGCGGCGATCCGGCGGGGTGCGAGTCGGCGCGGTCGTCCTCGATCGTCTCGAAGGCGCCCAGGCCGTCGCCGCTCGCGGACGGGGCCCACTTCTGCTGCCAGGAGGCGGCGTGGGCGGTGGTCGCCTGCGGCAGACCGACCGCGGCCGCCGTGGCACCGCCCAGCGCGGCGCCCAGCAGCGCCCTTCGCGATGAGTTCATGACACTAATCACCTCGCAGTTGTTCGTTCATGATCAGGAAGGCGCCCAGGCCGTGGAAGTCGTTGACGGCCCGGGTGCGGGCGACGTAGTACGCGTAGTCTCCGACGTTCGTGCCGACCGAGACGTCGGCGAGTTCGGTACGGCCGTCGGAGCCGACCGACAGCTTCGCCAGGACCCCCTGGTAACCGCGCCGGGCCACGGCGGCGTAGCGCGGGGCCAGATAGCCGCGCTCGGCGCCGCGCGAGAGGGCGTAGGTGAACATGCTGGAGCAGGACGTCTCGGTCCAGTTGTCGCTCCGGCCGCCCTTGTCGATCACCTGGAACCAGCGGCCGGTCGCCGGGTCCTGGTACTTCTCGAGCCCGGCCGCCAGCTTCCGCAGGATCGCGAGGAGTTGGGGACGCCGGGGCTGGTCCGCCGGAACGGCGTCGAGGACGTTGACGATGGCCATGGAGTACCAGCCGACGGCCCGGCACCAGTGCTCGGGGGCGAGCCCGGTCTCCGGATCGGCCCAGCTCACGCTCTTCGACTCGTCGTAGGCGTGCCTCAGCAGCCCGTTCGCGACCTGGAGATGGCCGCCGTAGACGGCGAGTTGCCGCACCGCCTCGGCGTCCGTGCCGTCGCTGTCGCCGAACTCCGCGCCGTACTCGACGAGGAACGGGTTCACCATGTAGACGCCGTCCGCCCAGAGTTGGTGGGCGCGGCTCGCGGTGTCGGCGTGCCAGAAGCCGCCGTCGTCCGTGCGCGGGTAGGTGGCGAGGCGGTCGAGGATCTTGCGCGCGGCCGTGCGGTAGCGGACCTCGCCCGTCTCGTGATGGAGGATCACCAGCAGCCGGCCCGCCTGCATGCTGTCCAGGCTGTTGAACGACTGGCCGATGGAGCCGTCGGCGCCGACGAATCGGTCGACATAGCTCTTGATGTACGCGAGGTAGCGGGCGTCGTGCGTGCGCCGGTAGGTGAGGTACTGGCCGTAGAGATACAGGCCGACCGGGTAGGACCAGCCTCCGATGGTGCTCGGTGTGTAGCGGGTCATGGTGGAGTCGACCATGGCGACGGACCAGTCCCGGTCCGGGCCCGGGCCGGTGGGCGGGGGTGCGGCCGCCGGCAGGGTGACCAGGGTCATGGCGGCGAGTGCGAGGGTCGTCAGTGCCGAACGCAGACGACGGCGTCTCATGTTCCTCCCTCTCCGTGAGTCAGGAGACACGGGAAACATCGGATGAAAGCCAACACGGATTCACATACATGAACTGAGTTCAGGATTCCGCCCGTTGGCGCGATCCAGAGTCGCGGCAGGACCATCGGCGGTCAATGGTCTGTACCGAAGAGGTCGGATGCATTTCCGGCCAATTTCGGCCATCGCCTGCTGAGCGGCGGGTCAGTTCGGACGGATTCCGCGGTCAGGAATGCATCACGGCTCGTGATCGTTGACGATAGGAGTGCCATCTGACGACAACCGTAAGGATCAAGAGCTCGTGAGCAGCAAGGTCCCCCCGATCATCCTCAACAACGGCGTCGAGATGCCCCAGCTGGGTTTCGGCGTCTGGCAGGTGCCGGACGACGAGGCTGAGCGCGCGGTCACCTCGGCGTTGGAGGCCGGGTACCGCAGCATCGACACAGCGGCGATCTACGGCAATGAAGAGGGCACCGGAAAGGCCATCGCGGCCTCCGGAGTGGCCCGTGAGGACATCTTCGTCACCACAAAGCTCTGGAACGGCGACCAGGGCTACGACTCGACCCTGCGCGCCTTCGACACCTCGCTGGACAAGCTCGGCCTGGAGTACGTGGACCTGTATCTGATCCACTGGCCGACGCCCGCCCGCGACCTGTTCGTCGACACCTACAAGGCGTTCGAGAAGCTGCACGCCGACGGCCGGGTCAAGGCGATCGGTGTCTCCAACTTCGAACCCGACCACCTGGAGCGGCTGATCGCCGAGACGTCCGTCGTCCCGGCCGTCGACCAGATCGAGCTGCACCCGCACCTTCAGCAGCACGCGGCCCGCGAGTACCACGCGGAGCACGGCATCGCCACCGAGGCCTGGTCGCCGCTCGGCTCCGGCAAGGGCCTCCTTGAGGTCCCGGCCATCGTGGCCATCGCCCGCAAGCACGACCGCACCCCGGCCCAGATCGTGCTGCGCTGGCACCTCCAGCTCGGCAACGTCGTGATCCCGAAGTCCGTGACCCCGTCCCGGATCAAGGAGAACATCGAGGTCTTCGACTTCACCCTGGACGCCGAGGACCTGGCGGCGATCAGCGCGCTCGACGAGGACCGGCGCCTCGGCCCGGACCCGTCGACGTTCAACAACGCCTGACGGCAGGCCGGTTCGGCCGGCGGTGCATCACCCCGCGGCTTGTCGCCGCTCGGGTGACGCACCGCCGGCCGTCGTGCGTGCGGGCGGCCCCGGGTCAGTTGGGCTGCCCGATCGGCCGTACGACGACGGTGTTGATGTCGACGCCCTCGGGCTGCCGTACGGCCCACACGATCGACTCGGCGATCTGGTCGGCGGTGAGGAGATGGCCGGGCGGAAGGCTGCCGTAGCCGTCCCAGAAGGGCGTCTCCACGCGGCCCGGGGCGACCAGGGTGACGCCGACGCCGAACCCGGTGACCTCGCGGCGGGTGTTCTCGGCGAGCCCGGTCACCGCCCACTTGGTCGCCCCGTAGATGTTGCCCGGGGTGTTGACGAACCCGGCCACGCTGCCGATCAGGACGATCCGGCCGCGGGTCTCCTTGAGCGCGTCGATGGAGGCGCGGACGAGGAGGGCGGGGCCGAGGACGTTGGTGAGCACCATCTCGGTCCAGCCGGCCGGGTCGCCCTCGGCGACCGAGTCATGGGTGGCGAAACCGGCGTTGGCGACGACCGTGTCCAGCCGGCCGAACTCCTTGAGCGTACGGTCGACCGCCGACCGGATGTCGTCGTAGTCGGCGGCGTTCCCGACGAACGTGAGCAGCCCGTCCGGGTTTCCGAGCTCCTCGGCGAAGGCGCGCAGACGCGGCTCACCGCGTCCGGTGACGGCCACCCGGTGCCCCGCGTCGAGCAGTTGCCGTGCGACCGCGGCGCCGATGCCGCTGCCGCCGCCGGTGATGAGCGCGACCGGTGAGTCGGGCATGGCTTCCCCCTGTGTTCGGTTGTGGTCCCGTGGACGGCAGGGAGTACATCAGTTGAAGCGTTCTCGAAGTCAAGTGCCGCAGGTGCGGCGGTAGTCGGCCGAGGGGAACCAGCGCCGCCACTGCGTCTCGGTGAGCCCCTTCCCCGACCGGGCGCACACCGTCCGTGCGGCACCGTCCGGGGCCAACGCGTGTGCTCTGTCGGCCAGATGAGGTGTGGCGACGTGCAACTCGCCGCCGTCCCGGGTGAATCCGACGGCGAGTACCGGGCCGTCCCCCGCGGGCAGGGTCGCGGCCGGAAGGGCGGGGGTGGCGGTCTCCCAGACGTACAGAAATCCGTCGGGACCACTGGCGGCCACCAGCGAGCCGTCGGCGGAGAAGCCGAGCACCGGACCGTGACGGTTGGAGCCGCCGCTCCTCAGGACGGCCAGTCTGCGCCAGGTGCGCGCGTCCCACAGGGTGACGCGGCCCTGGACGTCGGCGGCGGCGAGGTAGCGCCCATCGGGACTGAAGGCCGCCTCGCTGAGATAGTCCTCGCCCCGGACCCCGTCGGCCCTCTTCACCCGGCTGCCCGTAGAGACGTCCACGAGCGTGCCCTCCCAGGTCAGCGCGGTGCGGCCGGACGGGTCGACGGTCACGGTCTCCTCGCCGAGCACGGTCGGGGGCTTCTTCGCCGCTGCCGGCCGGCCCCAGGCGTCGAAGGCCGCGTCCCGGGCCGCCCGGCTCCGCCACGCCCCGCCCGCCAGCCCTTGCAGCGACAAGGTGTGCACGGAGTCGGTGCGGCCCTGCTCGCGGTAGCGCAGCACGCCCGCTTCGGGATCCAGGCGGAGGTCACCCACGGCCGAGGAGTCGACCGGGAAGGTGAGCAACGGTTCGCGCGGGCTGTCGTCCTCGGGGGCAGGAAGGCCGAGGCGCCACAGGGCGAGGAAACCGGAGGTCCAGGTCACGGCGTAGTCACCGGCGAACTCCACGCGCAGGGCGCCACCGGCCAGAGGCTGCCGGGGCCGCTCCCGGCCGGTCCTGATGTCCCACGTCACGATGCCCGAGGACGTGGCGGCCGCAACGGCCCGGTCGTCGGCGGTGAAGGTGAGCTCGTCGCCCCCGCACAGGGCACGCCCGGTGGCGGTGGGCACGGAAGGGGCCACGAGGTGTCCGGCGGCGGTGTCGAGGATCCGCGGCCGGCCGCCGGAGTCCGTGCACCAGGCGAGATGGCGGCCGTCGCGGCTCTGCGCGGGCAACGCACCGTCGACGGTGCCCTGTTCGTACCGGAACAGCACCCGCAGCCGGCGTACGTCCCACCCGGTGAGCGTCGCCCGCTCGCCCCCGCCCGGCACCGGCCGCCGTACGAGCAGCGTGTGCCCGCCCGGTCCGAACGCGGCCTCGGTGTCGGGCCACGCGCCGGTCGGAAGCCGGTGTGTGCTGCCGTCGGCGAACCGGCCGAGCACCAGGCCCTCACCGCCCGGTCCCCGGTAGACGACCAGCCGGCCGTCCGGGCTGACGTCGACCACGTTCTCGGACAGGCCGCGCCACCGGATGGAACGGATCCGCCGGTGGGACCCCACGTCCCACTGAACGACCTTGTCCCGCACGAGAGTTGTCAGGACGCGCCCGTCCCGGGTGAGCCACGTCGGAGCGTTGAGGGCACGGCCGCCCTCTTCGGGCGCGGTGAACACGTCGCGTTCGCTCTGCGCGGCGGCCGTCCGCAGAGCCTGCCGGGTCTCGGGCAGGTCGGCGATCCGCCACGCGGCCAGGGCTAGGGACATCGCGGTACGCGGATCGCTCTGCCGGAGGGTGCCCACCGACTCGGCCGCGCTGCGGGCCTCGGCCTCGTCCCGCTGCCGTGCGCTGACCCCGCTCTGCCGCCAGGCGGCGGCGCCCGCGACCACGGCCAGCACCAGCAGCACGGCGAGAGCGCCGGTCAGGGTGCGCAGCCGACGGGCGGCTCGGGCGGCCGCACGGCGGCCGCGTTCGTGGGTCTCCACGCTCGCCGCCAGGAAGTCCCGTTCGAGCCCGTTCAGTTCACCCGCGTCGCCAAAGGCCTCGCGGGCCTGTGTCAACCGTGTGCCCCGGTAGAGCGCGCCGGTGTCCCGCCCCAACTCGGCCCAGGTGAGGGCGGCCCCGGTCAGGGCGCGGTGCAGACGCAGCCGTTCGCGGTCCTCGTCCAGCCAGCCGCGCAGCCGGGGCCAGGCAGCGAGGAGCGCCTCGTGGGCGAGGTCGACGGTGGTGCCGTCCACCGTCAGCAGCCTGCCGCGGACAAGTTGCTCCAGAACACCGGCCGCTGTGCCGTCCGCGTCGAGTTCCGCGCGGTCCACGGGCCGCCGGGTGTCCTCGGTGCCGTCGCCGGGATTCACCAGCCGTAGCAGCAGGCGGCGCAAGGCTGCGGCCTCGGCGGGCGAGCACCGGGCGTGCACGGCCTCCGCGGTGTGCGCGACGGCGCCCCGGACACCGCCGACGGCCTCGTAGGCGGCGAGAGTGAGTGTCTTGCCGGTGCGCCTGCGCCAGAGCTCCCTCAACGCGTGGGCCATCAGCGGCAGTCCGCCCGGTTCACCGGCCACGTCGGCGACGATCCGCGCGGTCAGCGCACGTTCCACCACGAGTCCTCGAGCCGCGGCCGGCCGCACCACGGCTTCCCGCAGCGCGGCCGGCGGCATCGGACCGACCAGCAGCGCGGAGTCCCTGAGCGCCTCGGCGAGCGGCCCGTGTTCGGCGCACCGGCCGTAGAAGTCGGCCCGGACCACGATCACCACGCGAAGCCGCGACGCCGGGTCCGTGGCCGTGAGCAACTCCCTGAGGAATCCGGCGCGTTCCTCGGCGTCGGCGCAGAGGGTGAAGACCTCCTCGAACTGGTCGACGACGAGAAGGGTGTCACCGGGGCCGTCATGCGGGGCGAAGAGGGCCGCGTGGGTGCGGAGGGGGCGGGGGCCGGGAGTGAGGAGGCGGATGGCGGCGAGGGCGCTGCCCCTCGGCTCGTCGGGATCGCGCAGCGCCGGAACCAACCCCGCCCGCACCAACGACGACTTGCCGCTTCCGCTCGCCCCGACCACCGCCACGAACCTCTTCGCGGCGGTGAGTCCGACGAGTTCGGCGATCAGGTCCCCGCGGCCGTGGAAGTGCTCCCCGTCGCCGGTCTCGAAGCGGGCGAGGCCCGGATAGGGACTGTCCTCGTCCGCGGGGTCCGCACGATCCTCGTCGGCCGATTCCGCGAGAGCCTCCCGCCACCGGCGCTCCCACTCCCCGGGATCGCCGCCGCACGCGGTGACGTAGGCGAGGAGCACCGGCAGGGACGGGAGCCGTTCGCCGGCCGCGGCGGCGGAGAGGGTGGGCGCCGAATAGCCCACGCGGGCCGCCATGGCGCGGTAGGTCAACGTGCCCGCCTCGTCGCGCAGCTTGCGCATCTCGTACGCGAACCGCTGCACGGCTCCCGCTCCCGGATCGAGCGGTTTCTCCCGGCGTCCCATCTGCGTCTCCCCCTTCACTCACGGTCGTCCCCGCGTCGGCAACCGTCCCCCGCGAATTGATTGGGCCCCCGGTTCGGGGCTGCCCAACAATCCGCCGGCCCCTGAACTCGTCGGTGCACGCCCGTTCGCAGGGACCCGTGTTCCACCACGCACCGGAGTCGGCCATCGCCACCACACACTCACCAGGACCCCCGCTACGGCCGGTCCGGTTGCCACCCGCCACGTCTCCACCCGCGACCACGCCTCCCCACCTCCCGTGGCACGCCCTTGTCCCGGCCGCCCTGTCGCTCGTCCTCGGCCTGTGGGGTGTCCGGCGCGGCGGCAGCACATGGCGGGACGAGACGGTGACGTACGACATGGCCCGGCGCTCGCTGCCCGACCTGTGGGCGACGCTGGCACACGTGGACGCCGTGCACGGCCTGTACTACCTGCTCATGCACAGCCTGTTCCGCGTGTTCGGCGAGGCGGACCCCCTGCTCGTGCTCCGCCTGCCCTCGGTCCTGGCGACCGCGGCGGCGGCCGGGACCCTGGCTCTCCTGGGCCACCGCCTCGCCGGACCGCGCACGGCGCTGCTCGCCGGGGCCGCCTTCGCCGTGCTCCCGCCGGTGCAGCGGTACGCGCAGGAGGGCCGCTCGTACGCCGTCGTCTGCGCGCTGGTCATCTGGGCGACGTACCTGCTGGTGCGGGCCGTGGACCGCCGTACGGCAGGGGCCTGGGCGGCGTACGGCGCGGTCCTGCTGACCGCGTGTCTGCTGCACGAGTTCGCGGTCCTGGCCCTGCCCGCGCACCTGGTGGCCCTGCCGCGTACGGCCCGTCGCGCCGCGCTCCGCGTGGCCCTCGCGGTCTGCGCGGGACTGGCACCCCTCGCCGTGCTGAGCACACGCCAGTCGGACCAGGTGTCCTGGATCGGCGGCCTCGGAACGGGCGCGCTGCTGGGTTTCGCCGGGGTGAGCACACTGGCGCTGGTCTGCGCGGGCCTGCTCCGGCACGGCCCCCTGCCCCGTCCGGCCCTTCCTCTGGCGGTCCTGCCCGCGCTGACGCTGATCCTGCTCACCCCGCTGAAGCCCCTCTACGTGGACCGCTACGTCCTCTACGGCCACGCGGGCACGGCCCTCCTGATCGGCGCGGCCCTGGACCGGCTGGGTCGGGCCCGGACACTCGCCGTCGGGACGGCACTGCTCGCGCTGCTGCCGGTCACCCTCCAGCTCCGCACCCCGGACAGCCGCACCGACGACGTCACGGCCATCGCCCGGGCGATGGGCACCGCGCATGCCGACGGCGTCCTCTACCTGCCGGACCGGCGCCGGGTGTGGTCACTGAGCGGTCCCGACGCCCCGCGCGGCCTGCGTGACCTGGCCCTGGACCGCGGCCCGGCCGAGTCGCACACCCTGTACGGCACCGAGGTACCGGCCCCCGAGATCCGCGCCCGCATGCTGGCGACGGCCCGGATCGTCGCCGTAGGAGACCCGGTGGGTCAGCCACTGGACCAGAATCCGCAGGAGAGGACCAAACGACAGGTGCTGGCCGACCATTTCGTCCCCGTCCGGGTCCGGAAGGTCAGGGGCGCTCTGATCACCGAGTACCTTCGCGCCCCCTCAGGAGCGCGGGGAGACGCGCGCGTTACCTCAGCCGGTCCGCACCGCGGTGTGGACCGTATGCACGGCCAACACGAACACGTCGGCCCGCTGATGCACACTCGCCGCGTCCTCGGGATCCAATAGCCGGTCGAGAGTCCCGCGGTCGTCCGGCTCCAGCTGCTCCCCGAACACATCCCGCAGCCGCCCGAGCGACGCGGCGATGTAGGCGCGGGCTCGGTCGGTCGTCGGCGCGGGCAGGTCCAGCAGGAAGCTGCGCGTACCGGTGTGCCGCAGCCCCGCCGAGGCCATCAGCGCGGGCCAGTCCTCGACCTCGGCGACCGAGTCGGCGAGCCCCGCGCGCATCTCGGCGAACCACGCCTCCTCCAGCGCGTCGAGCCTCGCCTGGAGTCCGGGCCGGCCGATCCCGATGTCCCGGGGCAGGAAACGCGCCGGCAGCCCGCCCTCCATCAGCGCCAGCGTGCCCCCACGGGCGAGCCGCGAGGCGAACGCGGCGATTCCGGCCCGCTGGTCCCCGAGGTGGTGCAGGCTCCGGCTGGCCCACAGCAGGTCGACGGGGTAGTCCAAGTCGTCCAGGATCCCGGGGAGTTGACCGGCGATCGTGTCGAACCGGTCGCCGACGCCCAGCCTGGTGGCCCGGGCCCGGGCACGTTCCAGAAGCGGCTCGGCTCCGTCGACGGCGACGACGCGGGCCGCCGGGAACGCCTCGGCGAGCAGACAGGACAGCACCCCGGGTCCGCTGCCCGCGTCGACGATCAGCCCCGGCTCGGTCTGCTTGTGCCCGAGCCAGGCCAGGGCCCGCTCGTACAGGGGCGTGAACAGCTCCGCCTGTGTCTCCAGGTGCTGGGCCATCCTGGACCAGTCGATGTCGGTGTGGTCGTGATGGTGATCGTGCGCCATGGTGTCAGCCTCTCCTCGGGATGCCGCCAGGGTGCTCCGACGCACCGCGAAGAGGCCAGCGATGTTGCCGCGACGGCAAAAAATGACGGCAAAGCGGACGCAAAGGAAAATGGGATGCGCCCGGCACGGCGGGTCCCCGACGATGACCCCATGGACGACGAACTGGTGGAACGCTTCCTCGAGGACGGATTCGTGCGGATCGAGGGCGCCTTCCCGCCCCGCGTCGCCCAGCACTGCGCGTCGCTGCTGTGGCGGGAGACGGGCTACGACCCCGAGGATCCGGCCTCCTGGAAGGACCCGGTGGTGTGGGTGGCCGACATGGCGCAGGGCCCGTTCGCGGCGGCCGTCAACTCCGCTGCGCTGCATGAGGCGTTCGACCTGCTGGTGGGCGAGAACCGCTGGCATTCCCGTTATTCACTGGGCAGTTTCCCTTTGCGGTTTCCGCACAAGGAGGAACCGGACGACGCCGGCTGGCACATCGAGGGAAGCTACCTCCCGGACGGCGCGCCCGCCGGCCGCTATCACACCAACCTGCGCTCCAGGGACCGCGCGCTGCTGATGCTGTTCCTGTTCAGCGAGGTCACCGAGACCGACGCTCCGACCCGCATCCGGGTCGGCTCCCATCTGGATGTGCCCCAGGTCCTGGAGCCGTACGGCGAACAGGGGGCGTCCTTCGTGGAGTTGGGCCCCAAGGTGGACCTGGCCTCGGCCCACCGTCCGCTCGCGCACGCCACCGGCAGCCCCGGGGACGTCTACCTCTGCCACCCGTTCCTGGTCCACGCGGCCCAGCCGCACCACGGCACGAGGCATCGCTTCATGGCACAACCGCCGCTGTTGCCGTCGGAGCAACTGCGGCTGGAGCGCCCCGACGGCGACTATTCGGCGGTGGAGTTCGCGATCCGCAGGGGTCTGGCCGGAAAGAACTGACCAGACCCCTGCGCAGTGCTGTCAGAGCGCGGGGTACGCGTTCTGCATGAGCTGCTGGAACTGTGCCGAGAACCAGTGCCCCGACACCGGCGCGTTCGCCAGCGCACCGGAGAGGTTGTTCCCGTTGCGGGGGTTGCCCGTGTACGTCGGGTCGCACATCCGGTCGAAGCCCTTGCCCTCGTCGTTCGGGATCGCGGCGCTGGACCCGTCGGACTCACCCGGCGGCTTCATCCACACGTACGCGTCGATCCCGGTGGCCGGGCTGGCCTTCGGACGCTCACCCAGACCGGCACCGGACTGGTTGCACCAGTTGCCGACGTGGATGCGACGGTCGTAACGGCCGCCGTTGACGTAGGTGTCGACATCGGTCGTCGCACCCGGACCGGCGGGACGCGCGGTACCGCCCCAGCCGTTGCGGGAGGTGTCGATCAGCATGCCGATGTTCGAGTTGAAGCCCGTCGTGACCAGCTGGTTGCGGAAGCCCTGGGCGAAGGACAGCTCGTCGACGTACCGGTTCCAGTCCACCCACTTCGACTCACGGACCGACTTGCCCGCCACGGAGTCGTTGATGGTGAAGTTGTTCTCCTTCAGGGCGCTGTAGTTGGCCGTGTTGGCGATGAAGCCGTGGACGTCGTTGACGGTGGCGCCCTCGGCGGTGGCCGCCTGCTTCATGATGGTGGCGCTGGCGGCGAAGTTGTCGTCCCACCCGATCCAGCCGTGGTGGCCGGCGTCGATGTAGTTGTAGACGTTGGGGATCGCGCCGAGCTTGTGCAGCGCGTAGCCGACGCCCTTCACGTAGTTGCCGTTGGCCAGCATGGTGTCGCAGGCCGGGGTGGCGGTGGGCCGACTGCCCGTGTTGGTCACGAGGTTGGGCAGCGAGTCGATCTCGATCGTGGTGACGATCCTGAGCGAGCTGTACTTGCTGTCGGCGAGGATCGCGGCGATCGGGTCGATGAACTGGGTCTTGTACTTGTCGATCTCCGTCGGGCCGAGCTCGCCGTTGGAGGCGAGGGCCGCGCAGTCACGTCCGGGCAGGTCGTACACGACGAGTTGGACGACCTCCTCGCCGGAGCCCTTCTGTGCGAGGGCCGCGTCGAGGTGGGCGCGCAGCCCCATCCCGCCGTTCGCGCCGTTGATGGCGGCGATCCGGTCGAGCCAGACACCGGTGGGCTGGTTGGAGATCCGGCTGCCGCCGGGCTCCGCGGCGGCCTTCGCCGACCACTCGGGGTTCACGTACACCTTCGCCCCGGCGTAGGGGTTGTCGACGCGGGTGCTGCCCCCGGGGTCCGTCGGACCGGGCGGGTCCGTCGGTCCGGTGCCGCCGTCGACGTTGCAGGTCACCCCGTCGAGGGTGAAGGTGGTCGGTAGAGCGTTGGTACCGCTGTAGGTGCCCTGGAAGCCGAAACTGACCGAACCGCCGGTGGCGAGCGTGCCGTTGTAGCTCTCGTTGGCGGCGGTGACGGCCGTGCCGCTCTGGCTGATCTTGGAGTTCCAGAAGTTGGTGACCTTCTGGTTTCCGGCGTACGACCACTTCACCGCCCAACTGGACTTGGCGGCGCTGTTGTTGGTGATCGTGACGGCCGTGGTGAAGCCGGTGTCCCACTGGTTCTGCACCTTGTAGTCCACGGTGCAGGGGACGGCGGCGAGGCCTACGTCCCCGGGGACCACGGCGAGCGCGGTCCCGGAGGCCCCGGCGACGAGCGCCAGGGCAGCGAGGAGCGCTGTTCTCGTACGACTCATGAGTGCGGGTTTCCTTCTCGGTCGCGGGTGTTGTCCGTCGAGCGGGTGGTGCCGTCGAGGGGGTGCTATCCGTTCAGGGCGCGCAGATGGTCACGCAGCCCGGTTCCGAAGGCTGTCGGTGTGCCGTCGTAGCTGCTGATCAGGGACGGGCCGGAGGAGCAGTCCCAGGTGTTCCAGGTCCAGCCGAGATACGACAGGGAGCGGTCGTCGAACCACTTCATGACCTGGTCGATGAAGCCGTGGGAGCAGGTGTTCTCGCCGATCTCCCCCGCCATGAGGGGGACTTGGGCGGCCACCGGGGCGAGCGTGGAGTTCCAGCAGCTCTCGTTGGAGCAGGTGTTGAAGTTGTACACGTGCCAGGCGGCGCCGAGATTGCCCGCCGGGTCGGTGGGTTTGTAGGTGAGCCACTGGCTCAGGTCGTTGGAGTAGGCGATCCCGCCGGCCAGGATCACGTTGGTCGCGCCGGTGCCCCGGACGCTGTCGACGAGGTCCTGCATGCCGGCGACCTCGTACCCGATGCCGGGGCAGGTGCCGCCGTCCCGCCAGCACTGCCACGCCTGGGTGGTCGTGGAGGTGGCGCGGTCCGGGTAGGGCTCGTTGAACAGGTCGAAGACGACGGCCCGGTCGCCCTTGAAGGTGTTCGCCACCGAGGTCCAGAAGGCGGGTGTGTACTGCATGTCGGGCATCGGCTTCTGGCAGCTGGCGTGCACGTCGGAGCAGCCGGCGGAGTTGCCGGTGTACTGGCCGTAGGTCCAGTGGAGTTCGACCACGGGTGTCAGGCCGTGGGCCTTGACCCTGGCCACCAGGTCCTTGACGGCGTTGATGTAGTTGGTCCCGGCGTAGGCCGGGTTGATGTTGGACAGGCCCAGCCAGCACTCCTCGTTGAGAGGGATGCGGACCGTGTTCGCCTTCCAGTCGGCGATCGCCTTCACCGAGGCGTCGTCGACCGGGCCGTCGAAGATGCCGCGGCCCTGGACGCACATGAACTCGCCGCCGGAGCGGTTCACACCGAGGAGTCGGCGGGTACCGCCGTTCGCGTCCACGAGCTTGTTGCCCTGGACGCGCAGGACGGGGGGTGCCGTGTCCTCAGGATCCGGCGGATCCGGAGTGGGGGTCGGCCCGGTGTCCGTGTTGCAGACCGTGCCGTTGAGCTTGAACGAGGTGGGTACGGCGTTGCTCCCGGACGAGGACGCGATGAATCCGGCGCTGACGCTCGCTCCGCTGCCCAGCGAGCCGTTGTAGCTCTCGTTGGCCGCGGTGACCGTCGTACCGGACTGGGACCATTTCGCGTTCCAGCCCTGGGTGAGCTTCTGGCCGCCGGCGAAGTCGAAGGTGAGGCTCCAACTACTCATGGCGGCCGTGTTGTTGGTGATTTTCACGGAGCCCTGGAAACCGCTGCCCCACTGGCTGGTGACGGAGTACTCCACCGAGCAGGCGGGGGTGGCGCCGGACGCCGTGACCACCGGTACGGTCACGGCCCCGATGAGGGAGACCGCGCCGACGGCGGCTACTAAAAGTACTGAACGCGGGGGGTGTCGCATGAGCGACTCCTTGCAGATCAGCGCGCCGTTACGGACGCGTCGACTGATGGAATCGCTCCCACTGGTGTCCAAGAAGTTAGCGCCAAGTGACGGCAAAGAACAGAGGCGTCACTTGACTTTCCGGGGCCACATCCGTCGAATCTTTTCGACTCTTCAAGCGTCTTGACCCCTCACCCCCTCATCCTCACTATGGGAGCGCTCCCACTGGTTCAAGCCTTGACTTCTCCGAGCCGCACAAGGAGGAACCAGCAATGCCCCCCACGAGGAGACGCCGGCCCGTCCGGCGATTGTGGACCGCTGTCGCGGCGGCCCTGGCGCTGCCGTTCGCAATGCTGAGTGCGGCTTCAACTCCCGCACAAGCAGCCGCAGTTCAGTGCAACGTCGACTACAAGACCAATGACTGGGGCTCCGGTTTCACCGCGGATCTGACGATCACGAACCGCGGCACGGACGCCATCAACGGCTGGACGCTCACCTACAGCTACGCCGGAAACCAGAAGCTGAGCAACGGCTGGAACGGCACCTGGTCCCAGTCCGGCCAGGCCGTCTCCGTCACCAACGCCACGTACAACGCGAACATCGCCGCGGGCTCCGCCGTCACCACCGGCGCACAGTTCACCTACAGCGGCACCAACGCCGCCCCGACCAACTTCGCGGTCAACGGCACCAGTTGTGTCGGCGCGCACCAGCCGCCGATCACGGTCCTGACCAGCCCGGCCGCAGGCGCCGTCTACACCCAGGGCACGGCGGTTCCGCTCGCCGCCACGGCCGCCGCGGCGGACAACGCGACGATCAGCAAGATGGAGTTCTACGACAACACCACGCTGCTCGGCACCGACACGACGGCGCCGTACTCGCTCTCGGTCTCAAGCTTGACCGTGGGCAGTCATTCTCTGCTCGCGAAGGCGTACGACAGCCTGGGCGCCTCGGGTGAGTCCACGCCGGTCGGCATCACGGTCGCCTCGGGTCCCGCGGTCGTCGCGTCGGCCACCCAACTGCCCGTCCAGCAGGGCAAGACGGGCACGTACACCCTGAAGCTGTCGACGCAGCCCTCGGCCAACGTGACGGTCACGACCGCTCGCGCGAGCGGCAACTCGGGCCTCACGGTGACCGGTGGGGCCTCGCTCACCTTCACCCCGTCCAACTGGAACACCGCGCAGACGGTGACCATCACCGCCAACGCCTCCGGTACCGGCGCGGCGACCTTCGAGTCGACGGCCACCGGCCACGCCAAGGCCTCGGTGACAGCCACCGAGATCGCGGCGACGGGCACGTACAACGCCCGCTTCCTGGATCTGTACGGCAAGATCACCAACCCGGCGAACGGCTACTTCTCCCCCGAGGGCATCCCCTACCACTCGGTCGAGACCCTGATCGTCGAGGCGCCGGACCAGGGCCACGAGACCACGTCGGAGGCGTACAGCTACCTCCTGTGGCTCCAGGCCATGTACGGCAAGGTGACGGGCGACTGGTCCAAGTTCAACGGGGCCTGGGACATCATGGAGAAGTACATGATCCCCACACACGCCGACCAGCCGACGAACTCCTTCTACAACGCCTCCAAGCCGGCCACCTACGCGCCCGAGCTGGACACGCCCAACGAGTACCCGGCGAAGCTGGACACCGGGGTGTCGGTGGGCTCGGACCCGATCGCCGGTGAACTGAAGACCGCATACGGCACGGACGACGTCTACGGTATGCACTGGCTCCAGGACGTCGACAACGTCTACGGCTTCGGCAACTCGCCCGGCAAGTGCGAGGCGGGCCCGACGGACACCGGACCGTCGTACATCAACACCTTCCAACGCGGCGCGCAGGAGTCGGTGTGGGAGACGGTGCCGCAGCCGACCTGCGACCAGTTCAAGTACGGCGGCAAGAACGGGTACCTGGACCTCTTCACCGGTGACGCCTCCTACGCGAAGCAGTGGAAGTTCACCAACGCCCCGGACGCCGACGCGCGTGCGGTGCAGGCCGCGTACTGGGCCGACAAGTGGGCGAACGAGCAGGGCAAGGGCTCCGACGTCTCCGCGACCGTGGGCAAGGCCGCGAAGATGGGCGACTATCTGCGCTACGCCATGTACGACAAGTACTTCAAGAAGATCGGCAACTGTGTCGGTCCGTCCACCTGCGCGGCCGGCACCGGCAAGGACGCCTCGAGCTATCTGCTCTCCTGGTACTACGCCTGGGGTGGCGCGACCGACACCGCGGCGGGCTGGGCCTGGCGCATCGGCTCCAGCCATGTGCACGGCGGCTACCAGAACCCGATGGCCGCGTACGCGCTCAGCTCCTACGCCGACCTGAAGCCCAAGTCGGCGACGGGCGCGGCGGACTGGAACACCTCGCTGACCCGGCAGCTGGAGTTCTACCGCTGGCTGCAGTCCAGCGAGGGCGCCATCGCGGGCGGGGCGACGAACAGCTGGGCGGGCCGTTACGCGACTCCTCCGGCCGGTACGTCGACCTTCTACGGCATGTACTACGACCAGCAGCCCGTCTACCACGACCCGCCGTCCAACCAGTGGTTCGGCTTCCAGGCGTGGTCGATGGAGCGGGTCGCCGAGTACTACCAGCAGACGGGGAACGCGCAGGCCAAGGCGGTCCTCGACAAGTGGGTCAAGTGGGCGCTGTCCAAGACCACGATCAACCCGGACGGCACCTACCAGATCCCCTCCACGCTGCAGTGGTCGGGCCAGCCCGACACCTGGAACGCGTCAAGTCCCGGTGCCAACAGCGGACTTCACGTCACCGTCGCCGACTACACCAACGACGTCGGGGTGACCGCCGCGTACGCCAAGACCCTGACGTACTACGCGGACCGTTCCGGCGACACTGCCTCCGCGACCACGGCGAAGGCTCTGCTGGACGGCATGTGGGGCAACTACCAGGACAGCCTGGGGGTCGCGGTGCCGGAAAACCGGGCGGACTACAACCGCTTCGACGACGCCGTGTACGTCCCGAGCGGCTGGACCGGGACCATGCCGAACGGTGACGCGATCAACGCGTCGTCGACCTTCGAATCCCTCCGGTCGTTCTACAAGAACGACCCCGCCTGGTCGAAGATCCAGGCCTATCTGGCCGGCGGCGCGGTGCCGTCGTTCACGTATCACCGGTTCTGGGCCCAGGCGGACATCGCCCTGGCCATGGGGTCGTACGCGGAGCTTCTGGAATAGCCCCCGCCGGGCGCTCCGCGGGTTGGGCCGTTGTCGACTGCGGGTCCGTTGTGGCTGGTCGCGCCCGCGCGGCGGAGCCGCAAATGAACGCAGCCCCGCGCCCCCAAAGGGCGCACCAGGCACCGTTCCTTCTCCGGAACCGTCTGAAAAGGCTTCGCGTGCTCGGTCCCGTCACCTGACGACGGGACCAACCGGCCGGGCGGCCCCCTTCCCGCACTGGGGGCCGCCCGGCAACTCTCGCACTCCACGGAAAGCGCTTACCCCCACTCCCCCCTTTCCGGAAAGGACTCCCCCGTGCGAAGAACCCGCATTCTCACGGCCGTGCTCGCGCTCGCGGCCGGGCTGCTGGCAGGAACCCCGCCCGCGCTGGCGGCCGGGAACACCGCGAAGGTCTCGCTCGCCGCCGACACGTACACCTGGAAGAACGCCCGCATCGACGGCGGCGGTTTCGTTCCCGGGATCGTCTTCAACCGCAAGGAGAAGAACCTGGCCTACGCCCGCACGGACATCGGCGGGGCCTACCGCTGGCAGGAGTCGTCGAAGACCTGGACGCCGCTGCTCGACTCGGTCGGCTGGGACGACTGGGGGCACACGGGTGTCGTCAGCCTGGCATCCGACTCCGTGGACCCGAACAAGGTCTACGCGGCCGTCGGGACGTACACCAACGGCTGGGACCCGAAGAACGGCGCGGTCATGCGCTCCTCGAACCGCGGCGCGAGCTGGCAGACGGCCGCCCTGCCGTTCAAGCTCGGCGGCAACATGCCGGGGCGGGGCATGGGAGAGCGGCTGGCGGTCGACCCGAACAAGAACAGCGTGCTGTATCTGGGCGCGCCGAGCGGCAAGGGGTTGTGGCGGTCGACGGACTCGGGCGTCACCTGGTCGCAGGTGACCGCCTTCCCCAACGTCGGCAACTACCAGCAGGATCCGAGCGACACCAGCGGCTACGCCAGCGACAACCAGGGCATCGTCTGGGTCACCTTCGACGAGCGGACGGGCACCTCCGGCAACGCGACGCAGGCGATCTACGTCGGGGTCGCCGACCTCCAGAACTCCGTGTACCGGTCGACGGACGGCGGCGCGACCTGGAGCCGCCTCGCCGGACAGCCGACGGGGTACCTCGCCCACAAGGGTGTCCTGGACGCGGCGGGCGGCTATCTGTACCTCTCCTACAGCGACAAGGGCGGGCCGTACGACGGCGGCAAGGGCCAGGTGTGGCGGTACGCGACGGCGACGGGCACCTGGACGAACATCAGCCCGGTCGCGGAGGCGGACACCTACTACGGCTTCAGCGGCCTGACAGTGGACCGGCAGAAACCCGGCACCGTGATGGCGACGGCGTACAGCTCATGGTGGCCCGACACCCAGATCTTCCGCTCCACCGACAGCGGGGCGACCTGGACGAAGGCGTGGGACTACTCGTCGTACCCCACCCGCGCCAACCGCTACACGATGGACGTCTCGTCCTCGCCCTGGCTGACCTGGGGCGCGAACCCGTCGCCGCCCGAACAGGCGCCGAAACTCGGGTGGATGACCGAGTCGCTGGAGATCGACCCGTTCAACTCGAACCGCATGATGTACGGGACGGGGGCCACGCTCTACGGCACGGAGAACCTCACGAACTGGGACTCGGGCAGCCAGTTCACCATCAAGCCGATGGTGCAGGGCCTGGAGGAGACCGCGGTCCAGGACCTCGCGTCACCGCCCTCGGGTGCCCCGCTGCTGAGCGCGCTGGGCGACATCGGCGGATTCCGGCACACGGATCTCACCAAGGTCCCGTCGATGATGTTCACGTCCCCGAACTTCACCACGACCACCAGCCTGGACTTCGCCGAGACGAACCCCAACACCGTCGTGCGGACGGGCAATCTGGACTCGGGCCCGCACATCGGGTTCTCGACGGACAACGGCGCCAACTGGTTCGCGGGCACCGACCCTTCGGGCGTGAGCGGCGGCGGAACGGTGGCCGCGGCCTCGGACGGCAGCCGGTTCGTGTGGAGCCCCGACGGCACAGGAGTGCAGTACACGACGGGCTTCGGTACAGCCTGGTCGGCGTCGAGCGGGATCCCCGCGGGCGCGATCGTCGAGTCCGACCGGGTCGACCCACGGACCTTCTACGGCTTCAAGTCCGGGAAGTTCTACGTGAGTTCGGATGGCGGGGCGACCTTCACGGCGTCCACCGCCGGCAACCTCCCGGCCGGTGACAGCGTGCGCTTCAAGGCGCTGCCCGGCCAGAAGGGCGATGTGTGGCTGGCCGGCGGGTCCACCGACGGGGCGTACGGCCTGTGGCACTCGACGGACGGCGGCGCGAACTGGACGAAGCTCTCCAACGTCGACCAGGCCGACACGATCGGCTTCGGGAAGGCGGCGGCCGGGGCCTCATACCAGACCCTCTTCACCAGCGCGAAGATCGGCGGCGTCCGTGGCATCTTCCGCTCGACCGACAAGGGCGCGACCTGGACCCGCATCAACGACGACGCCCACCAGTGGGGTTGGACCGGCGGGGCCATCACCGGTGACCCCCGGGTGTACGGCCGCGTGTACGTCTCGACGAACGGCCGGGGCGTGATCTACGGCGACACCTCCGACACGAGCGGCGGTGGCGGCACCGATCCGACGGACCCGCCCGACCCGGCACCGACGGGCGCCTGCGCGGTGACGTACAAGATCACCAACCAGTGGACGGGCGGCTTCCAGGCGGACGTCCAGCTGAGCAACACGGGTACGAGTGCCTGGTCGGGCTGGTCCCTCGGCTGGTCCTTCCCGGGCGGCCAGACGATCTCGCAGACCTGGAACGCCGAGACAGCTCAGTCGGGTTCGGCGGCCACGGCCAAGAACGTCACCTGGAACGCCAACGTGGCGGCGGGCTCCTCCGTGAGCTTCGGCTTCACGGGCAGCTGGTCGGGCACGAACGGAAAACCGACGGCCTTCAAGCTGGGTGAGCAGAGCTGCACGGTCACCTGACGGTCCGTCCGCACGGTGGGTGCGTGTCCCCCGAGGGGGCACGCACCCACCGTCGTTCACGGCGTGTACACCGTCGGCCTCGGTGCCGTCGCCATGCCGTTGCCGAGGAAGAAGCTCGGGTGCGGGGGCTGGTTGTAGGCGGTGTTCTGCCAGGCCAGGCCGGTGCGGTACATCGTGTCGTGGAGGAGGGTCGTGATCTTCACGGTCGTCTCGTACGGGGTGGAGTAGATCCGCAGGGCCGTGTTGTCGGACGTCGGCCAGACGACCTCCTCGCGCCAGTCGCCCAGGATGTCGCCGGACAGCGACGGAGTCGCCTTGGTGCTGTTGTTGGAGTGGACGCCGGAGCCGGTCAGCAGGCGGGTGTCGGCGGAGGTGCCGTACTTGTCGATGTGGGTGCCGTCGAGGAGTTCGCGGACCGTGTCGCCGTCCCACCAGGACAGGAAGTTGACGGAGGACGGCTCGCGGCCCTTGGTGGCTCCTCCCTCGTCCCGGATGGAGGAGTCGGAGGCGGACCACACCTCGGCGCCGTCGTTGCCGGCCCAGATGTCACCGGCGACTCCGCGGCCGTTGTCGCAGCATCCGGCAAGACTCCAATTGACGGTGCCGTTGGCCGGGTTGATGTAGAGCTCCGCCGGCTGGGACGTCGACTCGGACACCTTGAAGTACTCCAGGCCCGCGTGCGAGGGGTCCAGGTCGCCGAGGTGCTGGGCGTCGCCGTGGCCCGTCTTCGTGGTCCACAGTCCGTTGCCGTTGTCGTCGACGGCCATCGCACCGTAGACGATCTCGTCCTTGCCGTCGTTGTCGACGTCCCCGACGGACAGGCTGTGCGACCCCTGACCGTCATAGCCCTTGCCGCTGTTGGTGGAGGAGCTGCTGTCGAAGGTCCAGCGGCGGGTGAAGGTGCCGCCTCGCCAGTCCCAGGCCGCGATCACCGTGCGGGTGTAGTAGCCGCGGGCCATGACGAGCGACGGGCGGGCGCCGTCCAGGTACGCCGTCCCGGCGAGGAAACGGTCGACACGGTTGCCGTACGAGTCGCCCCACGACGACACCGTGCCGCGCGCCGGCACGTAGTCCACGCTCTGCATCGCCTTGCCGGTCTGGCCGTTGAACATGGTCAGGTACTCGGGGCCGGAGAGGACGTAACCGCTGGAGTTGCGGTAGTCCGCCGACGAACTGCCGATCACCGCGCCGGTGCCGTCGACCGTGGCGTCCGCCGTCTTCACGGCGACCTCGGCCTTGCCGTCGCCGTCGTAGTCGTACGCCTGGAACTGTGTGTAGTGCGCTCCGGAACGGATGTTGCGGCCCAGGTCGATCCGCCACAGCCGGGTGCCGTCGAGCTTGACGCCGTCGAGGATCGTGTTGCCGGTGTAACCGGACTGGGAGTTGTCCTTGGCGTTCGTCGGCTGCCACTTCAGGACGAAGTCCAGCGCCCCGTTCCCGTCGAGGTCGGCGACGGAGGCGTCGTTCGCCTCGTAGGTGTACGCCACTCCGTCCGGGGTCGTCCCTCCGGCGGGCGGGCTGATCGGAACGTCCTTGTAACCGGTGCGGAGTTGGACCGCGTGGACCGAGTCGGCCTGCTCGACACCGCCGACGACCGCGCGGACCGTGTAGTCGGCCTGGGCGGGCGCGCCGGAGTGAAAGTAGTTCGTGGAGCCGGTGATCGGGGCCGAGTTGACCTTTGTACCGGCGCGGTAGACGTTGAAGGACACGTCGTTCGGGTCGGTGCCGAGCCAGCGCCAGCTGACCAGGTTGCCGCTGTCGGTGTGGACGCTGACGACTCCGCGGTCGAGCTTCTCGACCTGGCGGGCGGTGGCTGCCTCGGCGGTACCGGGCGACAGCGCGGTGAGCCCTGCGGCCACGAGGGCCACGGTGGCGGTCATCGCCGAGAGCAGGACTCGGCGTCTGCGGTGCGGGTGCGGGTGCTGCACGGGGTGGACCTCCGAAGCGGAGAGGACGGACGGGTTCCGCCCCCTCAGTCGCCGCACGGGGAAGCCGAGTTGCCGTATCTTTCGGCCAGTTCGGCGATCGTTCGAGCCATCCGTTCACGCAGCTCGGGCGGCTCCAGGACCTCGATGTCCGTGCCCAGGCGCAGGAAGTCGCCATGGGCCTGGTCGACGGACTCGACGGGGACGCGGGTGACGGTCCAGCCGCGGGAATCCGTACGCTCCGAAACCGCCCTCGGCAGCCGCACGCTGGGCGCGAGCCGCACCAGCGCCTCGGCCCGGTACAGCCGATCGTGGAAGTCCCGCTGATACGCCGTCCAGTAAGCGCCCAGATCGAACCCCTCCGGACGGACGAACTCCTCGTCGCACAAGGAGAGTTCGAGGATCTGGTCCACCCGGTAGGTGCGCGGCCCCGGACCCGCGACGACATACCAGCGCCCCGCCTTCAGCACCAGCCCGTACGGCTCCAACCGCCGTTCCACATCGGTCGGTTCGGCCCAGCGGCGGTACGCCAGCCGAAGCACCCGGCTGTTCCACACCGCGGCCGCCACCTGTGGCAGGAACGGCGTCTCCTCGGCCTCCGCGTACCACCCGGGCGCGTCGAGGTGGAAGCGTCCGCTGATCCGGTCCGCATGCATGCGCAGCTCCGTCGGCAACGCGGCCCGCACCTTCAGCTGGGCGGCGGCGAGGACCGAGCCCAGTCCCAGCTCGGCGGCGGCCTCCGGGGCTCCGGCGAGGAAGAGGGCCTGCGCCTCGTTCGCGGTGAGTCCGGTCAGACGGGTGCGGTAGCCGTCGAGCAGGCGGTAGCCACCCGCGTGGCCCGCGTCGCCGTACAGCGGGACACCGGCCGTGCTCAGTGCCTCGACGTCCCGGTAGACCGTGCGGACCGAGACCTCCAGTTCCTCGGCGAGCTGGGCGGCCGTCATCCGGCCCCGGGTCTGGAGCAGCAGGAGGATCGAGACGAGTCGGCTGGACTTCACTGCCACATGGTGTCAGTGAAGCGGCCTTACCGTCATCACAGACGGCCGCTGCCCCGCCGGTCCGCAGCCCGCAGCCCGCAGCCCGCAGCCCGCAGACAGCGCGAACTCCTCATCCGTGCAGCCGAGCACGAGAGTGCTGCGGGCGGGGTGGACGTGCACGGTGCTGCAACCCCGCCTCGCCCTTGGCCCGGTCAACGATCTGCGGGAGCCGCCAGGTGGTCGGTGAGGCAGGCGAGGTAGAGGGCGAGGGTGGTGTGGTGGTCGCGCAAGGGGCGGCCGGTGAGCTGTTCGATCTTGTTCATGCGGTAGACGACCGTGTTGCGGTGGATGTGCAGGGCGGCCGCGGTGCGGACCAGGTTGTAGCCGCTCTCGCACCAGGCGGTGATCGTGTCGCGCAGGGTGGGCCAGTCCGGCTGGGTGCGCAGCTGGGCGGTGGTGGAGTCGACGAGACGGGTGCGGGCGGGCTGGCCGAGGGCCGTGAGGAGCTGGTGGACCCGTAGGTCGCTGATGGGGTGGACGAGCGGGCCGTCCGGGCGACGTGTGCCGAGGCGGAGTGCCTCGCAGGCGTCCTGGTAGGAGTGGTGCAGGGCGTCGACGGTGGCGGCCGGCTCGCCGATGCCCGCGCGGGCGGCGAGACCGTCCCGGGCGGCGATCGCGTCGATGACCCGGCGGCAGTCGAGAGGGACGGAGTCCACCGGCCGCCGGGAGGCGAGCCGGTGCAGGACGCCGACCCGGCCGGGGGCGGTCGCGGCGACGAGGTCCTGCGGGTCGGCGAAGACCTCACGGACCGTGCGCAGGATCTCGGAGCGGACCAGACCGATGTCCCGGCGCGGGGCGCGGGGCGGCGCGGTCACCTCGAAGGCCACCGCGATCCGGCGCAGGCGCAGGTCGAAACCGAGGTCGGCGGCCCGGAAGGCGAGGCTGCCGGCCTCGATGACCTCGGGGTCGTAGGAGGCGAGGTCGGCCAGGAGCTTCTCGGCGGCGCGCTCGGCGAGCAGCCGGGAGCGGAGCATGACCGATTCCCTCAGGAGGATCTCGGTCTGGCGTTTGACGAGCAGTCCGAAGCGTCGCACCTGTGCGGGCGTGCCGGTGATGCCCACAGTCCCCACCGCCTGTCCGCCGGCGACGAGCGGCAGGGTGACGCCGGGCCGCACCCCGCGCAGCAGCTGGGCCTGGGAGGCGTTGTGGGTGGCGGCCTCCTTGGTGCGCATGACCTCGACGGACGCTTCGTGGAAGGTGCCCACGCGGCTGCGGTCGCCGCTGCCGATGACCACGCCCTCGGCGTCGGTGATGAGCACGTTGTAACCGATCACGGCGGAGGTGTCCCCGGCGATCTCCTGGGCGAGCGAAGGGCTCAGCACGGTTCGTCCTCCCGCCCGAGGGCGTTGCCGGTATGGACGGACCGTACAGGGGAGCGCGTGATTTCGGCCAGACATTCATACGAAGTGAACAGTGACGCAGGGCGGGGTGATCCCTAACGTTTGGGCCCAATCCCACCCCGCCCCGCGACGGAAGGGCTCAGCCCATGTTCCGCGTTCGCTCCCTCGTCGTCGCCCTGGCGGCGACACTCCTGATGTCCCTGACGGCCGCCTGCGGTTCCGGCGGCGACGACGCTCCCACCGACGTGTCGGCGCAGACCGCCGCGCTGGGCACGCTCACGCCCGGTGTCCTGAAGGTGGCCATCGAGCCCTACGCTCCCTACACCTCTCTCCAGGGCGGCAAGATCGTCGGCCTGGACGGCGACATCCTCGCCTATGTCGCCAAGAAGCTGGGCTTGGAGATCAAGCCGCAGGTCACCGACTTCGCCGGCATGCTCGCGGGCGTGCAGTCGCGCCGTGTCGACATCACGGTGGGTGGCGTCGCCTGGTCCGCCGACCGGCAGAAACAGGGACTGTTCACCGACCCGCCGTACTACTCGCCGCCCGCGATGGCCGTCCGAGACGGAAAGACGTACAGGACGGTCGATGACCTGAAGGGCCTGAACCTGGGCACGGTCGAGGGCTATGTGTGGGTCAAGTCGATCCAGGCGGTGCCGAAGGCGAAGCTGCACGCCTATCCGGACGCCAACGGTGTCTTCGACGACCTCGGCGCGGGCCGTGTCGACGTCGGCTTCCTCGACCCGCTGATCATCATCGCGGCGCAGAAGGAGCGCCCCGACCTGAAGATCGCAACCGAGTATCTGACACCACCGACCACCGCCGAGGTGAAGCAGCAGCCCGCATACGCGTACTTCCAGCAGTACCAGACCGGCTTCTACCTGCCCAGGAAGGCCACCAAGCTGGAACAGGCCATCTCCCGGGAGATCGACGCCATGTACACCAACGGCGAGATGACCAGGCTCGTGACGAAGTACGGCGGCGACCCGGAGCAGTTCCTGAAGCCGGCGGCGGACGTCGCCTCGGCGCGACGCGGAGTGGACCGGCCGGCCGGCTGGAACCCGCCGACCATCGGACAGTGAGGGGCTGACATGTCCGGTCTTTTCCAGGTGCCCTGGTCCGACTACCGCGGCGACCTCCTCGACGCGCTCGGCCGTACGGTCTCCTACACCGTGGTCAGTTTCGCCGGCGCCGTGTTCCTCGGCCTGGCCGTGGCACTGCTGAGGCTGAGCCGGGCCTGGCCGCTGCGGACCGTGGCCGCCCTCTACACCGAGGTCTTCAAGAACGTCCCGCTGCTGGCCATCATCTTCCTGACCTACTTCGGCCTGGCCTCCGCCGGCATCCGGCTGGACGTGTTCAGCGCGGGATGTCTGTCCCTGATCGTGTTCTACGCCGCCTACCTCTCGGAGATCTTCCGCGCCGCGATCAGCGGAGTGCACGACGGGCAGACGGAGGCCGGTGAGGCGCTCGGCATCGGCAGGGCGGGCATCTTCCTCCACATCGTCCTGCCCCAGGCCGTCCGCCAGGCCCTGCCCGGCACCAACACCATGCTGGTCGACCTGCTGAAGTCGACGTCCCTGCTGGTGACCGTGTCAGCCGCGGAACTGATGTCGGAGGGACGGCTGATCACCTCGGCGACGTTCAGGGCGCTGGAGGTCTACCTGGTCATCTCCGCCCTCTACTTCGCCCTGTGCTATCCCCTCTCCCAACTCCTCCTGTTCCTCGAACGCAAGGTGCGCGCCGGCATTCCGCTGTCCCCGTGGCGACGGCGCCGGGTACGCGCGGCCCGCGCGCTGCTCGCATCCGACCTGGACGCCACCGCCGGACGAAAGGAGGCGGCCGTATGACCGAGCCCGTCACCACCCGCACGACCGTCGAACGAACCGCCACCGCCGAGGAGGTCATACGGATCGAACGGCTGAGCAAGTCCTTCGACGGCAGGCTCGTCCTCGACGACGTGCACCTGACGGTCGGCCGGGGCCGGATCGTCAGCGTCATCGGGCAGAGCGGGGGCGGCAAGACGACCCTGATGCGCTGCGTCAACCTCCTGGAGAAACCGGACGGCGGCACGGTCGAGGTGGCCGGCGAGGTGGTGCACAGCCAGGGCCGGACCGTGTGCCGTGATCTGCCGCGCCTGCGGCGCACGGTCGGCATGGTCTTCCAGAGGTTCAACCTCTTCCCGCATCTGACGGCCGTGGAGAACGTCGTCCTCGCTCAGCGCAAGGCGGGGATCCCGGAGCCGGAGGCGCTGGAGCGGGCCGTGACGCTGCTGCGCAGGGTCGGGGTGGCCCACCGGGCGCTGGCCCAGCCCGAGCAACTGTCCGGCGGCGAGCAGCAGCGGGTCGCCATCGCCCGCGCGTTGGCGCTGAAACCGGAGGTCCTGCTGTTCGACGAACCGACCTCCTCCCTGGACCCGGAGGCCACCCGCGAGGTACTCAGCGTGATGCGGGAGCTGGCCGCCGAGGGCATGACGATGCTGCTGGTCACCCATGAACTGCCGTTCGCCCGCGAGGTGTCCGACCATCTCGTCTTCGTCGACGGCGGCCGGATCGTGGAGGAGGGCGCCCCCGGGGACGTTCTGGACCGTCCCTCCCACGCCCGGACCCGCGCCTTCCTCGCCACCTCCGTGAGCGGGGCATGAACGGGCCCGTCGTGGTGGTCGGCGGCGGTGTGGTCGGGCTGTGCACGGCGTACTACCTGGCGGCCGCCGGGCTGCAGGTCGAAGTGGTGGAGCGCGGGGACCTGGGCTCCGGCGCCTCGCGGGGCAACGCGGGCTGGGTCTGCCTCAGCCACTCCACCCCCGTCCCGGCACCGGGCGTGGTGCGCTACGCGCTGCGCTCGCTGAACCGCCCGGACTCGCCGCTGTATCTGCGGCCCCTGCCGGATCCGGCGTTCGTCCGCTGGCTGTGGCGGTTCTGGCGCAGCAGTACACCGGCCGCGTTCCGGCGCGGGTACGCGGCGATCGCCGAACTGAACCGCGACACCTTCGACCTGTTCGACGAGCTGAGCGCGGCGGGCGTCGAGACGACGCTGACCCGTCCCGGCATGGTGCACGCGTTCCTGTCGGCTGCCGAGGCCCGCCATCACCTCGCCGTCCAACGGGAGATGGCCGACGGCCGCTACCAGTTGCCCGACGACGTGACCACCGGCGACGAAGCGCGCCTACTGGACGACGCCCTCGCGCCCGGGGTGCGGGCCGCGTATCTCGTCGAGGGCGAGGGCCTGGTCGATCCGGAGGCATTCGCCCGTGGACTCGGCCGGGCGCTGGCCGCCACCGGGGTGAAGGTCCACGAGCACACGCGCGTCACCGGGTTCCGCACGGCCCGGGGGCGGGTGACGGCGCTGCGCACGGGCCAGGGCGAGATCCCCTGCGAAGCCGTCGTCATCGCCGCCGGCATGCGCTCCCCGGCCCTGCTCGACCTCCTCGGCAGGAGACTGCCGCTCCAGGCGGGCAAGGGCTACAGCTTCTCGGTCGACCTCGACCCGGCACCCCGACACACCCTCTACTTCGGCGAGCGCCGGGCCGTCGCCTCCCCCATCGGCGCCACCACACGCATCGGCGGCACTATGGAACTCAGCGGCAACAACAACCGGCTCGACTGGCGCCGGATCACCGCGGTCGCCCTCGCCAGCAGGCACTACCTCGGCGACTGGTTCGACGACCCCGACGACCTGGTCACCCTGATCCGGGACCCATGGGTGGGCGGGCGCCCCTTCCTCCCCGACGGACTCCCCGTCATCGACCGCGTCCCCGGCCACGACAACGCCTACGCGGCGACCGGACACGGCATGCTCGGCATCACCCTCGGCCCGGCCACCGGCCACCGGCTCGCCCAGTACATGCGCACCGGCAACCGCCCACAAGTACTACAGCCGTTCCGGTTCGACCGGTTGCGCGGATAGGGCGTTCAGGGCGTCCGCGTGAGGTGGTCCGACGGCGGTGTCGCCGACGACCAGCAGGAGGATCGGGACGAGTCGGCCGGACTTCACTGCCACATGGTGTCAGTGAAGCGGTCCTACCGTCCTGCCATGGCCTTCACCGAGAAGCTGCTGACCGTGCCGCCGCCCCTGACGGTCGCCGGGCGGCGGATCAAGCGCTACCACGTCACCTCCGACACGGCCGGCATCGCGCCCGATGTCGAGAAGGCGGCCCACGAGATCCTCCCGGAGCTGCTGCCGGAGCCGGACGGGACTCCGCCCGCGACCTTCGTCGTCCTGCACCGGGGCGGGGACACCGGCGCCTACCTCAACGTCTACAGCTGGGTGTGGGACAACGTGCTGCACTTCCGGGGCGCATCCGCCGGGCAGCCGGCGCTCGGCTGCCCGGACCTCGATCCCACCCACTTCGTCAAGCCGGACCTGCCCTGGATCGGCTGTGTCTGGGAACTTCCGCCGATCCTGCACGAACGGGACGCCTGGGTACGGCACATGCTCGCCCCCGAAGTCCCGGACCTGGCCGCCTACCTGGCCGATTCCCTGCCCGAGGGAACCACTGGAGACCGCTCATGAGCAGCCCGCGCGACTTCGACTTCTTCCACGGCGACTGGGAGGTCGTGAACCGCCGCCGCACCGACTTCCTCGACCCGGCCGGCGAATGGGAGGAGTTCCCGGCCACGGACCGGTGCTGGCCCCTGTTCGACGGCGCCGCGAACGTCGACGAGATCGACATGCCGCACCTTGAAGCGAAGGGCGTGACTCTGCGGCTGTTCGACCGGGAGAGCGGACAGTGGTCGCTGCACTGGGCGGCGAGCCGCAGCGGGAAGCTGTTCCCGCCGGTGACCGGACGGTTCGAGGGCGGCCGGGGCGAGTTCCACGGCGACGACACCTACGACGGGAAGGACGTGCGGGTGCGGTTCGTCTGGGCGGACATGTCCCCGGCCTCGGCCCACTGGGAGCAGGCGTTCTCCGTCGACGGCGGGGCGACCTGGGTGACCAACTGGACGATGGACTTCAGCCGGCCTTCCGGAACGCCCTGACGCCGAACACCGGGTCGGCGCGCGGGAGTTCCTGGCCCGGAAGCTCCTCCAGGCGGGCGGCGAACCGTTCCGTGCGGGGGTCGCCGGGCGGCAGCAGGGTGAACCAGCCACGCCGCAGGTCGGCGGCGGTACGCCGGGGACTGCGGCCCTGACCGCGGCCCGGGAAACGGGCCTGCCCCGCCGGATGCAGGAGGTGGGCCGCGGCGTACGCCTCCACGAGCGGCGCCGCGTCGGGGGCCGGGCGGCGCGGGCGCGGGGCGAGGACGGCGTCGATGTCGCTGCCGACGTCGTGGGCGGCCGCCTTGTCGACGGTGGTGACGTACACCCCGCCGGGCCTCAGGACCCGCGCGCACTCGGCGACGACCGCCCGGACGTCCTCGGGTTCGTCGAAGAGATGCAGCAGCCACACGCTGGTCACGGCGTCGAAGGCCCCGTCGGGGAAGGGCAGTGCGCGGCTGTCGGCGAGCACGACGGCGCCGGGCAGCCGGCCGGCGGCCACCCTTGCCATGCCGTACGTCAGGTCGGCGCCCGTCACCCCGGTCGTGGGCCGCGCCTCGGCGAGCCTGCGGGTGACGATCCCGGTGCCGCAGGCCACGTCCAGGAGCCGCCTGGTCTCCGTGGGGACCAGTCCGAGCACGGCGGCCGCGGCCGCGGCGGCCCTGGGCTCACCGCCGCGGGTGGCGTCGTAGGCCTGGGCCTCCTTGTCGTAGTCGAGCACGGGCTCACTGGGCTCCGTGGCCGGGGGCGAGCGCCTCCACGCGCTGCGCGAGCTCGAAGTCCTTCACGGTGACAGCGCCGCCCGCGCTGTGCGTGTGCACGGACAGGTCGACCGTGTTGTAGCCGAGGGTGAGGTCGGAGTGGTGGTCGAGTTCCTCCTGGACCTGGGCGATGTGCACGACCATCGCGGTCGCGGCGAAGTGCGTGCCGAGCCGGTACGAGCGGGTGAGGCGGCCGTCGGCGGCGGACCAGCCCGGCAGCTCCGCGAGCCGGTCCTCGATCTCCTTCTGCGACAGGGGTTCGACGGGCATGACCTCGCTCCTTCCTGAGGGCCTGAGTATGTGTCCAGCGTGCCACAGCTGTGCTGCAGCGGCCCTGGTCAGCAGGGTTCCCGACGGCCGGTCGCGGAGACCTTCGGGGCTACTGCCGCGCGCACAGGCACCACCCCGACTACGGTCGTCCGTATGACCATGCTCCCGTCAGGCAAGGCCGACCCCGCCACCGCCTCCCCCGGCCAGGGCATCGGCGTCGGCCCCCTGTTGCGCTCCTGGCGGGAGCAACGGCGCCTCAGCCAGCTGGAGTTGGCGCTGCGGGCGGACTCCTCGGCGCGGCACATCAGCTTCGTCGAGACGGGACGGTCCCGGCCCAGCGAGGAGGTGGTGCTGCGGCTCGCGGAGCACCTGGACGTGCCGGTGCGGGAGCGCAACGCCCTGCTGCTGGCGGCCGGTTACGCCCCGCGCTTCTCCAGTACTCCGCTGGACGACCCCGCGTTGGACGCCGTGCGGGAGGGCATCGAGCGGCTCATCCAGGGCTATGAGCCCTACCCTGCGCTGGTGTTCGACGCCTCGTACCATGTGGTGGCCGCGAACCGGGGCATCATGATGCTCCTCGACGGCGTCCCGGAGTTCCTGCTCCGGCCTCCGCTGAACACGATGCGGCTCACCCTGCACCCGCAGGGCCTCGCCCCGCGCATCCGCAATCTGCGGGAGTGGCGCGGGCATCTGCTGGACCAGATGCGCCGGCAGATCGCCCTGAGCCGCTCCAGGTCGCTGCGCGAGCTGTACGAGGAGGTGGCGGCGTACCCGGTGCCGGAGCCCGAGGGCGACGGCCCCGAGAACAGGGAGGCCGTCCCGTACTTCGCGCTGCCGATGCGTATCGAGCACGAGGGCCGGACGCTGTCGTTCGTCTCGTCCACGTCCACCTTCAACACGCCGATGGACGTGACCGTCGCCGAGCTGGCCATCGAGACGTTCCTCCCGGCCGACCCGGCGACGGTCAAGTACCTGCACTCACTGCTTCCCTGACACCCGCTCAGCGCGGAAGGTGACGAACGGAGCCTCCGTGACCGGTGAGACCGACACGGGAACATGACACACTGCACGCGAACTTCGACGCGTAGGGGAGGCGTGGCGTGAGTGAGCGGCGGCCTGCGCCGACCGTGGGCCAGGTGGTCCTCGGCAGACGGCTTCAGGAACTGCGGGAGGCGGCCGGTCTCAAGCGCGAGGAGGCCGCGCAGGTACTGCGGGTGGCCCCCGCGACCGTACGGCGTATGGAGATGGCCGAGGTCGCCCTGAAGATCCCGTACGTCCAGGTGCTCCTGGAGACGTACGGCGTCCCCACGGACCAGACCGAGGGCTTCGTGGAGCTCGCCGAGGAGGCGAACAAGCCGGGCTGGTGGCAGCGGTTCCACGATGTGCTGCCCGAGTGGTTCAGCCTGTACGTGAGCCTGGAGGGCGCGGCCCGCATCATCCGCTCCTACGAACCGCACTTCGTGCCCGGCCTGCTCCAGACCGAGGACTACGCGCGTGCCGTCATGGAGGCCGGGACGATCGGGCAGACGGGTCCCGAGGCGCTGGAGCGGCACGTGTCGCTGCGTGTCGAACGGCAGCGGCTGCTGGAGCGCCCGAACCCGCCCCACCTGTGGGCGATCATGGACGAGACGGTACTGCGCCGCCCGGTGAGCATCCGCGCCGAGGTGATGCGCGAACAGCTCGACAAGCTGCTGGAGTTCGCCGAGCGCGACCGGGTCACGCTCCAGGTGTGCGAGTTCGAGGACGGCCCGCACCCGGGGACGTACGCGCCCTTCTCCCTGTTCCGTTTCGCCGAGCCGGAGCTGCCCGACATGGTCTTCACCGAGTACCTGACCGGTGCGCTGTACCTCGACTCCCGCCAGGAGGTCGCCACGCACCTGGAGGTCCTGGACCACATGTCGGCGCGTGCCGCCTCGGCCGAGCGCACGAAGAAGCTGCTGCGGAAGCGCCGCGAGGACTTCTGAGCGGGCATTCACGACGTCACCGCCACATCACAGGGGAGCAGACAGCGCATGACCGGATCCGACGTGCCCCAGATCGACACGAGCCGCCCGCATCCGGCGCGGGTGTACGACTGGTGGCTGGGCGGCAAGGACAACTACCCGGTGGACGAGGCACTGGCCCGCCGGATCCTCGAAGCGGACGGCACCGTACTGCGCGGGGCACGCGCGAACCGCCGTTTCATGACCAGGGCCGTGCGTGCCGTGGCCGAGGCCGGGACACGTCAGTTCCTGGACATCGGCACGGGCGTCCCCACCGAACCCAATCTGCACCAGGTCGCCCAGGGCGTCGCCCCCGAGGCGCGCGTGGTGTACGCGGACAACGACCCGATCGTGCTCCGGCACGCGGAGGCGCTGCTGGGCGGCACCCCCGAGGGCAGCACCGCCTACGTCCACGCCGACGTCCGTGACATCGACACCCTGCTGGCCCGGGCGGCCGGGTCGCTGGACCTCGGCGAGCCGGTGGCGCTGTCGCTGGTGGCGCTGACGCACTACCTCGACGACGATCCCGACGGGGACGACGTGCACGGCCTGGTGGCGAAGTACGTCGACGCGCTCGCCCCCGGCAGTTACCTGATCCTGTCCCAGGTCACCGCCGACCTCAGTCCGGCGGACGTCGAGAAGGCGGCAGCCCACTTCCACCGCAGCGGGCTGCCCTTCCACCCCCGCCCACTGGCGGAGTTCCGGCGCTTCTTCGACGGGCTGGAGCTGCTGGGCCCGGGGGTGATCCCGGCCTCCGGGTGGCGGCCCGAGCCGGAGGACGTGGCGGTCCAGGCGGAGGGCATCGTGCCGGTGTACGCGGGGGTCGCCCGCAAGGCCTGAACCCGTACGGGTGCCGTGAACGGGTGCGCTCGCGCACCCCGCCCTAGGTTCGAAGGAGCCGCGGACGGCAGAGAACCGACGACGCTCAGGAGACCCGGATGCCCTCGGATGCGGTGCTGTACCAGGCGGCGGCGCTCTGTCTGACGTATCCCGACGACGACTTCCGCGCCCGGCTGCCGCTGCTGCGTGAAGCGGCCCCGCAGCTGCGGGAGTTCGTCGACCATGCGGCGGTGACGCCCGCGCCGGAGCTGGCGGCGCACTACGTCCGGGTCTTCGACGTCGGGAACCGGCACGGCCTGTATCTGAGCCGGTGGCAGAACGGGATGTCAGCGGCCCGGTTCAAGGAGGTCTACCGGGCCGCCGGACTGGAGTTCGCCGGTGCGGAGCTGCCGGACTTCCTGCCCTCGGTGCTGGAGTTCACGGCCCGCACCGGGGACCTCGGTCCGCTCACCGAGCACCGGGACGGTCTGGGTCAACTGCGCTCCGGGCTCGGCGACTTGGGCACACCGTACGCGTCCGTCCTGGATGCCGTGTGCGCCACGCTGCCGGCCGGGGGGCGCCCCTGACGGGGGTGGCGTGGCCGGGTCTCAGGCCGCCCCGCCCTTCTGGTCCCGTTCGTCGTCCACGATCTCCGCGTCGACCACGCCTTCCTCCTCCTGCGGGGGTGCGGACTGTTCGCTCTCCGGTGGCGACTGCTCGGCCTGGGCGTACATCGCCTGGCCCATCCTCTGGCTGACGGAGGCCAGCTTCTCGACGCCGTCGCGGAGGGCGCCGGTGTCGGCGTTCTCCTCCAGGAGCCGCTTCAGGTCCGTCACCGCCGACTCGACCTCCGTCTTCGTGTCGGCGGGGACCTTGTCGCTGTTCTCGCGGACGAACTTCTCGGTCTGGTACACGAGTTGCTCGGCCTGGTTGCGGGTCTCAGCGGCCTCGCGGCGACCCCGGTCCTCCTCGGCGTACTGCTCGGCCTCGCGCATCATGCGGTCGATGTCGTCCTTCGGGAGCGCCGAGCCGCCGGTCACCGTCATCTTCTGCTCGCGCCCGGTCGCGAGGTCCTTCGCCGAGACGTGCATGATCCCGTTCGCGTCGATGTCGAAGGCCACCTCGATCTGCGGCACGCCCCGGGGAGCGGGCGGCAGGCCCGTGAGGTCGAAGACGCCGAGCTTCTTGTTGTACGCGGCGATCTCCCGTTCACCCTGGTAGACCTGGATGCCGACGGAGGGCTGGTTGTCGGTGGCGGTCGTGAAGATCTCCGAACGGCGCGTGGGGATCGTGGTGTTGCGCTCGATGAGCTTGGTCATGATGCCGCCCTTGGTCTCGATGCCCAGGGACAGCGGGGTGACGTCGAGGAGGAGTACGTCCTTCACGTCGCCGCGGATCACACCCGCCTGGAGTGCCGCGCCGACCGCCACGACCTCGTCCGGGTTGACCCCCTTGTGCGGGTCCTTGCCGGTGAGTTCCTTGACGAGATCCGTGACGGCGGGCATGCGCGTCGAGCCGCCGACGAGGATCACGTGGTCGATCGCGGCGAGCTTGATGCCGGCGTCCTTGACCGCCTGGTGGAAGGGGGTCTTGCAGCGGTCGAGGAGGTCGGCGGTCAGCTCCTGGAACTGGGCCCGGGTCAGCTTCTCGTCGAGGTGCAGGGGGCCCTCGGCGGAGGCGGTGATGTAGGGCAGGTTGATCGTGGTCTCCGAGGACGACGACAGCTCGATCTTCGCCTTCTCGGCCCCTTCGCGCAGTCGCTGCAGCGCCATCTTGTCCTTGCCGAGGTCGACGCCGTACTGCCCCTTGAAGGTCTTCACGAGGTGCTCGACGACCCGCTGGTCCCAGTCGTCACCGCCCAGGTGCGTGTCGCCGTTGGTCGCCTTGACCTCGATGACCCCGTCGCCGATCTCCAGCAGGGACACGTCGAAGGTGCCGCCGCCGAGGTCGAAGACCAGGACCGTCTGCTCCTCGCCCCGGTCCAGGCCGTACGCCAGTGCCGCCGCCGTGGGTTCGTTGATGATCCTCAGGACGTTCAGGCCCGCGATGTCCCCGGCTTCCTTGGTGGCCTGCCGCTGGGAGTCGTCGAAGTAGGCGGGGACGGTGATCACCGCGTCGGTGACGTCCTCGCCGAGGTAGGACTCGGCGTCCCGCTTCAGCTTCTGCAGGACCCGCGCGGACAGTTCCTGCGCCCGGTAGCGGGTGCCGTCGATGTCGCCCTGGTCCGGGAAGCGCCAGCTCCCGTCGCCCATGTACCGCTTCACGGAGCGCGCGGTGCGCTCGACGTTCGTCACGGCCTGCCGTTTGGCGACCTCGCCCACCAGCACCTCGCCGTTCTTGGCGAAGGCCACGACCGACGGTGTGGTCCTGGCCCCCTCCGCGTTGGCGACGACGGTGGCCTCACCGCCCTCCAGCACGGCCACCACCGAGTTCGTGGTCCCCAGATCGATCCCGACCGCACGTCCCATCGCTGTCCCCTTCCACAAGGTTCCACAAGGCGGTTGCACCAGGGAGCCGTCCCGCACTCCAGCACAAAACTTGAGTGCGCTCTTGTCAATGGTGCGAGTGGCCCCGCTCAGTGGGACGAGTACCCCAGTGGGCGCTTCTCGTGCGGTTCGCCGCGCAGCGCGACGGCTCGCCGCGGCCGGTCGGTGATCAGGACGTCGACGCGCGGATGGTCGAGGAAGGCCCGCATCAGGGTGTCGTCGTTGACCGTCCAGACCATGGTGAACAGATCGTGCCGGGCCGCCTCGCGCAACACGTTGGCCCGGGCCAGCAGCTGGTGCACGGCCACTCCGCCCGCGCCGCAGGCGCGCACCCGGCGCATCGGCAGAAGCTCGCTGAGCCGGGTACCGGCCAGCCGGGCCCGGGTGATCTCCTTGCGGTCGCGTCCCAGGGACAGCGCCGTGCGCACACGGGGGAAGGCCTGTGCGAC
Organism: Streptomyces sp. NPDC005374; assembly: GCF_042872225.1. Taxonomy (NCBI): domain Bacteria; kingdom Bacillati; phylum Actinomycetota; class Actinomycetes; order Kitasatosporales; family Streptomycetaceae; genus Streptomyces; species Streptomyces sp. NPDC005374. Next base: position 178,435 of record NZ_JBIAKA010000016.1, on the reverse strand, counting down.
GGCCGCGACGGAACGGTCCTCCAGGGTGGTGGCGACGAAGCCGTCCGTACCGAGCAGGGCGACGGCCCGGTCGATCAGCTCACGCTCGTAGCCGGTCTCCTTCAGGTCCAGATGACCGATGAGGCGCCCCGAGATCAGCGACATGACCTCTTCGACGACCGGTACGGGATATCCGGCCCGTTCGCTGAGCTCGGCGTGGGTGATCTCCGCCAGGAGCGGGCCGGTGTGCCCCGCCCGGGGGTCGTGGTAGACGACGAAGACGCCGTCCGCCGTGCGCCGGATGTCGAACTCGGCGTACTCCGCCCCGGACCGGATCGCGTCCTCGTACGCCTCCCGGGTCGCGGCACCGGCGCGTTCGCAGCCGCCTCGGTGGGCGGAGACGGCGGGGTGTCGGGACATGGGCGGGTCAGCTTCCGGCCGGTGGGCGCTGGGCGGGGATCGGGGCGGGCGGGGTCAGCAGGGGGCCGGAGCGTCTGCCGGTCCGGATGATCCGGACGTATCCGATCACGGCGAGCACGAGGAAGGGAACCCAGGCCAGGAGGTACGCCGGGAGGTACCGCGGGTCGAAGATGGAGCGGTGGTCGTTCACGGTCGTCGCGTTGACGCCGAAGAACGCCAGCAGCAGGGTCGGCGGCAGGGCGATCAGGGTGGCGATCGCGACCAGCACGGAGACCGTGCGGTCGCGGCGGTCGTCGCGCTCGGAGAGTTCGGCGTCCAGGGCCGCCGAACGGGCGCTGATCACCGAGGTCAGCCGCTCCACCATGCGGGCGGAGTTCTCCAGGCTGTCCCGGATGCCGAGCGCGTCGCGCAGGGAGGACTGGAAGGCCTCCATGACCGTCTCCGGGATCAGCAGGCTGTCGACGTACGCCTCCACACCGAAGGCCAGGTCCAGCTGGAGTTCGTTGACCCCCGCCGACAACTGTGAGATCAGCGACCGGATCTCGTACGGCGAGCTCGCGGACGCCTGTTCGTTCGCCCGCATCGTCTCGAAGGCGGCCAGCCGGGTGCGCTGCAGGACGGCCAGCGCGGAGATCATGCCGACGGCCACCAGGATCAGGCCGTTCTCCACGTGCTCGGCCCACCCGGCGTGCACGGAGACCCCGCGGCCGTGTGCGGAGAGGGTGCTGCCGTGGTCGCGCAGATGGGGCGGTTCGGTCGTGGCCATCCGGCCGCGGTACAGGATCTCGTTCAGCATGAGGGAGCGCTGTGCCGCCTGGGAGTTCAGCAGTTCGTCGCGCAACTCGCCGCCGGGGAAGACGAGTTGGTGCACGTTCTGGCCGAAGGCGAGGGGCTCCGACGGGACCGGGCGGATCCCGAGCGCGGTGAGCAGGGGACGGTCCCCGAGCATGATCCGTTCCCGGTCGAAGCAGGTGGCCGCGAGCCACTCGGCGAGGGCGGCGGCCGGGGTCGGTCCGGCGAACCCGCAGTCCATGGCCAGGGTGATGTCGCCGCGCGGGGTGGCGAGAAGGGCGAGCTCGACCGACGTCGGCTCCAGACCCCGGTCGGCGTGCGGCAACCGCAGCTCTCCGGGCTCCACCTCCTCGACCGACACCGGGACCGGCAGCACCGCCTCACTGGATCTGAGGTGGAGGGCGAAGCGGCCGAAGTCGAACCGGTCGACGAGGCTGCCGAGCGAGGAGCGGTCCGGGTCCAGGCTGCCGGTGAGGCTGAACAGCACCAGGACGCGGGTGAGTTCACGGGTGCCGGAGTCGAGTACCGCGGTACCGCTGGATGTTCCCGGGATCATGGTGTTGCCCTCCACGCCGACGATCTCACACCCCGGACCGATGGTGCGCAGCCCCCTTCACAAGGGCTGCGCACCATCCGGGACGGGCCGCCTCAGGCGAGCTTGGCGTCCAGCGTGATCGGTACGGACTTCAGGGCCTGGCTGACCGGGCAGTTGGCCTTGGCGTCGTCCGCGGCGGCGGCGAAGCCCTCCTCGTCCAGGCCCGGCACGGTGCCCTCGACGGTGAGGTGGATGCCGGTGATGCCCTCACCCGGCTGGAAGGTGACGTCGGCGGAGGTGAGGAGCTTGGTGGGCGGGGTGCCCGCGCCGTTCAGGGCGTGGGACAGCGCCATGGAGAAGCAGCTGGAGTGCGCGGCGGCGATCAGCTCCTCGGGGCTGGTCTTGCCGTTGGCGTCCTGGGAGCGCGAGGCCCACGTGACCGGCTGTGCCTCGATGGCGCCGGAGGAGTCGAAGTTGACGACACCGCTCCCCTCGAGGAGGCTGCCTTCCCAGACGGTGTGTGCGGAGCGCGTGGTGGCCACGATCAGTCCTTTCCTGTGGTCCCGCTTACGGGGGATGCGGGATCCATCCGATCACACTACGGCTCAGCTCACCCGGAAGACCGGCCCACGTGCGGTGAACGGCAGCCGGGCCCCCTGCGGGATCAGATAGGCGTGCTCGCGCCGCACCCGCAGCACGTCGCACCAGCCGTCCGTGATCACCAGTACGGGCGCGCCCGCGGGGAAGTCGTCGGCGCGGTGCAGCAGGTCGATGCCGGGCTGCAGGACGGTGCCGCCGCGGCCGTGCACCCGGACCCTGCCCGCGATGTCGGTCACGGGCAGGTAGCCGGCGTCGTGCGGGGCCGCGTCGCAGAACACGACCCGGGCGGCCGGTACGTCCCGTGCCCCGGCGTACGAGGCGATCGCGCCGAGTGCCTTGCCGAGCAGGGTGCGGTCCATCGAACCGGAGGTGTCCAGGACCACGCCGAAGGTGCAGCGGGCGATCTCCTCGGGCGGGAAGTACCGGCCCGCGCGGGGGATGTCCGGGGTGGCGGACTGGCGGCGCGAGGGACGGGCGTAGGACCTCACGGGCTGCGGGCTGGGCACGAACTCGTCGAACCAGCGGGCCAGTTGAGCGTCCCAGGGCAGCGGCGGATGGCTGAGCGCGCGGATCTCCTCGACCAGGCCGCCGGGCAGGAAGCCGCGTTCCTGCTGCCGGTGCAGGTCGAGGCCCTGGGCGAGGCCCCGGCGGTAGAACTCGTCGAGGTCGACGTAGTCGCGGGGCGAGCCGAGCGGGCCGCCGAGGATGTCGCCGACGCCCTTGCCGCGCAGGGTGGCCAGACGGCGTCTGCGGCGCAGGTCGCCGGCGATGCGGTCGTAGACCTCCTCGGAGGACAGGCCGGCGAGCTCGGGGTCGTACAGCAGGCCTTCAGGCATGAGGCCGATCTGCATCTCGTTCAGCCAGCCGTTGATGACGTAGTCGCAGGCGATGTTGAAGAGGTAGGGGTCGCGGGTGCCGCAGCGGTCGCCGTGGCGCAGGGCGGCGTGCAGCATCTCGTGGGCGAGGACGAACCGCCATTCCTCGTCGTCGAAGCGGCGCAGCGGGTTGATGTAGATCTCGGCGGCCTCGGCGTTGACGGCGGCGATCGCGATGCCGTGGGCGCGGGCGAGTTCGGCGTCGGCGACCACCTTGATGCCGGCCGCGATGCCGCCGAGCAGCGGGTAGGAGGAGACGAACCAGCTCAGGGCCCGCTGCCAGGGCCGCCGCTGCGGCGCCTCGCCGTCGAGCGAGTCCCGGCGGCCGCCCGCCATCTCCATCGCCGCGGACACGGTCCGGGTCAGCGCGGTGGCGAACGCCAGCTGCCAGTCGGGCGGTTGGGACCAGCCCACCCATCCCAGCAGCATCTGGTCGGGCTCGCCGCCGGCCGTACCGCAGTGTTCGTAGACGGCCGGGATGCCGTCGCGCCGCCAGCGGGCGGCGAGTTGCTCCTCGTCACCGTCGGGGTAGGAGGCGGGCAGGTGGTCGGGGGCCCTGCCGACGGGGAAGCCGAGCAGGAAGCGGTTGACGACGAGACAGCGGGCGGCGAGGTCGAAGCGGTCGGGCTGAACGCGTTCACCCTTCACCGCCGGGACGTGTCCGAAGCCCAGGTGGAGGACGGCGTGGGCGAGCGCCCAGGCCCAGGCGGCGGGCTCGGCCAGCCGGTCGGGGTGGGCGTGCAGGTCGCCGTCGGAGTCGACGACCACGAGTCCGTCGCGGGGCGCGAAGCGGCACTCCTCCCGGCGGCAGACGTCGAACTCGACGGCCGCGAGGGCCGGGTTGGCCCGCATCAGCTTCATCCCCTCGGCGAACGCCTCGCCCGCGAGGTCCCGCTTCTTCTTCTTTTCGGGGCTTCGGCTCACCGCCGCGCCTCCACCAGCCGGGGCATGTCACGGGCCGCCTCGACGAGGAACCAGGAGGGCAGGACGGGGTTGCCCTCGGCGTCGGAGGCGATGACGGTCTGGGCCACCTCGACGGAGATCTCGGCGAGTTGGACGAGCAGCGACTTGGCGCGGTACGCGGTCTGCCGGCCGTTCGCCGACATGTGCTCCTTGCTGACCGGGAGTTCCTTGATCAGTCGGCCGCGGAAGGACTCGGCGAGGTAGTAGAGCAGGTCGCGGTCCTCCAGCCGTCCCGGCCAGCGGGTGTCGCCCTTGATGATGGCCTCGATGCCGAACTGCCCGCGCACGATCTTGACGTATCCGCAGAAGGCGGTCGCGTGCGCCGGCGTCAGCGTGCCGTGCGCCAGGACCTTCAGAGTGTCCTCGTCGAGGTCCCGGCCGAAGGAGTGCAGCGCGTCGGAGAGCATGTGCCAGGAGCGGGGCGTGGAGAAGGGCTCCTCGGTCTTCGGCGGCCTGGACCACAGGTGGTCGGGCCGGTCGGTGAGGTGGTCGAGGATCCAGGGGTGGATGCCGTTCTCGCCGGCCCAGACCAGCCAGTCCTTGACGGACGCCTCCAGGTGGACATGGGCGAGTCGGTTGACGAGGGCGGAGGCGATGGGCCGGGCCAGCGCGTTGTCGGTGGCGCGGTTGCCGGCGCCGATGACGATGGAGCCCTTGGGGAGTTCGTAGTCCCCGATACGGCGGTCCAGAATAAGCGAGTAGAACGCCTTCTGCACATCCGGCGTGGCCGCGTTCAGCTCGTCCAGGAACAGGCAGTACGGCTCGTCGCGGGCGATCGACTCCGGCGGGCAGAACACCGAGCGTCCGTCCCGGATCTGCGGCACCCCGATGAGGTCCTCGGGGGCCAGCTGGGTACCGATCAGGCTCACGCACTCCAGCCCCAGCGAGGCGGCGAACTCCCTGACCAGGGACGACTTCCCGATTCCGGGAGCACCCCAGACGAAGACGGGCCGCACGGTCGCGAGACCGAGGAGAAGCTCGGGGATCCGGGAGGGAGTGACGGTGACGGCAGCCTGCAAAGCGGTGGCTCCAGGGAGGTGTTCGAACGGGGATGACTCGAACAGTGTGGGCGGCGAGCCAAACAGGCGCAGCTGATTTTCCAGGGACGCCTTCAGCTACTCAGGGGCGCAGGGAACGGCGCGACCAGCCCCCACGCGCCCGCAGCCAACCCACTACGCGGCCTTCTCCTCAGCCTTCTCCAACGGCACTTGAGGCCCCCCAGCTTCGTCGAGCCACCCCCGCAGCACCTCATGAACCCCCTCCGCTCCGGCAAGCCCCTCAGGCGGCGCGGACAAGGCGAGCGGCGACAACAGGAACGGCTTCCCCTGAGCCCCACCGAGCCCGCCGTGCGACCCGATCTGCTCCTCGAAGGCGAGGACCTCCCCCTCCACCGGGTCGTACCAGGAGTTGACCATGATGTCGGCGGTGTGCGGGAAGGAGTGCGTGCGGCGCACGGCGTCGGCCGCGCCTGGCCCGAAGTCGGCCAACGGCCCGGGATCGTCGTCGAGTCGGTCGAGGGGGATCTCCTTGCCGAACGGCCCCAGCACCACCCCTCCGTGTCTCTCGCTGCGCACGAGGAGGAACCCGATGCCGGGATGGTTGGCGAGGGTGGTCAGCAGGGCCGGGTGCCGCGCGTCGATCTCCTCCTTGGTCATCCGGTGGTGCACATCGGGAAAGGAGATCAGACCGAGGTTCCCGGAGGCCAGCACGATCGGCTCGGAGCCGCGGGCGGGCCGGAACTCCTCGCGGCTCTCCTTGCCCGGCCGGCGCAGCGCGGCCCGCACCGCGGCGCGGGCCTCGGCACCGCTGTGGGTGCGCTCGGCCTTGCGCGGCACGGGCAGCCCGCAGCCGGCCCGGACCAGGTCACCGAGGGTGAGTCCGTAGCGGGTGCGGAAGGTCTCGCCGGGGCTCTGTCCGTGGTCGGAGAGGACGACGATCCGGTACGGGCGCGGGGCGTGCTCGGCGACGTTCTCGATCAGCGCGAGGGAGCGGTCCAGGCTCGTGAGGACCTTCGCGGCGTCACGGCTGGTCGGACCGGAGTGGTGGGCGACCTCGTCGTAGGCCACGAGGTCGGCGTAGACGGCCGTACGTCCCGCGAGCATGTCGCCCATCACGGCGGTGACCACGACGTCCCGCTCCACGACGGTCGCGAAGGCGCGGACGAGCGGGTACAGGCCCCCGCGACTCACCCTTGGGCGCTCCTTGCGGGCCCGGGAACGGGTCGACTGGCCGATCTCCCGGCCGACCTCGGCGAAGAACGACAGGGCGGTGCGGACGGCGTTGGCGGGGTCGGAGAAGTAGGCGAAGTAGCCGGCCCGGGAGCGGGTCTCCCGGCTGCGGCGGCGGGTGGCGATGGACAGGACGAGGGCCTGTTCCTCGGCTCCGCCGGAGAAGAGGTTGCCGCGGCTGGCGCCGTCGACGGTGAGCAGTCCGCCGTGTCCCGCCTGCTCCACGGCCCGGCGTTGGAGCTCCACGGCGCTGGTCGGGCGGTTGCAGACCATCACCTCGCCGCGGTCCTTCTCGTACCAGCGGAAGGCGGGGACGTCGTGGTTGCTGCCGTGCAGGATGCCGAGCTGGCTGGCGCCGGTCTGGCTGGACCAGTCGGTGCGCCAGGAGGTGAGCCGGTGGGTGGGGCGCGCGCGACGGCCGGGGACCTCGGCGCGGCCGGTCCAGCGGGCGACGGTGGGCATCAGTCCCCTGGCGACGGCGGCCAGCAGGACGTCGTGGCCGACGCCGTCGAGCTGGAGGAAGACCGTGCCGGGGGTGGCCGGGCCCACGGGGCGGTCCCTGCGGCGGCGGTCGGCGAGACGGTACAGGCGGCGCCGGTAGGCGTCGTCGTCGCGCACGGCGAGGGCACCGCCGGTCGCGGAGGCGACGGCGGACATCACGGCGGCGACCACGACCGCGGTCTCCGGGGCGGCGTCGCCGCGCTCGGCGGGGTTCAGGCGCAGCGCGAGCAGCAGCAGCGCCCCGTTGAGGAAGAAGACGAGGAGACCGAGCACCAGGGTCGGCACCAGCAGGAACAGCCTCACGAGCAGCGGCCAGACCACGGCCGACAGCACGCCGAAGGCACCGGCGCCGAACGCGGCGGTCACGGCGATCCGGGTCGCGCTGTCACCGGTCGGGGACTGGAGCCTGAAGTCCGGCAGGATCCCGGCCAGCACGAGCATCGTGAGCGTCGAGACGGCCCATACCGTGACGCTCCGCCCGACCTGACTGGCCACCCGCCGCCAATGCCCTGCAAGCACGCGCCGCACACCTCACGTCCCGGCCCGTCGTCGGTGCGGGCGCTGGGACCAGCGTGTCATACGGGTCCGACAGGCAGCTCCCGGTGGAGGAGCGCGGGGTCAGCGCCCGTCGTAGCCCGCCGTCGGCATGGACAGTCTGCGGTGCACCCGGGCCTTCATCTGGGCGTCGTACAGGGGCTCCGCGAAGCCGACCGTCTCGACCCGCACCCCCCGCCGGGCGCACTCCGCGGTGAACTCCTCGACCGAGGACAGGGCGCTCTCCAGGACCCGGCGGCTCGGGGCCACGAAGAGGTCGGTGCCCGCGCGCACCCCGTCCCACAGCACGCCGTGGTCGGCCCGCAGCCCCCGCACCAGCAGTTCCCGCCGTACGGTGTACCCCCGCTCCGCGGCCCAGCGCGCGCACATGGCGTGCTGGCTGCGGGAGTCCACCAGGAAGGGGTCGGCGTCCAGTTCCTCGAGCGGCGTCAGACTCGCGATCGCCGTGACACGGACCGGTCCCATGGTGTCCCCCTCACCTCCGGGTTTCGCCGCCGACCCTACTCCAGCCCGTAGGCTTCGGGGAGTCGCGCGAAGGAGGCAAAGAGGTGCCGGTGGAGATCACCTGGTGGGGTCACGCGACCTGCACGGTCACCGATTCGGACGTACGTGTGCTCACCGACCCCCTGTTCGCCCGCCGGCTCGCGCATCTGCGCCGGCGTCGCGGGGCGGTGCCGCCGCCCGGTGCCTGGCGCGCGGACGTCGCGCTCGTCTCCCATCTGCACGCCGACCACCTGCACGTTCCCTCGCTGGCGCGGCTCGATCCGGGCACGCGCCTGCTCGTGCCCCGGGGCGCACCACGTCAGGTGCCGGGGCTGCGCCGGCTCACTCACCTGCAGGTGGAGGAGGTGGCGCCCGGGGACGAACGGCGGGTCGGCGACCTGCTGATCCGTACGGTGGCCGCGCGGCACGACGGGCGACGGCTGCCGGTCGGGCCGCACCGCTCCCCCGCGCTCGGTTTCGTCGTCGAGGGCTCGGCGCGTACCTACTTCGCCGGTGACACCGGGCTGTTCGACGACATGGCCAAGGAGGTCGGACCGGTCGACGTGGCCCTGCTGCCGGTCGGCGGCTGGGGGCCCTATCTCGGCGAGGGGCACCTCGACGCGGGGCGTGCGGCCCAGGCGCTGGCGCAGCTCGCGCCGCGCAGCGCGGTGCCCGTGCACTACGGGACGTACTGGCCGATCGGGATGGACGCGGTGCGGCCGCACGAGTTCCACGCGCCGGGTACGGAGTTCGTACGGCTGGCGGGCGAGTTCGCACCGGGGGTGGACGTGCACCGGCTGGAACACGGGGAGAGCGTGCGGCTGGAGGTCGCGGGGTGATGTGGCTCGCAGCCGCCACCACCGGGGCGACTCCGGGAGCCGCCGGGCAGGCGATCGGGTATCCGACGTTGTTCCTGCTGGTGTTTCTGGGGGCGTTGGTACCGGTGATCCCCACGGGGGCACTGGTGAGTTCGGCCGCCGTCGTGGCCTTTCACCAGACGGCGCCCCTCGCGATGGTGTTCGTCTTCGCCACGGCTTCGCTCGCCGCGTTCCTCGGGGACATCGCCCTGTACTGGCTGGGGCGGCGCGGGATGAAGTCGAAGAACGGGTCGCGGTGGCTGGAGGCGATCCGGTCGCGGGCGCCGGAGGAGCGGCTCTCCCAGGCCCAGGGGAAGTTGACCGACCACGGGGTGGCCGTTCTCGTTCTCTCCCGGCTGGTGCCGGCGGGACGGATTCCGGTGATGCTGGCCTGTCTCATGGCCGAGTGGCCGTTGCGACGGTTCGTCCGGGGGAACCTGCCGGCCTGTCTCGCCTGGGCCGCGACGTATCAGCTGATCGGGGTGCTGGGCGGGTCGTTGTTCAAGGAGCCCTGGGAGGGCGTGGCGGCGGCGATCGCGCTGACCGTTGCGATCAGCGCGACGCCGACGGTGTGGAAGCGGGTCCGCTCCTAGGTCCTTACGGGCGCTCCAGGACCCGTGAGCCCCCGATGGGCAGATCCCACAGGTCCTCGCGTGCCAGGCCCGCCTTCTCCCAGGCCTTCCGCACTCTCGTCAGGGGCTCCAGGACCGGTTCCGCCGACAGGACGAACGTGGCCCAGTGCATGGGGGCCATCCGGCGGGCGCCCAGGTCCTGGGCCGCTCTCACCGCCTCCTCCGGGTCGCAGTGGACGTCGCTGAGCCACCAGCGGGGGTCGTAGGCGCCGATCGGGAGAAGGGCCAGGTCGATGCCCGGATAGCGGTCGCCGATGCGGGAGAACCAGTGGCCGTAGCCCGTGTCGCCCGCGAAATAGACGCGTTGGCCGTCCGGTGCTGTCAGGACCCAGCCGCCCCACAGGGTGCGACAGGTGTCCGTGAGGGAGCGCTTGGACCAGTGGTGGGCGGGCACGAAGTCGAAGCGGACGCCGTCCAGTTCGGCCGCCTCCCACCAGTCCAGTTCGGTGACCGCGGTGAAGCGGCGGCGGTGGAACCAGCGGGCCAGGCCGGCCGGGACGAAGACCGGGGTGTCGCGCGGGAGTCGGCGCAGGGTCGGGGCGTCGAGGTGGTCGTAGTGGTTGTGGCTGATGACGACCGCGTCGATGCGCGGAAGGATGTTCCAGTCGATGCCCACCGGGGTGATGCGGGCCGGGGTGCCGAGGATGCGGCGGGACCAGACCGGGTCGGTGAGAACGGTCAGGCCGCCGATCCGCACGACCCAACTGGCGTGTCCCGCCCAGGAGACGGCGACCGTGCGGCTGTCGACGGCGGGCAGCGGGCCGGGTTCGTAGGGCAGCTTCGGGATGTCGGCGAGGCCCTCGGGGCCGGGGCGTACGGCGCCCTCGCGGGCGAAGCGGGCCATGGACTTCAGACCCGGCAGCGGGGCGGTCAGACGGTCGTGGAAGGACCGTGGCCACACTCTGCGTTCCCCCAGCGGGCGGGGTTCGGCGAGCGGCGGGGACGGCGGCGCGAAGGAGGAGGAGACCAAGGGCTCGTCGGCCACTCGCATGCTCGTGGTCGACTCGGACTGCTGCGTCATCGAGGAGGCTCCCATCGCTGAGCGTCGTCGCAAAGGTCGTCGAAGACCGACTTCAAGGTGATCAACGCGCGTTGCACGTGTGGCAGTTCCAACGGTGCGGGTGACGTGAGGCATTCCGCGCGCTGCTCGTCCGTGGCGCCGAGCAGCGGGCCGGTGGACAGCCGTACGCGCAGCGCGCCGAGGTCGTCGCCGAAGCGGTGGCCGCCGGGCGCGGGCATGCCGAGCCGGGCGGTGAGGAAGTCCTCCAGGTCCTGGGCGTCGCCGACGCCCCGCGCGGTGAGCGCGGGGCGCAGGGGTCCGAGGTCGGGGTAGAGGTGGCGGCCGGCCCGCGGGGGCCGGCACAGAGCGCCCGCGCCGACGGCCACGGCGTGCGCGGCGGCGGCCACACGCGCGTGGAGGTCGACCACGGCGCCGCGGTGGGCGATGACCGGGGCGGGCTCGGTGAGCGCGTGGGCGGCGGCCGCGGCGACCGGGGCGGCGACGCGGGCGTCCAGGGCGGTCAGTACGTCCAGCACACGCGCGCGCAGGCCGTCGCCGCTGCCGTTGGCCGGGAGGCGGGCGATGGCGGCGGGCCAGCCGGCCGGCAACAGGCTGCCGGCGAGGTCGGTGACCACGGTGACCCGGTCGGGCATCATCTCGGCGGGGCTGAGCAGGACCGTCTCGTGCGGGGCGTGCACGGTGTCGCGCCAGGTCTCGTCGCTGACCAGGTGCAGGCCCTCGCCCGCGGCGGCCTCGACGGTCTCGTGCAGCACCTCGGGCGGGGCGACGGTGGCGGTGGGGTCGTCGGCGACGGACAGCACCAGCAGCCGTGGGTCACCGCCCTCGGCACGCACCCGGCGCACGGTCTCCAGCAGGGCGTACGGGTCCGGGACACCGCCGCACTCGGCCGGTGTCGCCACATGGAAGACGGGCCTTCCGAGCAGGCGTGCGTACGGCGCCCACCATGCGGCGCAGGGGCGGGGGACCAGGACGTCACCGCCGATTGCGGCGGTCAGGGCGAGCAGGAGGGAGGGGGCGCCGGGGGCGGCGACCACATGGTCGGGCCGGGCGGGCAGGCCACGCCGGTCGCCGTAGTCGCAGGCGGCTTCGAGGAACGGGGCGCCACCGCCGACGGGTTCGGCGTGGGGGCGGGCGGCCGCGGCGGCGAGCACGGCGGTGAGTTCGGGCAGTACCGGCAGCGCGTCGTCGGGCGGCGGGGGGCCGTAGCGGACGGGGCCGTGGCCCTCCGGGTGGGTCCGCATGATCACCTCCGTGAGCCGCTCTCCGGTGGCACGCAGGGCCCGCCGTCTCGTTTCCCGCGCTTCGGGGTGCGCTCGGCGCACTCCTCGCGGTCTGAGTACCCACGGTGCCACCGGCCCATGGGCGCCCGTGCGGGTTGCACCCGTCACACGGGCCCGGCGTTCCGCTCAGCCGTCCGCCGCGGGAGCCTTGCGGCGCAGCCGGTACACGGCCCCTGCCGCGGCGCCCGCGATCAGCAGCCCACCGGCGGCCAGGGCGGGGACGCTGTCGCTGAAGGTGCCGCCCTGACCGGCCCGGACGGGACGCTGGACGGTCGCGGCGTCGCAGGTGCCGGTGGCCGGTTCGGTGCGCGGCTCGGTGCACGGGCGGCGCTCGGGGCTTTCGGTGGCGCCGCCGCGGGCGACGGTGAACGTGGCGCTCCACGCCTTGCCGACCGCGCGGTCCGCGGCGGGGCAGGTGCCCTCGACGGTCCACGCGGAGTCCGGGCCGACACCGCCGGCGCCGTCCTGGAGCTCCTGGTCGGCGGCGATGAGCGCGGTACCGCTGTAGGCGGGGCCGGAGACCCCGTCGTCGTTGCCGGGCACCAGTTGCAGCCGGACGGTGTCCGTCTGGAAGGCCTGCGAGGTGGCGTCGACGGTGGCGGGTGGCGTACCCGCGCCGGGGTCGCACGAGACGGACACGGTGACACTGCCGCCCGGTGTGACACTGCTCGGGCTGACTTCGGCGGCCGGGTCGGCGAAGGCACTCGGCGCGGCGAGACCCAGGGCGATCCCGAGCGCGAAGAGGACGACGGACAGGGCCCGGAGACGGGCGGTGCGGCGCATGGGGTGGACTCCTTCGGCCGACGGCTGCGGGGCCCGTCGTCGGGCGTCGGGGGTACGACGACTGGACCGGGGGCACGACGGTCGCACCCACGGTCATCACAGCCCGCGGAGCTCCGGCCCGCGCGCGGCCGGAGGCCATTGGCGGGACGGTGAGGGCCGAGTGGGTGACCCCGGACGGCGTCGAAGGCTCAGGCGCTGTCGCTTCGGGACCGCCCCGTCACGCGGCGGCGTCACGCATGATCTGCTCGCGCAGTCGTGCACAGCAGCGGCTGATCAGCCGGGACACGTGCATCTGGGAGATGCCCAGCTGCTCGGCGATACGGCTCTGGGTCATGTCGCCGAAGAACCGCATGTAGAGGATGGCCCGCTCCCGCTCGGGCAGTGCGGCCAGCCGGGGCCTGACGGACTCGCGGTCCACGACCGTGGCCAGTGCGGGGTCGAGCGAGCCGAGGGCGTCGGCGAGGGAGTAGCCGTCCTTGCTGCCGGGCAGTTCGGCGTCGAGGGACAGGGCGGTGAAGCTCTCCAGTGCCTCCAGACCGACCAGGACGTCCTCCTCGCTCATGTTCGCGTGCGCGGCGATCTCGGCGACGGTGGGCCTGCGGCCGGGGATGGTCTGGGCGAGGTCCTGGGAGGCGAAGCGGACGCGGTTGCGCAGGTCCTGGACCCGGCGCGGCACGTGCAGGGTCCACATGTGGTCGCGGAAGTGCCGCTTGATCTCGCCGGTGATGGTGGGCACGGCGTAGCTCTCGAAGGCGTTGCCGCGTGCGGGGTCGTATCGGTCGACGGCCTTGACCAGGCCGAGCGCCGCGACCTGGCGCAGGTCGTCGAAACTCTCGCCGCGGTTGCGGAAGCGGCCGGCGAGGCGGCCGGCCATGGGCAGCCAGGCCTCCACGATCCGTCCGCGCAGGGCCTCGCGCTCGGGGCCCGGGGGCAGTGCGGCGAGCCTGCGGAAGCTGTCGGCCGTGTCGGGGGCGTCGTCGTGCGGGTGGTGCTTCGCGCTCACTGGAGTGGGCATGTGCGTCGCAACTCCCTAGATCGTGCTCTGGGGCGGGCGATCGGGGTGGGAGCGCGTCTGCGAGGGGGCCGGGCAGGCGCGACCGTGGCGGCGCGGAGCCGCTCCCACGGACGTGCCTCCGGTCCGAAGCACTGGGACTGCGCCTGCCCCCGGCCCCCGGGGGCAAACACCGGGGCAGGTTTTCCGGGAGCGCGCAGGGAGACTCGTAGGGCTGCTGCCCGTGCCACCTACGTCCGGGAGGTCAGCCCATGAGCACCAAGGTGTCCGATCACATCCTCGAGCGGCTGCGCGAGTGGGGTGTGGACCATGTCTTCGGCTATCCGGGCGACGGCATCAACGGCCTGCTGGCGGCCTGGGGCCGGGCGGACAACCAGCCACGGTTCGTGCAGTCCCGGCACGAGGAGATGTCCGCGTTCGAGGCGGTCGGTTACGCCAAGTTCAGCGGCCGCATCGGAGTGTGCGCGGCGACCTCCGGGCCCGGTGCGATCCACCTGCTCAACGGCCTGTACGACGCCAAGCTGGACCATGTGCCGGTGCTGGCGATCGTCGGGCAGACGCACCGGACCGCGATGGGCGGGTCGTACCAGCAGGAGGTGGACCTGCACACGCTGTTCAAGGACGTGGCCTCGGAGTTCGTGGAGACGGTGACGGTTCCCGAGCAGTTGCCGAACGTCCTGGACCGGGCGATCCGCACCGCGTACGCCCGCCGGTGTCCCACGGCGATCATCATTCCCGGGGACGTCCAGGAACTCGACTACTCGGCGCCCACACACGAGTTCAAGATGGTGCCGTCCAGTCTGGACCGCAGCGAGTGGACGTCGGTGCCCTCCCAGGAGGCGTTGGAGCGGGCCGCGGAGATCCTCAACTCCGGTGACAAGCCCGCGATCCTGATCGGCCAGGGCGCGGCCGGTGCCCGGCCCGAGGTGGAGCGACTCGCCGAACTGCTCGGCGCGGGGGTCGCCAAGGCGCTGCTCGGCAAGGACGCCCTGAGCGACGAACTCCCCTTCGTCACCGGCTCGATCGGCCTGCTGGGCACGCGGCCGTCGTACGAACTCATGCGGGACTGCGACACCCTGCTGACCATCGGCTCGTCGTTCCCGTACACGCAGTTCCTGCCGGAGTTCGGCAAGGCGCGGGGTGTGCAGATCGACATCGACCCGCACATGGTCGGAATGCGCTATCCGTACGAGGTGAATCTCGTCGGTGACGCGAAGGCGACGCTCCAGCGGCTGATCCCGATGCTGGACGTGGAGCGCGGCGGGCGAGAGTGGTACGACACGGTGTGCGACAACGTCACCCGCTGGCGTGACGTGATGGACCGGCGGGCGCAGCAGTCCGCCGACCCGATCAACCCGGAGTACGTGGCCCGCGCCCTGGACCCGCTGCTGCCGGACAACGCGATCGTCACCTCGGACTCCGGTTCCACCGCCAACTGGTACGCCCGGCACCTGACCATGCGGCCCGGTATGCGCTCGTCGCTGTCCGGCACGCTGGCGACGATGGGTCCGGGGGTGCCGTACGCGATCGGCGCGAAGTTCGCGCACCCGGACCGGCCGGCCATCGCGCTGGTCGGGGACGGGGCGATGCAGATGAACGGCATGGCGGAGCTGATCACCGCGGCCAAGTACCGGGAGCTGTGGGAGGATCCGCGGCTGATCGTCGCCGTCTGGAACAACCACGATCTCAACCAGGTCACCTGGGAGATGCGGGCCATGGAGGGCGCTCCTTCGTTCCTGCCCTCGCAGCAGTTGCCGGACGTGCAGTACGCGGCGTTCGCCCGGTCCCTGGGTCTGACCGGGATCCGGGTGGAGAAGCCGGAGGACGTCGAGGCGGCCTGGCGGGCCGGCCTGGCGGCGGACGGGCCTGCGGTCCTGGAGTTCCTCACCGACCCCGCCGTACCGCCGATCCCGCCGCACGCGACCTGGGAGCAGATGGAGGCCACGGTCTCCTCGATCCTCAAGGGCGACGCGGACGCGGCGTCCATGGTGAAGCAGGGCTTCAAGGCGAAGGTGCAGGAGTTCCTGCCGGGGCGGGAGAGGAAGTAACCGCCGCCGTCGGAAGGACGGCCGGTTCGGGCCGGTCGTCCTCCCCGATCGGAAGCATCAGCTCCTCGTACCGGCCCAGCGCGAGGACCACGCCGAGCATGAGCAGGGGTATGAGCGCGGCGAGGAACACCATCGCCAGTCCTTCCCGAGGGAGGTGCGCGGGGGGTCCGGACCGGGTCTCCCGGCTTCGGTGGCACAAACCCCGTGTCGGCCCGCGGTGCTCGGGTACGCGGTGCGGACCCGAAGATCTGGAGGGGAGACATGCAGCGAGGCAGCGACCGGCTGAGCCGCCACCGCGACGACGAGATGAAGCACGAACTCCAGGGAATGCTCCGCTCCGGGCATCCCACCCGGAGCGAGGAGTGGAACGACCCGGAGCCGACCGCCGACGACGATCCGCAGGTCTGGGGCGGGCCCGTGACACCCGGCCGGCCCGGGGCGTCACTGGAGGGCGTCCGGCTGGAACTGGCCCGGATCCTGGGCCGCAGCTCCTTCCCCGCCACTGCCGTGGAGCTGGGGCGGGCACTGCGCCGCAAGCACGCCCCCGACGCCCTTGTCGAGGCGGTGGAGGCGTTGCCGCGCAAGGAGAGCTACGCCACCGTCCAGGAACTCGCGCGGGCGCTGACCCGCGCGGAGGGCACGCCGTGACGGCCGAGCTCGTACGGGACGTGATGACACCCGGTGTGGTGGCCGTCCGCCCGGACGCCTCGCTGGTCGAGGCGGCGCGGCTGATGCGGGCGCAGGACATCGGCGACGTGGTGGTCGCCGACGGTCAGCGGGTGGTGGGGCTGCTCACCGACCGGGACATCACGGTCCGGGCGGTGGCCGAGGGCGTCGACCCGTTGACGGTGAGCGCCCGGTCGGTGTGCACGCCGGATCCGGTGACGGTGGCCCCCGGCGACCCGGTGACCCAGGCGGCCGCGCTGATGCGCGCGCATGCCGTACGGCGGCTGCCGGTGATCGAGGACGGTATGCCGGTCGGCATGGTGAGCCTCGGGGACATCGCGGAGGCGCGGGACCCGGGTTCGGCACTCGCCGACATCAGCCGTGCCGGTCCGGAGGACGGGGCCCCCGTATGAGCCGGGCCCCGCGGAACGGGCGCACGGCCCGTACAGGCCGTGGAAGGAAAATGCTTTCCAGGAAAGGTCGTTGATCCATCATGCGTATCGCGTTTGTGACCGCGCCCGAGGGCGTCGAGCAGATCGAGCTCACCGATCCGTGGCAGGCGGCGGTGGACGCGGGACACGAGCCCGTACTCGTGTCGACGAAGCCCGGGAAGATCCAGGCCTTCAACCACCTCGACAAGGCGGACACCTTCCCGGTGCAGGAGGTCGTGGGCGAGACGTCCGCGGAGTCCTTCGGCGCGCTGGTGCTGCCTGGCGGGGTGGCCAACCCGGACTTCCTGCGGACGGACGAGAAGGCCGTGGCGTTCGTCCGGGACTTCTTCACGCAGGGCCGCCCGGTGGCGGCGATCTGCCACGCGCCGTGGACGCTCGTCGAGGCGGACGTCGTACGGGGCCGGGTGCTCACGTCCTGGCCGAGTCTCGAGACGGACATCCGCAACGCGGGCGGCACCTGGGTGGACGAACAGGTGAAGGTCTGCGACCACGGGAACAACAAGCTGGTCACCAGCCGCAAGCCGGACGACCTCAAGGCGTTCTGCGAGACGTTCCTCGACGTGTTCGCCCAGGAGGCGGCCGCCTGACGGGATCAGGCCCCGCGAGCAGGACTCGGTGACCTGCTGATCACATGGTCGGCAGGTCACCTTTCGCTTTCGTGGGGCCGGTCACAACGTCGGCGCCGCCGACTCCCCCGGCCTGCGTTCACGCGCGCCCTCACGGGTGCGGCCCGCGGCCACTGTCCGGCGCGGGTTGCGGCGCAGGTACTCACCCTCGAGCCGTGCCATGCGCTCGTTGTGGGCGCTGAGCGCGTCGTTCGAGCCGTGGAGCAGCGTCTCGTGCCGGGTGCGGTGGATCGTCTCCAGCTCTTTCATGAGCTGCTGGTCGTCCAGCCGGTCGGGGTCGACTCCGGTCATGGTGGTGTCCCGCTCGTCGTGTTCGTTCATGCGCTTCGGGTACCCGCCCGCGAAGCATTACCGCACTGCCCCCGAGCGGTATCCGGGAGGGAAACAATGGATCTCGCTTTTCTGCATCCACTCTACGAACATCCGGGCCCCTGGGCCTCCGCGTACGTCGACGCCCCACGTCCCACGGAGGACGCGTCCCACGAACGGCATCTCGCGGCGGTCGCGGTCGCCCGCGAGCTGTCCACGCAGGGGGCCGACGAGGAGACCTGCGTGGCTGTGCGGGAGGCGCTTCAGGAGGTGCGGCAGTCGTCCGAACCGCACGGCCGGGCCGTGTTCGCGCGGGCGGGCGAGGTCGTCCTGGCCCTGCCACTGAGCCGGTCCCCCGACGGCAGCGTGGTCCGCTGGGCCCCGTTGCCGCACACCGCGCCGCTGCTCGAGCTGGCAGGTGAGGAGCCGGTGTGCGTGGTGGCGTGCGTCGACCGCAAGGGCGCGGACCTCGAGCTGCGCGGGTCGCTCGGGCGCGAGGACGCCGGCACGGTCACCGGCAGGCAGTGGCCCGTCCACCGGACGAGCACCGGCGATTGGTCGGAGCGGCACTTCCAGCTCAGGGTGGAGAACACCTGGGAGCACAACGCGGCCGAGATCGCGGACGCGCTCGCGGTCTGCCAGGAGGAGACCGGCGCCGACCTGCTGATCCTGGTCGGCGACGAACGCGAGAAGCGGTCCGTGCGCGAGCGGCTGCCGAAGCGGCTGCACGACATGGTCGTCGAGGCCGCGCACGGCGCCGGGAGCCGGCTGCTCGACGAGGACGTGGAACACACCCGCGCCGAGCATGTACGGCTGCGCGCGGAGCGGGAGCTGGAGCGGTTCCTCGCGGCCCGGGCGCCGGGTGACGACGGGCGTCCCGGGGCCGTGGAGGGCGTGCCCGCGCTGGTCGAGGCGGCGCGTGAGCACCGGATCGGCGAACTCCTGATCCGCCCGGACGGCCCCGACGCGCACCGCGAGGTGTGGGTCGGCGAGGATCCCGACCAGCTCGCGGTCCGTCGTACGGATCTGAAGATCCTCGGCGAGCAGAACTCCTGGTCGGCACGCGCGGACGACGCCCTGATCAGGTCGGCGGTGGCGACGGGCGCCGCGGCGCTCTCCGTGACACCGGCGCTCGGGGACGAGGCGCCGGTGGGTGGACTGGGCGCGCTGCTGCGGTGGACGTGACCCGCTTCCCGGACGGGCCCGGTGGCTACCGGGCCCGTTCCACGCGCCGCTCGTCCCACACCGGCTCGTCGGTCTCCCGTACTCGCCCGTCCGAACCGAAGACGAGATAACGGTCGAACGAACGCGCGAACCACCGGTCGTGCGTGACCGCGAGGACCGTGCCGTCGAAGGCCTCCAGACCCTCCTGCAGGGCCTCCGCGGACTCCAGGTCGAGGTTGTCCGTGGGCTCGTCCAGGAGCAGCGCGGTGACGCCCTGGAGCTCCAGCAGGAGGATCTGGAAACGGGCCTGCTGGCCGCCGGAGAGGCGGTCGAAGCTCTGCTCGGCCTGGCCGGTCAGTTCGTAGCGGCGCAGCCGGGAACTCGCGGCGCCCCGGTCCTGGGCGTGCTCCTTCCAGAGGATGTCCAGGAGCGTGCGCCCCTCCAGCTCGGGGTGGGCGTGGGTCTGGGCGAAGTGTCCGGGCACCACACGCGCCCCGAGCTTCCACTCCCCCGTGTGCGCCACGTCGCCGCCGGCCAGCAGCCGCAGGAAGTGGGACTTCCCCGAGCCGTTGGAGCCGAGGACGGCGACGCGTTCGCCGTAGAAGACCTCCAGGTCGAAGGGCTTCATCAGACCGGTCAGCTCAAGTCCCTTGCAGGTGACCGCCCTTACCCCGGTACGGCCGCCCTTGAGCCGCATCGTGATGTCCTGCTCGCGCGGCGGCTCGGGCGGCGGCCCGGCCTCCTCGAACTTGCGCAGACGCGTCTGCGCGGCCTGGTAGCGGGAGGACAACTCGTGGCTGATGCTGGCCGCCTGACGGAGGTTCAGCACCAGCTTCTTCAGCTGTGCGTGCTTCTCGTCCCAGCGTCGGCGCAACTCCTCGAAACGGGCGAAGCGTTCACGCCGCGCCTCGTGGTAGGTGGCGAAGCCGCCGCCGTGCACCCAGGCGTCCGCCCCGGTCGGCGAGGGCTCCACCGAGACGATCCTCTCGGCCGCGCGCGAGAGCAACTCCCGGTCGTGGGAGACGAACAGAACCGTCTTGCGGGTCTCCTTCAGCCGCTCCTCCAGCCAGCGCTTGCCGGGTACGTCGAGGTAGTTGTCCGGCTCGTCGAGGAGCAGCACCTCGTCCGTCCCGCGCAGCAGCGCCTCCAGCACGAGCCGCTTCTGCTCGCCGCCTGACAGCGTCCGCACCTCCCGGAACTGCGCCTTGTCGTACGGCACCCCGAGCGCGGCCATGGTGCACATGTCCCACAGCGTCTCCGACTCGTACCCGCGCACCTCGGCCCAGTCGGACAGGGCCTGCGCGTACTTCAGCTGCGCGGCCTCGTCGTCGACGGTCATGATCAGGTGCTCGGCGCGGTCCACGGCCTGCGCGGCCTCCCGGATCCGGGGCTGCGCCACCGACACGAGCAGATCCCGTACGGTCGTCTCGTCCCGCACGGAGCCCACGAACTGGCGCATCACGCCCAGGCCGCCGCTCACGTTGACCGTCCCGCCGTGCGGTTTCAGCTCTCCGGAGATCAGCCGCAGCAAGGTCGTCTTGCCGGCGCCGTTCGGCCCGACCAGGGCCACCACGGCCCCTTCGCCCACCCGGAAGGACACATCGCCGAGCAGCGCCCTCCCGTCGGGGAGGTAGTACTCGATGTGCGCGGCTTCCAGATGTCCCATGAGGCCGCATTCTGCGTGCGACCACGGGACCAGGGCAAACGCATATCGCTTGGTACCGGGTGCGGGGACCGCGCCCTTCAGGGGCGCGGGGCTGTATCGATGTGCGGCTCCGCCGCGTGGGCGCGACCAGCCACAGCGAACCCGCACCCGGCACCGAACAAGCACCCCCACGGCGGGTACCCGACACATCATGAGCCCAGACGTAGACCTGACCGCCCAGCCCATCGGCCCCCTCCGCGACCGCCTCCTCGCCCTGGACTCCCGCCTCTTCCACTTCGCGGCCACCCGGAACTGGCCCGCGGCCGAGCCGGTCCTCCCCCGCCTGAGCAGAAGCGCCAACCACGGCGTCCTCTGGTTCGCCACCGCCGCCGCGATGGCCGCGAGCCGCACCCCGCGGGCCCGCAGGGCGGCAGCCAGGGGCCTCGCCTCACTGGCCCTGGCCTCGGCGACCATCAACACCCTCGGCAAGCGCTCGGTACGCCGTACACGCCCCCTCCTGGATCCGGTCCCCCGCGTCCGGCAGCTGAAGCGTCAGCCGATCACCACCTCGTTCCCATCCGGCCACTCCGCGTCCGCCGCCGCCTTCGCTACCGGCGTCGCCCTGGAGTCCCCGGCCTGGGGAGCCGTCGTGGCCCCGGTCGCCTGGTCGGTCGCGCTGTCCCGGGTCTACACGGGTGTGCACTTCCCGAGCGATGTCCTGGCGGGCGCCGCCCTCGGTGCGGGCGCCGCGTTCGCCGTACGGGGCCTGGTGCCGACGCGTGCCCAGATCGTGCCGCCGGCCCGGCCCCGTGCGCAGGTGCCGGCACTGCCGGACGGCGAGGGGCTGATCATGGTCGCGAACACCGCCTCGGGTACCGCCGACCGGGTGCGCGCCCTGCACGACGGGCTGCCGCTGGCCGAGATCGTCGAGTGCGAACCGGCTCTCGTCCGGGCCGAGTTGGAGAAGGCGGCGGCCCGGGCCACGGTGCTCGGCGTGTGCGGCGGCGACGGCACGGTCAACACGGCCGCCGAGATCGCCCTGCGTCACGACGTGCCCCTCGCGGTGCTGCCCGGCGGCACCCTGAACCACTTCGCCCACGACCTCGGCGTGGAGGGGACACGCGATCTGACCCGGGCCGTCCAGCGGGGCGAGGCCGTGCGCGTGGACGCGGGCCGGTTCGTCTGCGGGGACCACGAGGGCGTCTTCGTCAACGCGTGCAGTCTGGGCGTGTACCCGGAGCTGGTGCGTGAGCGGGAGCGCTGGTCGAAGCGGGTCGGCGGCTGGCCGGCCGGGGTCCTCGGGGCGCTGCGCGTCCTGCGGGCCGACCGGCATCCGCTGGAGGCCGGGTTCGGCGGCCGGAGCAGGCCGCTGTGGCTGCTGTTCGTCGGCAACGGCACCTACCACCGGATGGGACTCACCCCCGGCCGCCGCACCGACCTCGCCGACGGCCGGTTCGACGTGCGGGTCGTGCACGGCGGCCGCCGGCCCGCCCTGCGCCTGCTCGCCGCCGTGCTCGCGGGCCCGCTGACCCGGTCCCCCGCCCATGCCGCCGTCCAGGTGGGGCGGCTCCACCTGTCGGGCGTCGCGCCGGGCACGCTCCTCGCCTACGACGGCGAGGTGACCGAGGTGGAGGGCGAGGTGACGCTGGAGAAACTGCCCGAGGGGCTCACGGTGTACCGCCCGCTGCGCGAGAACTGATCAACCGTCAGTCCACATCGCAATACTGGGGTCTCACCATTCGACATGCGGGCGTACGGTTCTGCGTACCGACGGACAAGTCGAGAAGGGGAGCCCGACCATGCCTGAAGCACAGGGAAAACCGCGGGAGACCGCCGTCTACACGCACGGCCACCACGAGTCCGTGCTGCGTTCGCACACCTGGCGTACCGCCGCCAACTCAGCGGCCTACCTGCTTGGTTCGCTGAAGCCCCATATGAAGATCCTCGACATCGGCTGCGGCCCGGGCACCATCACCGCCGACCTCGCCGCACTGGTCCCGGACGGACATGTCACCGCGGTCGACCGGGCGCCGGGCATCCTGGACCAGGCGCGGTCCACGGCCGCCGAGCGCGGTCTGACGAACGTCGACTTCGCGGTCGCGGACGTGCACGCCCTGGACTTCCCCGACAACACCTTCTGCGTGGTCCACGCCCATCAGGTGCTCCAGCACGTCGGTGACCCGGTGCAGGCGCTGCGCGAGATGCAGCGGGTCACCAAGAGGGGCGGGTACATCGCCGTACGCGAGTCGGACTACGCGGCCATGACCTGGTACCCCGCGTCCGAGGGGCTGGACGACTGGCTGGACCTGTACCGCCGGGTGGCGCGGGCCAACGGCGGCGAGCCCGACGCCGGGCGCCGGCTGAAGTCCTGGGCGCTGAGCGCGGGCCTCACCGACATCACGGCGAGCTCAGGCACCTGGACCTACTCCACCGCCGCGGAACGGGAGTGGTGGAGCGGGCTGTGGGCGG
Organism: Streptomyces sp. NPDC005374; assembly: GCF_042872225.1. NCBI lineage: Bacteria > Bacillati > Actinomycetota > Actinomycetes > Kitasatosporales > Streptomycetaceae > Streptomyces > Streptomyces sp. NPDC005374. The sequence continues at coordinate 155,540 of NZ_JBIAKA010000016.1, read as the reverse complement.
ACCGCACCCTGGAGTCGGCGTACGCCGAGCGGGCCGTCGAGGGCGGTCACGCCACCGCGGACCAGCTGGCGGCCGTATCGGACGCCTGGCGGGAATGGGGAAAACGGGAGGACGGCTGGTTCTGTGTGCTGCACGGAGAGATTCTGTGCCGAAAGGACGGCTGAATCTCCTTTTCGGGGATACCCGGAAAGGAGGAGGTTCACATCATGATTGCCATTCTGCTGGTCCTGCTTCTGGTGCTGGTTCTTTTCGGCGCCGGATTCGCGGTGAAGATTCTCTGGTGGATCGCACTGGCCGTGCTGGTGCTGTGGCTCTTGGGGTTCCTGATGCGCGGCACGACAGCGGGCGGAGGCAGGGGCCGCTGGTACAGGTGGTGACGACTCCCGGGAACCGGTCCTGACAGGACCGTCCTGACTCATTCCCGGGGAAGCAGCGGTCCCAGCGGCCCGAGGTCCAGATTGAGGTCCTCGGGCCGCAGCCCGTAGCGCTCGCGCAGTTCGGTCATGCGGTCGTCGAGCAGCATCAGGGTGAGCCCGATGCGCTCCTCCTGCTCCTCGTTCAGGTCGCCCTCGTCGAAGCGGCGCAGCGCCTGCCGTTCCATGAGCTGACGCAGCAGCTCCACGACGGTCAGCACGAGCTTGACCAGGTCCCGCTCGACGGTGTCGGGTTCGAGGTCCAGTTTGTTGCGGCGGGCCGTCACAGCAACTCCTCCCAGGGCGAAGGCACTTGGGCGTTGACCGAGCTGATCAGCGCGTTCAGGTCGATGCGCACGAGATCGACGTCGGCGATGCGCAGGGTGATGTCCCCCGTGATGACGACCCCGCCGGCCAGCAGCCGGTCGAGCAGGTCGACCAGGGCCACCTCACGGCGTTCTATGACGGTCACGCCTGTTCCTCCCCCGTTTCCTCCCCGGCGAAGGAATACGCAGCCCAGGGGCCGGTGAGTTCCACCCGCATTCCCGGGACCTCGTCCTTCGTCCGGTCCACCATTTCCACGAATTCCTCGGAATCACCGCGCGGCACGAGATAGGCGGCGTTCAACACGTTCCGCCCGGACGCCCCGGAAAGCGTGGGGTTCTGCGGAGCGTGCAGTCGCGCGTCCTCGGAATACGCGGAAAGCGTCTGGTGCAGCCCGGTCGCGAAGGCCTCCGCCTGCTGCCACAGATCCTCGTGCGAGCGCACCTGCGAGCGCCGGCGCCGCAGATAGTCCCGGCCCGACACCGGCTTGGCCGGTGTCTCCTCCGGCTCGGCAGGCGCCGTCGCAGCCGTTTCGGCGTACACCTTGACGCCCCACTCCACCCGGTCCTTGAGCCGGTCGAGCGTGCGCAGGAAACCGTCCTCGCGTTCCTCGAGCATCACGCGGACCCCGCTGTCGTCGCGGAAGACGGTGCCGAGGCGGAGCGGCAGCGGGGTGGTGACGACGGTGAGCGCGTCGATGACGCTCTGGTGGGCGCGCACCGTCGTGGTCAGCCAGTCCAGGTCCTCCAGATGCTTGCGGAGCGGCTCTTCGGCGAAGTCCCGCTCCGGCACATGGCTGACCACGGCCACCAGTCCGTGGTGGTGCAGCAGTCTGGGCGGGTCACCGGCGACCCCGGCCAGCTGGGCCTGCAACGGGGTGCCGAAGGGACGGCAGACGGCGTAGACGTACCGCAGTCCGGTCATGAGCTCTTCTCCTCCTCGCCACGGGCAGGCTCCAGCTGTTCGAGACGCGCCAGCCGCTCGCGCAACTCGGTGTTCTCCCGGGTGAGTTCGTCACGGCGGGCGCGGGTGGACAACGCGGGGTCGTCCTCCCACCAGTCGATCCCCATCTCCTTGGCCTTGTCGACCGAGGCGACGATCAGCCGCAGTTTGATGGTGAGCAGCTCGATGTCGAGCAGGTTGATGCGGATGTCACCCGCGATCACGATGCCCTTGTCCAGCACGCGCTCCAGGATGTCGGCCAGGTTGGCGCCGCTTCCCTGTCCGTAGGGGTCCGGGAGCCGGCTGGGCATGCTCATCGTCGGCTCCCACCCTCGGCGTACTCGTAGTCCTCTTCTTCCTCGGGCTCTTCCTCGGGCGCCTCTTCGTCGTCAGCGGCCGCCTCGCCCTCGACCTCTTCGTCGGGCTCGGCCTCCTCCTCCGGCTCCTCCTCGTCGTACTCCTCGTACTCGTCCTCGGGCTCGCCCTCTTCCTCCGGCTCCTCCTCGGTCTCGTCCTCGGCGTACGGGCCTTCCTGCTCCTCTTCCTCTTCCTCGGTCTCCTCGGCGCCCTCTGCGCCCTCTTCTTCTTCCTCCGCCACCGCGTCCTCGTGGCTCTTGACGACCTCGCCGTCGCGGATCTCGCCGCGCCAGCCGTCCTCCGCCTCGCCCTTGAGCGTGATGAAGCGGGCGAAGTGCTTGAGGTCGAGCCGGGCCCGGCGGCCCTGGGCGCGCCAGATGTTGCCGGTCTTCTCGAACAGGCCCTTGGGGTAGTACTCGATCACCAGCAGGACCCGGGTGAGGTTGTCGGCGAGGCGGTGGAAGGAGACGACGCCCTTGGTGGTGCCCTTGGCGCCCTCCGACGTCCAGTGGATCCGGTCGTCGGGGATCTGGTCGGTGGTGGTGGCCTTCCAGCTGCGGTTGGACCAGAAGATCTTCATCTGCCAGTCGGTGTGGGTGTCGTCGGCGCGGTTCGCGCTCTTGACGCCCTTCGCGAAGGTGGAGAAGTCCTGCCACTGCGTCCACTGGTCGTAGGCCGTGCGCAGGTCCACGCCCACATCGATGAACTCGATGATCACCGTGGGCTTCTGGCCCGCCCCGCCCTTGCGCTTGCCCTTGCCGCCGCCGATGTTCTTGAAGGCGCCGACGACCTTGTCCTTGGCGTGCGAGAAGCCGAGCTCCACCGCGCTGCGCACGGGGCCCTTGCCCTCGGCGATCTTGCGGCCGCCGTCGAGGGCGAGCTTGGCGAAGCCGGGGCTGTTGCCCTCGGCTATGTCGTTCAGCTTGCCCGTGGTCTCGCCCAGCTTGTGACCGACTCCGACCAGCATCCGCTGGACCTGCGCGGACAGGTAGTCCTGCACCTCGCCCTTGAGCCGGTCGGCGGCCTCGCTGCGGACCACGTCCGTGACCGGGTTCTTCTTCGCCTTGTCGGTCACGTTCTTCGCTGCTCCGAGTGTCTCGGTCATCACTCACCGCCGCCCTTCGGCAGTCGGGTCCTGGCACCGCGGGCGCTGCCCCCGGACGCGGTCGACTTCTTGGCGGCCGACTTCTTCGCGGCGGTCTTCTTGGCCGGGGCGCGCTTGGCGGGCGGCTTGTTCTCGGCCGTCTTCTTCGCCGGCGCCTTCTTGGCGGTCCTCTTCACCGCAGCCGTGCCCTTGCTCTCGGGCCTCCGGCGGCGCGGTTCGGATTCCTCGTCGTCCTCTTCGCCGTCGTCCGCATCGGCGTCGGCGGCCTCGTCCGTCCCGGCGTCCTCCGCCTCCGGGTCGTCGTGCGCGCGGCTCTCGTCGTCCTCGGCGTCCTGGGTCTCTTCGTCCTCGTCCTCGAAGCCCAGGTCCGGCGTCACGCCGGAGAGCTGGTCGCGGACCTGGGCGGTACGACCGTGCAGACGGTCGGCGACGGCGTTGATCTGCCGCTCCACCATCGCGCCGGAGGCCGCCTTGCCGACGCCGCGCAGGTCCTGGCGCAGCGTGTCGCCGATCTCCTTGAACTGCGGGTTCTTCAGCAGTTGCTGGGTCACCAGGTCGGCGATCGCCCGAGGGCTCAGGTTCATCTTCTTGCCGGCGACTATGCCGCCGATGGCGAATGCCAGTTTCAGTTTCTTCGTACGTCCGAGGACGTATCCGGCCCCTACCGCGAGGCCCATTCCCACTCGGTTCATCGTGTCGTCCCGTCGCCAGTCCCCGCGCCACCGCGCAGGCCGATCTCCAACCGGTCGAGGAGTTCGTCCTCCTGTCGGTCGAACTCCTCCTCGTCGATCTCGCCCGCCTCCAGCCGCTCCTCCAGCCGCGCGAGTTCGGCCCGGACGGCCGCCGGGTCGTAGTAGAGGCGCTCCGCCTCGCTCAGCACCTGCCTGATCACCCAGGCGCTGCCGCGTACCGGTGCGAACGGCAGCAGCAGCACCTCTCCTATGAGTCCCACCGCCGCCTCACTCCTCGGCCCCCATGTCGGAGCTGATCCCGGCACCCGCCGGCTCCGGGCCCGGCTCCACGAAGCTGTACGGCGGCAGCGGGCCGTTGATCCGCAGTTCGAGGTGTGCGTGGCTCTTGCGGAGCTGCTCCGCGGTGGCCAGGAAGGTCTCCGCCGAGTCGCGGGGTACCAGGAAGGACACGTTGGCGAGCCAGCCGCTGGACTCGGGGCCCACGCTGACCGCGTCGGCGACGGGTTCCAGGGCGTGCTGCACATCGGCGGCGTCCTCGGCCTCGCGGGCCTTGACCGCGGCCACGACCATCTCGCCGAGCCTGAGCCGCTGCTCGTAAGTGCCGCCGCCCGCCTGCCGGTTGGCCTCGGTGACGGACCGGATCTCCGGGTTGTCGGACATCACCCGGTGCAGCACGGCCTCTTCGTCGTGCGTGGCCTTGATGTTGTACTCGACCCTGCCGTCCAGGGCCCGGAGCCGCTCCTTGTAGTGCTCGGCGCGGTCCTCCAGCACTCCGGTGACGGCACTGTCGTCCGTGGCGACGCTGCCGAAGCGCATGGGCAGCACGACACCGTCGGCGCCCGTCTCGGCCAGGACGTTCTGGTGGGCGAGCAGGTCCCGCCGCTTGGGCCGCAGTCCCTCGGGGGCGTCACTGACGACGGCCGCCAGATCGCCCGCCTTCAGCACCCGCACGGGGAGCGACGGCTCGCCGACGCCCGCCATGCCGTCCGGCAGCGAGGGGTGGGAGGCGGCGGTGATGCCGTAGACGTAGGTGCTCACTCCTGCTCCTCCTTCCTGCGCGTGGCCGTGGCCTTGCGGGCCCGCGGCCTGGACTGCCGCTCGGAGCTCTCGGACTCCTCACGTGACTGCTTGAAGGCGTCGGAGATGGTCTCCGCGGCTCCGGACAGCGCTCCCTTGGACTTGCCGCGCGCGCCGGACTCGGTCATCTCGCCGACGAGGTCGGGCAGACCGGGGTCACGGTGCGGGCCGGCCTCCAGGTCGAGTCGGTTGCAGGCCTCGGCGAAGCGCAGATAGGTGTCGACGCTCGCGACGACGACACGGATGTCTATCTTCAGGATCTCGATACCGACCAGGGAGACCCGTACGAACGCATCGATGACGAGACCCCTGTCGAGGACTAGTTCCAGAACGTCGTAGAGGCCACTGCTGCCGCCTCCGCCACCGCTCTGCTGGGCCGGGACAACGGTCATGTCGACCGCACCTCCTTGTCTGTGCACTGGTGACTGTCTGTGCTGGTGACTTGTCTGTCTGGTGACTTGTCTGTGGACAGGTGAGCAACGGGCGCGTGAGCTGCGGGGGCCTCCTAGCGACGGTGTGCGTCGGCCCGGCCGCGTTCGTAACGGCGAACGCGTCGATAGCCGGTGAGCTGACCCTCGTGGTCGAGTTCGACCCGGTAGCTCGCCATCAGGCTCATCGTGTCGGGCACCCGCGAGAGCTCGAGGACCTCCACCTCCAACGACCAGCCGTCTTCGGTCTGTTCGAAGGAGGAGACGTTCTCGGCGGTCATGCCGGTGAGCTCCGAGAGCTGGGCGCGCGCCTCGCGCAGCACCTCCATCGGCTTGGGCCGCCGCTCGTCAGCCACGTTCTCTTCCGTGTCCTTTTCTTTCCCTCTGGGGGAATTCTGTGAAGTCTGTGCTTCCGGTGAGTTCTTTGTGTTCGACATGGCACCTCTCCCTGCGGGTGGCCGCTCGTCCGTCGGCCAAACCTTCAGGAGGACATCAACGCGTTCAGCCGGCGCCGGGCCGGGCCCAGCGCCCGGCCCTTGGACAGCACTCCGGCCCAGGGATTGGTGCGGGCCTGCTCGACGGCGTCGGCGATGGTCCAGCGGCGCGCGTCCAGGCCCGGATCGTCCAGCTGGGTCCAGGCCATCGGGGTGGCCACCGGCGCGCCGGGTTTCGCGCGGACGGTGAAGGGAGCGACGGCGGTCTGCGCGTAGGCGTTGCGCTGCACGTCGAGGTAGAGACGATCGCCGCGGTCCTTCTTGCGGGCGGCGGTGGTGAGCCGGTCGGGGTGGCCTGCGACCAGGGTGTCGGCGACGTCCTTGGCGAACTCGCGCACCTCGTCGAAGTCGTGCCGGCCGTTGAGGGGCACGATCACATGCAGTCCGCGTGAGCCGGTGGTCATCAGCACCGAGGGCAGTTTCAGCTCGTCGAGCAGTTCCCCGAGCAGCCAGGCCGCCTCCCGTACGGCGCCGAAGTCGTCGTCCCCGACCGGGTCGAGGTCGAAGACCATCCGGTCGGGACGGTTCTCGCTGCCGACGCGGGACAGCCAGCGGTGCAGGGTGAGGGAGGCCTGGTCGGCGAGGTACAGCAGGGTGGCCGTGTCGTCACAGACGGTGTGACATACGGTGCCGCCCTCCTTCGACACCTCGACACGGCTGATCCACTCCGGGTAGCCGTCCGGGGTGTTCTTCTGCATGAACCGGGGGCCGTCGAGGCCGTCCGGATGCCGCTCCAGCATCAGCGGACGGCCCCGCAGCTGCGGCACCATGAACGGCGCGACGGACCGGTAGTAGTCGACGAGATCGCCCTTGGTGTACTCCTTCGCGCCGTCACCGCCGGGGAACAGCACCTTGTCCGGCCGGTGCACCTCGACGGTCCGCCGTCCCGCTCGTACGGTGCGTACGACGTCGCTGCTCACGGGGTGACCGACTGTTCCACCAGCAGCCGGGCGGCGGTCGCGATCGCCTCGGCGTCGATGCCCGCGGCGTGCAGCTGCTCGTCGGGCGAGGCCGAGCCCGGCATCGTACGGACGGCCAGGCGCACCAGACGGGGCACGGGCCGGCCGTCGGAGAACGCGTCCAGGACGGCGTCGCCGAGGCCGCCCTCCTCGTGGTGGTCCTCCACCGTCATGAGGCAGCCGGTGTCCTCGGCGGCCTGCCGGAGGGTGTCGCGGTCCACGGGCTTGACCGAGTACAGGTCGATCACCCGCACCTGGATGTCCTCGCGGTCGAGGGCGTCGGCGGCCTTCAGCGCCTCGTGCACGGTGACGCCCGCCGCGACGACCGTCATCCGGTCGCGGGCCGAGGAGCGCAGCACCTTGCTGCCGCCGATCGGGAACTCCTCCTCGGGTCCGTAGATCACCGGGCTCTCGCCGCGGTTGGTGCGCAGATAGCGGATGCCGTCCAGGTCCGCCATGGCGGCGATCAGGTGGGCGGTCTGGTTGGCGTCGCACGGGTACAGCACGGTCGAGCCGTACACCGACCGCATCATCGCCAGGTCCTCCAGGCCCATCTGGCTGGGCCCGTCCTGCCCGATGGCGACGCCCGCGTGCGAGCCGACGAGGTTGATGCCGGCCCCGCTGATGGAGGCCATGCGCACGAAGTCGTGGGCGCGGGTGAGGAAGGCCGCGAAGGTGGTGGCGTACGGCACCCAGCCGCGCGCGGCGAGTCCGACGGCGGCGGCGACCATCTGCTGCTCGGCGATGTAGCACTCGAAGTAGCGGTCGGGGTGCTCCTTGGCGAAGAGCTCGGTGCGCGTGGAGTCGCCGACCTCGCCGTCGAGGGCGACGATGTCTCCGCGTCCGGTGCCGAGGGCGGTGAGCGCCTGGCCGTACGCGTCGCGCGTGGCGACGCCCTCCTCCTCGGATCCCTTGTCCCACCTGGGCAGTTCGAGGTGTCCGGCGCGTACGGCGTGCAGCATGCGGGCGGCCTGCGGCTCGCGCACCTGGACCCGCAGGTCCCGTACGCCGCCGAGTTCCTCGATCGCGTCGTCGGCGTTCTTCAGCGGCTTCCCGTGCAGGCCCTCGCGGTCCTCGATGTCGGCGACACCCTTGCCCTTGAGGGTGCGGGCGATGATCGCGGTGGGCTGGCCCTTGGTGGACTCGGCCTCGCCGTACGCGCGCTCGATCGCGTCCACGTCGTGTCCGTCGACCTCGACGGTGTGCCAGCCGAAGGCCTGGAAGCGGCGGGCGTAGGCGTCGAGGTCATGGCCGTGCCGGGTGGCGCCGCGCTGGCCGAGCCGGTTGACGTCGACGATCGCGGTGAGGTTGTCCAGGTGCTCGTGACCGGCGTGTTCGGCGGCCTCCCAGATGGAGCCCTCGGCGAGTTCGCTGTCACCGGTGAGGACCCACACCCGGTAGCCGACACGGTCCAGCCGCTTCCCGGACAGCGCGATCCCCACGCCCACGGGCAGCCCCTGGCCCAGCGAGCCGGTCGCGGTCTCGACCCACGGCAGCCGGCGCGGAGTCGGGTGTCCTTCGAGACGGCTGCCGATCTTGCGGAAGGTCAGCAGTTCCTCGTCGTCGACGGCACCGGCCGCCTTGTAGGCGGCGTACAGCAGCGGGGAGGCGTGGCCCTTGGACAGCACGAAGCGGTCGTTGCCGGGGTGCTCGGGGCGGTCGAAGTCGTAGCGGAAGTGGTTCGCGAGAAGTACGGCCATCAGGTCCGCGGCGGACATCGAGGAGGTCGGGTGCCCGGAACCGGCGGAAGCGGAGGCGCGCACGCTGTCCACGCGCAACTGCTGGGCGAGTTCGACGAGTTCACCGGTGTTCATGAGTCTCCTTCCGCGGAATCCGCGTCAGTGTTCTTGACGGCGCCGAGGGATTTCCGCGGCTCACCGCCGGGGTGGTTCTTGGCGGGGTGGGAGCTGGGTCGGTTCTTGGCGGGCTCGGGGGCGGGTTGGTTCTTGGCGGGTTCACCGCCGGGTTGGCTCTTCGCGGGCTCGACGCCGGGCTGCTCCTTCGCCGGTTCGGAGCCGGGCCGGCCCTCGAAGGATTCGGACACCGGCCCGCTCCTCGCCTGTCCACCACCGGGCTCGCTCTTCGCGGGCTGCTTCCCCTGGGCCGCCTCGCGTGCCTTCGCTTCCGCGATCACCGCCTCGCCGGCACTCGCCCCGGCGACCGTCAGCTCCGGCGGATCGCCCTGCTCGGGCGCGGGGTTGCCCGACTTGGCAGGCTCCGCCGGAGGTTTCCCCGGCTCGCGTCCCCCGTCCGCGGGGTTCCCCGACTCGGGCCGCCCGCCCGCGGGATTCCCCGAACCAGCCTGCTCGGCCCCAGGATTCCCCTGATCGGCCTGCTCGGTCGGTCCCGGCCTCGTGTCCCTCGCTGTCGCGGCTCCAGGACCGGAACGGGCGGCGGCCTCCTCGCGCGCTCCCGGTCGCCCCGGGACGCGTGCCAGCTCCGGCGACGCCGACTCCAGTGGTACCGACCAGGACCGTACGAGGCCCAACTGGACCGCCTGGCGCGGGAGTACGGCGTCCAGCAGCCAGTCGGCGGCGACCCGGACGCGGTTGCCGGGCATGGCGGCGAGGTGGTAGCCGCGGGTGACGGCACCGGCGACGGGCCCGGACAGGGGGATGTGCAGCGGGTTGGCGGCGGCCTTGGCGCCACCGAGGTCGACGACGAAGCCCAAGTCCCTGTGCCGGTAGGGCTGTCGCTCACCGTCCCCGAACGAGGCGGCGATGTTGTGCGCCGCCGTCCTCCCGTGCCGCCAGGCGTGCTGCGCGGTCATCGGCGTGAAGCCGCCGGGGTTGTTCAGGTCGGGTACCGCGGCCGCGTCCCCGCAGGCGAACACCTCGGGGCGGCCTGGGAGTTGGAGGTAGGGGTCGACCACGAGCCGTCCGCGTTCCACGGGCTGACCGGTGGACTCGACCAGCGGATCCGGCCGTACCCCGACACACCACACGAGGGTCCGGGTCGCGACGAACTCGCCGTCGCTCAGCAGGACGCCGTCCGACGTGGCCTCCTTGACGGAGGTCCCCGTCCGCACCTCGACACCCCGCTCCCGCAGGGTGCGGTCGGCGGTGGTGGAGAGGTGCTCGTCGAGTTCGGGCAGCACCCAGTCGGCGATGTCGAGGAGCAGCCAGCGCGGCCGTACGCCCTCCTTCAGGGGCTGCCCCCGGACCTGCGCGTCGGTGTAGAGCTGCCCGTGCGCGGCGACCTCGGTGCCGGTGTATCCGGCGCCCACCACCACGAACGTGCTGCGCGCCCGGCACTCGTCGTGATCGTCGGTCGCGGCCGCGAGCTCCATCTGCCGGGTGACATGGTCGCGCAGGTACAGCGCCTCGGGCAGCCCGCGGAAGCCGTGCGCGTGCTCGGCGACCCCGGGGACGGGGAGCAGCTTGTTGACGCTGCCCACGGCCAGCACGAGCCGGTCGTAGGTCAGGGTGCCGCTGTCGCCCTCCGGGCCGGTGTAGTGGACGGTCCGCGCGTCCATGTCGATGCCGTCGGCCTCGCCGAGCACCAGCCGCACCCGGGGCAGGGTGCCGGAGAGGGAGACGGTCACCCGGCGGGGTTCCAGGATCCCGGCGGCGACCTGGGGCAGCAGGGGCAGATACAGAAAGTAGTCGGTCGGGTTGAGCAGGGTGATGTCGGCCTTGCCGCGGGCTTTTCGGGACAGTTCCTTTGCTGTCCGGTACCCGGCGAAGCCGGCACCGACGATCACGATTCGGGGTCGACTCACGGTTCGCCTCCGGGGCTGTCGCGTACCTCGGGAGCCTTCCGCGTCCCCCTGGCCAGGGCGCCCAAACGCCGGTTTCCGCACGGGTCGCCGGGTACTCGGACCGGGCCCACTGCTTATGGAGCCGCCGGAGGTGCCCCCATGCCCGAATACGGCTATTTCCTGTCGTGCGAGGAGTTCGGTCCCGCGGAGCTGGTCGAACAGGCCCGGATGGCCGAACAGGCCGGCTTCCGCTCCCTGTGGATCTCCGACCACTACCACCCGTGGAACGACGCACAGGGCCAGAGCCCCTTCGTGTGGTCGGTGATCGGCGCGCTCTCGGAGGCGGTCTCCCTGCCCATCGAGACGGCCGTGACCTGCCCGACCGTGCGGATGCACCCCGCGGTGGTGGCGCAGGCCGCGGCGACCTCGGCCGTGATGACGAACGGCCGCTTCCGGCTGGGCGTCGGCTCCGGCGAGGCCCTCAACGAGCACGTCCTCGGCCATGTCTGGCCGCCCGCGCACATCCGGCTGGAGATGCTGGAGGAGTCGATCCAGGTGATGCGGCGCCTCTTCACGGGTGAGGAGGTCAACCACCACGGCACGCACTACACGGTGGAGAACGCCCGCCTCTACACGGTTCCCGACCAGCCCGTCCCCATCGACATCTCCGGCTTCGGGCCCGCGGCCACCGCGCTCGCGTCCCGGGTCGGCGACGGCTACATCACGATGATGCCGGAGGCGCCGATGGTCGAGCAGTTCCGCAAGGGCGGCGGGGCCGGGAAGCCGGTGAGCGGCGGGACGAAGGTCTGCTATGGCACGGACCGCGAGGAATGCGTCCGTACGGTCCGCAAGCTGTGGTTCAACCAGTTCCTGCCCGGCGAGATGGCCCAGATCCTGCCCTCCCCCAGCCACTTCGAGCAGTTGGAACCGCTGGTCACCGAGGAGATGGTGACCGAGAAGTCGGTGTGCGGGGACGACGTCGACGAGCATGTCTCCGCGCTGAGCGCCTTCGCCGACGCAGGCTTCGACCGTGTCTACGTCAACCAGATCGGCCCGGACCAGCGCGGCTTCTTCGACTTCTACCGTACGAAGGTGCTGCCCCAGCTCCAGCAGGGGTGAACGGTAAAACTCCGCGCAGAGGGCCGACGGGGATTCTCGCGTCCCGTCGGCCCTCTGCGCGACCCGCCTGCTGTGCGTTCAGCCCCGGCCCCGGAGTCCGGCGGTCACCGCGGCGCCCAGCCCGCCGGCGGCCATCAGGCCCATGCCCAGCCGGTTGCGGTTGCGGGAGAACCAGTCCTGCCAACTCCTGCTCTGCGCCTCGGAGTCGAAGCGCCCGTGAGCCCCGAAGTCCCGTCCGTGCGGGCCGTCCAGCGGGGCCCACAGGTTCCCCGGCCCGTCGTGCGCGCCCTCGTCCTGCTGGGCCTCGAAGTTGGTCCGGGCCAGATAGCGGTCCAGCACACCGGGAACCACCGCGTTGGCGATCAGCGTGGCGGCCGTGGAGCCGCCGACCCAGTACTCCCGCCGCCGCCCGTGGGACGCCGCGTGCACGACCGCCCGAGCGGCGACCTCCGGCTGGTACACCGGCGCCACCGGCCGTGCCCGCCCCGGCATCCGGTTCAACACCCAGTCGAACTGCGGGGTGTTGAGGCCCGGAAGCTGCACCATCGTGGTGCGGACACCGGTGCCCGAGTGCAGCAGCTCGCACCGCAGGGACTCGTTGAACCCCTGGATGGCGTGCTTGGCCCCGCAGTACGCCGACTGGAGGGGAATCCCCCGGTAGGCCAGCGCGGATCCCACCTGCACGACGGTCCCCCGGTCCCGCGGCAGCATGTGCCGCAGCGCCGCCCGAGTGCCGAACACGTAGCCCAGATACGTCACTTCGGTCACCCGCCGGAACTCGTCCGGGGTGATCTCGGTGAACGGGGCGAAGACCCCGGTGAAGGCGTTGTTGACCCAGACGTCGATGTGCCCGAAGGCGTCGACGACCTGTTGGGCCGCGTCCTCGACGGCCTTCGCGTCGGCCATGTCGACGCTCACGACGAGGGCCTCGCCGCCGGCCCGCCGCACATCGTCGGCGGCCGCCGCGAGGCCCTCGGATCCCCGGGCCAGCAGGGCGACCCGGGCGCCCCGCTCGGCGAAGGCCCGGGCCGTGGCCCGCCCCACGCCGCCGCTGGCCCCCGTCACCACCACGACCCTGCCGGGCCTCACAGGTGGTTCCCTGCCTGTGTCGTGCACCATGCGTCACGCTCGGTGATGCGGCTGCTCGGGGTCGTTGAGGTCCTGTGTCGGCGCCGCACCGGGCGCCGGTGTGGCGGGGGCGACCGGCGGCATGGGCGGATACTGCGCGGCCGCGGGCGCCGTACCCTCGCCGACGCCGTCGCGCCCGGCCGTGGGCCGGTGCGCGGAGGGCCTGGCCGCGCCGCGCAGCGCGTAGGCGACGGCGCCCAGAATCGCGGCGGTGATCAGTGCGGCGGCCCAGTCGGGCAGCCCGAGGGCGAGTGCGAGGCCCACGGCCAGTGCCACGGCCGCGCCCGCGTACAGGGCGACGGCGCCGGACGCGGCGTACAGCATGGCCGTACGGCGTTGCTTGCGCGTCTGCTCGCGCAGCTCCTCCCGTACGGTCTCGCGCGCCACCTGCGCCAGCTCGTCGACCAGATGCTTGTCCAGATGCTCCAGGTGATCCAAGCGGTCCATGCCCGCCGGGTACCCGCACGCCTGTACGCGTAACGCCCGGGTCGGGAGGATCGCGTGAAACGATCTCCTCGTCCCGGCCGCCCGAACTAGGCTCGTCGGCATGGAGATTCTGGGAACCACGCTGCGCGTCTGCGTCGACGACCTGGACAGCGCGGTCGTCTTCTACGAACGACTGGCGGGCGCCAAGGCCCTCCGTTTCGAGCGCGCCGGCGTCCAAGTGGCCGCGGTGGGCTGCTTCCTGCTGATGAGCGGGCCCGAGGCGGAGCTGGAGGTGCTGCGCAAGGTCGCGGCGACCATCGCGGTGAAGGACGTCGACGAGGCCCGTCGGGTGCTGGGCGAGCTGGGCGCGCACATCGTCGCGGGCCCGGTGGCGACACCGGCGGGCCGCAATCTGATCGTGATGCATCCGGACGGTGTGGTGTACGAGTACGTGGACCGCAACGTCCCCCAGGGCCCCTAGGTCGGAGGGGCTTCCAGCACGGCGATATTCCGCATGCCGGGCATGCTCTCCGCCGTACAGTCGGCCCTCCACGACAACGCGAGGGAGCGACAGTGAGTGAGCAGCACACCTACCGGGTGATCGTCCGCGGCACCTGGGACGGACTCACCGAGGAGGCCCGTGCCCGACTGCTCGCCGAGGCGTCGGAGCACGGCATGACGAGCATGCGGTTCACCGAGGAGGGCTCGCTGTCGTACGAGCCCGCGCCGCTGAAGCGCTTCTCCCTGCGGTACGTGGTGGTGTCGGACGCGGCGGACGGCGAGGAGATGGCGGCCGCGATCGCGGAGGACCGCGCCGAGAGCGCGCTGCGCGACCTCGGTCACGGCTTCCGCGAGCTGAAGTCGACGGTCACGGACCTCGACACGATGAAGATCAACCGGAAGTCCGCATCTCGGCGGTGATCGCCCAGCGCTCGTGGTCCCGCCACTCCCCGTCGACGTAGATCATCTTCGGGGAGAAACCCTCCAGCCGGAAACCGCACCTACGGGCGAGCGCGATGGAGGCGGTGTTCCGGGGCTGGGCGTTGATCTCCAGACGGTGCAGCCGCATCGGGCCGAAGGCGTGCCCGACCACGAGGTCCAGCCCCTCACGCATCAGCCCGCGTCCGGCGGCGTGCGCGAAGGCGCCGTAGCCGAGGGCCCCGCACTGGAAGCCGCCCTCGACGATGTTGTTGATGTTGATGAACCCGGCGATGGCCCCGTCACCCCGCTCACCGTCCTTCTCGCAGACCAGGAACCCCCTCTTGGTCCGGTCCTCGATCAGCCGGCCCGCGTAGGCGGTGTACGCGTCGACGCTGTCCGGCGGGAACAGCCAGGGCTGGTGCAGGTCCTTGCTCTCGCGGGCCCGGGCGGTGAACTCGGCGCCGTCCTCGTGGGTGAAGTGGCGTATGCCCACGCGGGGGCCCTCGGCGAGATAGCGGGAAGTGGTCTTCGGCATCCCGCCACCCTACGGTCCGCCAGGGTCCCTCCCGCGGATCGGGCAGCCTGCCTCAGCTGCGCCGTTTCATGAAGTACGCCCCGCACAGGGCACCGATCAGGCCGGTGGCGAGCAGCGCCGTCCACAGCGGCATGGTCACCTCGGGGATCAGCAGCCTGATCTTCGTCTCCCGGGTGTTCTCGAAGATGAAGATCAGGGCGAGGACGGCGAGCAGCAGGACGATCACCCTGGCCGGTGTCACCGCCCCGCCCCTGCCTTTGGTCGTGCCGCGCTCGGAGGTCTTCGGGCTCATGCGACCAGGGTGCGCCCGAAGTCCCCGTCACGCACGGTGAGCGCCGCCCTCCGGGTGACTCCCGGCAGGCGGGGCCGACCGCCGTGACGGGTGTTCCTCGACGGAGACTCAGCGAAGGGCCGGCTCGTCCAGCGTCAACGTGCCCGCGTCGGCGTCGAGTTCGCCCGCCACCCCGAAGGGCATGGTCAACGCCCCCTCGCAGTGCCCGAATCCGAACTCCTCGACGACGGGGACACCGAGTCCGCCCAGCCGGTCGGCGAGAACCGCTCGCAGCACACCGTAGGGACCGCACCCCGCCCAGGAACCGAGGACGATCCCGCTGACCCCCTCCAGCCATCCGCTGCGCAGGAGTTGGGTCAGCATGCGGTCGACGCGGTACGCCTGCTCCCCCACGTCCTCGATCAGCAGCAGTCCGTCCCGGGCTCCGGGGCGGGCGTGCCGGGTGCCGAGGTCGGTGGCGAGCAGGCTGAGGCAGCCGCCCAGCGTGACTCCGCGGGCCCTCCCTGGGGTCAGGGCGCCGCCCCGGGAGGCGATCGTGCGGACCGTTTCCGGGGTGAACAGCGTGGCCTTCAGATGCTCCTGGGCGACGGCGCTCTTGACGAAGTCGACTCCGGCGGCGGCCGGCCCGTACAGCGTGACCAGTCCCATGCGGGTGGCGAACGCCTGGTGCAGCGTCGTGACATCGCTGAAGCCCACGAACACCTTGGGCCCGGCCGCCCGCATCGCGTCCCAGTCGAGCAGGTCGACCATCCGCTGGGCGCCGTAGCCGCCCCTGGCGCACAGCACCGCGTCGACGGACGGGTCGCACCAGGCCTGCTGGAGATCGGCGGCGCGGTCGGCGTCGGAGCCGGCCAGATATCCCAACTCACCGTGTGTGTCGAGCACATGAGGGGCGACGACCGGGTCGAGGTCCCAGCCGCGCAGGACGTCGAGTCCGGCCTGGAGGCGTTCCTCCTGCACCGGCCCGCTGGTCGCGACCACGGCCACGCGGGCGCCGGGGGCGAGTCTGGACGGCCGCACGAGTTCTGTCACTTGGTGAGCTCCAAGGTCGGGACACCGGGCGGGTTCAGCCCGAACACCTGGGCGTACAGGGAGAGTTCGGACTCCAGGGCTCGGATCATCGTGTCGGTCCGGCGGAACCCGTGGCCCTCCCCCTCGAACGCGAGGTAGGCGTGCGGCACCCGTCGCCCCGAGATCCGGGCGAGGAACCGCTCGCACTGCGCGGGCGGGCAGATCACGTCGTCCAGGCCCTGCAGCAGCAGGAACGGCACGGTGACCCGGTCGGCGTGCTCGACGGGTGAGCGCTCGGCGTATCTTCCGGGGACCTCGGCGAGCGGTCCGACCAGGCTCTCCAGGTACTGCGACTCGAAGTCGTGGGTCTCCCCGGCGCCCCAGCCGGCCAGGTCGAGAACCGGATAGGCGACCGTGCCGCAGGCGTAGACGTCGGTCGTGGTGAGGGAGGCGGCCGCGGTCCAGCCACCGGCGCTGCCGCCGCGGATCGCGAGCCGGCCGCGGTCGGCGGTGCCCTCGTCGGCGAGGGCGAGCGCGACGGCCGCGCAGTCCTCGACGTCGACCACACCCCACTGCTCGCGCAGACGGTTGCGGTACTCCCTGCCGTATCCGGTCGAGCCCCCGTAGTTGACCTCGGCGACGCCGATGCCGCGCGAGGTGAAGTAGGCGATCGAGAGGTCGAGCACAAGGGGCGCGTGTCCGGTCGGCCCGCCGTGCACCCACACGACGTACGGCGGCAGCTCGCCGCCGGGTGCCATGTACCCGGGGTGGTGGGGCGGGTAGACGTGGGCGTGGATGTCCCGGCCGTCCGGTCCGGTGAAGGTGCGGATCAGCGGCTCGGGGTAGTGGACGGGGTCGACCGGGTCGTCGTGCTCGGCGCCGATCACCCGGGCCCGGCCGATGGGGGCGCCCCCGCGCGAGGTTGTTCGAGCGTGGGGGAGCGTGTCGAGTTCGACGACCTCGTAGGCGGTGCGGGGGCTCGCCCCGACGCCGACGACCCGCTCGCCGTGCACCGCGAGGGTGGGCGCGAACTCGGTCCAGGGGCCCGCCGCGTCGACGAGTTCGCCGGTCTCGGGGTCGACGATGCCGAGCGCGGTCGAGCCGCTGCCGTGCACGACGGCGATGAGTCCGCTGTCCAGCGGGGCGAACCAGCGGTGGCCGAGCTTCCAGAGGGCGCCGCCGAACTCCTCCTCGCGCGGGCAGAGTTGCTCCCCGTCGCGGTAGAGGTTCCACCAGCCGGTGCGGTCGCTCGCGTACAGGAGGCGGCCGTCGGGCGACCAGTCGGCCTGGGCGATGGACTCCTCCGGTCCGCCGGCCACCGTGCGGGGCTCCCGGAGCATGCCCTGGTGGACCTCGGCGACGACCAGCTCGGTGCCGTCCCACGGCATGCGCGGGTGGTCCCAGGCGAGCCAGGCGGCGCGTGAGCCGTCGGGCGAGAGCCGGGGCCCGGTGATGAACCGGTGCCGGTCGTCGGTAAGTTCACGTACCGCGTCCCGGTCCTGCGCGGCAGAGCCGTCCAGGGGCACGGCGGCGAGCACCCGGCGTACGTCGGTGGGCCCGTCGCCGGTGAACTCCTCCAGGACGCACCACACCTCACCGCGGTCGAGCCTCAACTGCGGTTCCGCCCAGCGCAGTCCGCCGCCGACCGGGGAGTCGGGGGTGAGAGGGCGCGGCTCGGTCCCGGGCTCGTACCGGTACAGCCGCTGGTCGGCGAAGTTCACGAACACGACGAGGGGCGCACCGGCCACCACCGCGCCGGCCCAGGGGTGACCGCCGTACTCGATGACCCGGCTGCGCACGTTCCACGGCGCGGGCAGCACCGACTCCTCCGGGCCGTCGGCGCGTCTGCGCACCAGGGTGCGGCGGCCGTCCTCGGCGGGCCGGGGTTCCGTCCACCACACCTCGTCCCCGACGAAGCCCAGCCATTCGGGGCGTCCGTCGTGCGCGGCCGCGAGTGCCGCGTCGACGGGTGAGGACCAGGAACCGTATGGCGACGTCTGCACGCTCTCCCCCAACTCGCTCAGGCTGTCCGCAGGAACCGGTCGAGTACCCGGACTCCGAAGTGCAGTGCCTCCACCGGGACCCGCTCGTCGACCCCGTGGAACAGGGCCTGGTAGTCGAAGCCCACCGGAAGCTTCAAGGGCGTGAACCCGTACCCGGTGATACCGAGGCGGGAGAACTGCTTGGCGTCCGTGCCGCCGGACATGCAGTACGGCACGACGTGCCCCTCGGGCGCGAACTCCTCGACGGCGGCACGCATACCGGCGTACGTCGGCGAGTCGAGCGGCGCCTGGAGGGCGACCTCGCGATGGCTGAACTCCCAGTCCACGTCAGGCCCTGTGAGCTTGTCGAGGGTCGCGCGGAACTCGTCCTCGCCGCCGGGCAGATACCGGCCGTCGACGTAGGCCACGGCCTCCCCGGGGATGACGTTGAGCTTGTAACCGGCTTCCAGCATGGTCGGGTTGGCGCTGTTGCGGACGGTCGCCTCGACCAGCTTGGCGGCCGGGCCGAGCTTCTCCAGCAGCCCGTCCACGTCGGTGAGGTCGGTCTCGATGCCGTGGAGCGCGGCGAGTTCGGTGAGGGCCGCCCGGACCGTCGGGGTGAGCCGCAGCGGCCACTCGTGCTCGCCGATGCGGGTCACGGCGGCGGCGAGCCGTGTGACGGCGTTCTCCTTGTTGACCTTGGAGCCGTGCCCGGCGCGACCGCGTGCGGTGAGCTTCAGCCAGCCGGTGCCACGCTCCCCCGCCGCGATGGGGTAGATCTGCCGCCCGGCGCCGTCGTGGAAGGTGAACGCCCCCGACTCGCTGATTCCCTCCGTGCAGCCCTCGAAGAGCTCCGGATGCTCGTCGGCGAGGAACCCGGAGCCGTCCACGGCACTGGCCTCCTCGTCGGCGGTGAACGCGATCACGAGGTTCCGCCGGGGCCGCAGGCCCTCCCGGGCCCAGGCCCGCACGACGGCCAGGATCATCGCGTCCATGTTCTTCATGTCGACCGCGCCGCGCCCCCACACGACCCCGTCGCGGATCTCCCCGGAGAAGGGGTGCACGCTCCAGTCCGCGGCCTCGGCGGGCACGACGTCCAGATGACCGTGGACGAGCAGCGCGTCCGCCGACGGGTCGGTGCCCTCGATACGGGCGACGACGTTCGTGCGGCCCTCGGTGCGCTCCAGCATCAGGGGGTCCAGGCCTGCTCCGGCCAGTTGCTCGGCAGCGTACTCGGCGGCGGGGCGCTCCCGACAGTCTCCGCCGCCCCGGTTGGTGGTGTCGATGCGGATGAGGTCGGAGGTGAACCGGACGACCTCGTCCAGTGCCGTCTGGTCAGCCATACTGCTCCTCCACGGCGGCCGAGACGATCGTGGTGACCGCCTTGAAGGTACGGATTCCCTCGTACATGGTCTCGTGGGTGTACGCCACCTTCCGCGCCCCGATCCGCTCCACGCCCGGCACCACGGTGGCCGCCATCGCGAGGTGCTCGGCGTCGAACTCGACCGCGATCGTGAACGGCCCTGCGTCTACGGGTTCCTGACGGACCGCCAGCTGAGCGGCCTCCTTGGCCGCGGCCCTGATGTCGGCCGCGGTGCGGGCCGGGGTACGGCACACGGCGGCGTACCGCGAGACGTGGTCCTTGACGGCGACCTTCAGCGCCTCGGGCGCGTAACCGAGGGCGTCCTCGCAGGCCACGTCGTCGCCGGTGACCAGGATGACGGGGACGCCGTACTCGGCCACCACATGGGCGTTGAGGTGTCCCTCGCTCGCGGGGACGTCGTTCAGCCACACCCCGGTGATGGAGTTGGCGAGGTAGGTGTGGGCGAGGACACCCTCCTGGCCCGCACCCGCGTGGTAGCCGAGGAAGGCGATGCCGTCGACGTCGCCGTACTGGACGCCCTCGACCATGGAGAGGTCCTTGTGCCGTCCGGTGAGCATCTGCGCCCGCTCGTCGAGCTGTTCGAGCAGCAGGTTGCGCATCGTCGAGTGCGCCTCGTTGATGAGGACCTCGTCGGCGCCGCCGTCGAAGAAGCCGAGCACAGCGGCATTGACGTCCGAGGTGAACAGCGAGCGGCAGCGCTCCCACTGCGACGCCCCGGGCATCACGTCGTCCGGCCAGGTGACACCCGTGGCGCCCTCCATGTCGGCGCTGATGAGGATCTTCATGGTCCGTCACGTTACGCGCCGCGGAGGTTGCCGCGGAGGTTTACGCCGCCCGCAAGTGGTGAGGCGAGCCGAATGCCGCTTACCCCTGCCGCTTCGACAACTCCTGTAAGACGCGTATCCTCCCTCGCGGGTTCCACAGGAGACGGACAGGGAGAAGCGTGAGCGACACCGCACCGCCCGTGCAGGCGGCACGACGGACGACGGCGGCCACCACGCCGGGAAACTCCCCGGGGCGCCCGAAGCAACGCGACGCGTTCTTCGACAACGCGAAGTACCTGGCGATCGTGCTGGTCGCGATGGGGCACGCCTGGGAACCCCTGCGCTCCGACAGCCGGGCCGTCACCGCGCTCTACACGGTCGTCTACGCCTTCCACATGCCGGCGTTCATCATCGTCTCGGGCTACTTCTCGCGTTCGTTCGACGCGAGCCCGGCGAAGATCAAGCGTCTGATCACCGGGGTCGTCGTCCCCTACGTCGTCTTCGAGGTGGCGTACACCTTTTTCACCCGGTGGTCCGACGGTGTCCCGGACCGCAAGATCAGCCTGCTGGACCCGCTGTATCTGACGTGGTTCCTGGCCGCGCTGTTCGTCTGGCGGCTGACCACGCCGATCTGGCGGAGCGTGCGGTGGCCGTTGCCGATCGCCCTCACGATCGCCGCGCTCGCCACCCTCTCCCCGTCCATCGGCAACGACCTCGACCTCCAGCGCACCCTGCAGTTCCTGCCGTACTTCGTGCTCGGTCTGTGTCTGCGACCCGAGCACTTCTCGCTGGTGCGGCAGTGGCGGGTGCGGCTGGCGGCGGTACCGGTGTTCGCGGCCACGGTGGTGTTCTCGTACTGGGCGTTGCCGCGCATGGACTACGCGTGGTTCTTCCACCGCGACGCCGCCGAGCACTTCGGCGTGCCGGCCTGGTACGGGCCGCTCATGACACTGGCCCTCTTCGGCTGCTCGCTGGTGCTGGTCGCCTGCTTCCTGTCCTGGGTGCCGGGACGCCGGATGTGGTTCACCACGCTGGGCGCGGGCACGCTCTACGGCTATCTGCTGCACGGCTTCGTCGTCCAGGCCGGCAAGCACTGGGACTGGGCCGGGCACGCGTGGGCGCGCACCCCGCTCGGCGCGATCGCCGTCACCCTTGTCGCCGGTCTCGTCGTGACCGTTCTGTGCACCGCGCCGGTCCGTCGGGTCTTCCGGTGCGTGATGGAGCCGAGGATGGAGTGGGCGTTCCGCAGGACCTCGCCCGAATCGGGCGGGGTGCCCGCCCAGGTGCGCCGATAGCGCCTGCTTGCGGGGGCGGGGTCAGGTCCGGTGGATGCGGTCGACCAGGATGCCGCTGACCAGCGGGGTGCGCGGTCCGAAGCCGAGCAGCACCCCGTCCTCCAGGACAACGCCCACGGCCCGCACAGGCCGGGATCTCGCGGACTCCGGACATCTCGGCAACGCCGTCGGGCAGGCACCCCGTCCTCCGAGGCGGCGACCCCGCGGTCCGGACAGGCCGGGGCCTCCTGGACGCCGGGCAGCTCGACCAGGCCGTCGGAGGGCCCCCCGCCGGCGGGGGAGCCCGGCGGGCCGGGAGTCCCCCCGGCCCACCCGCTCGTCAGGCGGAGCGGCCCACCACCCACCACTTCGACGGCAGTTCGATCCGGGTGCCGTCGGACCGGTACTCGGTGGTGATGAGCGGCAGTTCACCGCTCGCCACGATCGTGAGCCCGGCAGCTCCGAGGTAGACGGGCACGGCGTCGTCGGCCACCTCACCGGGGGCGATGCCGTGCTGGAAGACGGGTGCCAGCTTGGCGGGCGGGCCGTCAGCGCTCTGCGCGAGGCCCATGAGGATGGGCTTGGCGGCCTCGGAGAGCTCGACGAGGAAGGCCCGGCCGCGCTCCCCGACAAGGGTGGCGACCCCGTCGACCATCTGCTGCCGGTCCTCTGGCGCGGCCTGGTGCAGCACGCCCCGCATATAGACGTTGGCGTCCCCGAGTTCGGCGTGCAGGTTCGCCGGCTCGCCCTTGTCGGAGGCGTCCAGCAGACGGTACGTCACCTGCTCGTCGGGGTCGGCGTCGCGCGCGTGGTCGAGGGCCGCGGCGGACAGGTCCACCCCGATCACCTGGTTGAAGTGGGCGGCGAGGAAACGGGCCTGGGTGCCGTTCCCACAGCCCAGGTCCACCAGCGGCAGCCCGGGATCGACCAGCAGGGGCTCGAAGTGGGCGAGGTGGACACCAGAGGTCAACACCGGCTCCGCATCCCAGAACACGGCCCCCTGCCGCCCCGGAGCCTCCCGCCAGAACCCCTCCCAGGACTCCCGGTAACGACTCGTCACGCTCATGCCCAACTCCCCAGGATACGAACACAACCCACCAAAGTTGGCAGGTCAGTACGGTGTATCGCGCCGGGGTCGCACGAACAAGCGCGTGGCGCATTCCTTCACGCCCAGTTCGAGAAACACGCGCCCGGGCAGGGGCCGTTCAGCGCCGGGGCAGGGTCAGTTCGAACCAGACGGTCTTCCCCGCCTTCGTACGGCTCGCACCCCACTCACGCGCGAGGGTGCTCACCACACGCAGCCCTCGCCCCTGTTCGTCGGCGGGCCCCGCGCTCAGCAGATTGGGCAGGTCGTGGTCGTCGTCGTCCACCTCGCACAGCAGGGTGTCGCCCCGCACCAGCCGCAGTTCCACCGCCCGGCTGTGCGAGTGCCGCACCGCGTTGGTCACCAGCTCGCTCACCAGGAGCTCCGCGGCATCGACCAGTTTCACCAGACCCCAGTCGTGAAGCTGCTCCCGCACCACCGCGCGGGCCCGCCCCACCTCGGCCGGATCGAGCGTGATCCGCCACTCGGCCACGTCGTCCGGCTCTATGCCGTTGAGCCGGGCCATCAGCAGGGCCACGTCGTCCTTGCGGCCACCGCGGGGGTTGAGCGCGCGGATGATCGCGTCGCAGGCGTCGTCCATCGACGCGGCCGGGTGTGCGGCGGACTCGGTGAGTGTCGCGAGCCCCACTCCGATGTCCTCGCCCCGGACCTCCACCAGCCCGTCGGTGCACATCAACAGCCGGTCACCGGGCTCCACTCGCACGCGTACGGCCTCGAAGGGCACTCCTCCGACGCCGATGGGCGCACCGGTGGGCAGGTCGAGGAGCTCACTGCGCCCGTCGCGGGCCCGCACGATCACCGGCGGGATGTGGCCCGCGTTGGCGAGGTGGAGTTCGCTCGCGATCGGGTCGTAGACGGCGTAGAGACAGGTTGCGAGGTAGGTGTCGCCGAGTCGCTGGGCGAGGTCGTCGAGGTTGCGCAGCAACTGCGCGGGCGGCAGGTCCAGCGCGGCCATGGTCTGCACGGCCGTGCGCAACTGCCCCATCATGGCGGCCGAGTTGAGGCCGTGCCCCATGACGTCGCCGACGACCAGGGCCGTCCGCGCGCCGGGCAGCTTGACCGAGTCGAACCAGTCGCCGCCGACGCGTCCCAGGAGCGTGCCCGGCAGATAGCGGGTGGCGATGTCGCAGCCCGCCATGCGCGGCGGGATGTGCGGCAGCATGCTGTCCTGGAGGGTCTCGGCGACGGACTCCTGGAAGGTGTACATGCGCGCGTTGTCCAGCACGAGACCGGCGCGGGCGGCGAGTTCGGCGCCGGTGACCCGGTCCATGTCGTTGAACTCGACGCGCTCCGGGTGCCGCAGCAGGATCATGAAGCCGAGGACCACATTGCGGGCCTTCAGCGGTACGACCAGCATGGAGCGGCCGGTGATCAACGGCCGGATGTCCCGCTTCTCGAACTGCGAGGCGATCGCGTGCCCCATCTGCTCGCTGATGCGCGGCACGAGGACGGGGTCGCCGGTGGTCATGCACTGGAAGAACGGGGTGTGCGCGGGGAACGGCATGGCCTCGCCGACCGGCACGACGTCGTCCCAGCGGCCGGGTTCGTCGGTGTGCTCGAGGGCGACCCGGTGCCACATGGTGGTGGTGTCGGGCACGCCGTCGGGGAACCCCTCACCGGCGACGACCTGTTCGCGCAGATAGGTGCCGGCCACGTCGGTGAAGCGGGGCACGACGGCCCTGCTGACCTCGACGATGGTCCGGGACAGGTCGAGGGAGGTGCCGATCTTCCCGCTGACCTCGTTGAGGAACTCCAGCCGCTCGCGTACGGCGACGTATTCGAGGTCCTCGCCCTCGTCGAGGTCGTCCTGCGGTACGGGCAGGCCGTCGGCGGCCGCCCTGGCCGCCCGCTCACGGCGGGCCTTGCGCTCGGCACGCCGGGGCACGCCCCAGTCGGGGGTGACGGGCACCCGGTCGTTCTGGCTGAACTCCAGGACGGGATAGCCCAGTTCGAGGATCTGCGCGACGATGCGGGCGCCTTCGCCGACGCTCATGCTGGGCAGGATCTCGGGAAGTCGGCGGGCGAGTTCGTCGGCGCCGGGGAAGTCGGTGTGCAGGGCGAAGGCGGGCGCGATCCGCTCGACGGCCACGGCGCCCTCGTCCAGGCCGATGTCCTGGTGGAGCCCGTCCGCGTCGGCGGCGAGGACCAGCAGTCGTTCCCGGCCGGGGCCCACCAGCGGGTAGGCCCACCACAGGACGTCGACGCGACCGTCCCCGGGGGCGGTGAGACGGGCACGCCCCGAGGCCGGGTAGGAGAGTCCGCCGTCGAGGGACGACTCCAGATCGGGTCCGAGGCCGTCGTAGGCGGCGAATCCGCCGTAGGACCGGGTGTCCTCGTCGTCGGGCAGTGCTCCGGAGACAGGCAGCAGGTCAACGGCCGTGCGGCCGATGGCCTCTTCCCTGCTGACGCCGAACAGCCGGCGCGCACCCCGGCTCCAGTGGGACACCAGGCCGTCGCGGTCCACCACGACCACGGCCAGCGGGACACGTCCGGCCGCGGCGTGCGCGTCCGCCGCGCCGTTCCCAGCTCCGCGGCTGGGAGGTGCGCCCCTCTCGGTGCCATGGTCCATGGCCCAGGCCCTCTCTCCGCAAGATCTGTGCCGCCTACTCCACCGTACGGCGCCGGTCGGTCACGGTGTGCGGCAATGCGGTAATTGGCCCGGACCGGCTCACCCCGGCGCGCGCCCCCGCCGCACCACACCGTGCGAAGGCGCCGGTCGGGGGCGGGCAACGCGAGCTGACGATCTGTCAGTCCTCGTGTCCGAGCTGGAGATCCCGCTCCGTGCGGCCGCCGTCGGCCATCCGGAACACGGTGGCGACGGGCGGGTAGCCGGCGGCGATGACGGTGTACTCGCCGGAGGACAGGTCGACGAAGCGGTAAGTGCCGTCGAGGCCGGTGGTGAGGGTGTCCACGACGTTGCCGGCCGTGTCCAGGAGCGTCACGCGCGCGTCCTCGACGGGGCGGCCACCGCCGGCCCGCACGGTGCCCCGCAGTACCGCGCCGCCGGCGAGTTCGACGTCCTGGCGGGTCTCCCGGGCGGCCTGGACGGTGACGGGGAGCGCGGCCGGGCGGAAGGCGGGGGCGCTCGCGGCGAGGGTGTACGCCCCGGCGACCAGTTCGGTGACGGCGTAGGCGCCCTCGGGTCCGCTGCGGGTGGTGGCCACGACGTCGCCGTGCCCGTCGGTGAGGGTGACGTTGGCGTCCCGCACGGGCGTGCCGTCGGCGGTCAGCACCCTGCCCGCGAGCCGTCCGGCTCCGCCGAGGACGAGGTCCAGCTCGACGGGGCGCTCGCCGATCGTCACGGCGACGGCCTGCGGCTGGTGTCCGCCCGCGGCCGCGATCAGGACGTACGACCCGGAGCCGGGCGTCGGCAGCGCGTACCGGCCGTCCTCGCCGCTGGCACTGCGCCCGATCTGTGCTCCGGCCACGTCGATGAGGGTGAGCGCGGCCCGGGGCACGACGCTGCCGTCGGAGTGCCGCACCGTGCCGCGGACGGGTGCTCCGTCGGCGCCGGACGAGCGGGCCTGCGGGATCGGCGCGGTCTCCGTCTCGGACGCGTTGTGGGACACCAGCGGTTTCTCCTTGAGGAAGAAGGCGATGAGGAGACCGAGGACGAGCACCGGCACCAGGTAGAGGAAGATCCTCGGCATGGCGTCGGCGTAGGCCCGGATGTAGCCGTCGCGCAGCGTCGGGGGCAGGGCGTGGACGAGCTGCGGGGTGAGGGACTCGGGGTCGGGCAGCCCGGCGCCCGCGGGCAGTCGCTCGGTGAGCGCGTCGGTGAGCCGGTCGGCGAACAGGGTGCCGAAGACCGCCGCCCCCATGCTGCCGCCGATCTGCCGGAAGTAGTTGTTGGCACTGGTGGCGGTGCCGAGGTCGGCGGGGCGCACGGAGTTCTGCACGGCGAGGATCAGTACCGGCATCACCATGCCGATCCCGGCGCCGAGGACGGCCATCCAGATGCTGTAGTGCAGGCGGGGCGTGTCGGTGTCGAGGTGGGACAGCAGCCACATGCCGACGGCGGCGAGGGCGCTGCCGAGGACCGGCCAGATCTTGTAGCGGCCGGTGTGGCTGATGAGTTGTCCGGCGACGACGGAGGCGCCGACGATGCCGGCCATCATGGGCAGCATCAGCAGCCCGGACTCGGTGGCGCTCGCGCCGTCGACCATCTGGAGGAAGGTCGGCAGGTAGCCGGCCGCCCCGAAGAGCGCGACCCCGATCACCAGGCCCACCAGGGCGGTGACATCGAAGACGGAGTCCCTGAACAGCCTGAGCGGGATGAGGGGTTCGGCGGCGAAGTGCTCGGCGACCAGGAAGAGCCCGGCGGACACGACCGCCCCGGCTCCGAGGGCGAGGACGACCCGTGAGTCCCAGGCGTACTCGGTGCCGCCCCAACTGGTCAGCAGCACCAGGCAGGTTGAGGACGCGGCGAGCAGCAGCGCGCCGAGGACGTCGAAGCGGGGCTTCGCCGTGGGCCTGGGGAGTTTCAGTACGGCGGTGACGACCGCCAGGGTCAGCAGACCGAAGGGCACGTTGACGTAGAAGCACCAGCGCCAGGAGAGGTGGTCCGTGAAGTAGCCGCCGAGCAGGGGGCCGGCGACGGAGGCGAGTCCGAAGGCGGCGCCGATCAGGCCCATGTAGCGACCGCGCCGCCGGGGCGGCACGATGTCGGCGATGATCGCCTGCACGCCGATCATGAGGCCGCCCGCGCCGACGCCCTGGACCGCGCGGAAGGCGATCAGCTGGTCCATGGTCTGCGCCCGTCCGGCCAGCGCGGAGCCGATGACGAAGACGACGATCGCGAACTGGAAGACGCCCTTGCGGCCGAGCAGGTCGCCGAGTTTGCCGTAGACCGGCAGTCCGATGGTGGCGGTGAGCAGGTAGGCGGTGATCGCCCAGGACATCCGGTCCAGGCCGTGCAGTTCACCGACGATCCTGGGGAGCGCGGTGGCGACGATCATCTGCTCCAGCGCGGCGAGAAGCAGCGCGAGCATGAGCCCGAAGAAGATCAACCGCACCCTGCGTGGGCCGGGTTCGACGGTGGGGGCGGGAACCTCCGGGGGCGCTTCGACCTGTTCCTCGTGCACCGGAGTCGTCACGCCCACGTCCCGCTCCCCTCGTCGCGCCTGCCACGCATTTCCCGCATAAGGCGACAACTACGAGCAAGCGCGACGAGTTACGGCACACCAGGGGGTCGTGCGGAGATCCACTCGATCCGGTGACCGGGAGCAACATCCGCCGGGCGGCAGGGACTTACTTCTCGACCTCGGTGGCGAGCCGGTCGAGGATGCTGTCGTAGATCCGGCCGAGGCCCTTGGGTGCGAAGGTCCGCTCGAAGAAGCCGCCGATGCCGCCGGCGCCGTCCCAGGTGGTGGTCACCACGACCCGGGACTTGCCCTCACCGGCCGGGGTGACCCGCCAGGTGGTGACCATGGAGGAGTTGCGGTCCTTCTCGACGAGCTCGCCGTCGGTGGGCTCGGTGACCTCCAGGAGGCAGTCGCGCACGCGCTTGCTGGTGGCCTGGAGCTTCCAGTGGACGAGGGTGCCCTCGCCGTCGCCGCCCTCGCGCACCTCGTACTCGCTGAACTGCTCGGGCAGCACCTTCGAGCGCGTGCCGCTGTAGTCGGCGACGGCGTCGAACACCTTCTCCGCGTCCGCCGCGACGATCCGCTCCGTAGTGGCCTCGACCTGCGCCATCGACTTCCTCCAGGACTTCAAGTTCTCGGGGTCGGGGCAAGCCAACCACCCCCGCCCACGGGCTCCCAAATCGGGGTTGCACAAGAATTCGAACAAGTGTTTCACTCGAGGGGCAGTGCTACCGAGGAGGCCTCATGCGCTGGGAGAACCTCACCGGCTCCGCCGAACACGGACGGGCCGACGCCGCCCTGTTCGGCGCCGACGCGGTGGTCAGCCGTACCTTCGACACACCCGAGTTCGCCGGGATCACCTTCCACGAGATCCGGGCCCGTTCGATCATCAACCGGGTGCCGGGCGCCTCCCGCATGCCCTTCGAGTGGACCGTGAACCCCTACCGGGGCTGCTCGCACGCGTGCGTGTACTGCTTCGCCCGCAAGACGCACAGCTACCTGGACCTGGACACGGGGCTCGACTTCGACTCGCAGATCGTGGTCAAGATGAACGCGCCCGAGCTGCTGCGCCGCCAGCTGGGCTCGCGCCGCTGGACCGGTGAGCACATAGCGATGGGCACCAACGTCGACTGCTACCAGCGCGCGGAGGGCCGCTACCGGCTGATGCCGGGCATCCTCGCCGCCCTGCGCGACCACGCGAACCCCTTCTCGATCCTGACCAAGGGCACCCTGATCCTGCGCGACCTGGACCTGCTGAAGCAGGCCGCCGAGGTGACGGACGTCGGCATCTCCGTCTCGGTCGGCTTCACCGACGCCGAGCTGTGGCGCACCGTCGAGCCGGGCACACCGGCTCCCGAGCGGCGCCTGGACGTCGTACGGACACTGGCCGACCACGGCATCGGGTGCGGGGTCCTGATGGCTCCGGTGATCCCGTTCCTGAGCGACGGTCCGGCCCAGCTGCGGGCCACCGTGCGCGCGATCGCCGCCGCGGGGGCCACGTCCGTCACCCCGCTGGTGCTGCATCTGCGGCCCGGCGCCCGGGAGTGGTTCATGGCCTGGCTGGACCGGGAGCACCCCCATCTGGTGCGCCGCTACGAGCGGCTGTACGCGGACGGCGCCTACGCCCCGAAGTGGTACCAGCGCCGGATCACCCGTCAGGTCCACGAGCTGGCGCGGGAGTACGGCATCGGCCCCTCGGGCGCGGAGATGCCGCGGCGGATCCGCGAACCGGAGCCCGAGGTGACGCCGATGTCCGAACCGACCCAACTCACGTTGATCTGAGAGCGTTCGAGCGCATCGGACGGCCCAATCGGGTCAAGTATCAGCAGAACAGGTTCTTCCGGGCGTGCTTTCCGGGACGATGCCGCGTGGACCGTGACCCTCGCGGCCCGAAACCCTCCGTCCTGGGAGGACTTCATGAGAAAACGCGCAGCCGTCCTGTGCGGTGCCGCGGTCGTCATGGCCGGGGCCTTCACCGCCGTCCCCGCCGACGCCGGCACCCCGCAGCACACCCACAACGCCCAAGCCGCGCGACTCGACTGGAAGAAGTGCGGCACCACCAACTCCCCGACCCTTCAGTGCGCGTCCCTCAAGGTGCCGCTCGACCACGCGAACCCGCGCGGGCAGCAGATCACCCTCGCCCTGTCCCGGGTCCCGCACACCGCGAAGAAGTACCAGGGCCCGCTGCTGGTCAACCCCGGCGGCCCCGGCGGCAGCGGTCTGACCTTCGCCGGGTTCATCGCCTCCGGCCTGCCCAAGTCCGTCGCGGCCCAGTACGACGTCATCGGCTTCGACCCGCGCGGGGTGGGCAAGAGCAAGCCCGCCCTCGACTGCAGGCCGGGCCACTTCGACCCGGTGCGCCCGAACTCGGTGCCGAGCACACCCGCCATCGAGAAGGCCAACCTCGATCGCGTGAAGTCCTTCGCCGCCGCCTGCGGCCGGAAGTACGCGGACGTGCTGCCCTACATCGACACCGTCAGCGCCGTGCGGGACATGGACTCCATCCGCCAGGCCCTCGGCGCCGAGAAGATCAACTACTTCGGCTACTCGTACGGCACCTACCTCGGCGCGGTCTACGCCAAGCTCTTCCCGCACCAGGTACGCCGTCTGGTCCTGGACTCGATCGTCGACCCGACCGGCGTCTGGTACGACGACAACCTCGCCCAGGACTACGCCTTCAACGACCGCCACCGCGCGCTGATGGCCTGGATCGCCAAGTACGACACGACGTACAGACTCGGCACCGATCCGGAGAAGATCGAGGCCAAGTGGTACGCGATGCGGGCGGCCCTCGCCAAGAAACCGGCAGGCGGCAAGGTCGGCGCCTCCGAGCTGGAGGACACCTTCGTCCCCGGCGGCTACTACAACGGCTACTGGCCCTACCTGGCCGAGGCGTTCTCGGACTACGTGAACAGCAAGAACGCCGACCCGCTGGTCGAGGCGTACGAGAACTTCGCCGCCGTCGACGCGTCCGGGGACAACGGCTACAGCATCTACACCTCCGTCCAGTGCCGTGACGCCTCCTGGCCGCGCGACTGGGACCAGTGGCGCGACGACAACTGGGCCGTCTACGAGAAGGCTCCGCTGATGGCCTGGAGCAACGCCTGGTACAACGCGCCGTGCGCGTTCTGGCCCGCGGAGTCGCTCGAGCCGGTGAACATCGCCAACGGCAAACTGCCGCCGACGCTGCTCTTCCAGGCGACGAACGACGCGGCCACCCCGTACGAGGGCGGCGTCACGGTCCACCGTCTGCTGGCCGGCTCGAGCCTGGTCGTCGAGCAGGGCGGCGGGAACCACGGCATCACGCTGAGCGGCAACGCGTGCCTGGACAGGTACCTGGCCGCGTATCTGACCGACGGCAAGGTGCCGCGCGGCGGTGGTGAGGCCGACGCGGTGTGCGAGGCGATGCCCGATCCGAAACCGCTGAGCTCCAAGGCCGCGTCCACGTCCTCGCGCGGCTCGACACTGCACGGGCTGCTCGGCTTCCGAGGCTGAGCGTCCGAGGCTCCGTCGGGGACGGGCTCTGTCAGTGCTGTGGTCCACCATGGACACATGAGTGAGCTGACCAGGATTCCCGCCCCCGCCGGGGTCGCCCCCGCGGCCCAGTACTCCCACGTGGTGCTGGGCCGCGGTCGTTTCGTCGCGGTCTCGGGCCAGGTCGCCCTCGACGAGGACGGCAGGCTCGTCGGCGAGGGCGACGCCACCGCCCAGGCCCGCCAGGTCTTCGAGAACCTCCGCCGCTGCCTCACCGCCGCCGGGGCGACCTTCGACGACGTCGTCAAACTCACCTACTTCGTCACGGACATGGCCCACATGCCGGCGATCCGCGAGGCCCGCGCCGAGCACATACCCGACGACGGGCTGCCCGCGGCCTCCGCCGTGCAGGTCGCCGGGCTGGTGCGTCCGGAGTTCCTGCTGGAGATCGAGGCGTTCGCGGTGGTCGGCGGATAATGCGGAGGCCTGGGGGGCGGACGCTGCATAGGGTCTGTCGTCATGGACGCCCCTCTCCTCATCCGCGAGATGGCCCTCGCCGACTGCGACCGTGTCTCGGAGATCCGGATCCGGGGCTGGCAGAGCGCGTACCGCGGCCTCATGCCCCAGCCGTTCCTCGACGCGCTCAGCGTTCCGGCGGACGCCGAGCGTCGCCGCGCCCGCTTCGGACAGAGCGGCAGCCGCAGGGGGGACCTGGTCGCCGAACGGGACGGCGAGATCCTCGGCTGGGCCTGCCACGGTCCCTACCGGGACGGTGAACTGCGCACCGAAGACGCCGAGTTGTACGCGATCTACGTGGACGTGCAGCGGTTCGGCAGCGGCATCGGACACGCCCTGCTCCAGGAGTCCGTACACCGCACCTCGGCCGCCGGGCACCCCCGCCTGCTCCTGTGGGTCCTCAAGGACAACACGCGCGCCCGGCACTTCTACGAACGCCGGGGCTTCACGGCCGACGGCGCCGAGGAGCCCTTCGAGGTGGACGGAGTTCCGGTTCCCGAGGTGCGGTACGTGAAGGAACTGGCCCCCTGACAGCTCACCTCTGCTTCGGGATCCGCCGAAGCGCCCGCACCGCCTCCTCCGCGAGCGACGGATGCGCGAGGGCCTCGTTCAGTACGGGCCGGGCCCGGGCGTCGGCCAGGGTGCCGAGGCCCTCCACGCAGGCGAGTGCCACGCGGCGGTACGGGTCGTGCGGGCGCAGCCGGCGTTCCAGCGTGGTGATCAGCGCGGGCACCGATTCGGGGGCATGGAGTTCGGCCAGCAGCCGGACCGGGTGCAGGGCGTAGGCGACGCGGAGTTCGTTGGTGGCCAGGGTTGCCGCCGCGCGGGCCGTGCGCGGGTCTCCCAGCCGGGCCAGGGCGTACGCGGCGGCGGCGCAACGCGGTGGATCACGGTGGTTGAGCAGCAGGACCAGCGACTCGAAGGCCCGGCGGTCCCCCGCGAGCCCGAGCCGGAACGCGGCCAGCTCCCGGGCCCACAGCGGCTGTCCGGGCTCGGTGAGGACTCCGGCCAGTTCATCGGGGTCCTCCGTCGTCGCAAGACGCTCATAGGCGGCCGATGCCCCCGACTCCAGCCGTAAGCGCTCCGTGACCGATCGCGACTCTTCGTCCATGAACCCGAGGTTAGGGGGCTCGTCGAGGGCGCGGGACGTACATCACAAATCCGGGGGCTGGCGCGCTCGTTACCCACCGGTTAAGCTCAGACGAGCGAGTTACCCACTCGTTGGAACTCCTTGCGGTGGCCTGGTGACGCAGCCGCCGTGAGAGCAGTCGGTTCGGTGCCTCAGGTACCGCCAGTACGCAGTACGACCCGGCTTGGGACAGGGCCGGTCGGCTTCCACCGTTCTCCGGGCGTGTGCACGCCCGCGACGACGGCCCGGGCGTGTGCGCTCGCAGCCCGGCAACACCCGCACTCCGCAGGTCCTCACGCACCCGGTGCGCCTCTCGGCGTACCGGGTCGCGCTCCCAGTCGTCACCCTCATTCCTGGAGTTCCGCGATGGCCACTCCCCTGTCCGACCCCTCTTCCTCCCCGCTCCGGACGATTGCCGTCATCGGCCTCGGCACCATGGGCACCGGCATCGCCGAGGTCCTCGCCAAGGCCGGCCGCGAGGTCGTCGGCATCGACATCAGCGAGGCGCAGGCCGCCAAGGCCGTCGCCGCCCTGGAGAACGCCACCGCCCGCGCCGTGGAGCGCGGCCGGCTCACCGAGCAGGAGCGCGTGGACGTCCTCGCCCGCCTCCGCACCTCCACCGACCTGCGGGCCGCGGCCGACGCCGACCTCGTCATCGAGGTGGCTCCGGAGTCGTACGAGATCAAGCACCAGATCTTCCGTGAGCTCGACGGGATCGTGCGCCCCGAGACGATCCTCGCCACCGGCACCAACGCCCTGTCGGTGACGCGCCTGGCGGCCGACTCGGCCCGCCCGGAGCGCGTGCTCGGTCTGCACTTCTTCAACCCGGCACCCGCGATGAAGCTGGTCGAGGTGGTCTCCTCGGTGCTCACCGCGCCGACGGCCGTCACCGCGGTCACCAACCTCGCCCTCGACCTCGGCAAGGAGCCCGTCGCGGTCGGCGACCGGCCCGGTTTCGTCGCCGACGGGCTGCTGTTCGGCTACCTCAACCAGGCGGCCGCGATGTACGAGGCGAAGTACGCCTCCCGCGAGGACATCGACGCGGCGATGCGGCTCGGCTGCGGCCTGCCCATGGGCCCCCTCGCCCTGCTCGACCTGATCGGCGTCGACACCGCGCGCACGGTCCTGGAGGCCATGTACTCCGAGTCCCACGACCGGCTGCACGCCCCCGCCCCGATCCTCAAGCAGCTCAGCGAGGCGGGCCTGTCCGGCCGTAAGTCGGGCCGCGGCTTCTACACCTATGAGGCTCCCGGCAGTGCGACGGTCGTGCGGGACGCGCTGACTCCCCTGGCGGACTCGGCGCAGGCGCCGGGCCGCGAGGTCCGCTCCGTCGGTGTCGCGGGCTCCGGGACCATGGCGTCCGGGATCGCCGAGGTCTTCGCCAAGGCCGGGTACGAGGTCGTCCTCGCCGCCCGCAGCGAGGAGAAGGCGCAGACGGCGAAGGCCCGTATCGGCAAGTCCCTTTCCCGCTCCGTCGACAAGGGCCGGATGACGGCCGAGGCGGCCGCGCAGACCCTGGACCGGATCACCGCGGCGGGGTCCTACGAGTCCTTCGCGGACGTCGATCTGGCCGTCGAGGCCGTCGCCGAGGACCTGGAGATCAAGCAGCAGCTCTTCCAGGCGCTGGACAAGGTCTGCAAGCCGGGCGCGGTCCTGGCCACGACGACCTCCTCGCTGCCCGTCGTCGCCTGCGCCCGCGCCACCTCGCGCCCGCAGGACGTGATCGGCATGCATTTCTTCAACCCGGCGCCGGCGATGAAGCTGGTCGAGGTCGTCCGTACGGTCCTGACGGCCGAGGACGTCCACTCGACGGTCCGCGAGGTCTGCGTCCGGATCAAGAAGCACGCGGTCGACTGCGGGGACCGTGCGGGCTTCATCGTGAACGCCCTGCTGTTCCCGTACCTCAACAACGCGATCAAGATGGTGCAGGAGCACTACGCGTCCCTCGACGACATCGACGCGGCGATGAAGCTGGGCGGCGGCTACCCGATGGGCCCCTTCGAGCTCCTGGACGTCGTCGGTCTCGACGTCTCGCTGGCGATCGAGAAGGTCCTGCACCGCGAGTTCCGCGACCCGGGCCTCGCACCGGCGCCGCTCCTGGAGCACCTGGTGGCCGCGGGCTGCCTCGGCCGCAAGACCGGCCGCGGCTTCCGCGAATATGCCCGGCGCTGAGCGTCCCGGCGACTGGTTCAGAGACGGTGAGGACTGGGGCGGCCTGCTCGACCCGGGCGGCCGCCCCCCGCTGACGGGGCCCGGCACATGCCCGCCGGTCCCCGCTGGGGGAACCCCCGGACACGCGCGGCAACCTGCGCACATGCAGTACGTTCGGGTCATGCCCCAGCCCGCCAGGTCCTCTCGTCCACCAGCCACGCCCGACGCGCCGGAAAGTGCGGCCGGCGGTCGCGCGGCCGCCCAGCGGCTCAAGATGCGCCGAGAACTGGCGGCCGCCGCGATGGAGCTGTTCTCCACCAAGGGGTACGAGGCGACCACCGTCGACGAGATCGCGGCCGCGGCCGGGGTCGCCCGACGCACCTTCTTCCGCCACTTCCGGTCCAAGGAAGAAGCGATCTTCCCCGACCACGACGACACCCTGATCCGGGCCGAGGCGGTGCTCAACGCGGCCCCCGCGCACGAGCACCCGCTCGACACGGTGTGCCGCGGCATCAAGGAAGTCATGAAGATGTACGCGGCCCGGCCGGACATCTCGGTCGCCCGCTACAAGCTGACGCGCGAGGTGCCGACGCTGCGGGAGGCCGAGATCGCGTCGGTGGCCCGCTACGAGCGGCTGTTCACGCGGTACCTGCTGGGTCATTTCGACGAGCACGCGCACGACGACGAGGCGAACGACGATCCACTGCTGGCGGAGGTCGCCGCGTCCGCCGTGGTCACCGCCCACAACCATGTGCTGCGGCGGTGGCTGCGGGCCGGCGGACAGGGGGACGTGGAGAGCCAGTTGGACCATGCGTTCGCGATCGTCCAGAAGACGTTCGGGAGGGGGATCGGAGCGGGCCGGGACGCGTCGCCGCTCCCGGCACCACCGGCTTCTGTGGCCTCTCAGGGAGAGGTCCTGGTGACCGTCGCCCGGACGGATGCGCCGCTCGACGAAGTGATGCGGGCCATCGAGCAGGCCCTCAAGGAGCGGTGACGGTTCTCAGCGCGCCTCGCAGGTGAGAACCCGGCCGCCGCCTGCTCCGGGTCCGCCTCCCCCACCACCCACCCGGTGATCAGCCGGCCCATCACGGCGCCGGCATGTTGCGACCGGTCGCGAGCAGCACCGCACCCGGGACCGGCCCGGCGACGGTCCGATCAGGGGCAGACCGTCCGGGGTCATCGGCCGGGGGCCCCACCCACTCCCGCTGCCGCCGGTCCCAGGCTCCACCCGGCGTTGCCGTAAGCGGTCGGGGTCACGGCCCATCGCGCCGGCGGCTTCGGCCTGCTTGCCGAGAGCAGTGAGGCCCGCCTTCGCCGCGCCCTGTGCACCAGGCAGCGCGGCAGCGGCTCCACGAGGACCGCGAAGCCGTAGCCCTTGCCGGGCGCGAGGCCGATGCGTAGGCCGAGCGGGTGGCACGGCTCGCGGGGCCACGCCACGGCGGCCACGATCACCCTGTCCGCCGTGCGGGTTCCGGTGGCCGTACCGTGCCCGATAACGCCCGATTGACGCCTACTCGCCAGTAGGTTTGATCGATCATCGCTCATTTGTTACGTAAAGATTTCATCTGAGGGCAATCTCTGGCACTCAGTGCCTTGCACGGTGGCACGCGGTGTCTTACGTTGAAGGAAGTCCGGGCGGCCGGCGTGCAGCGACCTTTCGCACGTCGGCTGTCCCAGCAACTCATCGAGCTGCTCGCCCGGACGCCTGCGTCACAGGCAACCTCCCGCGCCACAAAGCGCTGCCGAGCAAGACACCGCCGAACCGACGGCACCGACGTAACCCTCAGCGTCCCTCCCTCAGGACGCTTATCGCCGGAGGCAACACCGTGACCGTGAAGGACATCCTGGACGCGATCCAGTCGCCGGACTCGACTCCGGCCGACTTCGCCGCTCTGCCGCTCCCCGAGTCGTACCGCGCGATCACCGTGCACAAGGACGAGACGGAGATGTTCGCGGGTCTGGAGACCCGCGACAAGGACCCGCGCAAGTCGATCCACCTCGACGAGGTCGCCCTGCCCGAGCTGGGCCCGGGCGAGGCCCTGGTCGCCGTCATGGCGTCGAGCGTCAACTACAACTCCGTGTGGACCTCGATCTTCGAGCCGGTGTCGACGTTCTCCTTCCTGGAGCGCTACGGCCGGCTCAGCGAGCTCAGCAAGCGGCACGACCTGCCGTACCACGTCATCGGTTCCGACCTCGCGGGCGTCGTCCTGCGCACCGGCCCGGGCGTCAACGCCTGGCGGCCCGGTGACGAGGTCGTCGCGCACTGCCTGAGCGTGGAGCTGGAGTCCTCGGACGGCCACAACGACACGATGCTCGACCCCGAGCAGCGGATCTGGGGCTTCGAGACCAACTTCGGCGGGCTCGCGGAGATCGCGCTCGTCAAGTCCAACCAGCTGATGCCCAAGCCGGACCACCTCAGCTGGGAGGAGGCCGCCGCCCCGGGCCTGGTCAACTCCACCGCTTATCGGCAGCTGGTGTCCCGCAACGGTGCCGGCATGAAGCAGGGCGACAACGTCCTGATCTGGGGCGCCAGCGGCGGGCTCGGCTCCTACGCCACGCAGTTCGCGCTGGCCGGCGGCGCCAACCCGATCTGTGTCGTCTCCAGCCCGCAGAAGGCGGAGATCTGCCGCTCGATGGGCGCCGAGGCGATCATCGACCGCAACGCCGAGGGCTACAAGTTCTGGAAGGACGAGAACACCCAGGACCCCAAGGAGTGGAAGCGCTTCGGCAAGCGCATCCGCGAGTTCACCGGGGGCGAGGACATCGACATCGTCTTCGAGCACCCGGGCCGCGAGACCTTCGGCGCGAGCGTCTACGTCACCCGCAAGGGGGGCACCATCACCACCTGCGCCTCGACCTCGGGCTACATGCACGAGTACGACAACCGCTACCTGTGGATGTCCCTGAAGCGGATCATCGGCTCGCACTTCGCCAACTACCGCGAGGCCTGGGAGGCCAACCGGCTCATCGCGAAGGGCAAGATCCACCCGACTCTGTCCAAGGTGTACTCCCTGGAGGAGACCGGACAGGCCGCCTACGACGTGCACCGCAACCTCCACCAGGGCAAGGTCGGCGTCCTGTGCCTGGCCCCCGAGGAAGGTCTCGGCGTGCGCGACGAGGAGATGCGCGCCAAGCACATCGACGGCATCAACCGCTTCCGCAACATCTGAGACACCCGGGGTCATAGATGACTGAGCGTCAGCCCGCCGAAGGCACGCGGGAGAAGGACCGGCCGTGGCTCATGCGCACGTACGCCGGCCACTCCACAGCCGAGGCGTCCAACGAGCTGTACCGCCGCAACCTCGCCAAGGGGCAGACAGGGCTCTCCGTGGCCTTCGACCTGCCGACGCAGACCGGCTACGACTCCGACCACATCCTCGCCCGCGGCGAGGTGGGCCGGGTCGGCGTGCCGATCGCGCACCTCGGTGACATGCGCCGGCTGTTCCAGGACATCCCCCTGGAGCAGATGAACACCTCGATGACGATCAACGCCACCGCCATGTGGCTGCTGGCGCTCTACCAGGTCGTCGCCGAGGAGCAGGGTGCGGACATCACCCGGCTCCAGGGCACGACCCAGAACGACATCGTCAAGGAATACCTGTCGCGGGGAACCCATGTCTTCCCGCCGGGGCCCTCACTCCGGCTGACGACGGACATGATCGCGTACACGGTCTCCCACATCCCGAAGTGGAACCCGATCAACATCTGCAGCTACCACCTGCAGGAAGCGGGCGCCACGCCGGTCCAGGAGATCGCCTACGCGATGTCCACCGCGATCGCGGTTCTCGATGCCGTACGCGACTCGGGGCAGGTTCCCGCCGAGAAGTTCGGGGACGTCGTGGCCCGCATCTCCTTCTTCGTGAACGCGGGTGTCCGCTTCGTCGAGGAGATGTGCAAGATGCGGGCGTTCGGGCGGATCTGGGACCGGATCACGCGCGAGCGGTACGGCATCGAGAACCCCAAGCAGCGCCGCTTCCGGTACGGCGTCCAGGTCAACTCCCTCGGTCTGACCGAGGCGCAGCCGGAGAACAACATCCAGCGGATCGTCCTTGAGATGCTGGCGGTGACCCTCTCGAAGGACGCACGCGCGCGTGCCGTCCAGCTGCCGGCCTGGAACGAGGCCCTGGGGCTCCCCCGGCCCTGGGACCAGCAGTGGTCGCTGCGGATGCAGCAGGTGCTGGCCTACGAGAGCGACCTGCTGGAGTACGAGGACATCTTCGAGGGCTCGCACGTCATCGAGGCGAAGGTGACCAGGCTGGTCGAGGACTCGTTCGCGGAGATCGACCGGATCCAGGAGATGGGCGGCGCGATGGCCGCCGTCGAGTCGGGCTACCTCAAGTCGCAGCTCGTCTCCTCGCACGCCGAGCGCCGGGCCCGGATCGAGTCCGGGCAGGAGAAGATCATCGGCGTCAACATCTTCGAGACGACCGAGCCGAACCCGCTCACGGCCGACCTGGACACCGCGATCCAGACGGTCGACCCGGCCGTCGAGGCCCGGGTGATCGCGGGACTCCAGCACTGGCGCGACACGCGGTACCAGCCGCCCTTCAACCACCCGCGGCCCTGCAAGGCGCTGGAGAAGCTGAAGGAGGCCGCGAAGGGCACCGGCAACCTCATGGAGGCCACCCTGGAGTGCGCCCGCGCGGGTGTCACTACCGGAGAGTGGTCCGGGGCCCTGCGGGAGGTGTTCGGCGAGTTCCGGGCGCCCACGGGTGTCTCCTCCGCGCCGGTCGCGGTCCCCGCGGAAGCGGGCTCGGCCATGGCCGACGTCCGCCGACGGGTCGAGGTGACCGCCAGGGACCTCGGCGTCGGCAAGCTGCGCTTCCTGGTCGGCAAGCCCGGCCTGGACGGGCACTCCAACGGGGCCGAGCAGATCGCCGTACGCGCGCGTGACGCCGGCTTCGAGGTGGTCTACCAGGGCATCCGGCTCACCCCGGAGCAGATCGTGGACGCGGCCCTCGCCGAGGACGTGCACGCGGTCGGCCTGTCCATCCTGTCCGGCTCGCACGCGCAGCTGGTACCGGACGTCCTGGAGAGGCTGCATGTGGCAGGCGCCACAGATGTACCTGTCATCGCCGGTGGGATCATCCCCAATGGAGACGCCGAGCAACTGCGGGCAGCCGGAGTGGCCGCCGTCTTCACCCCGAAGGACTTCGACATCACCGGCATCATCGGCCGCATCGTCGACGAGATCCGGAAAGCGAACAAGCTCGACCCCCTGGAGGTCCCCGCATGACCGTCAACCGTCTGCGTCCCCGTCGCTCGTGTCTCGCGGTCCCGGGAAGCAACCCCCGCTTCCTGGAGAAGGCACAGGGTCTCCCGGCGGACCAGGTCTTCCTCGACCTGGAGGACGCGTGCGCCCCGCTCGCCAAGCCCGAGGCGCGGCACACCATCGTCAAGTTCCTCAACGAGGGTGACTGGACGGGCAAGACGAGGGTCGTGCGCGTCAACGACTGGACGACCGAGTGGACGTACCGCGATGTCGTCACGGTCGTCGAGGGCGCGGGCCAGAACCTCGACTGCATCATGCTGCCGAAGGTGCAGACCGCCCAGCAGGTCGTCGCCCTCGACCTGCTGCTGACGCAGATCGAGAAGACGATGGGCTTCGAGGTCGGCAAGATCGGCATCGAGGCGCAGATCGAGAACGCGCAGGGCCTCAACAACGTCAACGAGATCGCGACCGCGTCCCAGCGCGTCGAGACGATCATCTTCGGCCCGGCCGACTTCATGGCGTCGATCAACATGAAGTCGCTGGTCGTGGGCGAGCAGCCGCCCGGCTACCCGGCGGACGCCTACCACTACATCCTGATGAAGATCCTGATGGCCGCCCGCGCCAACAACCTCCAGGCGATCGACGGCCCCTACCTGCAGATCCGCAACGTCGACGGCTACCGCGAGGTCGCCCAGCGGGCCGCGGCCCTCGGCTTCGACGGCAAGTGGGTGCTGCACCCGGGCCAGGTCGAGGCGTCCAACGAGATCTTCTCGCCCTCGCAGGAGGACTTCGACCACGCCGAACTGATCCTGGACGCGTACGAGTACTACACGTCCGAGGCGGGCGGCAAGAAGGGCTCCGCGATGATCGGCGACGAGATGATCGACGAGGCCAGCCGCAAGATGGCGCTGGTCATCTCCGGCAAGGGCCGCGCGGCCGGCATGCAGCGCACGTCCAAGTTCGAGATCCCGGAGGCGTGAGCATGCAGTTCGGACGCACCTACGAGGAGTTCGAGGTCGGGGCGGTCTACAAGCACTGGCCCGGGAAGACGGTCACGGAGTACGACGACCACCTCTTCTGCCTCCTCACCATGAACCACCACCCGCTCCACATGGACGTCAACTACGCCGAGAAGACGACGGACTTCGGCAAGAACGTCGTGGTCGGGAACTACATCTACTCCCTGCTGCTCGGCATGTCCGTGCCGGACGTCTCCGGCAAGGCGATCGCCAACCTGGAGATCGAGTCGCTCAAGCACGTGGCGCCGACCTTCCACGGCGACACGCTCTACGGCCAGACGACCGTGCTCGACAAGTGGCCGTCCAAGTCGAAGAACGACCGCGGGATCGTGTACGTGGAGACCAAGGGCTACAAGCAGGACGGCACGCTGGTCTGCGTGTTCCGCCGCAAGGTGCTGGTGCCGACCGAGACGTACATCAAGGAGCGCGGCGGCGAACAGCCCGGCCGCCCGGAACTTCAGGAGGGCTGAGCCCCATGGCACGCCTCGCCCAGACCGCCGGTCTGACGGACATCCAGCAGGAAATCCTCTCCACGGTCCGCGACTTCGTGGACAAGGAGATCATCCCGGTCGCCACCGAGCTGGAGCACCGCGACGAGTACCCGCAGCAGATCGTGGACGGGCTCAGGGAGTTGGGCCTGTTCGGGCTGATGATCCCCGAGGAGTACGGCGGTCTGGGCGAGTCGCTCCTGACGTACGCGCTGTGCGTCGAGGAGATCGCCCGCGGCTGGATGTCGGTGTCCGGCATCATCAACACCCACTTCATCGTGGCGTACATGCTCAAGCAGCACGGCACGCAGGAGCAGAAGGACCACTTCCTGCCGCGCATGGCGGCCGGTGACATCCGGGGCGCGTTCTCGATGTCGGAGCCGGCGCTGGGTTCCGACGTGTCCGCGATCACCTCCAAGGCGGTCAGGGACGGCGAGGAATACGTCCTCAACGGCCAGAAGATGTGGCTGACGAACGGCGGAACGTCAAGTCTGGTGGCCGTTCTCGTCCGAAGTGATGAAGGACACTCCCCGGAAGAGGCAGCCGCCAAGCCCCACAAGTCGATGACGACCTTCCTGATCGAGAAGGAGCCCGGTTTCGGAGAGGTCCGCCCCGGCCTCACCATCCCCGGGAAGATCGACAAGATGGGCTACAAGGGCGTCGACACCACCGAACTGATCATGGATGGCCTGCGACTTCCGGCCGATCGCGTGCTCGGCGGGGTCACCGGGCGAGGTTTTTACCAAATGATGGACGGGGTCGAGGTGGGCCGCGTCAACGTGGCGGCTCGTGGCTGCGGCGTCGCTCAACGTGCCTTCGAACTGGGCGTCCGGTACGCGCAGCAGCGTCACACCTTCGGCAAGCCGATCGCCCAGCACCAGGCGATTCAGTTCAAGCTGGCCGAGATGGCTACCAAGGTCGAGGCCGCGCATGCGATGATGGTCAACGCGGCACGCAAAAAGGACTCCGGGGAGCGAAACGACCTTGAGGCAGGGATGGCGAAGTACCTCGCCTCCGAGTACTGCAAGGAGGTCGTTGAGGACGCCTTCCGGATCCACGGCGGCTACGGCTTCTCCAAGGAGTACGAGATCGAGCGCCTCTACCGTGAGGCCCCGATGCTGCTGATCGGTGAAGGTACCGCCGAGATCCAGAAAATGATCATCGG
The DNA here is from genome assembly GCF_042872225.1 of Streptomyces sp. NPDC005374. Taxonomy (NCBI): domain Bacteria; kingdom Bacillati; phylum Actinomycetota; class Actinomycetes; order Kitasatosporales; family Streptomycetaceae; genus Streptomyces; species Streptomyces sp. NPDC005374. The sequence goes on along the minus strand of NZ_JBIAKA010000016.1, from coordinate 112,870 downwards.
TCGCAGGCTGCTCGAAGAGTATCGGTTCCAGGGCTAGATGTCCGGATACGGGGTGTTTTCTTGGAGAAGAAGATCACACCCCGTCAACGCGCTTCAAACCCCGACTCGGCTTCCTGGCTTGCCCAGTTGTGGCCCTCGACCGGTACGATCCCGGAAAGCCGCCGTCCCCCGTCTAGTGCGCGGCATCATCCGCTACGAAGGTCATCCATGCCCCACAGCCAAACCTCTGCACCTCGCGACAGCCTGGCAGGCGTACGCCTGGCGCGCGGAGCATCGCCGTGGCTCCTTCCGACTGTCGCCACCGCAGCCGTCAGCCTGCTGCGCGCACGCCGCTCCGGCGTCGCGAAGGCCGTCGCCGTGCCCACCACCGCGCTGGCGGCGGGCATGCTGTGGTTCTTCCGCGACCCCGAGCGCGAGATCGCGCAGGGCCGGGTCATCTCGCCCGCCGACGGTGTGGTGCAGAGCATCATGCCGTGGAAGGACGGTCGCACCCGGGTCGCGATCTTCATGAGCCCGCTCAACGTCCACGTCAACCGCGCGCCGCTCTCCGGCACGGTGACGTCGGTCGAGCACATCCCCGGCGGGTTCGTTCCGGCGTTCAACAAGGAGAGCGAGAACAACGAGCGCGTCGTCTGGCACTTCGACACCGAGCTCGGTGACATCGAGATGATCCAGATCGCCGGCGCGGTGGCCCGCCGTATCGTCCCCTACATCCCGCAGGGCACGAAGGTCGAGCAGGGCGAGCGCATCGGTCTGATCCGCTTCGGCTCGCGCGTCGACATCTACCTGCCGGAGGGCGTGGACGTCGCGGTCGAGGTCGGCGAGAAGACGGTGGCTGGGGTGACTCGCATTGACCGTGATTGATCCTGAGACCCAGGCGGGCTGGGTGCCCGAGGCCGACGTGGCCGACGACGAGGAGGAGATGCCCCTTTCTCTCCGCCTCTCAATAGCGGACACCCTCACCCTCGGCAACGCCACGTGCGGCTTCATGGCGGTGTACTTCACCACCACCGGAATCCTGATCCCGCACCTCACCGACAGCCAGGAATCCGGCATGGCCCGCAACAGCGCGGCCACGGCGGTCATCCTGATGCTGTGCGCGGCGGTCTTCGACCTCTTCGACGGCCTGGTGGCGCGCAAGCTCCGCTCCTCGCCGATGGGCGCGGAGCTGGACAACCTCTCCGACCTGATCAGCTTCGGCCTCGCGCCGGCGTACTTCGTCCTCGTCTACGGCATGGTCGCGGACGACGCGTCGCAGAAGGTCGCCGCTGTCGGGGCGGTGGTGGTGCTTCTCGCGGTGGTGCTGAGACTCGCGCGGTTCTCCTGTGTGACGGTGAAGGACGGCACCTTCCAGGGCATGCCCTCGCCGTTCGGCGCACTGACGGTGGTCTCGATCGTGCTCCTGGAGCTCCCGTTCGTGGCGACGCTCCTGGCGATCGTGGGTACGGCCTGGCTGATGGTGAGCCGGGTCGAGTACCCGAAGCCGCGGGGCCGCCTCGCGGTCGCGATGCTGTCCTGGATCGTCCTGGGGATGGGCCTCCTGGCGGCCTGGGCGTTCGGCGCCCCGGGCGGTCAGCTCCTCCTCCAGACGGGCTGCGCCCTCCAGCTGGTGATGGGCGCGGTGATCCCCCTGTTCGCCACGGCCCGCCGGGTGAACAACTTCCGCGACAACCGGCGCGAAGCCCGGGCGGCCCAGCTGCCGTAAGGCTCCGCCGTACCGCTCCCGAAGGGCCCGAACCGATGACGGTTCGGGCCCTTCCGGTGTCTCACGCCCCCGGCGTGTACGCCTCTGCCGCCTCCGAGGCCGCCGCCTCCCGTACGACCTTCATGCCGCCCGTCACGTTCTTGTCGGGCTGGAGGATCACGCTCTCGTGGGAGGAGGGTGACTTGGGGTCCGTGAAGTCCTGGGTGACGCCGAAGCCGATGTCGTAGGAGCCGATGGACAACAGGGCCTTGTCGACGCCCTCCCTGGTGAGGTCCTTGTTCGCGCAGGCCTTCTTCAGGGCCTCGCCGAAGGCCGACGCGGCGGTCCAGCCGGCGACGATGCCGTTGTCCAGGGCGTCGTCCGGGTAGGCGGCCCGGTAGTCGGCGACGAGCTTCTTCGCCTCCGGGGTGTCCGCGCCGATGGGGAGCGAGGGTGAGGCCACGTAGTAGTTCTTCATCAGGGCCGGGCCCGCCTGGGTGGCCAGGAGCTGCGGAGCGAAGGCCGAGTTGTTGCCGATGACCGGTACGGCGAAGCCACTCGCCGCCGCCACTCCGACCAGCGAGGCCGCCTGCCGCGGGCCCGCGCTGAGCACGATCGCCTTGACGCCGGCCTGCTTGAGGGCGGTGACCTGGGCGGTCATGTCGTTGTCCGTCGGCTTGATCTTCTGCTCGACGACGGTCAGCCCGGCCTCCTTCGCGATGTGCTTGGAGCCGACCAGGGCGCTCTCGCCGTAGTCGCCCTCGAAGTAGACGTGACCGATCCTGTCCCCCTTCTTCACTCCCTTCTCCTTGATCAGGAAGTCCACCGCGTTGATCGTCTCGATGTCGTAGGTGGACCCGATCACCCTGATGTACGGGCTGCCGAGCAGCGCGGCCGACCAGGCCTGTGGGAGCACCAGCCCCTTGTCCTGTCCGTCGATGCGCTGCTTGACCGCGGCGACGAAGGGTGAGCCGATGAACTGCGCGAAGCCCAGCACCTTCGGCTCCAGCTCGGTGTAGCCGGAGACCGCCTTCTGCGGGTCGTAGCCGTGGTCGCGGACCGACAGGGCCACTTTGTAGCCACAGACGCCTCCGGCGGCGTTGAGCTGCTTCACGTACAGCTGCTGGGCCTGGGTGACGCTCTTGCCGAGGGTCGCGTAGACGCCGGTCATGTCGGTGAGCGCGCCGAGCGTGATCGTCTTCCCGGAGATGCCCTTCCCGGTCCTCACCCCGCCCGCGGTCGCCTTGTCACCGTTGCCGTCGTCGGAGTCCTTGGCCTTGGAGCTGCACCCGGCCAGCACCAGCAGCGCGGCGAGCGCGCCCGCGGCGGCCCTGGCGCCGTATGTCCTGATCATCGTTCCTCCCCTGAATGGGTTGTGACTCGACGCCGTACGGCCGTCCCGACCAGGCCGCCGGGCAGGAACAGCACCACCAGCACGACGGCGGCGCCGTAGAGGTACCGGGATGCCTCGCCCGGTGCGATCCCGCCCGTGCCGGGGGCGGAGACCAGCGGCAGCGCATCGCTGTAGCGGGTCAGCAGTTGCGGCAGCAGGGACACGAACACGGCTCCCGCCACCGCCCCGGAGACCGAGCCGAGCCCGCCGATGACGATCATCGCGAGGTACTCGAGCGAGAGCGTGATGCCGAAGTAGTCGGGCACCGTCCGCTGGAAGACCAGCGCGAGCAGCACACCCGCGAGGCCCGCGTACATCGACGACAGCACGAAGACGGCGGCGCGGTGGCGTGCGACCGGCACGCCGAGCACTCCGGCGGCGATGCGGTGGTCGCGGATGGCGTTCATGGCCCGGCCCGGGCGGCCGCGCAGGACGCCCCGCGCGAAGAGGGCGCCTGCCGCCAGCAGGACCAGACCGGCGTACCAGAGCTTCTCCGCCGACCCGAACGGCACGGCGGCGACGAGCAGCTCGCGGTCGTCGAAGGTGAGGCCGAACAGGTTCAGCGGCGGCACGTCACGGCCGTTGGCACCGCCGGTCAGGTCGTGCGCGTTGAACATGACGTGCTGGCCGATGAAGACGAGCGCGAGCGTGGCGATGCCCAGGTAGGCGCCGCTGAGCCGCCCGGAGATCGGGCTGAACAGCCCGCCCGCGGCGCCCGCGGCCAGCACCGCGAGCACGGCCGCGAGCCAGGTCGGCAGCCCGAGCCCGGTGAGTCCGTCGCCGCCGTCGGCCGCGAACACGCAGTAGGTGTAAGCGCCGACCGCGAGGAAGAAGGCGTGCCCCATGGAGAGCTGCCCGGTCGCCCCGGTGAGGAGGTTGATGCCGATCGCGCCGATGGCGGCGGCCATCGCGAACAGACCCGTCTGGAGCCAGAACCGGTCCAGGTAGAAGGGCAGGGCGAGCAGGACCACTCCCCCGGCGGCCCAGAGGTACGTGCGGGAGCGGACCGCTCGCCACGGCTTCACGAGGGCCTCAGACACGGGCGAGCTCCTTCGTGCCGAACAGCCCCGCGGGCCGTACGAGCAGGATCGCGACCATCACGAGGTAGGGCGCGAGATCCCCCAACCCGCGCCCCAGGAAGGTCAGATCGCTCTGGTAGCCGGTGGCGAGGGACTCCGTCACGCCGACCAGCAGCCCGCCCACCAGCGCACCCGTCGTGGAGTCGAGGCCGCCGAGGATGGCGGCCGGGAACGCCTTGAGCGCGGCGAGGGAGGTCGCCCGTTCCAGCCCCGGCGTCGGGAACACGGTGAGGAACAGGGCCGCCACGGCGGCGAGTCCGCCCGCCACCGCCCAGGCGCCCAGCGACACCCGGCCCAGTCGCACCCCCATCAGCGCGGCCGTCTCCGCGCTCTCCGCCGCCGCCCGCATCGCGACCCCCCACGAGGTGTGGCGGAACGCCAGCAGGAACGCGGTGATGAGCAGCGCGGCCGCCACGAACGCGGCGATCCGGGTGTGGGCCAGGGAGATCGGCCCGAGCCTGAGCACGGCGTCGCCCCACGGGTCGCCGAGTGCCAGGACGTCCGTGCCGATACGGCGGGTCAGTTCGGTCGTGAGCAGTATGTCCACGCCGATGGTGACGATGGCCAGGACGCTGTGGTCGCTGCCCCGGTACCGCCGCATCACCAGGAACTCCACGGCCGCCCCGACCAGCGCGGCCCCCGCGACGCCGGCGAGCAGCGCGGGCCAGAAGCCAATGTCGTCGTGGAGGACCGCGGTGACGTACCCGCCCGCCAACAGCAGTGACGCGTGGGCGAAGTTGACGACCTCGGTGGCCCGGAAGATCACCACGAAGCCGAGCGCGATGAGGGCGTACACCGACCCCAACGAGACGCCGTTCAGGAGGATTTCGGTGAGGGTGCTCATGGCGCGGTCCCCAAGTAGGCCTGTACGACGGCTGGATCGTTCTGCACGTCCACGGGGGCGCCGTCGGCGATCCGGCGCCCGAAGTCCAGTACGGTCACCGCGTCCGCGAGCCGCATCACCACCCCCATGTCGTGTTCCACCAGCACGATCGAGATGCCGAGGGAGTCGCGAACTCCCGCGATCACTGAAGCCGTTCGGCGCCGTTCGTCGGCGGTCATGCCCGCGACCGGTTCGTCGAGGAGCAGCAGGCGGGGTTCCATGCACAGCGCGCGGGCGAGTTCGGCGAGCTTCTGCTGCCCGTACGGCAGGGAGCCCGCGGGCCGTGGCAGACAGTCCGCGACGCCGACGAACTCGGCTATCTCGCGCACCCGTTCGCGGTGTCGCCGTTCCTCGCGGGCAGCCGAGGGCAGCCGGAGTCCCGCGGAGAGGAAGCCGGTCCGGGTGAGCCGGTGCCGGCCGAGGAGCAGACAGTCCTCGACCGAGGCGCGGGGCGGCAGCGCGAGGTTCTGGAAGATGCGGGCGACACCGAGGGCGGCGATGCGGTGCGGCGGCATGCCGGTCAGCTCGTGCGGGCCGAGGCGGACGCTGCCCTCGGTGGCCCGGTAGACGCCGGAGAGGACATTGAAGCAGGTTGACTTTCCTGCCCCGTTGGGGCCGATGAGGGCGTGGACGGTGCCGGGGCGCACGGTGAAGCTCACGTCGTCGAGGGCGGTGAGTCCGGCGAAGCGGACGGTGAGGTGACGTACCTCCAGGGCCGGGGAGTTCACCCCTCCCACCTCGCCAGGGTCCGGCCCGTCGCCTGTTCCGCGTCGGCCGCCGCGTCCTCGTCGACCACTCCCAGGTAGCGGCGGCGGACCTCGTCGGAGGCGGCCAGGTCGGCGGCGGGGCCCGACAGGGTGACCTCGCCGACTTCGAGGACGTACGCGCGCGTGGCGAGGCCGAGGGCGAGTGCCGCGTTCTGTTCGACGAGGAGGACGGAGGTGCCCTGGGTGTTGATCTCCCGGACGGTGTCGGCGATGCGCCGGGCCATGAGCGGGGCGAGGCCGAGGGAGGGTTCGTCGAGGAGAAGCACGCGCGGGGTCGCCATCAGGGCGCGGGCGACGGCGAGCATCTGCTGTTCGCCGCCGGAGAGGAGTCCGGCGCGCTGTGAGGCGCGTTCGGCGAGTACGGGGAACAGTTCCTGGACGCGGTCGAGGGCGGTGGACCGTCCCGATCTCGTGCCGCCGAGGGCGCCCGCGCGCAGGTTGTCGGCGACCGTCATGCGCGCGAACACCCTTCGCCCCTCGGGCACTTGGGACACCCCCGCGGCGACCACCCGGTCCGGGCCCAGCCCGTCGAGGCGGCGGCCGTCCAGGGTCACCGTGCCTTCGGTGACCGCGCCGCCGTGGAACGAGAGGGTCCGGCTGATCGCGCGGAGCAGCGTGGACTTGCCCGCGCCGTTACCGCCGAGCACCGTCACCACGGCTGCCTCGGGCACCTCCAGGGACACCCGGCGCAGGGCCCGCACGGGGCCGTATCCGACCGACAGGTTCTGGACGACCAATCCGGCTGACGCCATGGGCTCCCCCGTGTCCGCACTCGGTGTGGCGCTCACCCCAGCACCGGCAAAGGCGTGCGTCCACGGCTCGCGGCGGAATCGCTGCGGGTGCCCAGCGGGGCGGTGCGGTCGTTGTGCGCGTGCACAACACCGCGTGTCAGGGGCCTGTGCGCGGCAGTGTTCCGGTGGCATCCTCCGGCCATGGGAGGGCGACGGCCGCGGACCGGTCATGACTGGAAGCTGCTCGCGGAGTCCTGCACGGCTCTGCTGGAACAGGTGCCCGAGCTCGTCGACGAGCATCTCAGGCAACTCACCGACCACTCCCCCGTCTACGCCCAGGTGCTGTCGCACGACCAGCAGTGGCGGGAGGCGGAGGAGGCGATGCGGATCGGCATCGAGACGATCTCCGCGCCGCGGGACTCGCCGCGCCGCGACCTGCAGTACGCCGAGGACGCGGGCCGGCGCCGGGCCCACCAGGGCCTCCCGCTGGACCTCCTGGTGCACGCCTACCGGAACGCCGGCTACCTGGTGTGGGACGCGCTCGTCGAGGGGACGGCCGGGCGGGAGCCGGAGCGGCTCGCGGCGCTCATGCGGTCGACGACGATGGTGTGGTCGGCGGTGGACGCGCAGGCGCAGGCGGCGTCGGAGGCCTACCGGGCCACCGAGGCGGAGCTCAGACGGCGCACGGACGAACAGCTCCAGGCGCTCCTCGACGCCCTGTTGGAGGGACAGGCGACGCCCGGGCTCGCGGCGCGGGCGGCGGCCGGGCTCGATCTGCCGGAGCACGGGCCGTACGCGGTGGTGGTGCTGCGGGCCGAGCGGCGGGAGGCGACCGAGCGGCCGGTGCGGGGCGCCGGGTTCCGGTTCATCTGGCGGATGCGGGCGGACGGCGAGGTGGCGGTGGTGGCGCTCGCGCCGGGGCAGGGCCTGGACGGCGTGGCGCGTGCGTTGGAGGGCCGCTGCTCCGGGCCCGGCGGGATCAGTCCCGTGGTGCCGGGGCTCGCCGAGCTGGGGCGGGCCCGGCGGCTCGCGGAGCTGGCGCTGCGCACGTGTCCGCCGGACGCCACCGCGGTCGTACGCCTTGATCAGCGGATGCCGACCGCGCTGGTGGTGAGCCAGCCGGAGCTGGCCGACCGCCTGGTGAAGGACGTGTTCGGCGCGCTCCTGGAGCTGGAGCCCGCCGACCGGGCCGTGCTGCTGGAGACCCTCGACGTGTGGCTGGTGTGCGAGGGATCGGCGGGGCGGGCGGCCGGACGGCTGTACTGCCATCGCAACACGGTCTTCAACCGGCTGCGGCGGCTGGAACAGCTCACGTCCCGGTCACTGGCCCGGCCCCGCGATCTCATCGAGATGACGCTGGCGCTGGACGCGTACCGGTTGTCGGGGGTGCGGGGGTGAGCGGCGGCCGGCGGGGGGGCGGGAGACGGTCCGTTCCCGATGGGTCTCGGCGGAGCGGGCGGGCGGATCGGATTCGGCGGGGCGGCGGCCCGGGCGGCCACTTGGGGCGGTCCCCGGCGGGCCTCTGCGGCGACCGCCGGGCCTATGCGGGCCTCGGCGGGGAGGAACCCCTCCAGCAGCTCGCCCCTTCCAACGGCTCAGCCCGAGGATCGCGGCACCTGAATGACGCCCCGGTGCCCCCTGAACCCCCTGACCCCCCTCAGACGAGGAAGTCCCGGGCGATCCGCTCCGCCACGTCCTCCAGGATCGGCCCGGCCTCGGCGATGCACCGCTGGATGTCCGGCTCCGCGTCGGTGAGCGGATAGGCGCGGCGGATGCCGGCCCTGCCGATGGCCTCCGGTGGCAGCGCGAGGCGGCCGCACACGGCGATGACCTCCTTGTCCGCCGCGCGGGCGGCGGCGGCGACGCCCGCCGGGGCCTTGCCGTGCAGGGTCTGCTCGTCCAGGGACCCCTCACCGGTGATCACCAGGTCCGCCCGCTCCAGCGCGGGCGCGAACCCGAGGACGTCGAGCATGACGTCGATACCGGGGCGGAACCTGGCGCCGACGAGGAGGGCGCCATAGCCGATGCCGCCGGCCGCGCCCGCACCCGGCGAGGACGCGTACGCGGCGGCCTTCGCTCCGACGGACTCCTCCAGCACCTTCGCGAAGTGGGCCAGCGCCGAGTCGAGCGCCTCCACGTCGTCCGGGGCGGCGCCCTTCTGCGGGCCGTAGACCGCGGGGGCGCCCTTGGGCCCGGTCAGCGGGTTGTCGACATCGCTGGCCAGGACGAGGTCGATGTCGGCGAGCCGCGGGTCCAGGCCCGACAGGTCGGCCGAGGCGAGGTCGGCGAGGCCTTCGCCGCCGGGTGCCACGGGCTCGCCATCGGCGTCCAGGAAGCGGGCACCGAGCGCGGAGAGCATTCCGGCACCGCCGTCGGTGGTGGCGCTGCCGCCAACCCCGAACACGATCGTGCGGGCACCGGCGTCCAGCGCGGCGCGCAGGAGCTCTCCGGAGCCGTACGTGGACGCCGTGAGCGGGGCGAAGACACCCGCGGGCAGCCGCTGGAGGCCACTGGCCTCGGCCATCTCCACGACGGCCGTGTCCCCGCGCACCGCGAAGGCGGCCGTGATCTCCTGCCCGAGGGGTCCGGCGACCGGCACCTCCCGGCGCTCGAATCCGGCCGCGACCGCCGCGGCGACGGTGCCGTCACCGCCGTCGGCCACGGGCAGCGACTCGACCTCCACGCCCGGCACGACCCGGCGCAGCCCGGCCGTCACCCGCTCCGCGACCTGCACGGCCGTGAGCGATCCCTTGAACTTGTCCGCGGCGATGAGCACGCGCTGTGTCACGTTTTCCCCTTGCTCTAGGGCCTCGCGCACGTCAAGGCCAGTCGCGCCGCTGCGACCCTAACCGCAGACGCCCCCCGCCGTCATGCCCCGACCGGACCCTGAGAAGGCCCTGCGAACCCTCTGTGCGGACTCCCGGAATCGGGTAGACCGGAGCTATGACCCCTGTGGGCACTGAGCCAGAGCTCGCCGACCGCATCCTCGGGGGCTGGCTGGGCCGGATCGCGGGCAACATGCTCGGCAAGCCGGTCGAGCAGGGCGACCTGTGGACGCGGGACCGGATCGACCGCTATCTCCGGCAGGCCGCCGCCCTGCCCCTGACCGACTACCTTCCCGAGCCCGTCGGCGAGAGCGACGGCTTCGAGCTGCGCCCCGAGTGGCGCGAGTGCGTGCGCGGCCGCATCCACGGCAGCTGCCGCGACGACGACGTCGACTACGCCATCCTCGGCCTCGACCTCCTGGAGACCCACGGCTTCGCCTTCAGCACCGAACAGGTCGGTGACCTGTGGCTGCTGAGGCTGCCGTATCTGCAGACGTTCACCGCGGAGCGGGCGGCCTACCGCAACCTCGCGAACGGGCTGAAACCGCCGCTGACGGCGACGTACGACAACCCGTGCCAGGAGTGGATCGGGGCGCTCATCCGCGCCGACATCTACGGCTGGACCTGCCCCGGCGTCCCGCGTCGCGCCGCCTCCCTGGCCCGCCGGGACGCGGTGCTCTCGCACACCGGGAACGGCGTGTACGGGGCGATGTGGGCGGCGGCGCTGATCTCGGCGGCGTTCACGGCCGACACCGTGCGGCACGCCGTGGACCAGGCGCTCGCCGTGATCCCCGCGAGCAGCCGCCTCGCGCGCACCGTACGGCGTGTCGCCTCCCTCCATGACACCCGGATGACCTGGGAGGACACACTGACCACGGTTTCGGAGGAGACCGCCGGGCTCGGCTGGATCCACACGATCCCGAACGCGGCGGTCCTCACCGCCGGGCTGCTGTACGGCGACGGGGACTTCACCCGCACCATCACGCTGACCGTGCGAGGCGGTCTGGACACCGACTCCAACGGCGCGACCGCGGGCTCGGTGGCCGGGGTGCTCACGGGTGCGCAGGCGATTCCCGCGCAGTGGACGGAACCGTTGGAGGACCGGGTGCGCAGTGCGGTGTTCGGGTTCGACGGGGTGCACATCAGCGAACTGGCGGAGCGGACGGTGCGGTTGGCGGGGGCGGAGGGGTAGGCGCGTCGGAGACCATGGCAGGAGCAGGTCTCCCGAGGAGTCCGACGAAGCTCGTTACTCTTCGGAGGTGACCAGCTCCCAGGACTTCGCCACGTACATCGCCGGCCTTCCCCGTGTCCTCGCCGGTGCCGCCGCTCTCTTCCGTGACGCCACGGGCCGGGTGCTGCTCGTCGAGCCCAACTACCGTGAGGGCTGGGCGCTTCCGGGCGGCACCATCGAGTCCGACCAGGGCGAGACCCCGCGCCAGGGCGCGCGCCGCGAGACCCTCGAGGAGATCGGCCTGGACCGTGAGCTCGGGCGGCTGCTGGCCGTCGACTGGACGCACGGCACCGCCCGCCCGCCACTGGTCGCCTACCTCTACGACGGCGGCGTCCTCACCGAGAACGACTTCAAGGCGATCCGCCTCCAGGAGGAGGAGTTGCTGTCGTGGCGGCTGGTGCCCCGCGAGGAACTCACCGAGTATCTGCCGGGGGCGCTCGGCCGCCGGGTGCTGGCCGCGCTGGATGTTCTCGCGGACGGTACGGGAACCGTCGAGCTGGAGAACGGCCGCCAGGTCTCCTGACTCTCACAAGACCCTTTACCGGCCCCATTGCTCAGGGCGGGAATCAGAGTTCCCCGCTCACGGCCGGCTGCGGCCCCGCGTCGATATCCCTTGGCCCCGAGCGGGCAACGGCTCCTATCCTCGCCCCATGAACAAGCCCCTCGTCGCGCTCCTCAGCGGCGCCGGTATCTCCACCGACTCCGGGATCCCCGACTACCGCGGCCCGAACGGACTGTGGCGCAAGGATCCGGAGGCCGAGAAGCTCGTGACGTACGACTACTACATGGGCGATCCGGAGATCCGTCGCCGCTCGTGGCAGATGCGGCGCGCGAACCGGACGCTGAAGGCCGAGCCCAACGCCGCGCATGTGGCGGTGGCCGAGCTGGAGAAGTCCGGCGTGCCGGTGCGGGTGATCACGCAGAACGTGGACGGGCTCCACCAGCTCGCCGGGATGCCCGCCCGCAAGGTCCTCGAACTGCACGGCACCGCACGGCAGGTGGTGTGCACCAAGTGCCACGCCCGCGGTCCCATGGAGGACGCGCTCGCCCGCGTCGAGGCCGGCGAGGAGGACCCGCCGTGCCTGGAGTGCGGCGGCATCCTGAAGTCGGCGACCGTGATGTTCGGCGAGCGTCTCGACCCCGTCGTCCTCGGCGAAGCCGTCGCCATCACCAAGGCCTGCCAGGTCTTCATCGCCGTCGGCAGCAGTCTTCAGGTGCAGCCCGCGGCCGGGCTCGCCGGGGTCGCCGCCGACCATGGCGCCCGGCTCGTCATCGTCAACGCCGAGCCGACACCGTACGACGACCGGGCGGAGCAGGTGATCCGGGAACCGATCGGTACGGCGCTGCCCGCGCTTCTGCGCACGTTGAGTCCTCAGAGCTGAAGTCGGTTCCCATGCCAGAGCTGCAGCAGTTGCACGCTGATCACGCCCCGGCGGTCCTGGCTTTCGAGTTGGCCAACCGCGCCTACTTCGCCGCCTCCGTCTCCGACCGCGGCGACGACTACTTCGACCGGTTCACCGAGCGCTTCAACGCCCTGCTGGCCGAGCAGGAGACCGGCCTCTGCGCCTTCCATGTGCTGGTCGCCGAGGACGGCTCGGTACTCGGCAGGTTCAACCTGGTCGACCTCGAGGACGGCGGCGCGGACCTCGGCTACCGGCTCGCCCAGCACGCCACCGGCCGGGGCGTGGCGACGACGACGGTCCTGGAACTGTGCCGGCTGGCGGCGACCCGTTACGGGCTGCGCAGGCTGCGTGCGGCCACCGCCCACGAGAACATCGCGTCCCGAAGAGTGCTCGTCAAAGCGGGCTTTGTCATGGTCGGCCCCGCCGACCCGGCCGCTCTCGGTGGCAGGGCCGGCGTCTGGTACCAACGCGAGCTGACGTTCCGGCCGTAGACCGCGACCTGCCGGACGACCAGGCGGCCGGACTGCCGAGCCTGGGGCTCGCGGCGGCGGTTCGCGCGGGTCCTCGGGCCGTCCAGGCGGCGACACCGGCCACGGTCAAGCCGATTGCGACGATGTGTCCTCGCCGAACTCGGCCTACGCAACCGGGTTCAAGTTCTCGGGTACGCCTATGAATACGCCCTCGTGCGCCCAGGGGAAACGGACGACCCCTAGTCGGACCTGTGGTCACCATGCTTCGGTCGGTGTCCGTGCCGCTAGAACAGCGCCTCCCCCCGCTCGAAGTCCAGCAGTTGCTGCTTCCGCTCCAGCCCGCCGCCGTATCCCGTGAGGCTGCCGTTCGCGCCGACCACTCGGTGGCAGGGGACGATGATGCCGATCGGGTTCCTGCCGTTGGCGAGGCCGACCGCGCGGGAGGCCTTGGGGTTGCCGAGGGCGTCGGCGAGTTCGCCGTAGGTGCGGGTCTCGCCGTGCGGGATCCCGCGGAGCTGTTCCCAGACCTCGCGCTGGAACGGCGTTCCGTGCAGGCGCAGTTCCAGGGTGAACTCCTTCAACTCGCCCTCGAAATACGCCTTCAGCTGGTCCTCGGCTTCCTTGGACCATCTGTCGTCCGGCGTGCCGAAGGTCTCCTCGGGCGGGCGGTGGCGCTGGGCGGTCATATAGAGGCCGCACAGGACGCCGTCGTCGGCGACGAGGGTCAGGGGACCGTAGGGGCTGTCGATCACGGTGTGCTGCCTGGTCATGGGCTGTCCTCGAACGTGCTCATACGGGAAGGGAATTGATCGGGTGGCTGTCGGTCGCCCACAGGTACTGGACCGCGTAGGCCCGCCAGGGCCGCCAGGCCGCCGCTCGGGCCGTGAGCGCCGCCGGGGTCGAGGGCAGGCCCAACTCCTGGGCGGCGCGGCGGATTCCGAGGTCGGTCGGAAGGAAGGCGTCCGGGTCGCCGAGGGCGCGCATGGCGATGACGTCGACCGTCCAGCGACCGAATCCGGGCAGGTCGAGGAGGCGGGCGCGGGCTTCCGCCCAGTCGCTCTCGACGCCCAACCCAAGGGCCCCGGAGGACAGTTGACCCACCAGGGTGGTGAAGGTCGTACGGCGGGTGCGGGGCATCGCGAGCGAGGCGGGGTCCAGCGTGGCCAGCGCCTCGGAGGACGGGAACAGGTGGGTGAGGCCGCCGTCGGGGTCGTCCACCGGTTCGCCGTGGGCTGCGACCAGGCGGGCCGCGTGGGTGCGGGCCGCCGCCGTGGAGACCTGCTGGCCCAGCACGGCCCGTACCGCGAACTCCTCCTCGTCCACCGTGCGTGGGACGCGTCGGCCGGGGGCCTTGTCCACCAGGGGTGCCAGGAGCGGGTCCGTGCGCAGGTGGTCGTCGATCGCTACGGGGTCGGCGTCCAGGTCGAGCATGCGGCGGCAGCGGCTGATCGCGACGGTGAGGTCGCGCAGGTCGCCGAGCGTCAGTCGGCAGGCGATGTGGTCGGGCCGTGGGGCGAGGGCCACGACGCCGTGTCCGTACGGCAGCCGCAGGGTGCGCCGGTACGCCCCGTCCCGCCACTCCTCCACGCCCGGGACGGCGGTCGCCGCGAGGTGGCCGAAGAGGTTGTCGGGGTTGAGGGGCGCGCGGAACGGCAGGCGCAGACTCAGCACGCCCCGGGTGCCTCCCTCCGCCCTCCTCGGTGCCCGGGCGCGCAGGTCGCTCGGTGCGAGCGCGAAGACCTCGCGCACGGTGTCGTTGAAGGTGCGGATCGCGGAGAACCCGGCCGCGAAGGCGATGTCCGCCATCGGGAGCGCGGTCGTCTCGATGAGGATCCTCGCCGTCTGGGCGCGCTGGGCCCGGGCGAGCGCCAGCGGACCCGCGCCCAGCTCGGCGAGCAGCTGGCGTTCGATCTGCCGGGTGCTGTAGCCGAGCCGGGCGGCGAGGCCGGGCACGCCCTCGCGGTCGACCACTCCGTCGGCGATCAGGCGCATCGCGCGGGCCACGAGGTCGGCGCGCTGGTTCCACTCCGGCGAGCCGGGGCTGGTGTCGGGCCGGCACCGTTTGCAGGCCCGGAAACCCGCCTGCTGGCAGGCCGCCGCGCTCGGGTAGAAGGTCATGTTCGCGGGCTTGGGCGGTACGACCGGGCAGCTGGGCCGGCAGTAGATACGGGTGGTCAGGACGGCCGTGAAGAACCAGCCGTCGAACCGCGCGTCCTTCGATTGCACCGCGCGCACGCAGCGCTCGGTCTCGGTGTGCATCCCCGTCTGCATGTGTCCAGCATCGGCCACCGGCGGGGCCCGGGCTGGCGGGAATCCGACATCAGCCTCCCGTGTGCCGGACCCAGGCGGACTCCTTCAGCAGCCGCAGCCCGTTCAGGCCGACCAGGACCGTCGAGCCCTCGTGGCCCGCGACACCGAGCGGCAGCGGGAGGTGGCCGAGGAGGTCCCACAGGACGAATCCGGTGATGAAGGCACCCGCGATCACCAGGTTCTGGACGACCAGCCGGCGGGCGGCCCGGGACAGCCCCACGACCGCCGGAACGGTCGTGAGCTCGTCCCGTACGACCACTGAGTCAGCCGTCTCCAGTGCCAGGTCGGAGCCCGCCCGCCCCATTGCGACGCCGGAGTGGGCGGCGGCGAGCGCGGGAGCGTCGTTGACGCCGTCCCCGACGAACAGCACCTTGCGCCCGGCGTCCTGGAGCTCTCTTAGGGCGTTCACCTTGTCCTCGGGCAGCAGGTCCGCGCGGACGTCCACCAGGCCGGTGGCGTCGGCGACGCGGGCGGCGGCCCCGGCGTTGTCGCCGGTGAGCAGGACGGGGGCGGTGCCGGTCAGGGCGGTGAGCGCGGCGGTGGTGGCGGGGGCGCCGGGGCGGAGACGGTCGGTGAGGGCGAGGGTGCCGAGGGGGATGCCGTCGCCGGTCACGAGGACGACGGTGGCGCCGGCCTCGGAGCCGGGAGTGCCCGTCGAGGGCGGATCGGCGCGCTCCTCACCGGCGACCGGGGCGGTATGCGTCGGTCCGGAAGTGTGTCCGATCCCCCGGCCCGGTACCCGGCCGACCTCGATCACCCGCCCTTCGACCACTGCCGTCACCCCGTGCCCGGGCACGGCGGCGAAATCCCGCGCGACGGCCATCCGCAGCCCGCGCTCCCCCGCCGCCCGCACGATCGCCCGCGCCAGCGGATGCTCGCTCCGGTGCTCGGCCGCCGCCGCCAGCGCCAGCAACCCGTCCTCGTCGAGCCCGGCTCCCGGCAGCGGCCGTACGGCCGTCACCTCCGGCATCCCCTCGGTCAGCGTCCCCGTCTTGTCGAGCGCCACGGCGTCCACCTCCCCCAGCCGCTCCATCGCGACCGCCGACTTGACCAGGACGCCGTGCCGGCCGGCGTTGGCGATGGCGGAAAGCAGCGGCGGCATGGTCGCGAGGACGACCGCGCAGGGTGAGGCGACGGTCATGAAGGTCATCGCGCGCAGCAACGCGTCCGTGAGGTCGGCGCCGAACAGCAGCGGGACACCGAACACGGCGAGCGTGGCCATCACCATCCCGACCGCGTACCGCTGCTCGACCTTCTCGATGAACAGCTGCGTCGGCGCCGTGGTGCGCGAGGCCTCCTCGACCAGCGTCACGATGCGGGCGATCACGGAGTCGGCGGGGTCGCGCTCGACGCGTACGCGCAGCGCGCCGGTGCCGTTGAGGGTGCCGGCGAAGACCTCGTCGCCGGGGCCCTTGGCGACCGGAAGGGGTTCGCCGGTGATGGTGGCCTGGTCGGCCTCGCTCGCGCCGTCCAGAACCCGGCCGTCGGCACCGATGCGCTCGCCGGGCCGGATCAACAGAACGTCACCTACGGCGAGTTCAGCGGTGGGGACGCTCTCCTCGCCGATGCCGATGCCGATACCGATACCGACGCCGTCTCCGTCGCCGTCGCCGGTAAGCCGGGTGGCGACGGAGGGCGCGAGATCCAGCAGCCCCCGCACCGAGTCGGCGGTCCGGGCGGTGGCCAGGGCCTCCAGGGCGCCGGACGTGGCGAAAATGACGATCAGCAGGGCACCGTCCAGGACCTGTCCGATCGCGGCGGCGCCCAGCGCCGCGACGATCATCAGCAGGTCGACGTCCAGGGTCCGCTCGCGGAGCGCCCGCAGCCCCTCGAGCGCCGGTTCCCAGCCGCCGGTGAGGTAGGCGACCGCGTACAGGGGGCCGTACGCCCACCACGGGAGGCCGCCGAGGTCCAGTGCGAGGCCGAGCAGGAACGCGATCGTCGAGGCCAGCGCCCAGCGGGCCTCGGGGAGGGCCAGCACCCGGGTGCGGCGGTGGGGCGCCGGACGAGCGGTCGGGGGGACGCGGACGGGGGTGAGAGTCGTGGACACCCGAGCACCATACAGGAACACATGAAGACTCGTTCATCTGTTCATGTACGGCGGGTAAGATACCGCCCATGGGTCATGGAGCCGTCACCACCAACGCCGCCGAAGAGCGCGTACGCCTGGACGCGGCCAATGTCGCCAAAGTGGCCACCACGCTCCAGGCTCTCTCCACCCCGTCCCGTCTGCTGATCCTCGCGAGACTGCGCGAAGGACCGTTGCCCGCCACGGAGTTGGCCGCCGAGGTCGGCATGGAGCAGTCGGCGTGCTCGCACCAGTTGCGCCTGCTGCGCAACCTGGGCCTCGTCGTGGGTGAGCGCAGCGGCCGGTCGGTGGTGTACGCGCTGCACGACCACCACGTCGCCGAACTCCTCGACCAGGCCGTGTACCACGTCGAGCATCTGCGGCTGGGGCTCAGCGACACGGCGGAGTAGGGCGCCCGGAGCGGATCACTCCGAGCGCCCCTGCGCCTACTCCCCCGCCGTCGGCCGGCGCGAGGCCGCTGTCGCCCGCGTCACGTCCGTCAGCGGACGCAGCCGGTAGGTGTACGCGTAGTCCGTGTTGGCGAACAGCTTGTACTCGTCGTGGGTGTGCGCGCCCCAGCTGTTGTCACCGCCGACGCCCATCTGCCGGTGGTTCACCCGCAGGACGACCGCGTCGCGCGGGGTGAGCTGGTAGTCGTGCCGCACCCCGTTCGACAGGTCCTCCGGGGTGAAGTGCGAGGCGTTGACCTCCAGGAGCGGCTCACCGGAGACGAGCAGTCCGACTCCGTGACGGTCGGTCAGGGCGGCCCAGCGCACATCCGTCTTGTTGCCGTTCTCCTGCGGGCGGATGTAGGGGGTCCACTGCTCGGCGACGGTCCCGGACCAAATCCCCACGTCCGTACCGTCGTTGCGGTCCCAGTGGTTCTCCTCGGGTCCGCGGCCGTAGTAGTGCAGCCGGTCCAGGCGTCGCGGCAGGAACAGGATCGTGCCGATCTCCGGGATGTACGGCAGTGAACTCGCCCCCGGGTGCAGGGTGTTGTCGACCCTGACCTCACCGTTGCCGAAGACGGTGTAGGTCGTGGTGTACGTCGACACGGTCGTCGTGGGCAGGGTGCCGGCCACCTTGATCTCGACGGCCCTGTCCCCCAGCGCCCGCACGCCCACCTCGGTGACCTTGCGGTTCGCGCCGGCGTCGCGCCAGGTCTGGTTGCGGGTGTGCTGTCCGTTGCCGTGGTCGTTGTCGGTGGGTGCCCGCCAGAAGTTCGGCACGGGCCCGCCGTTGATCAGCCGGGTGCCGCGGGCCTCGTACGAGGTGATGGTCCCGCTGCCCTTGTCGACCGTGACGGAGAACCCCTTGCCGGTGACGGTGACCTGGTCCGACGTGTCCTCGTGCGACAGCACCGGGACCTTGGCCAGCGGCACCGGTGTCACCGCCGGACTGCCCGCGTCGACCGCGAGTTGCTGCGCGGCCACCTCGAAGCCGGCCTTCGCCCAGGGCGTGGACTCCTTGGTGGTGAAGGAGAGCCGGAGGAAGTACTCGGTGCCCGGCGCCGGGGTGTTCGGCAGCTTGTAGGGGACGGTGATCTCCTTGCCGGCCAGCGGCGCCAGATCGAGTTGGTCCCGCGTCAGCTTTCCGCGCTGCACCACCTTGCCGTCGGCGACGAGTGCCCAACTCCCGTCGAATTCGCGGAGGTTGGTGAACAGGTACTCGTTGGTCAGGGTCACCGCCCCACCCTGCCCCCAAGCCGCGTTGACCGCCTGGTAGATCCGCTTGACCTCGGCGGCCTTGCCGGTGTGTCCGCGGTCGGCGGTGACGATGCCGTCCGCGACGAAGGCACCGTCGTTGGGGTTGTCGCCCCAGTCGCCGCCGAACGCGAAGAAGGTCTTCTCGGCGGACCGCTTCTCGCTCAGTCCGACGGTGGCCGCGTCGAACCAGAACCGCACTCCCTGGTCCCCCGACTGCCTGCTGTCGGAGGCCAGTTCGGTGGCGCTCAGGGCGCGGGCGTACACACGCGCCTTCCGGATGGAGCCGCTGAACTCCCGTGTGGGGTTGTCGACATCGACGGCCAGCGCGAGGGGCGCGGTGTTGCTGCCGGGCCGCTGTGTCGTGGTCCGGGTCGCCCTGACCTGGCCGTCCACATGGAGGGTCAGCGTGCCCGCGTCCGCGTCGAAGACACCGGCGACATGGTGCTCGCGGCCCGTCCAGTCGTCCGGCAGCGTCCAGGTGGCGGTGATCCACTGGCCGCCGCCGTAGATGAAGAACTCCAGTGTCTTCCCGGACTGTTTGAGGGCGTACTGGGTGTCGCCCTTGGCTATGAGCGGCTGGTGACCGCTCGTCACCTTCGGGGTGCCCCAGGCCTCCAGGGTCAGCGAGCCGTGGAGGTCGAGGCCGGGGTCGCGGGCGAAGACCGTGCCGCCGTCGACCCCCTTGGCATGGTCGAACCTGGCGCTCGCCGGGAGGACTTCGCCCGTCAGCGCGCCGGGACCGGTCTCGGTCAGCAACTGGCGCAGCGGGACCCGCTCGGTGAGGGACTGGTCCACGAAGTCCCAGATCCAGCCGCCCTGGAGGACGGGGTAGCGGCGGACGATGTCCCAGTACTTCTTGAAGTTGCCGTTGGAGTTGCCCATCGCGTGGCAGTACTCGATCATCACGTACGGCCGGGTGTCCGCGGTGTCCTTGGCGCGCTGCTCGACACGTGCGGGGCTCTCGTACATCTCGGAGCGGATGTCGCTGATGGTGGGCCGGTCGTCGCCCTCGTACTGGACGACGCGGGTGGTGTCGTACGACTTGATCCAGTCGCGCATGTTCACGAAGGTGCTGCCGCCGCCCGCCTCGTTGCCCAGCGACCAGATGACCACCGAGGCGTGGTTCTTGTCGCGGTGGACCATGTTCTGGGCGCGGGCCACGCACGCCGCGCTCCAGTCGGGGTGGTTGCCGGGGTACTCGTCCCGGATGCCGTGGGTCTCCAGGTTGGTCTCGTCGACCAGGTAGAGGCCGTACTCGTCGGCGAGTTCGTACCACAGCGGGTTGTTGGGGTAGTGCGAGGTGCGGACGGAGTTGATGTTCAGCCGCTTGATGATCGTGATGTCCTTCACGAGGTCCGCGCGGGTGAGCGCGGTGCCGCGGTCGGGGTGCATCTCGTGGCGGTTGGTGCCGCGAAGGGAGACGGGCTTGCCGTTGATGCGCATCAGCCCGTCCTTGAGCGCGAACTCGCGCAGGCCGACACGGTGCGAGAGCGTCTCGATCACCTTGCCCGCGGGGTCGCGCAGCCGCAGGACGGCGGTGTAGAGGTTCGGGTGCTCGGCCGACCAAAGCTTGGGCGCTGGTACGGCTTTCGCGGCCTGTACGGTCGTCTCGGCTCCGGCGTCGAGGGCCGCGGCCTGCTGGAGGGGGCGGGACCAGACCGCGTGGCCGCCGGCGTCGTAGAGCTGGGTCTCGACCGTGTAGCGGCCCTGGTTGCCGCCGCCGTAGTCGCGCACGCTCGCGGTGACCGAGAGTTCGGCGGAGGTGTAGTCGTCGCCGAGCGGGGTGTCCAGCTTGAAGTCGCGCAGGTGAACGGCCGGGGTGGAGTAGAGGTGGACCGAGCGGAAGATGCCGCTCAGCCGGATCATGTCCTGGTCCTCCAGCCAGTCGCCGTCGGAGAAGCGGTAGACCTCGACGGCGATCTGGTTGCTGCCCGGCTTGAGGTGCTCGGTGATGTCGTACTCGGCGGGGGTGTAGGAGTCCTCGTGGTAGCCGACGAGTTCGCCGTTGATCCACACGTAGTGGGCGGACTTGACGCCCTCGAAGTGCAGGAAGGTCCGCCGTCCCGACCAGTCCTTCGGGACGGTGAAGCTGCGTCTGTACTGGCCGACCGGGTTGTAGCGGGTCGGGGCTGCGGGCGGCTGGGCCTCCTCACCGAGGCCGTTGGGACCCCACCACGGGTAGGTGATGTTGACGTAGATCGGGAAGTCGTAGCCATGCACCTGCCAGACCGAGGGGACGGGAATCGTGTCCCAGTCCCTGTCGTCCACGTCCGTGCCGTAGAAGTCGACGTCCCGGTCGGCGGGGCGGTCGGCGTAGGCGAACTTCCATGTGCCGTCGAGGCTGAGGCGGTACGGCGAGCGGGTGCGGTCGGCGGTGAGCGCCTGGCCGACGTCCGCGTACGGCATGAGGGTGGTGTGCGGCGGCTCGGTGCCCACCTGGAAGAGGTCGATGGCGCCGTTCCACTGCGGGGAACCCTCCGCCGCGTGGCCGCGGCCGGCCAGGGGACCCGAGGAGAGGGCGAGGGCGCCGAGGACGGCCGCGCCCGACTCGAGCAGACGTCGGCGGCTGATGGGAGCGGGCGGATACGGATGGGACATGGGGGGAACCTTCCTCGGGACGACAGTGCGGTGTACGTACTGAGGGAGCGTCAATTCCTGTGCGCTATTGGTGACTTTGAGGCACAGGATGCGACTCAACCTAGATCCCGAAGACTTCCCAGGCAATGACTCTGTCGGACTTTGAGTGGTCCTGGGGACATGACGACAGACGGCACCCCCGCGTGCGATCACGCGGGGGTGCCGTGCTGCTGCGGTGCTGTGCCCTCGTCTCAGCCGGTGGCAGGCAGCGCCGGCAGGGCGGGCAGGGCCGGCACGGCGGACAGTGAGGGGAGGCCGCCGCCGAGGAGGCCGGTGACGGCGCCGAGTACGGCGCCCAGGAGTCCGGTGACCGAACTCAGCACCCCGCCCAGGTCCAGCGAGGTCAGCGACTTGATGAGGTCGTCGATCGTCGACTGGAGCGAGGCCACCAGGTCGGAGACCGGGTCGGCCGCCGCCGCGGACCGGTCGGTGCCGCTCAACTGCCGCAGCTCTTCCTGGACCTGAGCGTTCGCCGCCTCCACGGCCTTCGCGTGGGCGGCCGCCTCGCTCGCGTCGAGGTGGATGCCGTCCAGGGCGGTGATGTCGGCGACGGCGTCCAGGAGGGGCTGCAGGACGCTGCCGCGCTCGGCCCGGTCCAGTGCGTCGAGGCGGTCCACCAGGGTGTCCGCGTTGTCGGTGCCGTACCAGGTGGCCGGCTGCGCCACCCCGTGGTCCGTTGCTGCACGGCCCGCGTCGGTGACGGCGGCCGCGGTGCCGACCGGGCCGAGGATCAGCGCGGCACAGACCAGGGGCGGCAGGAGAAGGCCGCGGGAGACGAGGGGGCGCATGCACGTTCCTTTCGAAGAACTTCCTTGGGCCCACCGTGGGAAGCGGCCCGCCCTCCCGCAACCGATCACGGAACGCCGGGCCACCCCCGCAGGCCGCCCGCACCGGCGCGACCAGGCTCTTTGCCCTGTACGGCTGTCTCTTCGGCGCTCGGAGCACATTCGTCCGTAAGGGTGTGCCGCCCGTGATGGCGGGTCAGCACAGGTGCCGTGCGAACGCCTGGTACGTCGCGTCGTCGAAGAGCACGAACCGGACCTCGTCGACGGCGGTCGGCGTCTCCCGTACGGTCGCCATCGCGATCCGGGCGGCGTCGTCGATCGGCCAGCCGTAGATACCGGCGGAGACCGCGGGGAAGGCGACCGTCCGTGCTCCGAGTTCGTCGGCGACGCGCAGTGACTCGCGGTAGCAGGAGGCCAGCAGGGTCGAGCGGTCCTCCTGGTGGCTGTGGCGGGGGCCGACGGTGTGGATCACCCACCGGGCGTCCAACTTGCCGGCGGTGGTGGCGACGGCTTTGCCGGTGGCCAGACCCTTGCCGTAGTGCGAGGCGCGCAGCTTTCGGCAGTCGGCCAGGATCGCGGGGCCGCCTCGGCGGTGGATGGCGCCGTCGACTCCTCCCCCGCCGAGGAGGGAGGAGTTCGCGGCGTTGACGATCGCGTCGGCGCTCACGCGCGTGATGTCGCCCTGGACAAGCGTGATGGTGGCCATGACCGCCTCTATAGCAGCCGCGCGGGCCGAGACGTCGCTGCGGGTCCCCGGGTGCGGACCTCTCCACCGCCCGCGGGATCAGATGTCGAGGACCGTGGATCTCAGCTCTGCTGCCGCAGCCTGCGCCAGACCGCCTTCGCCGCGTTGTGGCCCGACATGCCGTGCACGCCCGGCCCCGGCGGGGTCGCCGAGGAGCAGATGAAGACGGCCGGGTGCGGGGTGCCGTACGGGGAGAGGGACAGCCTGGGGCGCAGCATGGTCTGGAGTCCGCTGACCGCGCCGGAGGCGATGTCGCCGCCGACGTAGTTGGCGTTGCGTGCGGCCAGTTCGGGCGGGCCCGCGGTGGCGCGGGCGAGGACACGGTCGCGGAATCCCGGGGCAAAGCGCTCCAGTTGGCGTTCGAGGGCGTCGGTGAGGTCGCCGGTCCAGCCGCTGGGGACATGGCCGTAGGCCCAGAACACGTGCTTTCCGGCCGGAGCCCGGCCGGGGTCCACGACACTGGGCTGCACGGTGATCATGAACGGCCGGTCAGGGGCGCGGCCCTCCCGGGACGCGGCACGCAGGGCGGTGCCGATCTCCGCGGTGTCGGCGCCGATCTGCACGGTGCCCGCGCCGCGCGCCTCCTTCGCGGTCCACGGAACGGGGCCGTCGAGGGCGTAGTCGACCTTGAAGACGCCCGGGCCGTAGCGGTAGCCGTCGTAGTAGCTGCCGAAGCCGGCGATGCGGGCAAGGGCCGTCGGCGAGGTGTCGAAGACATACGCGCGGGCGGGCGGCAGGTCGTCAAGGCGCTTGACCTCGAAGTCGGTGTGAACGGTGCCGCCGAGGTCCTTGAGGTACGCGGTGAGGGCGTCGGAGATGGACTGGGAGCCGCCGCGGGCCACGGGCCAGCCGCGGGCGTGCGCGGCGAGGGCGAAGACCAGGCCGATGGCGCCGGTGGCGAGGCCGTCGAGCGGGGCCATCACATGCGCGACGAGACCGGCGAACAGGGTCTTCGCACGCTCGTCACGGAAGCGGCGCATCAGCCATGTCGACGGCGGCAGACCGACGAGACCGAAACGGGCGAGGGTGACCGGGTCGCGGGGCAACGCGGTCAGGGGCAGGGACATGAAGTCGCGGGCCAGGGTGTCCCACTTGGGCAGGAACGGTTCGACCAGCCTGCGGTAGGTGCCCGCGTCACGCGGCCCGAACGAGGCGGCCGTCTCGGCGACCGACCTCGACAGGACGGCGGCGGTGCCGTCGGTGAAGGGATGCGCCATGGGCAGCTCCGCGTGCAGCCACTCCAGGCCGTAGCGCTCCAGGGGCAGGGCGCGGAACGCCGGGGAGTTGATGCCGAGCGGGTGGGCCGCGGAACACGGGTCGTGGAGGAAGCCTGGGAGGGTCAGCTCCTCGGTGCGGGCTCCCCCGCCCACGGTGCCCCGCGCTTCGAAGACGGCCACGGAGAAGCCGCGCCGGGCCAGCTCCACGGCAGCCGTCAGTCCGTTCGGCCCCGCACCCACCACGACCACATCGAGCATCGACGGCACCTTCGGACCCCTTCGTCAGCCGATGGCCAGAGGATCAGGATATGCCGGGGTGCCGACAGTCCCGGGGTTCGGGGGTAAGTCGGGCAGGCGGGCATCGAGGCCCGGGGTGTCCCGGCCTCCCCCGCGGGCCCCGGTGCCGCGTCAGGCCTCGCCCGCCAGCAGGCCCCGTATCCTGCGGGCCGTCGCCGCGTCGCGGGCGGCCGTGAACGGCAGGGTGTTGCCTCCCGTGATGCGGAGGGGTTCGTCGGCGCGGGTCAGATGGGCGCCGCCCGCCTCCTCGACCAGCAGCAGGCCCGCCGCGTGGTCCCAGGCCGCCTCCCAGGAGAACGCGACCGCGTCCAACTCGCCACGGGCGACGGCGAGATACTCCAGACCGGCCGAGCCACACGGGCGTGGTGCGACACCGTCCGTCCACAGGCAGCGCAGGGCTCGCTTCTCCTCGTCCGTCGTGTAGTCCGGGTGGGAGGTGGCCACTTGGAGGTCCCGCCCGGGGGTGGGGGAGCCCGCGTGCAGCCGCTCGCCGTCGAGGAACGCGCCCCGGCCCCGCTGTGCCGTCGCCAGCTGGTCACGGGCGGGTGCGTAGGTCCAGGAGGCGAGCAGGACGCCGTTTCTCGCGAGCGCGACCAGCGTGCAGAAGCCCGGGTCGCCGTGGACGAACTGGCGGGTGCCGTCGACGGGGTCGACGATCCAGACCGGGGTGTCGCCCTGTATCGCCTCGTACGACGCCGGGTTGGCGTGGACCGCTTCCTCGCCGACCACCACGGAGCCGGGAAGGAGCGCGCCGAGCACCTTGGTGAGGTACTGCTCGGCCAGCCGGTCGGCGTCCGTGACCAGGTCGTGGGGGCCGCTCTTCTGGTCGACCTCGTGCGCGGCGAGCCGACGGAAGCGCGGCATGATCTCGGCCGCGGCGGCCTTGCGCACCGCCTCTTCCACGTCGTCCGTGTGCCGGTCGAGAAACTCGTCGATGGTTTCCATGTGTCCGATCATGACTCCATGAGAGCACGCGGGACTGACAATCCCTCCCGGACCGGTGGACAGCGACTGGAATCGCCGTGAACACCGGGACCGGGCTGCGAGGCCGCGTACCCCGGCGTGACGTCATGACCCACTCGACCGCCGTCGGGGCTCGCCGCCCGGGTCGCCTCCCGGCGAACCGTTACGCCCAGCGCCTCGCTCACCGCCCCACCGCGTACCCCTGCATCCCCCGGGGGTTCGCCGCCGCCGACAGCACACCCGTCTCCGGGTCCCGCGCCACCGCGCACAACCGTCCCTCCGACCAGGGCTCGCCCACCGTCACGTCGTGCCCCCGCCGCCGTAGCTCCGCCACCACCTCCGGGTCCGTCCGCGCCTCCACCGTGACACTGCCCGGGCGCATGCCGCGTGGGTAGAAGGAGCCGGGGAAGCTGTCGTTGTGCCAGTTCGGGGCGTCGATCGCGCCCTGGAGGTCGAGGCCGCCGCGGACCGGGGAACGCAGGGCGACGGCGAGGAAGAAGTGGAGCTGCCACTGGTCCTGCTGGTCCCCGCCGGGCGTCCCGAAGGCCAGGACCGGCACCCCGGCGCGCAGGGCGAGCGAGGGGGTGAGGGTGGTGCGGGGGCGGCGGCCGGGCGTGAGGGAGTTCGGCAGGCCCTCCTCCAGCCAGGCCATCTGGAGCCGGGTGCCGAGCGGAAAGCCCAGTTCGGGCACGACGGGGTTGGACTGCAGCCATCCTCCGCTGGGCGTGGCGGCGACCATGTTGCCCCAGCGGTCGACGACGTCGATGTGGCAGGTGTCGCCCCGGGTGGTGCCGTCGGGACCGGTCTCGGGCTCACCCGGTACCGGGGAGGTGGGGTTCTTCGCGACCGTCGGCTCCCCGACCCCCATCGGGCTGAAACCGGGTGCGTCGGTGACGACCACACGCGCGTGCGCGCTGAGCCGCGGGGCGCGCCCGCCTGGGCTGCCGGGCCGCAGCTCGTACGAGGCCTTGTCGCCGACGAGTTCACGCCGCCCCGCGTTGTACTCCGGCGACAACAGCTCACCGAGGGGCACCTCGGCCGCGTCCCCGTACCAGGCCTCACGGTCGGCCATGGCCAGTTTGCAGCCCTCGACCAGCAGATGGACGTACTCCGCGGACCCGTACCGGGGCAGTTCGGGCGGCAGCAGCGCGAGCTGCTGGAGGAGTACCGGTCCCTGGCTCCAGGGGCCGGCCTTGCACAGGGTCCAGCCGTTCCAGTCGTACATCGCGGGCGCCTCGTAGGCCGCGGACCATCCGGCGAGGTCGGCGGCCGTCAGCGTGCCGGTGTGCCGCGAACCGCTGGTGTCCATGGTGGGCCGCCGGGCCTGCCGTACGAGCGCCTCGGCGATGAATCCGGTACGCCACACCTCGCGCGCCGCCTCGATCTGCGCGACCCGGTCGCCCGCCCCGGCCACCTCGTCGATCAGCCGTTTCCAGGTGGCGGCGAGCGTGGGGTTGCGGAACAGCGAGCCGGGGCGAGGGCTCTGTCCTCCCGGCAGATAGACCTCCGCCGACGAGGTCCACTCCGTCTCGAACAGCTGCCGCACGCTCTCGACGGTCGCGCCGACGTTCTCCACGGGCGCGTGCCCGTCCTCGGCGTACCCGATGGCGTACCTGAGGACCTCTGCGAGGGACTTGGTCCCGTGGTCGCGCAGGAGCAGCATCCAGGCGTCGAAGGCGCCCGGGACGGCGGCGGCGAGGGGGCCGGTGCCGGGCACGAGTTCCAGGCCCAGCCCCCGGTAGTGCGCGACGGTGGCCCCGGCGGGCGCGACGCCCTGACCGCACAGCACCCGCACCTCCCCGTCGGCCGGCGCGAGCAGGATCGGTACCTCACCGGCGGGGCCGTTGAGGTGCGGCTCGACGACGTGCAGGACGAAGGCGCCGGCCACCGCGGCGTCGTACGCGTTGCCGCCGTCCTCCAGCACCGCCATCGCCGACTGCGAGGCCAGCCAGTGGGTGGAGGACACCATGCCGAAGGTGCCCTGGAGGGTGGGACGGGTCGTGAACATACGGCCTCTCACCTCGAAGTTTCCGCGCGTCGGCCGAACCGATGGGCGCTCGGGACCGGTCCTGGGGGAATCCGGGGAGTTCGGCCGAGCGCTCTCCTCGGCCCGCTCCACGAGCAGGCTATCGATCGCCCTGAACGGGTCGCGCTCACGGCCTCCTGGTCGTCGTGCACCGCACTGCCGCGGGTCCGTCCGGGCCGGCCGGCCGCCGGACACGGGGAGGGAACACAGCCGGTCGGCCTCCTCCTCGCTGCCTGTACGGCCCTGTCCGCCACCGTCGCGACGACCGCCGGCCCGCCTTCCGTCGCCAGGTCGGATCGCTCACGGCGCAGAGCCCTGCGGACGGCCACCTTCGGCAGGCCGCTGCCGTGGAGTCGGCGGACCCGGAAGACGCCGCAGGTGGACGCGTAGTACCGCGGTACCACGTGCCCGTCGGTTTCAGCCTCCCGGTACCACCGGATCGGGGTGATGCGGCGCCTAGCGTGGCCGGTGAGGCGTCGGAAGCCAGGACGCCACCGGCCCAGAGGGAGAGCGCGGATGATCGACGCACGCCAGTTGACCAAGCGGTACGGCGACAAGACGGCCGTCGACGGGCTGGACTTCGTGGTGAAGCCGGGCACGGTGACAGGCTTCCTGGGCCCCAACGGCGCGGGCAAGTCCACGACCATGCGCATGATCGTCGGCCTCGACGCCCCGACGAGCGGCTCCGTCACCGTGAACGGCCGCCCCTACGCCCGGCACCAGGCGCCGCTCCAGGAGGTCGGCGCCCTCCTGGAGGCGAAGTCGATCCACCCGGGCCGCTCGGCGTACAACCACCTCAGGGCACTCGCGCTGACCCACGGCATCCCGGGCAGCCGGGTCGACGAGGTGATCGACCTCGCCGGACTCGGCAGCGTGGCGAAGAAGCGGGCCGGTGCCTTCTCCCTCGGGATGGGCCAACGGCTGGGCATCGCGGCGGCACTGCTGGGCGATCCGCACACGGTGATGCTGGACGAGCCGGTCAACGGGCTGGACCCGGAGGGCGTGCTCTGGATCCGCAACCTGCTCAAGGGGCTCTCCGACGAGGGGCGGACGGTGTTCGTGTCCTCCCACCTGATGAGCGAGATGGCTCTGGTCGCGGACCACCTGATCGTCGTCGGGCGCGGTCGGCTGCTGGCCGACACGACCGTGTCGGACCTGATCCGCCAGGCGGGCGGCGACACGGTGAACGTCGCGACGCAGGACCCGGCGCGGCTTCGGGACGTGCTGGCCGGGCCGGGCGTCGACGTCACCGGCCGGATCGGCTCCGAGCAACTGCAGGTGACCGGGCTGACCGCCCGCCAGATCGGGCTGAAGGCCGCCGAGCACGGGATCGCGCTGTTCGAGCTGACCGCACGGACCGTGTCTCTGGAGGAGGCGTTCATGGAGCTGACCAGGGATGCCGTGGAGTACCACGGCTCCACGACCGGGATCGAGACCCTCGAGGCCGTAGGGAGGACCGCGTGAGCACCCTCACCGCAACCGCCGAGGAACCCCGCACCACCCCCGCCCGGCCCGTCCACCGGGTGACCGGACGGCGCGTGCTGTCCTCGGAGTGGGCCAAGCTGTGGTCCCTGCGCTCGACCTGGATCACCCTGGGTCTCGGTCTGCTGTTCCTGGTGGCCTTCGGCCTGATCTCCGCGAGCCACTACAAGTCGGGGATCGACTCCGGCCACACCGACCGGGACTTCGCCGACGCGACGGCCGTCAGTCTGTCCCTCTTCGGTACGAACTTCGCCCAGCTGGCCCTGGGCGTGCTCGGTGTGCTCGTCACCGCGGGCGAGTACTCGACCGGCATGATCCGCTCGACGCTCGCCGCGGTACCGCGCAGACTGCCCGTGCTGTGGTCCAAGGCGGCCGTCTTCGGGCTGGTCGCGCTGGTCGTGGGAACGCTGGGCGGGTTCGTCGCCTTCCTCATCGGGAGCGGCATCGTCTCGGGCACGCCCGCGGCCATGAGCCTCTCGCACGCCGGCGTCCTGCGCAGCCTCCTGGGCGCAGGGCTCTACCTCGGCCTGGTCGGGGTGATCGGCACCGCTCTCGGCGCGCTGCTGCGGTCGGTCGCCGGCGGGATCTCGGTTCTGGTGGCCGCCCTGATGCTGGTCCCGGGGCTGATCTCCCTGCTGCCGAGCTCCTGGCAGGACGACATCAGCCCCTACCTGCCGTCCAACGCGGGGCAGGCGATGTTCGCCCTGACGCACGACGCCACGACCCTCTCACCGGGCACCGGACTGCTGGTCTTCCTGTCCTGGACGGTACTGGCGCTGGGCGGCGCGGCGTACCGGCTCGCGCGCAGTGACGTCTGACGCCTGCACCATGGACAGGTGACGTCCGTGACCACCGATGACATCAGCGGGATGGGGCCGCTGGTCGCCCGGCTGTCCCGGGGCGGCCGGCGGCTGCGGCAGGCCGACCGGACACATCCGTGGGTGCTGGACACCGCGGTCGTCGTCCTGGTCTTCCTGATGTTCTGCCTGCCCGACCTGCTCCACGACGGCGTCGGTGACGGCGACGGTCCGCGACGGTTCCGGCTCGTGTTCACCCAGCTGCCCGTGGCGGGGATGCTCGCCCTGCAGGCCGGTCTGGTGCTGCCGCTGTTGTGGCGGCGGAGGAGGCCGGTGGCGGCGTTCGCCGTCATCACGGCGGTGTTCGTCCTGCAGTGGTCCCTCAACACCCCGCTGCGCGCGGACGTCGCCCTCTTCATCGCCCTGTACAGCCTGGCCCTGCACGGGCGGCTGCGCCAACTGCCGTGGGCCTGTGCGGCCATGGCGGGCGCCATGGTGCTGGTCGCCGTACGCGTGTCGTCGGCAGTGTCCGTCTGGGACGCGCTGTTCTTCCTGCTGAGCACGGCGACCGCGGCTCTCGCGCTCGGCATGATGGTCCGGATCCGCCGGGCCCAGCTCGCCGGACTGCGGGAGAGGGCCACCCGGCTGGAGATCGAGCGCGACCAGCGCAGCCGGCTGGCCACGGCCACCGAACGCACCCGTGTCGCCCGGGAGATGCACGACATCGTCGGCCACAACCTGTCCGTCATCATCACGCTCGCCGACGCCGGCGCCTACGCCACCGACAGCGCCCCCGAACGCGGCAAGGAGGCCCTCCGGCTCATCGGCGACACCGGCCGTCAGGCCCTCGGCGAGCTGCGGCGCGTCCTCGGCGTGCTGCGCGAGGCCGCGGACGGTACCCCGGGCGGGCCCGAACTCAGCCCGCAGCCCGGCGTCGTGGACATCGGCGCACTGTGCGCCAAGGTGCGCTCCGCCGGACTGGAGGTGGTCTACCGGACCTCCGGCGACGTGGACGCCCTGGACGGCGGGGTACAGCTGACGGTGTACCGCATCGTCCAGGAAGCCCTCACCAACACCCTGAAGCACGCCGACACCCGCACCCGGGTGCACCTGGCGATCGTCGTCGAGGACAACCGGCTGACCATGCGCATCCAGGACACCGGTCCGGCCGTACCGCCCGGACCACCGAACGAGGAAGGACACGGCCTGGTGGGCATGCGGGAGAGAGCGGCTCTGTACGGCGGGAGCGTCAGCGCGGGGCCGACGGACCGCGGAGGATGGAGCGTCGAGGCCGTCCTCGACCTCACGCCCCGGGGCGGTGCCCGGTGACCACCGTGCTCATCGTGGACGACCAGCCGCTGCAACGCTACGGCTTCCACATGCTCCTGGACTCCGTCGCCGAGACCGATGTCGTCGGCGAGGCCGCCCACGGCGCCGAGGCCGTCCGCAAGGCCGCCGAACTGCGCCCGGACGTCGTCCTGATGGACGTCCGGATGCCCGGCATGGACGGCATCGAAGCCACCCGCCGCATCGTCGCCGCCGGCGGCCGCTCGCGCGTCCTGGTGCTCACCACCTTCGATCTCGACGAGTACGTGCACGCCGCCATCCGGGCCGGCGCCAGCGGCTTCCTGCTCAAGGACGCGCGCCCCGAGGAACTCCTCGCCGGCATCCGGGCCGTCGACTCCGGCGACGCCGTCATCGCACCCGCCCTCACCCGCCGCCTTCTGGACGAGTACGCCCGCTACGTCCCCGCCCACCGCCCGGCCGCCACCGAGGAACCGGGACTCGGCTCCCTCACCGACCGCGAGCGCGAGATCCTCGTCGCCGTCGGCAAGGGCTGGACCAACGGGGAGATCGCCACCCGGTTCGTCCTGTCCGAGTCCACCGTCAAGACCCACGTCGGCCGCGTCCTGGCCAAGATCGGCGCCCGCGACCGCATCCAGGCCGTGATCTTCGCCTACGACCACGGGCTCGCCCGGCCCAACACGGACTGAGCCGGGGAACGCCCGTCCGGGCAGGCCGCGTTCGCGGCTGCGAGGACACCACCCAGGTCGGGACGGGCCTTGGGCAACCCACGTACCAGAAGCCCCAAAACTCTGGCAAAGGGGGCTGGGGCAACGGCAGGGTGCCATGTCATCGTGCCTGCCATGCCGACTGATCACCTCACTCACAACCAGCCCCTGGGGCACATGCGTCACACGGCGAGCAAGGTGCCGGAGGTGACCGTCTACTTCTGGATCATCAAGGTGCTGACCACCGGGATGGGCGAGACGGCATCGGACTGGCTCGCCCACCTCCTCGGCCCGATCCCGGCGGTCGCACTCGGTGGTCTGGCCCTGGCGGTCGCACTGGCGGTGCAGTTCGCGGCCCGCCGGTACGTGGCCTGGATCTACTGGACGGCGATCGTCGTGGTGAGCGTGTTCGGCACGATGGCCGCCGACGTGCTCCATGTCGGCCTCGGCGTGCCGTACATCCTCTCGACCCCGTTCTTCATGGCCGCGCTGGCCGCCGTCTTCGCCCTCTGGTACCGGAGCGAACGCACCCTGTCCATCCACAGCGTCCGCACCCGTCGGCGCGAGACCTTCTACTGGGCCGCGGTCCTGGCCACCTTCGCCCTCGGCACCGCGGCCGGCGACCTCACCGCGACGATCGGCCTCGGCTACCTCGGCTCCGTCGTCCTGTACGCCGCCGCGATCGCCGTTCCGGCCGTCGCCCACCACCGGGGCGGCCTGAACGCGGTGACGGCCTTCTGGGCCGCGTACGTCATCACCCGTCCCCTCGGCGCGTCGATCGCCGACTGGATGGCCGTCGGCCACGGCAGGGGCGGACTCGACCTGGGCCTCGGACCGGTCACCGTGTCCTGGACGGTGGCCATCATCGGCTTCGTCGGCTACCTGGCCGTCTCCCGGACGGACGTCCGGAGCAAGCCCGTCTCCTGATGCCGCGGGGATGCCGAGGGGGTGCTGCGCTTCGGCGAGGGAGCGGTTCGAGCTGAGCACCCCGACGGTGGTCGGGCGGCTCCGCGACGAAGATTTTGCGATCACACGAGAACTTCATGAACCGCCTCCCACCTGCGCGAAGTCCCTTTTGCCCGACCGTGCTGACCATCGGTAACCCCGAGTTCACCGGCCTTCTCTTCCTGCGCGTTCTACGCGCGTGGTGCCATGCGGTTGCCCGCCCCCCTGCGGGCACCAACTCGACCAGGAGTCACGCATGTTGTGGAAGGTCCTCACCCGTACCGGAGTCGCTCTCGCCGCCGGTGCCGCCGTACTCGCCGCCTCCGTCCCCGCCAGTGCCGCGAGCTACACCGCGTTCGCCTTCTCGCAGAGCAGCGGTCAGCCCACGATCTACGACTTCATCAACTCGGCGACCACGTCCCTCGACATGACCATGTACGAACTCGAGGACACGACAGCCGTCAACGACCTCATAGCCCTGAAGAACAAGGGCGTCACCGTCCGGGTCGTTCTGGACCGCGCGCACCAGAGCGCCAACAGCTCGGCCTACACGGCGTTGACGAACGCGGGCGTGGGTGTGGTGTGGTCGCCGTCGAGCTTCGTCTACACGCACCAGAAGACGATCACCGTGAACGGCACCAAGTCGCTTGTCCTCACCGGCAATCTGACTTCCCAGTACTACGCGACCGGCCGTGACTACGGGGTGTTCACCGACGACACCCGCGATGTCGCCGCGATCGAGAAGGTGTTCAACGCGGACTACGCCGGGACCTCCGTCACGCCCACCGACGGCGACCACCTGCTCTGGTCCCCCACCGACTCCCGCAGCCGTCTGCTGTCCGTGATCAACGCCGCCACCAAGACGCTCGACGTCCAGGAACTCGAGTTCAGCGACAGCACGGTCGTGGACGCCGTCGCGGCGCGTGCGAAGGCGGGCGTGAAGGTACGGGTCGTCCTGGAGACGCCGGGTGACTACGCCGACGAGGTCTCCGAGATCAAGGCGGCCGGCGGCACGGTCGTCGGGTACTCCGACCCCAACGGCTTCTACATCCACGCCAAGGCCATGGTCGCCGACTACGGCCTCGCGACCCAGGAGGTGGAGGCGGGCTCCATGAACATCAGCAGCAACTCGCTCTCCAACAACCGGGAGTTGGGCATCATCCTGACCGGCACCGGGGTCGCGCAGTCGGTGGCCACCACCGTCGAGACCACGTTCAACGGCGACTACGCGGGCGGCACGGCCGCGTAGTCGCCACGGTGCGGACGGCCGGCCTGCCTCAGCGCGCCGGCCGTCCGCCCACCGTGAGCAGGTGCCCGCTCACCCCCAGCAGCGTCGGCTCCGACTCGATGTGCCGACACGCCGCCAGAACGGCCTCACGGCGCTCCGGGTCGTCCAGCCAGTCCTCGACACCGCCCATGAGCCAGGCGACGCCCTCGACGCCGTACCGGCCCTCGACGGTCAGCCGCGCGTCGGTGAACTCCTTTGCCACCTGGTCCGGTTGGGCGAAGTGGGCGACGGTGAAGAAGCCTTCGTCGTGGTGGGGGTGCCGGCCGTCGTCCACGAGAACGGCGTCGGTGCGTTCGCGGTGCTCCGGGACGAAGTAGCGTTCCTCGCGCATCAGGTCATGCAGTTGCGCGTACCGGTTGATGGTGGCCGCGACGACCAGCCCACCGGGCCGGACCACTCGGCGCGCCTCGG
The DNA here is from genome assembly GCF_042872225.1 of Streptomyces sp. NPDC005374. NCBI lineage: Bacteria > Bacillati > Actinomycetota > Actinomycetes > Kitasatosporales > Streptomycetaceae > Streptomyces > Streptomyces sp. NPDC005374. Next base: position 78,715 of record NZ_JBIAKA010000016.1, on the reverse strand, counting down.
CCAACGCCTTTACCCGGTCGGCCCGTTCGGGCAGGTGGTACAGGGGCCCGAGCATCAGCACCGCGTCGTACGCGCAGTCGTCGGCGGGCAGTGAGCGGGCATCTCCGGACAGTGCCCGCACACCCGGCAGCCGGGCCGCCTGTTCCACGTGGAGCGGCACGGGATCGACGAGGTCGACCTCGTACCCGTCCTGGGCCAGCCACTCCGCGTGCACTCCGCTGCCGCCACCGACGTCCAGCACCCGCGCGGGCGCGGCGGGCAGAAACCGCCGCAGCACGTCCTGGGTGCGCCAGAACTCCAGCCGCCCGGCGGAGGCGCCGCCCGGTCTGAGGCGGGCGTCCTCCTTGCCCTGGGCGTAGTAGGCGAGGATCTCTTCGCGGACCTGCGGTGTCGTCTCGGTCATCGCCCCAGCCTGCTGATCCCGGACGGCGGCGGGCAACGGGATTTCAGCCGCCGCGCGCCGTCACCAGTCCCGACTCGTAGGCGAACACGACCAGTTGGGCGCGGTCCCGGGCGCCCAGCTTGGTCATCGCGCGGCTGATGTGGGTCTTGGCCGTGAGGGGGCTGATCACCATGTGCCGGGCGATCTCCTCGTTGGTCAGGCCACGGGCGGCCAGGCCCGTCACCTCGCGTTCGCGGCGGGTGAGGCATTCCAGGCCGGGAGCGGTGGAGCGGTCCGGTGGGCGGGAGACGAACTCCCCGATCAGGGTGCGGGTGACCGCCGGTGACAGCAGCGCCTCGCCCCGGGCCACCACCTCGATGGCCTGGAGGAGGTCGGCCGGCTCGGTGTCCTTCAGCAGGAAGCCGCTGGCGCCCGCCCGCAGTGCCTCGAAGACGTACTCGTCCAGGCCGTAGTTGGTCAGGATCACCACCCGCACCCTCGCCAGCTCCGGATCCGCGGCGATCCGGCGGGTCGCCTCGATGCCCGTCATCACCGGCATCTGGACGTCGATCAGCGCGATGTCGGGCACCTGCGCGCGCACCAGGTCCACGCCGCGCTCGCCGTCCGCCGCCTCCCCGACCACCTCGATGCCGTCCTCGGCGTCGAGCAGGGCCCGGAACCCGGCCCGCATCAACGCCTGGTCGTCCACGAGCGCCACCCTGATCACGCCGACTCCCCCACCCGTAGGGGCAGTTGCGCCCGCACCGAGAACCCGCCCTCCGCGCGTGGCCCGGCCGTCAGAGTCCCGCCCAGCGCCGTGACGCGTTCGCGCATGCCGCTGAGGCCGTGGCCGGGCTCGGGCGGCCGGTCCGGGTCCGCGGCCCCGTCGTCCTCGACACGGATCGTCAGGTCCTCCTCGCTGTAGTCCAGTTCGACCCGCACCTTCGCCGGTCCCGCATGCCGGGCCGCGTTCGTCAGGGACTCCTGGACGATCCGGTAGGCGGCCCGGTCGAGGGTGGCGGGCAGGGGGCGCTCCGCACCGGCCACAGCCAGGTCGACGGCGAGGCCCGCCGCCCGGGCCCGCTCCACGAGCAGGGCGGGGGTGCCGGTCGGCTCGTCGGTGCGCAGGACCTCCAACGTGGCACGGAGTTCGCGCATCGCCTCGCCGCTCGCCTCCTGGATGGCGAGCAGGGCGGCAGGCACCTCCTCGCCCCGTTTTCGGGCCAGGTGGACGGCCACGCCCGCCTGGAGCTTGACGATGGAGATGCTGTGGGTGAGCGAGTCGTGCAACTCTCTTGCTATGCGCAGGCGTTCCTCCCCGGCGCGGTGCAGGGCCGCCTCCTCCCGGGTCCGCTCGGCCTCCAGGGCACGCTGTTCGGTCTGGCGGAGATACGCCTGCCAGTTGCGGTCGGCGAGACCTGCCACCACCATGCAGAGGAACCAGCCCGCGAGCAGCCCGGCCTTCCCGACCGCCTCCTGGGTCGTGGACCCGGTGGCGATGTACGCCGTCAGGTACACCCCGCTCGCCACGGCCGCCCAGCCCCGGTGGCCCAGTTGCGCCGCGGTGAGCACGGCGGCGAGGACGGGCAGGGCGGCGAGCGCCCCCGGATGGGCGTGCAGCACATACGCCGTGCCACCCGCCGTGGCCGCCGCCAGTACCACCAGCGGAGCGGCCCGGTGGAACGCGAGGACCAGCGAACTCAGCGCCACCAGCGCGAAGTCGACGGCCGCCGTGTCCGCGTCGAAGGCCGCCACGGTCAGGGCGAGGGCACCGACCACGACCGCGAGGGCCGAGTCGGCGAGCCTTTGGCGTGTGGCCGGGCCGGCCGGGTACGCACTCATGCCCACACGCTAGACCGCCGCACCGACAGCGGCGTCAGCCCTGTGGACAACTCCCGCGCTACTCCCCCCGTAGTAGTGCCAGGACCGGCCCGCCCTCCCCGACGCAGCGCGGACTCCCTCCGGCCGTACGACGACCCGGGGCACCCTCGGGGCGCACGCTGCTGCCCATGCCCACACCCTTCCGCCACACCGAGCCCCCGTCACCGAAGGCCGCCACCGGACGGGTCGCCGAGGTCTACGAGCAGTTGGCCCGTGACTTCGGCATCGCCGAACCCGTCACCTTCGTGGTCCTCTCCTCCGCACCCGAACTCCTCGCCCCCGCCTGGGCGCTGATGCGCGAGTCGCTGATCGCCGGCCCCGGCGGCCGCACCGGCAAGGAGCTCGCGGCGCTCGGTGTCTCGCTCGCGAACCGGTGCCCGTTCTGTGTGGACGCGCACACCATGCTGCTGCACGCCACCGGCGACCATGCCCTCGCCGAACGCCTCGCCCGGGGCGAGCGGCCGGAGAACGACGAGCACGCGCGTGTACTGGACTGGGGCAGGCACACGCGCGTGCCGGGCGGCCTGGGCGCGGGGCCGTACCCGTTCCCACGCGAGCACGCCCCCGGTTACCTCGGCACCGCGTTCGCCTTCCACTTCATCAACCGGATCGCGTCCGCCCTGCTCACCGAGAACCTGCTGCCCGGCAACGCCCAGCGGTTCCGGGCCGTCCGCAGCCTCGCGGGCCGCACGCTCGCCCGGACCGTACGCCGGCCCGCCCGGCCCGGCGCGGCCCTCTCCCTGCTCGATCTGCCCGACCCCGGTGAGGCCCCCGCGTGGGCGGACGGCACACCCGTCGGACTCGCGTACGCGGCGCTCCTGCGCGCGGCCATGGCGGGCGCGAGCCTGCTGGACATCGACGACCAGGATCTCGTGGAGGAGACGCTGCTGGACTGGGACGGTTCACACCCGCCACTGGACCTGAGGGGATTCCCGGACCGGGAGGAGCGCCCCGGTGCACGACTTGCGCTGCTGGCGGCCCTCGCGCCGTACCGGATCACAGACCTGGATGTGGCGGCCTGGCGGCGGCCGGAGCACACCGACCACCGTCTGGTACAGCTCGTGGCCTACGGGGCGTTCCTCGCCGTGGACCGGATCGAATCGGCCCTGTACCGCCCCATCGCCCGGACATAAAGGGACACATGACGCATCGACGGCAATCGGCGGCAGGGCACTGTGACGGCACAGGTACGGAGCGAGTTCGCACTTCCGCCCCACAGGGAGTCGTGTGAAACTGGCGTCCCGTCCGCAGTACGGACCCGTCCGCACCGTCCGTCCCCCACGAAAAGTGCGCCGTGCGAACTCTTTCCCTGCCGCTCGCCCTCACCGCACGCATCTCGCCCGTCATGGTGCTCGCCGCGGCGGGCTGGGCGCTCACCTCAGGCCCGGGCGCGACACCCGCCGCCCAGAAGGAGCCGACGCCCCAGTCGGCCGGCGAGTCCCCCTCGGGCACGTCCACGGGTGCGGCTGCCTCGAAGCAGTACGCCGCCGCCCCCGCGCCCTGCGGCAGCATGAGCGCGGCCACCATCAAGGCGCTCGTGCCGGGCGCCAAGGCGGCCGGCAAGGAGATCCCCTCGACGGACACGGCCCTGCGCCGCACCTGCTCCTGGAACGCGCTCAAGGGGTACGACTACCGCTGGCTCGACGTGTCCTTCGAGATCACGGAGTCCGACTCGGCGGCCGCGAAGTCGTACAAGGAGAACATCTCCGAGAAGAGCGGCGGCGGGAGCGTGCCCGGTGTCGGTGACGCCGGGTACTCGGTGGTGAACCTGACCACCGAGGACAAGCAGCAGACCCGCGAGGGCGTGGTCATGATCCAGGCGTCCAACGCGCTGGTGACCGTGACGTACAACGGCAGCGACTTCGAGTCGAAGAAGGCGCCGAGCACGGACGAGATCAACAAGGGCGCCATCAAGGCCGCCAAGGAAGCGGTCGCGGCACTGAAGAGCGGCCAGAAGGCCTGAGCCGACAGGCCCGAGCCGATTCCGACCGCTCTCCACACGCGCGTGACCTCGACCGTCAGACCTTGATGCCCTCCTGCTTCCTGCCCTTGGGCAGCATCAGCGCGACGTACAGCACCAGCGAGGTGCCCAGACCCACCGCCCAGCCGTAGTCGGCCAGCGGCTTGAGGAAGGGGATCAGACCGTCGGTCGGGAACGGGCCCGTCTTCTTGCCGTCCGCGCCCACGCCCGAGTACGAGCCGCCGACCGCGAGCAGACCGCCGACCACGAACGCGGCGATGGCCCGCCAGTTCCAGCCGTTGGTGTACCAGTAGCGGCCGCCGGGCGTGTAGAGGTCCACGAGGTGCAGGACCGTGCGCCGGATGATCCAGTAGTCGGCGATGAGGATGCCCGCGACCGTGCCGAGCAGGCCGCCGACCACGCCGAGCCAGGTGAAGATGTAGAACTCCGGCGTGGAGATCAGCTTCCACGGGAAGATCAGGATGCCGACGACACCCGTGATCAGCGCGCCCGTGCGGAAGTTGATGAACTTCGGCGCCAGGTTGGACAGGTCGTACGCCGGTGAGACCACGTTCGCCGCGATGTTCACGGAGATCGTGGCGACCAGCACGATGATCAGCGCGAAGAGCAGACCGAAGGCGTTGTCCGCCTTGGCGGCCAGCGCGACGGGGTCCCAGATGGCCTCGCCGTAGACGACCTCGGAGCCGGAGGTGACCAGCACGGCGAGGACCGCGAAGAGCGTCATCGTCGTGGGAAGTCCGAGGGCCTGCCCCCAGGTCTGCGCCTTCTGACTGGCGCCGAAGCGGGTGAAGTCGGGGATGTTCAGCGACAGGGTCGCCCAGAAGCCGATCATGCCCATCAGGGACGGGAAGAAGACCGGCCAGAAGTCGGGGCCCCAGCCGAGCTTGGAGGGCTGGTCGAGCAGCGCGCCGAAGCCGTCCGCCTTGACGGCGATCCAGATCAGCAGGACGAGGGCGCCGGCGATCACGAAGGGCGCGGCCCAGTTCTCGAAGTGCCGCAGGAAGTCCATGCCGCGGTAGATGATCGCGATCTGGAGTGCCCAGAACAGGATGAAGCAGAGCCACAGGGGCCACGGGTTGCCGGCGATCTGGCTCGCGTTCTCCCAGTGGCCGCCGGTGAGTTTGGAGCCCAGCGCGAAGATGCCGCTGCCGCCGATCCAGGTCTGGATGCCGAACCATCCGCAGGCCACGGCCGCCCGGATCAGCGCCGGGACGTTGGCGCCGCGCAGCCCGAAGGAGGCGCGGGCGAGCACCGGGAAGGGGATGCCGTACTTGGGTCCGGCGTGCCCGGTGGCCAGCATCGGCAGCAGCACGATGATGTTGGCCAGGGCGATGGTGAACACGGCCTGCTTCCAGTCCATGCCGAGGGCGACCAGGCCGGAGGCCAGGGTCCAGCTGGGGATGCAGTGCGCCATGGAGATCCACAGGGCCGCGAAGTTGTACGTCGTCCACTTGCGCTCGGAGACGGGTACGGGACGCAGGTCCTCGTTGGCGAAGGGGCTGTCGGCGGGGAATGCCTCGGGGGCGAGCTCGACGCGGCCACCGGTACTGCCGGCGGACTGCGGTATCGACGACCCCGTGGGGACTGTTTCGGTCATGGGCAGGCCAATCGATCAGAACGGGACGGGATAGGCCGTGCGGGGGCCTCGGGCGGAGCCGGGACGGGCGGGGAGGCCCTGCCCGGCCCCGCCACCCCTCCCCGGGACGGCGGGAAGGGGGGACAAGGAGTGGGGGGTCGGTCGAGCGGTACCGCGAGGAGGGTCAGGAGTTGACGGCGGGGATGATCTTGGAGCCGTACGCGTCGATGGTCGCTTCCTGGGCGTCGTGCATGTCGTAGACGGCGAACTGGTCGACGCCCAGCTCGCGCAGCGCGTTCAGCTTCTCGATGTGCTTCTCGGCCGGTCCGATGAGGCAGAACCGGTCGACGATCTCGTCGGGCACGAAGGCGGTGTCCGGGTTGTCGGCGCGCCCGTGGTGCGAGTAGTCGTACCCCTCACGCGCCTTGATGTAGTCCGTGAGCTCGTCGGGGACGGCGGCGGAGTGCTCGCCGTACTTCGACACCAGGTCGGCCACGTGGTTGCCGACCATCCCGCCGAACCAGCGGCACTGCTCACGCGCGTGGGCGAGCGCCTCGGGCGAGTCGTCCTCGGTGACGTAGGCGGGGGCGGCGACGCAGATCGTGACCTCCGAGGGGTCCCGGCCCGCGGCGACGGCCGCGTCCTTGACCGCCTTCACCATGTACTCGGTGAGGTACAGGTCGGCCAGCTGGAGGATGAACCCGTCGGCCTCCTCACCGGTCATCTTCAGCGCCTTCGGCCCGTACGCCGCCATCCATACGGGGAGTTCGGCGCCTTCCTTGATCCACGGGAACCTGATGACGGTCCCGCCGAGGTCGGCCTCCTGGCCCGAGCCGAGCGCCTTGATGACCTTCATGGCCTCGCTGATCCGCGCCAGCGTGTTGGGCGTACGGCCCGCGACCCGCATCGCGGAGTCACCGCGGCCGATGCCGCAGACCGTGCGGTTGCCGAACATGTCGTTGAGGGTGGCGAAGGTGGACGCGGTCACCTCCCAGGTACGGGTGCCCGGGTTGGTGACCATCGGGCCGACCTTCAGCTTCGAGGTGTTGGACAGGATCTGGCTGTAGATGACGAACGGTTCCTGCCACAGCACGGCGGAGTCGAAGGTCCATCCGTAGGTGAAGCCGTTGCGTTCGGCCCGCTTCATCAGGCTGATGACCTTCGAGGCGGGGGGATCCGTCTGCAGGACGAGTCCGAAGTCCATGCGCGCCACTCCTAGTTGAGGTACTGACAGGTGGAGCGGGGGGTGTACGTGCCGTGGCCGGCGCGTCCGGTGTACTCCCGCTCGGTGATGACGAGTTCGCCGCGCGAGAGAACCGTCTCGACCCGGCCGGTGAGGCGCCGGCCCTCGTAGGCCGAGTAGTCGACGTTCATGTGGTGGGTCTCGGCGGAGATGATCTGCTCGGCGTGCGGGTCGTAGATCACGATGTCGGCGTCGGCGCCCGGGGCGATGGTGCCCTTCTTCGGGTACATGCCGAACATCCGGGCCGGGGTGGCGCAGGCGATCTCGATCCAGCGGCGGCGTGAGATGTGTCCGTCGACGACGCCCTGGTGGAGCAGGTCCATGCGGTTCTCGACGCCGGGAAGGCCGTTGGGGATCTTCGAGAAGTCGCCGCGGCCGAGTTCCTTCTGCCCGACGAAGCAGAACGGGCAGTGGTCGGTGGAGACGACCTGGAGGTCGTTGGTCCTGAGGCCCTGCCACAGCTTGGCCTGGTGTTCCTTCGGACGCAGCGGCGTGCTGCACACGTACTTCGAGCCCTCGAAATCGGGTTCCGCGAGGTTGTCCGTGGAGAGGAACAGGTACTGCGGGCAGGTCTCTCCGAAGACGTTGAGCCCCTCGTCGCGCGCCCGCGCCAGCTCGGCCACTGCCTCCATGGCCGAGACGTGCACGACGTACAGCGGGGCGCCCGCGACCTGGGCGAGCTTGATGGCGCGGTGGGTGGCCTCGGCCTCGAGCAGCGCCTTGCGCACCTCGCCGTGATAGCGGGGGTCGGTCTCGCCGCGTGCCAGCGCCTGTTCCACGAGCACGTCGATCGCGATGCCGTTCTCGGCGTGCATCATGATCAGGCCGCCGTTCTCGGCGGAGCGCTGCATGGCACGCAGGATCTGGCCGTCGTCGGAGTAGAAGACGCCGGGGTAGGCCATGAACTGCTTGAAGGAGGTGACTCCTTCCTCCACCAGCAGGTCCATCTCCTTGAGCGTGTCCTGGTTCACGTCGGAGACGATCATGTGGAAGCCGTAGTCGATGGCGCAGTTGCCCCCGGCCTTGGCGTGCCAGGCGTCCAGGCCCTCGCGCAGGGTGTGGCCGACGCTCTGCACGGCGAAGTCGACGATCGTCGTCGTTCCGCCCCAGGCGGCGGCCCTGGTGCCGGTCTCGAAGGTGTCGGAGGCGAAGGTGCCGCCGAACGGCAGCTCCATGTGGGTGTGGGCGTCGACGCCACCGGGGATGACGTACTTCCCGGTGGCGTCGATCGTGCGGTCCGCGGTCCAGTTCTGCGTGCCGGGCACGGCGAGGGCGGCGATGCGGCCGTCCTCGATCAGCACGTCGGCGTGGATCTCGTCGGACGCGGTGATGACGAGGCCACCGCGGATGACGGTACGGCTGCTCATGTTCCCTCTCCTGCCAAGGTGATCGGTTCGGTCAGGGTGCGGTCAGCGGCGGGTAGGCGTCCGGACGGCGGTCGCGGTAGAACTGCCAGCGGTCGCGGACTTCCCTCAGCTTGGCCATGTCCAGGTCGCGGACGACGAGTTCGGTCTCCTTGTCGCTCGCCACCTCGCCGACGAACTGCGCCTCCGGGTCGACGAAGTACGTCGTGCCGTAGAAGTCGTTGTCGCCCAGCTCCTCGACACCGACCCGGTTGATCGCGCCGACGAAGTACTCGTTGGCGACGGCCGCCGCGGGCTGCTCCAGCTGCCACAGGTAGGCGGACAGTCCGCGCGAGGTGGCCGAGGGGTTGAAGACGATCTCGGCGCCGGCGAGGCCCAACGCCCGCCAGCCTTCCGGGAAGTGGCGGTCGTAGCAGATGTAGACACCGATCTTTCCGACCTTGGTGTCGAAGATCGGCCATCCCAGGTTGCCGGGGCGGAAGTAGAACTTCTCCCAGAATCCGGGCACTTGGGGGATGTGGTGCTTGCGGTACTTGCCGAGGTACGAGCCGTCCGCGTCGATGACGGCGGCGGTGTTGTAGAGGACGCCGGGCTGCTCCTCCTCGTACATCGGAAGGATCAGGACGATGCCCAACTCCTTGGCCAGCGACTGGAATCGCTTGACGATCGGGCCGTCCGGGATCTGTTCGGCGTACTCGTAGAACGCCTTGTCCTGGACCTGGCAGAAGTACGGCCCGTAGAACAGCTCCTGGAAGCACAGGACCTGAGCACCCTGCGCGGCCGCGTCGCGGGCCGCCTGCTCGTGTACCTGGATCATCGACTCCTTGTCGCCCGTCCACGCGGTCTGGAAAAGGGCGGCGCGAATCACTCTGCTCATCGGGACCTCCGGGTCACTCGGTGTGTGAGAAGACTAGGAAGTCCGAAAACCGGCTTTGAGTTGCACGGTGTCACGTCTGCGGGCGTGCTGCGTGCCACGGTGTCACCCTGTCGTGAGCCCATGTTTCACCGCCGTTTTCCCAGGTCGTGGCATGTTTCAGCCCTGTTGCGCGTCGTGCGCGAGGAGCGCGATGTGTACCGAGGCGGCCTGCTCGAAATCGTCGAGGTCGACGCCGAGCCGGGTCTGTATCGCCTCCAGCCGCCGGTAGAGCGCGGGGCGGGAGACGTGGTGGAGCTGGGCGGTGCGGGACTTGTTGCGGCCGGTGGCGAGATAGGTGCGCAGGACGGCGAGCAGGTCCTCGCCGGCCGCGCACAGCAGACCGTCCAGCTCACGCTCGGCGAAGGACTGCACGTGCGGGTCGTCCCGCAGCAGCCGGATCAGGCCACGCAGATGTACGTCCTTGAGCCGGACGACCGGGGGAAGATCGAGGACCGTCACCGAGTCGGCGACGGCGTCGGCGACGTGCTGGGCCTCCCGCAGACCTCCGGGGACGTCGTCCCAGGCGGTCCTGGGATCCGCGGCGGCCACGACGGTGCGCGTCAGCCGGGCCGCGAAGTTCGCCACGAGCGTCGCCGCGTCCTGGTCCCGGGCCAGGCTCAGCAGCACGGCGGTGGCGTCGTCCGCGACTTCGGCGACGATCCCGGGCAGCCCCAACAGCCGTAGCACCCGGTCGAGTTCGGCCGGATCACCGTCCCGCACGACGAGCGGCACGAAGGTGCGCCGGTTGACGGGCAGTCCGGCCGCCCGCGCACGGGGCAACAGCTGCCTGGCCGGTACGACCCCGCTGACCAGGTCGGTGAGCAGGCTCTGCGCGGACTGCTCCTCCCAGGTGTGGGCGGAGGTGCCGCCGAGCATGCGGTGCAGGACGAGGGCCTCGGCAGCGCGGTCGGCGAGGAGGCGTCCGGTGGCAGTGTCGCCGCGGTAGCCGCACAGCATGATCTGGCCCCAGCGCTCCCCGCGCCCGCCCAGTTCGGCGCGGATCCAGCCGTCGCCCTCGCTGCCGCCGGCCTGGCGGGAGATGCGTTCCCAGTCGCGCAGCACGTCGTCCACCGCGGACCGCTCCCCCGCCGTGGCGAGGACGCGGTGGGCGAGGTTGGTGACGACGACGGGACAGCCGCTGTGGTGGGCGATCTCGTCCAGCAGCCGCTGGAGCGGGGCGCCCGCGGTGATGAGCCCGGTGAGGGCGGTGCGGACGGCCTCGGACATGCTGACGGCGGCGAACTTCCGCCGCACCAGCCGCGCCTGGACCTCCTCGGTCAGCTCGGCGAAGGGGAAGGGCCGGTGCAGGACGACCATGGGCAGCCCGCACCGCTCGGCGGCCCTGCGCATCGTGTCCGGCGCCGTCGGGAACGCGCGGCCGAGTCCGAGGACCACGGCCGCGGCCTCCGCGCGGTGCAGGGACTGGATGTACTCGGCCTGCTTGCTCTCGTCACCGGCGAGCAGCACCCCGGTGGTGAGGACCATCTCGCCGCCGCTGAGCATCACGCCGACGTCGGCGGCCTCGGCCACGTGCACCCAGCGCACGGCCCGGTCGAGCTGGCTCGCACCGGCCACCACCTCGGGCTCCCCGGCCAGGACCCGTTCCAGCATGAGGACCTGGCGGACCGACAGGGTCGGCTCCAAGGACTCCAGGGGCTCCAAGGTGGTGCTCATGACGGTGTTCCCTTGCTCTGGACCTACTGGATGGTGCTCCTCAGAGCGCGTTCGAGGATCGCGGCGCCCTCTTCGGCCTCCGCGACGGTCAGGGACAGGGGCGGGGCGATCCTGAGGGCGCTGGTGTTGTGCCCGCCGCCCTTGCCGAGCAGCAGCCCCTCGGCGCGGGCCGCCTCCAGTACGGCGGACGCGGTCTGCGGGTCGGCCTCGTCGGTGCCGGGCTTGACCAGCTCGACGCCGATCATGAGCCCGCGCCCCCGCACCTCCCGTACGCCCGGAAGCTGTGCCGCGACGGCCCGCAGCCGCTCGATGAGCAGTCCGCCGACCCGCCGGGCGTTGCCCTGCAGGTCGTGTTCCAGGAGGTACGCCAGGTTGGCGAGGCCGGCGGCCATGGTGATCTGGGTGCCGCCGAACGTCGAGATGCTGTTGGAGTCCAGGCAGTTCATGATCTCGGCGCGGGCGACGACCCCGCCGATGGACATGCCGTTGCCGATGCCCTTGGCGAAGGTGAGGATGTCCGGCGGGCCGTTTTGGTCGTGTGCCTGCCAGCCCCAGAAGTGGTCGCCGGTGCGGCCCCAGCCGGTCTGCACCTCGTCGGCGATCCAGAGGATGCCGTGTTCGTGGAGCACCTCGCGGAAGGCGGCGTAGAGGCCGTCGGGCGGGGAGGTGAAGCCGCCGACGCCCTGGACGGGTTCGGCGATCAGGGCCGCGGGCGGGCGGGTGTGGCCGAGGAGGTCCTTGAGGTCGTCGACGCAGGCGGCGATGAAGTCGTCGTCGTTCAGGGACGCGTACGGGCCGCGGGTGCGCACGCCTCCGTGGACGTACAGCGTCTGGAGCGGGGACAGCGAGGTGGGTGACCAGCCGCGGTTGCCGGTGATGCCGACGGCGCTGAAGGAGCGGCCGTGGTAGCTGTTGCGCATCGCGAGGATCGTGTTGCTGCGGCGGTGGGTCGTGGCCAGCATCAGGGCGGTGTCGTTGGCCTCGGTGCCGGAGGTGGTGAAGAAGACCCGGGCGTCCGGGATGCCGGACAACTGGCTGATCCTCTCGGCCAGTTCCACCATCGGCCGGTTGAGGTAGAGAGTGGACGAGTGGATGATCCTCCCGGCCTGTTCACTCACCGCCTTGGTGACCTCGGGCAGCGCGTGCGCGGTCATCGTCGTCAGGATGCCGCCGAAGAAGTCGAGGTACTTGTTGCCCTCGGAGTCCCACACGTGCCGGCCCTCGCCGTGCGTGATCTCCAGCGGGTTCTCGTAGTAGAGGGCGAGCCAGTCGGGAAGCACGGCCCGGTGGCGGCCCAGCAGGTCCTCGGTCACGGCTGCACCAGCCCTTCGTAGGCGTCGGGACGGCGGTCGCGGTAGAACGCCCACTGCTGCCGTACCTCTTCGACGAGGTCGAAGTCGAGATCGCGGACGAGGAGTTCCTCCTCCTTGTCACTCGCCGTGTCCCCCACGAACTGGCCACGAGGATCGACGAAGTACGACGTCCCGTAGAAGTCGTTGTCGCCGTACTCCTCGACGCCGACCCGGTTGATGGCCGCGACGAAGTACTCGTTGGCGACGGCCGCCGCCGGCTGCTCGAGGCGCCACAGGTGGGAGGAGAGCCCCCGGTGCGTGGCGGACGGGTTGTAGACGATCTGGGCGCCGTTCAGGCCGAGTTGCCGCCAGCCCTCCGGGAAGTGGCGGTCGTAGCAGATGTAGACGCCGACCTTGCCGACGGCCGTGTCGAAAACCGGCCAGCCGAGGTTGCCGGGCTTGAAGTAGTACTTCTCCCAGAAGCCCTTGACCTGCGGAATGTGGTGCTTGCGGTACTTGCCGAGGACGCTGCCGTCGGCGTCGATCACGACCGCGGTGTTGTAGTAGAAGCCGGACTGCTCGATCTCGAACACCGGCACGACGATCACCATGCCGGTCTCGCGGGCGAGTTCCTGCATACGAAGTGTGGTGGGCCCGTCGGGCACCGGTTCGGCCCAGCGGTAGTGCTCGGGTTCCTGGACCTGGCAGAAGTAGGGGGCGTTGAACACTTCCTGGAACCCGATGATCTTCGCGCCCTGTCGGGCCGCCTCGCGGGCGTGCTCCTCGTGTTTCGCCACCATGGACTCGGTGTCGCCGGTCCAGGTGGCCTGAACCAGAGCGGCACGTACGACGTTGGCCATGAGCTGCTCCTTCGGCGGGACGCCAGTGCCTCTACGCCCGTAGACACGGCCGTAGAGGCACGAACGTAAGCCTCCTGGAGAGGCTTGCCAAGACCATCGTCGTTAACCCGCGAAGTCGATCACGTTTCGCACCCCACTGGACGAGTGGCATGGCCGGTCGGCGGGGTTGTGCGGGACCCGTCAGGCGGAGAAACCGGCGACGCGCAGGGCGTGGACCAGGTCCCAGTGCCGCTCGTCCGAGATGCCTTTCGCGGCCTGGAGGAGCAGCGGCACCAGCGTCTGCGGGCCGGGCTCCGCGCTGCGGGCGGCCTCCTCGGGGGTACGGACGCGGACGTAGGCGTCGAGGAGCGCGGAGACCTCCCGCCTGCGCCCCTCGGAGATCAGCCCGAGCACGGCGGCGCCGATCTCGGCGGCGGGCCGCGCGACGCCCTGCCGGAGCATCTGCTCCCCGTCCGTGCTCCGCCCGGCCGCGACCAGCGCGTCCGCGGCGGCCACCAGGCGCTCGGCGGGCAGCGAGGCGGCCTCCCACAGCAGGGTCGCCCAGTCCGCGCCGAGCCCGGCGTGCTGGAGCTCCGCGGCGAGCAGCGGGAAACGGCCGGCGGGCCAGTGGGCGATCTCGACGAGCAGGGCGTGCGCCTCGCCGGTACGGCCCTCGGAGCGCAGCCGCACGAGCGTCGCGACGGTGTCGGCGGTCTCCCGCCGCGCCACCACGTCCAGCGGCTCGCCCTGCTGCTCCGACCGTGCCTCGGACGCCCTCGCGGCCCCGGCGAACCTGGCCCCCCGTGGGGTCCGCCCCTTCGTCACGGGCTCGGCGGGCGCATCGGGCCCCGCCGCCGGGGGTACGGCGACGGCGGCGGCGTCCCCCTCGGCCATACCGGCGAAACGGGCACTGCCCCGGCGACGCTTGCGCTGCTTGGGTGCCGGGGCGTCCTCGGGGGGCCGGGCGGCGGGAGCCGGTTCGGCAGCGTCGACCGGGGGACTCTCGCGCTGCTGGGGTATCTCCGGGAACCCGACACCTCGGCCGCCGGTTCCACGGGACTCGGCCTCCCGGCCACCGCCCCCGTACCCGCCGGTCTCGTGACCGCCACCCCTGTGACCGCCGCCCCTGTGACTTCCGCCCGCCTCCCCGTGGCCGCCGGCGCCACGCCCACCGGCTCCGGCACCGCCGTCCCCACGTCCGTCGTCCCAGGCGCGGTCCGCCCGTGGTGCGTCCTTCGGTGCCCCCCGGAACATCCCGCTGTCCGCGGCCTGTGCGCGTCCGCCCGCCCCGTTCCTGCCGGACATCGACCGGCGGTCCGACTCGGCCATCCGGGACTGGAGTTCGGCGCAGCGGCGGGTCGCGCGTTCGTGGTCGTCGCGGGCCCAGGCGAGGTCGAGGCGGATCGCGTCGGCCTGGTCCTGAGTGGTGGCGGCGGCGAGCAACCGGCCCAGTTCGGCCTGCCGTTCGGCGGCGTAGCGCTGTTCGCGGAGCATGACGTCGAAGCGGTCACCGAGGGCGTCCCGGCCGCCGGGCCGGGCGTCGTGGGCCGCCTGCGCGGCTGCGTGCAGGGGCCGGGCCCGCTCGGCCTCGACGCGGGCCGCCTCGGAGCCGTAGCCGACGGCGAGGTCCTGGAGGAGCGCCTCCACCACGTCCCAGGGCGGGACTTCACGGCCGTCGAGGCAGGCTTGCATACCGTCCGGGTCGCGCTGCCAGAACACCGCGCACCAGCCGGCGCCCTGATCCAGGCGCGCCAGCACACGCTCCAGGTATGCCACGAACTCCCGCACTTGACCCGGGAGTTGATCCACTGCCATTGCTCAACTCCCGTTAGACCGGAGCACTCCGACCGTTAGGCAACACCAGCAGTGTTACGAACGGGCTACAGCGAGTTTGCAATGGGGCAGCAGGAGCCTCATCGCACGACGCCGGCCACTGCGCGAACTCCCGTCACACGCCCGCCGGCTCGCACAGACCGGCCAGTTCGTCCATGGAGAGCCCGAGGGCCCGGGCGAGGGCGGCGACCGTGAAGAACGCCGGGGTCGGGGCCCGTCCGGTCTCGATCTTCCGGAGGGTCTCCGCGGAGATACCGGCGCTCGCCGCGACGTCGGCCATGCTGCGGCCGCCGCGGGCCTCGCGCAGCAGCCTGCCGAGCCGCTCGCCGCGTTGGCGTTCTTCCGGGGTGAGAGGGGTGCGCACCATGGGACCATTCTAATACCGGTATAGTAATTGGCATGGTGGAACTGAAGACGGACACATCGATCGACGCCATGTACGACGCGGGACAGGTGGTCGGGCGCGCCCTGACAGCCGTAAGAGAAGCCGCTGACGTGGGCGTTTCCCTGCTGGAGCTGGACGAGGTGGCGCGCGGGGTGCTGCGGAGGGCCGGGGCCTCGTCCCCGTTCCTCGGGTACCGGCCGTCGTTCGCCACGACCCCCTTCCCCGCCGTCATCTGCGCCTCGGTCAACGACGCGATCGTGCACGGCATCCCGACCGCGTACCGCCTGCGTGACGGCGACCTGGTCTCGATCGACTGCGGTGCCGAACTCGGCGGCTGGGCGGGCGACTCGGCGATCAGCTTCACCGTGGGCAGGCCGCGTCACGCCGACGTACGGCTGATCGAGACCGCCGAGCGGGCGCTGGCCGCCGGGATCGCGGCGGCGGTCGTGGGCAACCGCATCGGGGACATCGCGCACGCGATCGGCACGGTCTGCCGGGACGGCGGGTACGGCGTGCCGGAGGGCTTCGGCGGACACGGCATCGGCCGCCGTATGCACGAGGACCCGCCGGTGCCGAACGAAGGGCGCCCGGGGCGTGGGCTCCGGCTGCGGCACGGCATGGCGCTCGCGATCGAACCGATGCTCATCGGCGGCGGCACGGACGGGTACCACGAGGCGCCGGACGGCTGGACGCTGAAGACGAACGACGGCTCACGGGCGGCGCACGCCGAGCACAGCGTGGCGATCACGGACGCCGGGCCGCGCATCCTGACAGCGCGCTGAGTCACACCGTTCCGGCGCACACCAGAAATGCCCGCCTCCCCCATCCGTGCGAAGGTGTAACCGGCTGACACCCGGGTTACCCGACCCCGGCACGTCGATCAGCGAGGGCGTCCCCGGCCCTCCCCCAGTCCGCGCACGGACTCGGCCCGGGGGGACCCCTGGGGATGCCGGATGGGAACGGCCATGACCAGCGGATTCAGCGGAACCGAGGGCTACGACGCCTTCGGGGAATTCCTCGCCCGCTTCTTCGGCGGACCCCGCCCCGGCCCACGGCAGATCAACATCGGCCAGTTGCTCAGCCGGCCGGCCAGAGAGCTGGTGCGGGGCGCCGCGCAGTACGCCGCCGAGCACGGCAGCCGGGATCTGGACACCCAGCACCTGCTGCGGGCCGCGCTCGCCGCCGAGCCGACCCGGACCCTGCTGAGCCGGGCCGGCGCCGACCCCGACTCGCTCGCCTCGCAGATCGACGAGCGCTCCGGCCCCGTACAGCACCAGCCGGAGGAGGCCCCGCCGCCGACCTCCCTGTCCCTGACCCCGGCGGCCAAGCGGGCCCTGCTGGACGCGCACGAGCTGGCCAGGGCCCGGGGCGCCGGATACATCGGCCCGGAGCACGTGCTCAGCGCCCTGGCCGCGAACCCCGACTCGGCGGCCGGGCACATCCTCAACTCGGCCAGGTTCGCCCCCACCGGTCTGCCTCCCGAGACGGCCCCGGACACTCCGCGTGCCGATGGACCCCGCAGCACCGGCACCCCCACCCTCGACAAGTACGGCCGCGATCTCACCGACCTGGCCCGGCAGGGCCGTATCGACCCGGTGATCGGGCGGGACGAGGAGATCGAGCAGACCATCGAGGTGCTGTCCCGGCGCGGCAAGAACAACCCGGTCCTCATCGGTGACGCGGGCGTCGGCAAGACCGCCGTCGTGGAGGGGCTGGCCCAGCGGATCGCCGACGGGGACGTGCCCGACGTACTGACCGGGCGGCGGGTCTTCGCCCTGGACCTGACCGGTGTGGTCGCAGGCACCCGCTACCGGGGCGACTTCGAGGAGCGCCTGACGAACATCGTGGGCGAGATCAGCGCCAACTCCGACCGGCTGATCGTCTTCATCGACGAGTTGCACACGCTCGTCGGCGCGGGCGGGGGCGGCGAGGGCGGCTCCATGGACGCCGGCAACATCCTCAAGCCCGCCCTGGCCCGCGGCGAGCTGCACATCGTGGGCGCGACCACGCTGGAGGAGTTCCGCAGGATCGAGAAGGACGCGGCCCTGGCCCGCCGCTTCCAGCCGATCCTGGTCCCGGAACCCACCGTCGCGGACGCGATCGAGATCCTGCGCGGGCTGCACGACCGCTACGAGGCCCACCACCAGGTCCGCTACACCGACGAGGCCTTGGTCGCCGCCGTGGAGCTGTCCGACCGCTACCTCACCGACCGCCGTCTGCCGGACAAGGCGATCGACCTCATCGACCAGGCGGGAGCGCGCGTACGGCTGCGCGCCCGCACGAAGGGCACGGACGTACGGGCCCTGGAGCGCGAGGTCGAGCAGCTGACGCGGGACAAGGACCAGGCGGCCGCGGACGAGCAGTACGAACAGGCCATGCAACTGCGGGACCGTATCGCCGAGTTGAAGGGGCGGATCGACGCCGCAGGGGACGGCGAGGCGGACGAGGGGCAGCATCTGGAGGTGACGGCGCAGGCCGTCGCGGAAGTGGTGTCCCGGCTCACCGGCATCCCGGTCAGCAGCCTCACCGAGGAGGAGAAGGACCGGCTGCTCGGCCTCGCGGACCACCTCCACGAACGAGTCGTGGGCCAGGAGGAGGCCGTACGGGTCGTCTCGGACGCCGTACTGCGCTCCCGTGCGGGCCTCGCCAGCCCCGACCGCCCGATCGGCAGCTTCCTCTTCCTCGGTCCGACCGGCGTCGGCAAGACCGAACTGGCCCGCGCCCTCGCCGAGTCCCTGTTCGGCAGCGAGGACCGCATGGTCCGCCTCGACATGAGCGAGTACCAGGAACGGCACACGGTCAGCCGCCTGGTGGGCGCCCCGCCCGGATACGTCGGCCACGAGGAGGCCGGCCAGCTCACCGAGGCCGTTCGCAGGCACCCGTACTCGCTGCTCCTCCTCGACGAGGTGGAGAAGGCCCATCCGGACGTCTTCAACATCCTCCTCCAGGTCCTCGACGACGGTCGGCTCACCGACGCACAGGGCCGCACGGTCGACTTCACCAACACGGTCATCGTGATGACGAGCAACCTCGGCTCGGATGCGATCACCCGCAGGGGCGCGGGCATCGGGTTCGGGCCGCAGTCCGACGAAGAGGCCCGCCGCGAACAGATCCTGCGTCCCCTGCGCGAACACTTCCGGCCGGAGTTCCTCAACCGCATCGACGAGATCGTCGTCTTCCGGCAGCTGACGGGAGAGCAACTACGGGACATCACCAAGTTGTTGCTGGAACGGACCCGCCGCCTGCTCCACGCCCAGGGTGTCACCGTCGACTTCACCGACTCGGCGATCGACTGGCTGGCGGAACGCGGCTACCAACCGGAGTACGGCGCCCGCCCGTTGCGCCGCACGATCCAGCGGGAGGTGGACAACCAGCTGTCGCGGCTGCTCCTGGACGGCACGATCGAGGAGGGCGGCCGAGTGACGGTGGACACAGCAGCAGGCGAACTGACGTTCTCGAAGACCCCCTAGGGGCGCGGGGCTGGATCGATATGCGGCTCCGCCGCGAGGGCGCGACCAGCCCCCACCCGCCCGCAGACAACTACGGCGCGGGGTACACCACTTGCGCAGACCCTCCACCCCTGCGAGAAGTCTCAGCCGCCGCCAGCCACTTCCCACCCGGCAACCGCTGCACACCGGTAGCGGCCCCGATCTCCGGATTCAGCTTGAACGAGTGCCCGATGGCCTCCAGTTGAGACCGCACCCCACTGCTGTACAGCGCCGGCTCCAACTCGGTCTGCGCGGCGTTGCGCTGACTCGCCCGGGGCGCGGCGATCGCGTCCACGAGCGGCAGCTTCCGGTCCACGAACTCGGTCAGCACCTGGAGCACGGTGGTGATGATGGTCGCCCCACCGGGCGAACCCAGCGCCACCACCGGCTTGTTCTGCCGGTCGAGCACGATCGTCGGCGAGATCGAGGACCGCGGCCGCTTACCGGGGCCGGGCAGGTTCGGGTCGTGGGCAGCCGGGTTCGCCGGGGCGAAGGAGAAGTCCGTCAGCTCGTTGTTGAGGATGAAACCGCGCCCGGGAACGGTGATCGCGCTGCCGCCGGTCTGCTCGATGGTGAGGGTGTAGGAGACGACGTTCCCCCACTTGTCGGCCACCGTCAGATGCGTGGTGTTCTCCCCCTCGTACGTCGTCGGCGCCACCGTGCCCCGGTCCGAGCAGGACTCGGGGTCACGCGGATCGCCCGGCGCCACCGGGCTGGTGAGCACCGCGTCGTCCTTGATCAGGCACGCCCGCGAGTCGGCGAACTTCTGGGACAGCAGTCCCTTCGTCGGTACGTCCTCGAAGGCGGGGTCACCGACCCAGCGCCCCCGGTCCGCGAAGGCGATCCGGCTGGCCTCGATGTAGTGGTGCAGGTACTGGACCTCACTGGCCTTCGAAAGGTCGGTGCGCTCAAGGATGTTGAGGGCTTCACCGACGGTCGTGCCACCGGAGGAGGAGGGTGCGATGGAGTAGACGCCGAGTCCTCGGTAGGAGGTCCTGGTCGGCTTCTGCAGCTTGGCCCGGTAGGCGGCGAGGTCCTTCTCGGACAGCGCACCGGGTCGTGCGTTCCATCCTGAACCCGGGTCCACGGGCGGGTGGTTCACGGTGTCGACGATGTCGTCGCCGAGGTCGCCGTGGTAGATCGTGCCGACGCCCTTGCGGCCCAACTCCGCGTAGGTGCGGGCGAGATCGGGGTTCTTGAAGGTGGATCCGACGACCGGGAGCTGACCACCGGGAAGGAACAGCTTCGCGGTGTCCGGGAAGTACCGGAACCGTGTCTCGTTGGACGCGGTCTGCGAGCGGAAGGTGTCGTCGACCGTGAACCCGTCGCGGGCGATGCGCTCGGCGGGCTTCAGGACGGTACCGAGCGATCTGCTGCCCCACTCGCCCAGCGCCGTGGCCCAGGTGGCCGGCGTGCCCGGGGTGCCGACGCTCAGACCGCTGCTGACGGCGTCGGCGAAGGCGAGCGGCTTGCCGTTCTCGATGAACAGGTTCGAGTCGGCGCTCAGCGGTGCCGTCTCGCGGCCGTCGATCGTGTGGACCGTACGGGACTTGGCGTCGTAGTAGACGAAGTAGCCGCCTCCTCCGACGCCGGAGGAGTAGGGCTCGGTGACGCCGAGCGCGGCGGCGGTGGCCACGGCCGCGTCGACCGCGTTGCCGCCCTTCCTCAGGACTTCGATGCCGGCGGCGGAGGCGTCCGCGTCGACGCTGGAGACGGCACCGCCGTAGCCGACGGCGACGGGCACTTTCTCGGGGGTCGGGGTGGCGTGCGGCGGCGCTGCCGCCCCCACCGAGACCACGGCGGCCGACACCGCAAGGACCGACAGTTTCCGCGCGACAGGGCGACGCATCCTTACCTCCAGTCCAAGAACATCCGCGCAGCGTAACCACATCGCCGGGGACACGACAGCCCTCTTCGGGTCAGGTGTCATGCGAATGCCACACTTCGAACACCGGTACGTACCAGTCCGGTCGGCCCGCTAGCATGCGCGCACATGAATGACGACGTGCGCAATATCGTCCTGGGCGTGGTCGCCGCCGGCATCAGTGCCACGCTGGGCTGGCTCGCCCGCACGTACCTGTGGAAGCGGAAGCTCCGCCGCAAGCAGGCCTTCTTCGGGCTGCCGGCCAACTCCGAGTCGCTGCTGGTCGTGAACCGGGACGCCGGCGGCACCGATCTCACGGTGCACCGCTACGACGTGTTCGCCCTGCTCGAACTCTCGGCCCTCATCAAGGACTGCGGCGCGCACGCCGAAGTGGTGGCTCAGGACGTGGCCCGGCAGGGCTTCGGGGAGCGCACGGAGTTCTGCGTCGGCGGCCCTTCGTCGAACCGGCGCATGATGGCGCACATGAGCGCCATGCTGCCCGGGGTGCACGTGAACATCGACGCGTCGGAACCGGGCCCGGTCCGGATGACGTACCAGATAGGCAGCGAGCGTTACCTCCTGGAGAAGGGGGTGTCCGAGTACGTCCTGCTGGCCCGCCTGACCGCCGGGCAGCCCGGACTGAGCCGGCCCGTCTTCCTGTTCTGCGGCCAGACCGCGATCACCAACCAGGCCGCGACCCGCTACCTGGCCCGCAACCACGAGCGTTTGTCCCGCAAGCACGGCAACAATCCGTTCGTCCTCCTCCTGAAGGTGGTCAACTCGCAGGCGTACGGCCCCGATGTCGCCGAACTCGTCGCGGACGTGACCCGCGCGGCCCAGACTCCGCTGCCGACAACCGCGGTCGCACGGAACTCCCACCGCGCCTCCTGAATTGATTCACACCACAACAATCGTTACTCCCACGTAACTTACCGACGGGTTACTTCCGGTAAGGCGCCGAGGTTACCGTCTGGTCACTTTGCATTGACACGAGTAGGGAGTGACCCGTGGGACACCCTCGCAAGGCCCTGCGTACGACCACCGTGGGCGCCGTCTCCGCGACCCTGATCGCCGGTAGCGCCCTCGGACTCGCCCCCACCGCCCAGGCGGCGGACGCCGTCCGCTTCGTCGACATCACCGGCGACGGCGGCACGGTCCTCAAGGCGAACGTCATCACGCCTGCCGGTTCCGACGGCTCGCGGCGCTACCCGCTGCTCGTCCTGCCGACGAGCTGGGGCCTGCCACAGGTCGAGTACCTCGCCCAGGCCCAGAAGCTCGCGAACTCCGGTTACATCGTGGTCAGTTACAACGTCCGCGGCTTCTGGCAGTCGGGCGGGGAGATAGAAGTGGCGGGTCCTCCCGACACAGCAGACGCCTCGAAGGTCATCGACTGGGCGCTCGCCAACACCCCCGCCGACGCCGGGCACATCGGCATGGCGGGCGTCTCGTACGGCGCCGGCATCAGCCTCCTCGCCGCCGCGCACGACAAGCGCATCAAGGCCGTCGCAGCCCTCAGCGGCTGGGCCGACCTGATCGACTCGATCTACTCGGGCCGCACCCAGCACGTCCAGGCCGCGGCCGTGCTGGACGGCGCGAGCCTGGTCACCGGCCGTCAGAGCGCCGAGATCCGGCAGATCTTCGACAACTTCTATGCGTCGAACCTGTCGAAGGAACAGGACATGATCAATTGGGGGAAGAAACGTTCGGCCGCCACATACGTGGACCAGCTGAACAAGAACGGCGCCGCGGTCATGATGGCCAACGCCTGGGGCGACACGGTCTTCGCGCCCAACCAGTACGCGGACTTCTACGAGAAGCTGACCGGCCCGAAGAGACTGGAACTACGCCCCGGCGACCACGCCACGGCCGAGCTGACCGGCCTGTTCGGCCTGCCCAACGATGTGTGGACCGACACCGGGCGCTGGTTCGACCACTACCTCAAGGGCGACGACAACGGGATCGACCGCGAGGAGCCGGTCCAGCTCAAGTCCCGTTCCACGGGCGGCTACGAGGGCTACCCGGACTGGAAGTCCGTCGGCGCCACGCGGAAGAAGATCGCCCTCTCGGGAACGACCACGATCCACACCAACGTCGACTCGGGCGCGGACGGCGGGATCGTCTTCCTGTCCAGCATCCTCGACCAGATCGCCCAGGCTCCCCCGGTCGCCTCGATCCCCCTGCTGCCCCGCCGCTGGGCCGCCGTATGGCAGTCGGAGAAGTACACGAGCGCCCAACAGGTGCGCGGCACCACGACGTTGCACACGACGGTGACTCCCACCAAGGAGAGCGGCACCCTCGTCGCCTACCTGTACGACGTGGGGCCGCTCGGCCTCGGCAAGCTGGTCTCCAACGCGCCGTACACCTTCCACGGACAGACACCCGGGAAGCCCTTCGGCGTCGGCCTGGACCTGTTCTCCACGGCCTATGACGTCCCGGCGGGGCACCGTCTGGCCCTGGTGGTCGACACGGTCGACCCGCTCTACATCGAGCACAACCCGTCCGGCGCTCAGCTGACCTTCTCCTCG
This sequence comes from Streptomyces sp. NPDC005374, assembly GCF_042872225.1. Lineage (NCBI taxonomy): Bacteria > Bacillati > Actinomycetota > Actinomycetes > Kitasatosporales > Streptomycetaceae > Streptomyces > Streptomyces sp. NPDC005374. The sequence goes on along the minus strand of NZ_JBIAKA010000016.1, from coordinate 55,472 downwards.
CCGGCGAACGACCCGTCGTACGTGTCGATTCCGCTGCGCGAGCAGTGATCTCCGGCCGGCGCCGGGCGGGTATGGCTCTGTTGACCGCTGCCCCTACGGTTCAAGGGCCGTGGGGGGACCCACACCCGGCAGCGGCACCCCTGGGGGCTCGGTCGCCGTCACCGTGGGGGTGAGCGGACCATCGTAGTCGAGGCTCGAAGGCATGGCCGTGGCTCCTCTCAGTGCTTGAGGATCTTGGAGAGGAAGTCCCTGGCGCGCTCGCTGTCCGGGCTGGTGAAGAAGTCGTCGGGGGCGCGGTCCTCGACGATCCGGCCGTCGGCCATGAACACCACGCGATGGGCGGCCGAGCGGGCGAAGCCCATCTCGTGGGTGACGACGACCATGGTCATACCCTCGCGGGCCAGTTGACGCATGACCTCCAGGACCTCGTTGATCATCTCCGGGTCGAGGGCCGAGGTCGGCTCGTCGAACAGCAGGGCCTTGGGCTCCATGGCGAGGGCGCGGGCGATGGCCACACGCTGCTGCTGACCACCGGACAGCTGGGCGGGGTACTTGTCGGCCTGGTCGGCGAGGCCCACCCGGTCCAGGAGTTCACGCGAACGCCGGTCGGCCTCGTCCTTCCTGCGCTTGCGGACTTTGACCTGCGCCAGCGAGACGTTCTGCAGCACCGTCCTGTGCGCGAACAGATTGAAGGACTGGAACACCATGCCGACCTCGGCACGGAGTCGCGCGAGGGCCTTGCCCTCCTCGGGCAGCGGCTGCCCGTCGAGCGTGATGGAACCGGACTTGATGGTCTCCAGACGGTTGATCGTCCTGCAGAGCGTGGACTTGCCCGACCCCGAAGGGCCGATGACCACGACCACCTCCCCCTTGCCGACGGTGAGGTCGATGTCCTGCAGGACATGCAGCTCCCCGTAGTACTTGTTGACGTCACGCAGTTCGATCAACGGATCGACGACGGCCATGCCCAGCCCTACTCAATCTCAGCTGTGTCGTGGTCGCCGCAACCTATCGAGGCAAGATCGCACGCGGAGAACGACACGCACTTTTCGGGCATTAGCCGTATTTACGCCGAAGCGGCGGCCAGGGATTCACTCCTCGGCCACCTCCGCGTACAGCTGGGACAGCTCCGGCACCCCGCTCGCGGCCCATTCGTGACCGGAGGCCACGACGTCGAACTCACGGCCGGATTCGAGCCGGATCACCGGCTGGCCGTCCGACCGCAGGTCCCAGGCCGCCCCGGGCACGGTGCGCACGATGACCGTGCCGAGATAGAGCCCGGCGTCGTTGCCGAGCCAGAGCAGGATCTCCTCGTCGTCCCGCCAGCCCGGCACCAGTTGGTCGAGTGCCTCCAACGAGGTCGCCGTGTCGTCGAGTCGAACGCCCGAACGGGACGCATGGGAGCGCAAGAGCTCACATTCGGCGAGGAGTTCGGCGATGCCTTCGGGGTCGCGGGCTCCGGGCTTCTCACTCCAACCGCCCAGAAAAGGGATCTTCATACGCCCAGCGTGTCACTCACCCGGCCGCATGCACCACAGGCGCGCGGGCCGTCGTTTCCGGTCGACTTCGCGCCTGGCGCGTTGACCTGCCGCCGATGCCTTCTTGGCTCCACGATGCGCATTTCGTCGCTCACGAGATGGAGGATCCGTCTGTGCGCCGGTATGTCTGGGTCGATCCGGTGATCCTCTCCCTGCTCGCAGCACGGTCTCCGGTGAGCGGCTGGAACCACGGTGAGCAGGCGGACCTCGACGGCTCGGGCGCCTCGCCGTCGCCGCCTGGACGGCGGGGCGCATCCTCAACCATGCAAGCGGCAGCGCCGACTTGGCCGGACCGGCGGGCAGTCGCTCACGACAACGTCCGGACTGCCGGTCAGGGCGTGCGCGTGAGCGGTGGCGGAGACGCGCTCGCTTTTCCGGTGGCGTGCGTGAACATTCCCACGGGTCAACTCGCCGGAACGGCACGGCCGTACGTCGTGACGGTGCCGGTGGTCCGGGACCGCGAGGTGGCGTCGGTACGGCTGCCGGAGGCGGACGGGCCGCATGTGTTCGCGCCGGCCGTGCGGCTTCGACAGCGGGGACCGTCCGCAGCCGGGAGACACCGGTCCTGCCGCGCTGGCGGAGTCTGTGGTCCCGGCGCTGCCGTGAGGCGCGCGGGGGCGTCTAGACGTCCAGGTCGACCACGACCGGCGCGTGGTCGGAGGCGCCCTTGCCCTTGCGCTCCTCCCGGTCGACGTACGAGTCGGTGACGGCCTTCGCGAACGGTTCGTTGCCGTACACCAGGTCGATGCGCATGCCGCGGTTCTTGGGGAAGCCGAGCTGGCGGTAGTCCCAGTACGTGAACGGGTGGTCGTACTTGAGGGGCCGCGGGACCACGTCCGACAGGCCCGCCTCGCGCAGGGCGGACAGGGCGGCGCGCTCGGCCGGGGTGACATGGGTGAGGCCCTCGAAGGCGGCCACGTCGTAGACGTCGTCGTCCGTCGGCGCCACGTTGTAGTCGCCCAGGACCGCGAAGGGGCGGCTGCCCGCGGCGTCGCCCGCGACGGCGGCCCTGAGCGCCTCGAACCACTGGAGCTTGTACGCGTAGTGCGGGTGGTCGACCTCGCGGCCGTTGGGTACGTACACCGACCAGACCCGCACCGGGCCGCAGGTCGCGGAGATCGCACGAGGCTCCGGGGCGCCGTCGTAACCGGGGTCGCCGGGCAGGCCCTTGACGACGTCCTCCAGGCCCACCCGGGAGATCACCGCCACGCCGTTCCACCGGCCGGTCGCGTTCACCGCCGCCTCGTATCCCGCGTCGCGCAACTGGTCGAACGGGAACTGGTCCTCGGCGATCTTGGCCTCCTGGAGGCACAGCACATCGGTGCCGGTGCTCTCCAGCCAGGCCAGCAGCCTCGGCAGACGAGCGGTGATCGAGTTGACGTTCCAGGTCGCGATGCGCATGCCTGACAACCTACCCGGCGGCACTGACACTCACAGTGCCGTGCTCTCCCCCGGCGCGAGACGCAGGTGCTCCGCGCCGCCGAGGGCGCCGATCTGGTTGTCGTAGATCGGGCGGGCGAGGTCGGTGAGGAGGGCGTCGTGGATGTCGTAGGCGCGCTGGGGCCTGACCTCGCGGACGTAGTCGATGACCTCGGAGATCTTGCTCCAGGGGGCCATGACGGGCAGCATCAGCGTCTCGACGGCGTGGTCGGGGACGGTGAGGGCGTCGCCGGGGTGGAAGACCCTGCCGCCGTCGACGAGGTAGCCGACGTTGGTGATGCGCGGGATGTCCGGGTGGATCACGGCGTGCAGTTCGCCGTGGACCTGGACGTCGAAGCCGGCGGCGGTGAAGGTGTCGCCGTGGCCGACGGTGTGCACGCGGCCCGGGAAGGCGGCCGAGATCTTCTCCGCGACCGAGTGCAGCGTCCAGATCTCGGCGGCCGGGTTGGCGTCCAGAGCGGCGCGCAACCGGTCCTCGCTGAAGTGGTCGGGGTGCTCGTGCGTGACAAGGATCGCGTCGGCGCCGAGGGCTGCGTCCTCCTCGCTGAAGGCCCCGGGGTCCAGGACGAGCGTCTGTCCGTCCTTCTCCAGGCGGACACAGGCGTGCGACATCTTCGTGAGCTTCATGGGTCCATCCTGCCTCCGGGCCGGGCGGCGGGCTCAGTCGGTGGGGGTGGTCTCCTCGCGGATGACCTGCTGGGCCACCTTGAACGCGCTGTTGGCCGCCGGGACACCGCAGTACACGGCCGCCTGGAGGAGCACCTCCTTGATCTCGGAGGGCGTGAGGCCGTTGCGCAGGGCGGCCCGGGTGTGGAAGGCGAGCTCGTCCAGGTGTCCGCCCGCGACCAGGGCGGTGAGGGTGACACAGCTGCGCGAGCGGCGGTCGAGACCGGGCCGGTCCCAGACCTCGCCCCAGGCATAGCGGGTGAGGAGCTCCTGGAAGTCGCCGGAGAAGTCGTCGGCCTGCGCCAGCGCGCGGTCGACATGCGCGTCGCCGAGCACCTCGCGGCGGACCTTGATGCCGGCGTCGTAGGGGTCGGGGCGGCCATGGCCCAGCGGCGGTTCGACGACGGCCGGGGCGATCTCGGCGATCGGCACGGGCTGCGGCGGCGCGGCCGTCAGAACGGGCTTGAGCGGGGCCGCGGGGATCGCGGTCTGGCCGGTGGCCGAGTCGAAGGCGGGCTGCCAGGCGGTGGAGAAGTGTCTGACCAGCAGGTCGGTGACGGCTGCGGGCTGTTCTACGGGCACGAGGTGGGAGGCGCCGGGTACGACGGCGAGCCGGGCGTCCGGGATGCCCGCGACCAGGGTGCGGGCCTCGGCGGGTCCTGTGACCTGGTCGTCGGAGCCGGCGAGGACCAGGGTCGGCACTCCGACGCTCGCGAGGTCGGCCCGTACGTCGAACGCGGCGAGCGCCTCGCAGGCCGCGATGTAGCAGCCGGGGTCGGTGGTGCGCACCATCTGCACGGCCCATTCGGTGATCGCGGGCTGAGCGGCGGCGAACCCGGAGGTGAACCAACGGTCCGGCGATGTACGGGCGATGGGATCGAGCCCGTTCGTCCGTACAATCACGCCGCGCTGCCGGAACTCGTCGGCCGTGCCGAAACGCGGCGAGGCGGCGATGAGCGCGAGTGAGGCGAGCCGCTCCGGGTGGCGCAGCGCCAGCTCCATGCCGACCGCACCGCCCAGCGCGCACCCCGCGTAACCGAAGCGCTGCACCCCGAACCGGTCGAGCGTGGCGAGCAGCCGGTCGACGAGGTCGCCCGCGGAACCCACCGGGTAGGCGTGCGCGCCACCGTGCCCGGGCAGGTCGAACCGGAAGACACGCCACTGCTTGACCAGGTCGGGGACCTGACGGTCCCACATGTGCCAGGTCGTGCCGAGTGAGGGACCGAGGACGAGGACCGGGGCGTCTTCCGGGCCGTCGAAGCGGTACTGGAGGGCGGGGGTCGTCGTCTCAATCACGTCAAGCACGCTCTCACATCTCACCCATTCCCACGCCCCTGGGTCGCAGCCCCACCCAAGCCGTCCCACCCTGTGGCGACTTCGCGGAGATCCTCCGCAGGGCGCTTCACATGCCGTTCCTCGGCGGAGCGGCCCGAACGGGCACGGGCGGTGTCAGAGGTCGTTCGGTGTGCCCAGGCCCGTGAGGGCCCCCACGGGGTCCAGGTCCGGGGTGCCTCGGGGCCACCAGTCGTCGTGGCCCGGTTCGGACTCGTAGGCGTACCAGAGGCCGTCTCGGCCCAGGCGGAGCTGGACATGGCCGCGGGGGTGGGTGAGGTGGTTGCGCCGGGGGCGGAAGGCGGGGAGGTCGGCGGCGAGCAGCAGAGGCCTGGCGCGGTCGAAGCGGCCGGCCGGCGGGTCCCAGGGCTCTTCGAGGACGGCGAGGCCCTCGGGGCCGCCCTGACGCCAGGCGGCGACCGCGCGGGCCAGGTCGGCCGGGGTGTGGTCGGTAGCGGTGGCGAGGGAGGCGTAGAGGGCGCGGGTGCCCGCGGTGAGTCCGGAACCGGGGCGGGCGGCGGCGAGCCGTACGGCGTCCTGCCACAGGGTCAGTTCGCCCACGGGGTCCTGGCCGGTGCCGAGCAGGACGTGGGCGCGGGCGGCGGCGTCGGTGGCCAGCTGGTCCAGGGCGAAGGGGTCGGGGCCGCCGGGGGACGCGGGGTACGCCGGTGGCTGCTCCGGGTGCGGAGGAACCGGCAACGGGGCGGGAAGCGGCGGGAGCCGACGGGAGGCGAGGGCTTCACTGGCCCGTACGCCCGGCAGCGGCGCCGGCTCCTTTTCCTGCGCCGCGCGTGCCGCCCGGGTGGCGCTGAGGCGGGACAGGGCGTCGAGCAGTTCGCGTTCGCCCCGGCCGCGCAGCAGGAACAGGACGAAGGGGTCGGCGTCGAGCAGGCGCGCGGTCTGGTAGCAGAGGGCCGCGGCGTGCTTGCAGGGGTGGCCGCGGTCGGGACAGCTGCACTGCGGTTCGAGGTCACCCGGGCCGGGGAGCAACGGCACTCCGCACTCCGCCAGCGACTGGGGCATCTCCTTGTCGAGCAGCGCGGCAATGTGTCCGGTCCGGTCGGCGGCGAGGTCCAGGAACCGGTCCCAGTCGACGTCGCCGAGCGTCCGCAACCGCACCTGTACGCGGTACGGCCGCGGGCGGCTCCCCTGCACGTAGGCGAGCACGAGTCCCGGCGTCACGGTGATCGCGTCCACATGCCCCCGCTCGGCATAACCACAGCCCCGCGACAGCCTCTTGGCGTCCAGGGCGCCCTCCTCCAACGCGGTGACCCAGGCGTTGCCCCACCAGGTGGCGGCGAAGCGGGCGTCCTGCGAGGACCGCGGGGTGAAGGCGGGGAAGGTGCGGCGCAGCTCGTTGTCCCGGTTAGGGGCGGCCATGGAGTGGGGGTGACGGGGGGAGGACGGGGCGGGTACGGGTACCGGGAGGAGCCAGTCCTTGTCGGCTTCGGCTGCGGCGGCGTCGGCTGCGGTGAGGTCGGTGTCCAGGGTCGAACTCCCCTGCCGCGCCACGCCGTTGTCCTCGGGTACCTCCTCCGGCAGGGCCACGTCATCAGGCATCCGGAAGGCGTCGGCCAGCAGCTCCCGCACATCACGGGCCCGGCCACCGGCGGCGGGGCCCGGGGTGCGGGTTCGGTCCCGGGACGCGGTCGGGGCGGTGCGACGCGACCGACGCGCGAGTGCGGCCTCGGCCTCGGCGGCTGACGTATCGGCCCGCTTCTTTCGTGCCGCACGCAACGCTTCGCGGGCGACATCCGCAGGGCGCGATTCGGGACGCCCGGGCTCGCCATCGTGGGCGGCCGCAGCGGGCGGAGCCGTGTCGGCGACCTGATCCGCGTCCCTGCCCGTGGGAGCGGTGGAGGCAGCGGGTCGGGCGCCGACCACGGTCGCGTCAGCCTGGCTTGTGGCCTCGCCTCCGTCTGCGTTCGAGGCACGCCGGGCTGCGACAGCTCCCCGCAGGGCCGCGCGAGCCGCGTCACCGGGTCGCGGCTCCGCGGGGGCGGGCGCCGCGGCTGCGGAAGGGGCCGTGACTGTAGTTGCAGCTGTGGCGGGGGCCGTAACGGCGTTTTCGGGCGCCGCGACCGCAATGCCCCGGCCACGAGACGTCCCCGTCACATCGGCCTGGCCCCCGGGCGCCCCCGTCGCGTCAGCTTGCCCACCAGACGTCCTCGTCCCATCGGCTTGCCCACCGGGCGTGCTCGTCGCGTCGGCTTGCCCACCAGACGTCCTCGTCGCATCGCCTTGGCCCCCGGGCGCCCCCGCCACATCGGCTTGTCTGCCAGACGGCCCCGCCACATCGGCTTGCCCACCAGACGCCCCCGCCACATCGGCTTCCCTGTCAGGCGTCTCCGTCGCATCGGCGTCCGTGGTCGGCCGACGAGCGGCCCCTTCAGCCGCCGAGCAGTCCACTCCCTCTGCGACGGGGCGGCCCGCGTTCTCGGTCCCAGGGCCGCCGGTCTCGCCGGCCCCCTCGGCCGCGAAGCTCCCGGGCTCTCCCGCCCCGGGACCGTCGTCCCCCTCAGCCACAGGGCCCCCTGGCTCCTCCGCGCCCGAACCGCCGGCCCTCTCGGCTGTGAAACTCCCGTCTTCCCTCGCCCCGAGTCCGTCGTCCCCCTCAGTCACCAGGCTCCCCGCACCGGTCACCGCAGATGTGCCCGCTCCCGGTGCTTTCCCGCCGGCCTCCCCGGCGGCCGTCGCCCCGTCCGCCTCGGTCCTCTCCCTTGCCGCCCGCAGGGCCCGGCGGGCGGCGTCGGCGGGGCCCGGGGTCATGTCGGCCTCCTGAGGGAGACGAGGTCGGTCAGCTCGCGGTCGGTGAGTTCCGTGAGGGCGGACTCGCCGGAGCCGAGGATCGCGTCGGCGAGGGCGCGCTTGGCTTCGAGCATCTCGGCGATGCGGTCCTCCACGGTGCCCTCGGTGATGAGGCGGTGGACCTGGACGGGCTGGGTCTGTCCGATGCGGTAGGCACGGTCGGTGGCCTGTTCCTCCACCGCCGGGTTCCACCAGCGGTCGAAGTGGACGACATGACCCGCGCGGGTGAGGTTGAGGCCGGTGCCCGCGGCCTTGAGCGACAGCACGAGGACCGGGATCGCGCCACTCTGGAAACGGTCCACCATGCGTTCCCGCTCCGGCACCGGCGTACCACCGTGCAACAGATCCACCGGTACCGCGCGGGCGGCGAGGTGGGCGGCGATCAGACGGGCCATCCGCACGTACTGCGTGAAGACGATGGCCGACCCGTCCTCCGCGAGGAGGGTGTCCAACAGCTCGTCCAGCAGGGCCAGTTTGCCGGAACGGGCGACCAGTCGCTCGCCCGCCGTCGAGGGGACCTCCTCCTTCAGGTACAGCGCGGGGTGGTCGCAGATCTGCTTCAGCGCACCCAGCAACTTCAGCACCAGGCCCCTGCGCGCGATGCCCTGTGCGGTCTCGATCGCCAGCAACGACTCGCGCACCACCGCCTCGTACAACGACGCCTGCTCGCGGGTGAGCGGCACGGGGTGGTCCGTCTCCGTCTTGGGCGGCAGTTCGGGGACGATGCCCGGGTCGGACTTCTTGCGGCGCAGGAGGAACGGCCGGACGAGCCTGGCCAGTCGCGTGACCGCTTCCTCGTCCTCGCCGTTCTCCACCGCGCGCGCGTGCCGGGCGCGGAAGGACTTCAGGGGGCCGAGGAGCCCGGGAGTCGTCCAGTCGAGCAGCGCCCACAGCTCGGAGAGGTTGTTCTCGACCGGTGTGCCGGTCAGGGCCACGCGCGCGGGCGAAGGGATCGTACGCAGGGCCTTGGCGGTCGCCGAGTACGGGTTCTTGACGTGCTGGGCCTCGTCGGCGACGACCATGCCCCAGGGCTGTTCGGCGAGCCGGGCGGCCGCCGCCCGCATGGTGCCGTACGTGGTGAGGACGAAGCCGCCGTCGAGGTCGTCCAGACTGCGGTCCGTGCCGTGGAAGCGGCGCACGGGGACGCCGGGAGCGAACCGGGTGATCTCCCGCTGCCAGTTGCCCAGCAGGGAGGCGGGGCAGACCACGAGTGTCGGTTCGCGGCGCTTCCGGCGCAGGTGCAGGGCGATGAGGGTGATCGTCTTGCCGAGCCCCATGTCGTCGGCGAGACAGCCGCCGAGGCCGAGGGAGGTCATGAGGTCCAGCCAGGCCAGGCCGCGGAGTTGGTAGTCGCGGAGCGTGGCGTGCAGACCGGGGGGCGGTTCGGCGGGGTGTACGCCGGCCGTCAGGCGGTCGCGCAGGGCGGCGAGCGCACCGACGGGCACCGCCTCCACAGTCTCTCCGTCGACCTCCGCGCTGCCGGTGAGGGCGACGGAGAGCGCGTCGACCGGGTCGAGCAGGCCCAGTTCGCGCTTGCGGGCCTTGCGGACGAGGGCGGGGTCGACCAGCACCCACTGGTCCTTGAGGCGTACGACGGGCCGGTGGGCCTCGGCCAGCGCGTCCATCTCGGCTTCGCTGAGCGGGTCGCCGCCGAGCGCCAACTGCCAGCGGAACTGCAGCAGTTCCTCGCTCTCGAAGAAGCCGGTGCCGTCGGTCGCCGAGCCCGGGGCCGACCGGACCACCGCCGCCGCCGTGAGGTCCTGCGCGAGGTCCCGCGGCCAGTGCACCGCCACTCCGGCCGCCGCGAGCCGGGGCGCGGCCACGCCGAGCAGATCGCCCAACTCGTCGTCGGACAGGGCCAGTACGTCGGGCACGTCCTGTTCGCAGAGCCGGTCCAGCGGCGGCCAGACCCGGGCGGCCCGCCGCACCGCCAGGGCCGCGTCCACGCGTGCGCGTGGTCCGAAGACGGCGTCGGCCTCCCCCGCCCACAGGGCCGCCGCGTCGGTCACCAGGGTCGGGTCGGCGAGGCTGTGCACCTGGACGATCGCGGCTCCGGCACTGCGCACGCCGTCGGCTTCCGCGTCGAACAGGTTGTACGCCGACAGATCCAGCCGGAGCGAGATCCGCACGCCCGCGTCCATGCCGGCGGCGACCTCCGCGGCCCAGTCGTGGGCGTGCGGCAGCCGCTGTGGGGCGCGGGCCGCGAAGGGCCTGCCCGAGGCGAACGGGGCGGCGGGGGTGCGGGGCAGCGTGTCCGCGACGGCGTCCAGGAAGGAACGCACCAGCGCTTCCGGTTCGGGCAGCCGGAGCGGGCCCGGGCCGGGCAGCGGGACCGCATGTCCCTCATGGGGCAGGGCGGCGGCGATCGCCCGCAGGTGGGCGATGTCGTCGGGGTCCAGCGGGCCCGCCCGCCAGGCGTCGTGGCCGGTGGCGGTCAGGCCGGGCAGCAGCCGGCCTCGGGCCGTGAGCCGCAGCGCGTGCAGAGCGGCAGCGCCCCAGCAGGCGGTGGCGGGGTGGGCTGCGGGGTCGCGCCGGGCCCGGACCAGGAGCGGCAGGGCGTCGCCGAGCGGGAGCGTGAACGCGGGGGTGGTCCGCCGCCGGACTCCTGAGCCGTGCGGTCGTACGACTGTGAGCTCGGTGCGTGCAGTGTCCTCGGCGGGCTGCGACGCGCCCTCGGGGTCCCAGAACGCGATGCGGCCCTCACGGGGAAGGGGCGCGGGCAGGAAGACCGCGGCGAACCGGACGGGGACGGTCTCCCCGTGCCACTCGGCCCTGTTCTCGGCGTTCTCGGCCACCATGGCCCTGTCGCTCATACGTCCTGTCACCTCCCGCCCGCGTGTCGGATCAGTCGTCTTCGACTCTACGGGCGGGCTCTGACAATCGGCTCCGGCGACGGGCCGGGGCCCGGTCGTCGGAGCGCCCGTCACGGGACGGTGCGCGAGACGACGTACACCTTGGGGGCGTTCGGCACGGTCAGGTTGACCATGATGTCCTGGGTGGGCGCCGGGTCCTTCTGCGCGTGGGTCAGACCCCACCAGGAGCGCGGGCCGTCGAACTTCCAGCCGCTGACCTTCTGGTCGCGTTCACTGATGGAGATGTCGCCCTTCTTCAGGTCGGCGCGGCTGACGCCCATGCCGGTGAGGAAGGCGGCAAGGCCCGCGTCGGTCGTGCGGAACTGGACGTAGAGGCGGCTGGTCTTCCAGTTGTTGGTCTCGTAGGAGGCGACCAGGTCCGCGGGGTGCGGAACCGGCACCCGGTAGAGGCGGCGCTGGACCTTCGACGGCCAGTCGGGGGTCAGGCCCGTCGCCGAGTACTTCGCCTCCTTGTCCTTGCCGCTGTCGCGACTCTGGTTCGCGGAGATCACCAGATAGCCGGCCGGTACGCCGATGAGCAGGCCGATGATGAGCAGCGTGATGGCCCTGCGGCGGATCATGTGGCGGCGGTCCTCGGTGGGCCGCTCCGGCTCGTCCGGGGACGTCGTCGCCTGGCGCGGCAGGGATGCCGTCATGCGGTGTCCCGGGAGGTCCGGCGGGACTCCACGTACCGCTCGTAGCGCTCGTACCGCTCCACCCGGCGCCGGTTGGCACGCCGGAAGCGGCGTGCGACCAGCCGGGCGAGGTCGGCGGCGCCGACCATGCCGGCCTCGGGGCCCAGCTGGGCGCGGGCGATGCGGGCCTCGGGGCGGTAGCCACGCCCGGTGAGCTGGCGCTTGAACGCGTCCCGCGCGGGGCCGATCAGCAGGTCGTCGGCCGCGCTGACGCCGCCGCCGATGACGAAGCAGGACGGGTCGAGGGCGGCGGCGAGGTTGGCGATGCCGACGCCGAGCCACTGGCCGATGTCCTGGAGCAGCTCGATGCACATCGCGTCGCCCTCACGGGCCAGCTCGGTGATCATCGGGCCCGTGATCTCGTCGATGTTGCCCTTGACGTGCTCGATGATCCCGTAGGCCACCGGGGAATCGGCGGCGGCCAGCTCCCTGGCCTCCCTGACCAGCGCGTTGCCGGAGCTGTACTGCTCCCAGCAGCCGCGGTTGCCGCACGGGCAGCGGTGACCGCCCGGGACGACCTGCATATGGCCGAACTCGCCGGCGACGCCGTACTTGCCGCGCTTGACCGCGCCGTCCTCCAGGATCGCGCCGCCGATGCCCGTGCCGAGCGTGATCATGACGAGGTGGTCCTCGCCACGCCCCGCGCCGAAGCGCCACTCGGCCCAGGCCGCGGTGTTGGCGTCGTTGTCGACCAGGACCGGTACGGCGAGGCGGCCGGCGATACGGTCCCGCAGCGGCTCGTTGCGCCAGGACAGGTGGGGGGCGAACAGGATCCGGTTGCGTTCGGCGTCGACCCAGCCGGCCGCGCCGATGCCCACCGCGTGCACGTCGTGGCGGTCGGACAGGTCCAGGACCAGTTCGACGATGGTGTCCTCGACGACCTTGGGGCTCTTGGACTTGTCCGGGGTCTCCGTGCGGACCTTCTCCAGGATGTTGCCGTCGGCGTCGACGACACCCGCCATGACCTTGGTGCCGCCGATGTCGATGCCCACCGTAGGCACACGGGGTGCGGTCAGGTGTGAGCGGCGTTCCCTCGTGCCGACGGTCCGCAGGGCGGGGGCGCGGCGGGAGCCTATGGGGGCGCTGAAGTTGCCGTAGGTGCTCATCGGCCCTGATTCTGCCGCACGCTCACGCTGGGTGCCGAGCGGGGGAGCAAAGGGGGGTGCGCGATTCGTCGCCGAGTGCGGGGGCGTGGGGGCTGAGCGCGCGGTTCCCCACACAGGCCCTAAGGCCGGACCAGTAGCTGGAATTCGAATGAGTAGCGTGTCGGGCGATAGGTATGTGTGCCGTATTCGACCGCTCGGCCCGTGTCGTCGAAGGTCACGCGCTGCATGGTGAGCAGGGGGGCGCCCTCCTGCTCCGCCAGGCGATTCGCCTCCGCGTCCGTCGCCGCTCTCGCACCGATCGTCTGGCGGGCGCTGTGGAGGGTGATGCCCGCCGTGCGCATCATGCGGTACAGGCCCGTGGCCTCCAGCTGGACAGTGTCCAGGTCCAGGAGTTCGGTCGGGATGTAGTTGATCAGGTACGCCATCGGCTCACCGTGTGCCAGCCGGAGCCGTTCCACCCGGTGGACGTCGCCGCCCTCGGCGACCCCCAGGGCCGCGGCGATCTCCGCGGTCGCCGGGACCAGGGTGTTGACGAGGACCTTCGTCGCGGGCCGCTGGCCGGCCGCCTCCAGGTCGTCGTAGAGGCTGCTGAGCTCCAGCGGGCGCTTGACCTGGCTGTGCACGACCTGGGTGCCGACTCCGCGGCGGCGCACGAGGAGGCCCTTGTCGACGAGCGACTGGATGGCCTGACGGACGGTGGGCCGGGACAGGCCGAGCCGGCCGGCGAGCTCGATCTCGTTGCCCAGCAGGCTGCCGGGGGTGAGGGTTCCGTGCTCGATCGCGGCCTCCAGTTGCTGGGACAGCTGGAAGTACAACGGCACCGGACTGCTCCGGTCGACACTGAGCTCGAGTGTCACAGTCGGGTCTACTTCTGGTTTCGGCACGGGAGCGAGCGTAGCTGCGAGCGTTGTTGACGGGAAGTCGTGTAGTTCGGTTGTCCGGACATACTGATTGACAGGGTGGGGGCTGCGCCCACATTTTGTTCACATGCGCATCGGGGTCATAGGGACGGGCCGCATCGGCACCATTCATGCGAACACGCTCAGCCGCCATCGGGAGGTCGGTTCCTTAATAGTCACGGACGCGAACGGCGCGCGGGCCCAGGAGCTCGCGCAGCGCCTCGGTGAGACCGCGGCCCCCGGCGTCGACGAGATCTTCAAGTGGGGCGTGGACGCCGTGGTGATCACCACGGCCACCTCGGCCCACGCCGAGCTGATCGGCCGGGCGGCGCGCTCGGGGCTGCCGGTGTTCTGCGAGAAGCCCATCGCGCTCGACCTGAACGGCACACTGCACGCCATCGCCGAGGTGGAGACAGCCGGAACGGTTCTCCAGATGGGCTTCCAGCGCCGCTTCGACACCGGTTACGCGGGGGCGCGGGAGGCCGTGCGCTCGGGGCGGCTGGGACGGCTGCACACCGTGCGCGCGCTGACCTCCGACCAGGCGCCGCCGCCGGTCGAGTGGCTGCCGCTGTCCGGCGGGCTGTACCGGGACACCCTGATCCACGACTTCGACATCCTGCGCTGGGTGACCGGGCACGAGATCGTCGACGTGTACGCCGCCGGGTCCGACGCCGGTCCGCCGATGTTCCGGGCCGCGGGCGACGTGGACACCGCGGCGGCCCTGCTCACGCTCGACGACGGGACCCTCGCGACGGCCACGGCGACTCGGCTGAACGGCGCCGGGTACGACGTGCGGATGGAGCTCGCCGGCGAGCTGGACCAGGTCGTGGTGGGCCTGGACGACCGCACGCCCATCGCGTCCACCGAGCCCACCGGGCCACCCGCGGCGGACAAGCCGTGGACGGGGTTCCTGGAACGCTTCGGCCCGGCCTATGAGGCCGAGCTGGCCGCGTTCATCGAGGTGGTCCGGGGCGAGAGAGCGAACCCCTGCGACGGGCGGGAGGCGTTGCAGGCACTGCGGATCGCCGAGGCCTGCGAGGTGTCCCGGCGGGAGCACCGGGCCGTGCGGCTGGCGGAGATCCCGGGCGGCGCGAGCGCGGCCGCGTTCTGAACCCGTCGAGCCGTGACACCCGGCTCGACGAGTCCTACCACCGCACGGGCAGACTCCGCACCCCTCTGATCAGCATCCCCGGCAGCCACTCCCCCGGCGGCCCGTCGAGCGCGAGGGCCGGGGTGCGGTCCAACAGGGTCCGGATCGCCGTGCGGGCCTCCAGACGGGCCAGTGGGGCGCCCAGGCAGTAGTGGATGCCGTGCCCGAAGGCGAGGTGGCCGCGGGGATCGCGCCGCAGGTCGAAGCGGTCCGGGGCCGGGTAGCGGGAGCCGTCGCGGTCGGCCGCACTCAGGCAGATCATCACCGGGTCGCCCCTGTCCACGGCCCGTCCCGCGATCTCCAGGGGCTCGACGGCATACCGGAACGTCGCGTTCTCCACCGGGCCCTCGTAGCGCAGCGCCTCCTCGACCGCGCCGTCGATCAGGCTCATGTCGGCGCGCAGGGCAGCGAGTTGGCCGGGGTGGGTGAGCAGGGTGTGCACGGCGTTGGTGATGAGGTTGACCGTGGTCTCGTGGCCGGCGATCAGCAGGAGGAAGGCCATGCCGCGCAGCTCCGCCGGGGAGAGCCGGTCGCCGTCCTCGGCGGTCGTGCGGATGAGGTCGCCGAGCAGGTCGTCGCTCGGCCCGGCGCACCGCTTGTCCTCGATGAGCTCGGTCAGGTACTCGCCGAGGCGCTGGACGGCGTCGTACGAACTCTCGGAACTGGCGGGGGCCACGACCTCCGTCGACAGCTTGCGGAACTCCGTGCGGTCCATCTCGGGCACGCCGAGCAGTTCGCAGATCACGGTGATCGGCAGCGGGTAGGCGAGGGACTGGACCAGGTCGGCGCGGCCGTGCGGCAGCATCGTGTCGAGGAGGTCGTCGGTGATCTCCTGGATCCTGGGCCGCAGCCGCTCCACCCGGCGCATGGTGAAGGCGCGGGAGACCAGGCCGCGCAGCCGGGTGTGCTCGGGCGGATCGCTGCCCAGCAGATGGCGGCCGATCAGCTCCTCGTCGTGGAACAGCACGCCGATCCTGCGGCCGTCCTTGGCCAGCCGTGGGTCGGCGAGCGCGGCGCGCGCCTCCTCGTGGCCGACGACGAGCCAGGTCGAGTAGCCGGCGTCGGAGCCGGGTGGTCGCACACGGTGGACGGGGCCGAGGGCACGCAACTCGGCGTACACGGGGTGCGGGTCGCCGCGGAACGCGTCGCCGTATCCCCCGAGGTCGATCACTTCTTCAGTCATGAAAGCTCCCCCTTCACCCCGTCAACGTGCGCGGCCGCCGGCTAGTGCCCGGGCCCGCCGGAATCCTGGTCGTCCTCCAGGAGCCCCGCGTCGTACGTCAACAGGGCGATCTGCACTCGGTTGTTGAGGTCGAGCTTGGCCAGGACGCGGGACACGTGGGTCTTGACGGTGGCGACGCTCATGTACAGGGCGGCCGCGATCTCGGCGTTGGACAGGCCCTGGCCCACCGCGACGGCGACCTCGCGTTCGCGGTCGTTGAGGACGGCGACACGCGCGCGTGCACGTGCGCGCCGGGTGTCGGTGGCGGTACCGGCGGCGTGCTCCATCAGCTGGCGGGTGACGGTGGGCGACAGGACCGGGTCACCGGCCGCGACGCGGCGGACGGCGGCGAGGATCTCGGCGGGCCGGGTGTCCTTGAGGACGAATCCCGCGGCCCCCGCGCGCAGGGCGCGCAGCACCTGCTCGTCGGCGTGGAACGTGGTCAGGACGACGACCTGCGGGGCGTCGGGCCGTCCGCGCAGCCGCTCGGTGGCCGTCAGGCCGTCCACGGACGGCATCCGGATGTCCATGAGGACGACGTCCGGACGGGTCCGGTCGACGGCGGCCTCGACCTCGGCGCCGTCCGCCGCCTCACCGACGATCTCGATGTCGTCGGCGCCGCCCATCATCAGGGACAGGCCGGCCCGGACGAGGGGGTCGTCGTCGACGAGGAGCAGTCTGATCGCAGTCATGGGTCTTACGTAATCACGGTGGGGCGGGGTGCAATCACCTTTGCGGGCCGGTGAGTTGCGCCCGCGGGACCCTGCTCCCCGACCGTCAGCCCCACGGCAACCACGCCCGTACCCGGAACGCCCCGTCCGCCCGCGTCCCGTGCTCCAGCTTGCCCCCTGCGAGCGTCGCGCGCTCGGTGAGCCCGATCAGGCCCTGCCCCGAGCCGGGTACGTCCGGCACCTCGCCCTCGGGCGCGGGGTTGCGCACGGTCATGACGAGGCCCTCGCCCGGGCCGCCGCTGACGGTGACCGTGACCTCCGTGCCGGGGGCGTGCTTGCGGGCGTTGGTGAGGCCCTCCTGGGCGATGCGGTAGGCGGTGCGGCCGACGGAGGCGGGCACGGCAGCGGGGTCGGTGACGCGGCTGTCGAGGGTGACCTTCATGCCCGCCTCACGGGACTCGGCGACCAGTGTGTCCAGGGCGGCGAGGGTCGGCTGGGGGCGGCCCGTGTCGTCCTGGTCGCCCGCCCGCAGTACGCCGATGATCTCCCGCAGGTCCTGCAGCGCCTCGTGCGCGCTCTCCCGGATGACGCCGGCCGCCCGCGCGACCTCCTCCTCGGGCGCGTCCGGACGGAACTCCAGGGCGCCCGCGTGCACGCTGAGCAGTGTCAGCCGGTGCGCGAGCACGTCGTGCATCTCCCGCGCGATGGCCTCGCGGGCCAGCCGCTGCGCCTGCTCGGCCCGCAGCGCCGCCTCCGTCTCGGCACGCCGGGCGCGGTCGCGCAGGCTGAACATGAGCTGCCGTTTGGCCCGCACCAGCAGGCCCCAGCCGACGGTCGCGGTGATGAGTACCGCGGCGAGGACGACCGTGACGACGTAGGGCAGCTCGGCGTCGGGACGCAGCCGCAAGGAGAGCGGCACCAGGGCGATGTTGAGGCCGGCGAGCCAGGCCACATGGCGGAAGGGGCGGTGTACGGCGAGCGTGAACAGGGCGATCATGCAGGCGCCGCCGGCGGTGTCCGAGAGCACCCCGATCGGGACCGTGGCCACGGCGAGGCCGAGCGGCCAACGGCGGCGCAGCCACACGGCGGCGCAGGCGGCCGCGCCCAGCAGTTGGTCGAAGGTGGCGGCGGAGTGCGTCACATGCGGGTTGTCGTTCACCGCGTCCGCGCCGATCATGCCGATGCCGACGGCGAGCAGGAAGCAGGAGAAGTCGACCATCCAGTCGCGCGCGGTGCGTCGGGGCCGCCGTCCGGGCCGGGCGGCCGCGGGGTAGAACTCGTGGATCACCGCGGACGGCAGCAGCCAGCGTCGGCCGGGAAAGGCCGGGGGTTCGGGAACCGCTTCGTCACCGCTCACGGTCGACAAATCTACGCAGTGAGGGCCCGTCGCACCCGCCCGAGACCGGGATCAGCGACCAAAGTCGCGGCACCTCAGACTTTCGGCGCGGACGCCTCCGTAAGTCGATGCTTTCGCGGAAGGGGGCTCGCCCCGCGGCCGATGTTCTGTGGGGGGTCCGCGGGGCGAGGGTCTCTCCATGAAGCAACTGCTCGAACTACTCGGTTTCCTCGCCCTGGTGCAGGGCGGGGCAGGGCTGCTGCACGAGTTCACCGACTGGCACATCGGGCTCGTCCAGCGGATCGGTTTCCTCGACGGCTACGAGGTCTACGCGAGCGTCGCCCTGATCGTGCTGGCGTTCGCGCTGTTCGCCGCCGCGGACGCTCTCAGCAGCCGTAGTTGACCAGGTTGAACGTCACGTAGTGGTCCGCCGTGTAGTAGTCCTCCTGGGTCCGTTGACCGGTGACGATCCGGCGCGCTCCACGCGTGGAGGAACCGGGCGTGATGACCGTGTACTCGTGGTAGTAACTGCTCGACTGGCTCGGCAGGACGCCTTCCCGGTTCTGGAAGACGACGCCGTCCTGCGAGTAGGGGTAGGGGCCGCCCTCCTCGATCAGGTCCAGGGTGTCGTGGGCCTGGGAGGGCAGCTTGGTGTAGCAGACGCTGCCGACCGCGGCGGCCGCCGGGGTGGCGGTGACGGTGCCGCCGACGAGGAGAGCGGACAGGACGGCGGCCGCGGCGCCGATACGAGTGATCCGTGGGGGGAATCTCATGCCCTCATGATGACGCGCGTAGACCGTGGCATGTCAATGACAACTCCGGAGAATTTCCCGTCAAGTCCGATGAGTTTTCAGGGAGTTAACCTGACCCACCGCGTCTTCACGAAGCTCGGGATCAGGACCGGCTGCGGGCGAGGTCCAGCTGGTCGAGGAATGAGTCCATCGCGGTCTGGGCGTCGATGCAGTCGGTGAGGTCGACTCCTCCCTGGCCGGCCTTGACGTTGCGCAGGCAGTGCGAGGCGGTCGTCTGGACCTGGTCGAGGGCGTCCTTCCACTCGAGCTGAGTGAGCTTGTCCGGCAGCTCGCCGTACGCTCTCGCCGCCTTCACGTCGTCGAGCACCTGACTGCAGCGCGAGGCGATGCCCGCGTCCGCGCCGGTCGAACCGCCGCTGTCCTGGACCAGGGTGCGCACGTCCTTGGCGATGGTGAGCATGTGCTCCTGACCGCCGTCCTTGGACCAGCTCGCCAGCGTCTTCTCGTCCTCGGAGCAGCCGGCCAGGGGGGCGAGCAGCAGGGTCGCGCCGACGGCGACGAGAACGCCTCGCACGGCGGGACGCGAGCGGATCGACAGGTTCATGGGATTCCCTCTCCATTGCTTTTTCATGTGCGCTCCCCCTCCGCGACGGCCTCGTGCGACCGGCCGATTCGCCATGATCCCGAACCGCGGCTCCGGGTTCATCGGGGAAATCACTGACTTCTCCGGCCTCGCCTGAGGCCGGTGTCCGAGGACCGCCAGCGGTCCGGTGTCCGGGCCGGTGGGATGGACGTCATGACAACGACTCACGGAACTCTGGACGGCAAGGTCGCGCTCGTCACCGGCGGCAGCCGGGGTATCGGCGCGGCCACCGCGCTGCGACTGGCGCGGGAGGGGGCGGATGTGGCCCTGACGTATGTGAGCGGCAAGGAGGGGGCCGCGGATGTCGTACGCCGTGTCGAAGCACTGGGGCGCCGGGCCGTCGCCCTGCGTGCCGACTCCGCGGACGCGCAGGAGGCGGCGGGGGCGGTGCGGCGTACGGCGGAGGCGCTCGGCGGGCTGGACGTGCTGGTGAACAACGCGGGCGTGGGCGTGCTCGGCCCGTTGGACGGACTGTCCCTCGCGGACGTCGACCGGGTGCTGGCCGTCAACGTGCGCGGGGTGTTCCTGACCTCGCAGGAAGCGGCAGCGCACATGCGTCCGGGCGGCCGGATCGTCACGATCGGCACCTGTATGACCCAGCGCGTGCCGGGGCCCGGCGGGACCCTGTACGCGACGAGCAAGTCGGCCCTGATCGGCCTGACGAAGGCCCTCGCGCGCGAGCTCGGTCCACGGGGGATCACGGCGAACATCGTCCACCCCGGTCCCACCGACACCGACATGAACCCGGCAGCGGGGCCGTTCGCGGCGGGGCAGACCGCGATGACCGCGCTGGGGCGGTTCGGGACGGCGGACGAGGTGGCGTCGATGGTGACGTATCTGGCCGGGGCGGACTATGTCACCGGCGCGGAGTTCGCCGTGGACGGCGGACACGCGGCGTAGGTCAGGCGCGGCCTGAACTCGGCGGGCGGCAGCGACAGGCGCTGTCCCGCCGGATTCCGGAACTCGACGCCGGGGCTGACGGGTTCACGCGCGGTGAGCCCGTGAACCCGTGAGCCCGTGAGCCCGTGAGCCCGTCAGCCCGTGAGCCCGTCAGCCCGTCAGCCCGTCAGGGGATCCCTGGCTCAGCCGCCCAGTTCCTGGTGCCTCGCCGACAGCGCCGCCGAACCGCCCTCCGTCAGCGACCCGAACAACCGCAGGCGCGAGATCCCGCCGTCCGGGAAGATGTCCACGCGTGCGTGCGTCGCCACCGCCGGGTCCGGCAGGACGAAGCGGTGGTTGGTGTCGGGCTGGAGGCGGGTGCGCGGGAGGATTTCCTGCCAGTCACCGCCCTCGCCGCTGCCGCCGTCGCGGACCGACACCGATGCCCAGCCCGCGCTGTTCCCCTTCAGATACGCCGTGTCGATCTCGATCGCCCGGATGCGCGACTGGGCCGCGAGACGGTAGCGGATCCAGTCGTTGCCCTGGTCCCGGCGGCGCCGCGTCTCCCAGCCGTCGTCCATCTTGCGGGAGCGTCCCGGCTGGATGGTGTTGGACGCCGGCGAGTAGAAGAGGTTCGACGCGTCCTCGGCCCTGCCGCCGTTCTCCAGGGCGACCACGTCGAAGGTGCCGAGGACCGCAAGCCACTCGGGGTCCGGGACGACCTCGCCGTGCACGCGCAGGCGGGCGATGCCGCCGTCCGGATGCTGGTTGACCCGCAGGTGCGTGAAGCGCTGCTCGAGCGATACGGCGAAACCGTTCGCCGCGTGGCCGCCGACCTGTGTACGCGGGACCAGCGTCGTCCACTTCACGTCGTCGCCCAGCAGCTCCTCCGGGGACGGTGAACCGGGAACGGACGTGCCCTCGACCGACACCGCCTGCGGGTAGTTGCCGCGGAAGTGCGCCGTGTCGACCACGATCCCCCGGATCACGCCGGGCGCACCGAGCCGCACCAGCGCCCAGTCGTGGTCCTCGGCCGTCGGCCAGGGGTGCCCGGCCGAGGCACCCCGGCGGCGCCGCGTCTCCCAGCCGTCCATGATCTTGCCCTTGTGCCCGAAGTGCTCGGGGTCGAACTCGGCCCGCCCGGGCACCAGCAGGTTCTCGCGCTGGGCGAAGAACTCGTCGTTGGCGGCGATGACTCCGGCGCCGAGCGTCCGCGCGGCGAGGTCCGCGTACTGGGTGAAGGGGAAATCGGCGGTGCGGTAGTCCGCGTACGGGTCACCGCCTCCGTAGGGGTTCGCGTCGCCGGTGAAGCTCGGGATCGCCGTCACGTATGCATGCCTTTCGGGAGTGGGCCGGTGCGGGTGGATCAGGGCCTGCGGGTGAGCAGTTGGCCCTTCGGGGATGTGAACTCGCCGTCCGTGACGATGCGTTCGCCGCGCAGCCAGGTCGACTTGACCACGCCGTACAGGGTCCTGCCCGCATACGCCGTGACACGGTTGCGGTGCTGGAGGGCCGCCGGGTCCACCGTGAAGGTCTCGTCCGGCGCGAGGACCGCGAAGTCGGCGTCACGACCGGCCTCGATGGCACCCTTGCGCGTGTCCAGACCCACCAGTTCGGCCGTACGCCCCGACATCCAGCGGACGACGTCCTCCAGCGAGTGACCGCGCCTGCGGGCCTCCGTCCAGACCGCGGACAGGCTCAGCTGCAGGCCCGAGATGCCGCCCCACGCCGTCGCGAAGTCGTCCGTCTTGAGGTCGGCCGTGGACGGCGAGTGGTCGGTGACCACGCAGTCGATGGTCCCGTCGGCGAGCGCCTGCCACAGTAGGTCCTGATTGGCGGACTCGCGGATGGGCGGGCAGCACTTGAACTCGCTCGCGCCGTCGGGGACTTCCTCGGCGGTGAGGGTGAGGTAGTGCGGGCAGGTCTCGACGGTGACGCGGACACCGTCGGCCCTGGCCTCCGCGATCAGCGGCAGGGCGTCGGAGGACGACAGGTGCAGTACGTGCACGCGCGCGTCCAACCGCTTCGCCTGGGCGAGAAGTTGAGCGATGGCCGTGTCCTCGGCGTCACGCGGGCGGGAGGCCAGGAAGTCGGCGTACCTCGGTCCGCCCTGCTGCGGGGCGGCCGCCAGGTGGTGCGGGTCCTCGGCGTGCACGATGAGCAGGCCGTCGAAGGAGGCGATCTCGGCCAGGGACCGGGCGAGCCCGTCCTGGTCGAGATGCGGGAACTCCTCCACACCGGACGGCGACAGGAACGCCTTGAAGCCGAAGACACCCGACTCGTGCAGCGGACGCAGGTCCTTGACGTTGTCAGGCAGGGCGCCGCCCCAGAAGCCGACGTCGATGTGCGCCTTGTCCGCGGCGACCGCCCGCTTGGTGCGGAGGTGGTCGACCGTCGTCGTGGGCGGGAGGGAGTTGAGCGGCATGTCGACGAGGGTGGTGATGCCGCCGGCGGCCGCCGCGCGCGTGGCGGTCCAGAAGCCCTCCCACTCGGTGCGGCCCGGGTCGTTGACGTGCACATGAGTGTCGACCAGGCCCGGCAGCAGGACGTCGTCGCCGAGGTCCTCCAGGCGGGCCGTGTCAGGAACGAGGGCGTCGTACGGCAGTACGGCCGTGATCCTGCCGCCGGCGACCGCGACCGATGCGGCCCGCGTCCCTTCGGGCGTGATGACGCGCGTCGAGCGCAGCACCAGTTCGGTGTCGGACACCCGGACCCCTCTCTGCCGTCGTTAACTTCCGCGTAACGGAATTCAACTTTCTGTTGAAGGAGTCTTCACTCCCGTTCGGGTGCCGTCAAGGGCACACTTCCTCACAGTGCACCCGATGCCGGATCCCTGGACGTTTCCACAAAGCGGAATTAGGATTCCAGCAAGCAGAACGTAGCTACGCACCAGCGGGGAGTCAACCGCCTGCCGGGTAGGCTTCTGCCCTTCCGCCAGCCCCGAAAGGAACGCGCCGTGCCGACGTCCAGCGCCAGCACCAACGACTCCGCCAGGTCCGCCGGTGGCGGGGTCCAGTCCCTCGAGCGCGCCTTCGACCTGCTGGAGCGAATGGCGGACGCGGGCGGAGAGGTCGGGCTGAGCGAACTGTCCGCGAGCAGCGGACTGCCGCTGCCCACCATCCACCGCCTGATGCGGACGCTCGTGACCTGCGGATACGTCCGCCAGCAGACCAACCGTCGGTACGCTCTCGGCCCGCGCCTGATCCGCCTCGGGGAGTCGGCCTCCCGGCTGCTCGGCACTTGGGCCCGCCCCTATCTCGCCCGCCTGGTCGAGGAGACCGGCGAAACGGCCAACATGGCACTGCTCGACGGCGACGAGATCGTCTACGTCGCCCAGGTGCCGTCCAAGCACTCGATGCGGATGTTCACCGAGGTCGGCCGACGCGTCCTGCCGCACTCCACGGGCGTCGGCAAGGCGCTGCTCGCCCACACCCCCGACGACGAGGTGCGCGCGCTCCTCGCCCGGACCGGCATGCCGGCCGCGACGGACAAGACGATCACCACGCCGGACGAATTCCTCGCGGCCCTGGAGGCGGTGCGCGGCCAGGGGTACGCCGTCGACGACAACGAGCAGGAGATCGGCGTCCGCTGCCTCGCGGTCTCGGTGCCCAACTCCCCCACCGCCGCAGCCATTTCGATCTCCGGCCCGGCGGGACGGGTCACCGAGGCGGCCACCGAGAAGATCGTCCCGGTACTGCAGCAGGTGGCCGAGGAGCTGTCCGCGGCGCTGGCGAGCCAGAACCCGGCATGACGGCCCTTCAGCACTGGCCGGGGCGGTACACCGACCGGCACGGCACCGAGGAGATCGCCTTCGAGTCGGACGGCCGGGAGCTCATCCGTACGACGATCAGGGGTGTCCGCTTCGAGAGCGAATCGATGGACGACCTCGGCGCGATGACCGGCGAGCCACCCGAGCAGGCGTTCTCGTTCTTCGACGGCGCGCTGTGCTCCTGCCTCCTGGAATGGGAGGTGCCGATACCGATCGAGGTCCGGGGATGCGGCGTTCGGCCGGGGGTGCTGCGCTGTGCGCTGCGGCTCGGGGGCCCGGCGGGCCCGGGGCGCGGCCTGGACGAGGAGACTCTGACCACCACCCTGCTCCTCGACGGGTACGAGTTCCGCAACGCCGACGGTCAGGGGGACCTCGAGACCGCGCTGCACGACATCCAGAGAAAGCTGCCACGGGCGGCTCGGATGAGGGCCTGCGTCTCGTGCGCGTGGTCCGACTACAACCCCGCCGGCAATGGGTTCATGGCGGGGCTGGCCTGCTTCCGCGACACCAAGGACCGCTACCGGCAGGTGGACGGCAAGCACGGCCCGACCAGCATCTTCACGCTCTGGCAGGACCTCACCGAGTTCGTCCAGGAGACCTGGCTGTGCAAGGAGTTCGAGCACCGCACCCCGAAGGCCGGATACCGCGGATCCTTTCCGGCCTCCCAGCTGTAGCGCCTAGCGCCGCGGTTCCCCGAACAGTTCCACCGCGTCACGTACCGCCGACAGCCCTCGCGACAGCGCGCTGACCGAGCCGATCGCCGCGGCGATGAGCAGCAACGACCGCCGTAGCCGCGGAGCTTCGGGCTCGCCGTAGAGCGTCATGGCGGCCAGCGCGGCGAGTTCGTCCTCGGCGATGCCCCGGTCGGGGAACTCGGCCGGGTGCGCGGCGAGTTCGCGGCGCAGCCGGGACACCGCGGTCCGCAGTTCCGCCACTCTCGGATCGTTGTCGCTGCCGGTCACTGGCCTCTGCCCCAAGCTCCGCAACACAGCTTTCCCCCTCGCACGCCGTAGTGCGCCCCAGCATTGTGAAGCCCCTGCGGTGTTGGTCGGACGCCGAGGGACGCGGGTCAGTAAACGCCACCGAGTGCGCCGGGCGCCACTGCGGGGACCGAAATTAAGCCCGTTGAAACACGGCGTACTCCGGCGCGTCAGGTATGCAGGACGCATGACGGAGAACAAACAGCAGGTCGCCGGGCTGCTTCTCGCGGCGGGCGGCGGGCGGCGGCTCGGCGGGCGGCCGAAGGCACTGCTCGAACACCGGGGCCGCCCACTCGTCGAACACGCGGTCGGCGTCCTGCGCGCGGCCGGCTGTGCCCGGGTGCACGTGGTCCTGGGGGCCGCCGCAGCGGTCGTACGGGAGCGGGCGGAACTCGGCGACTGTGTGCTCGTGGAGAACCCGGCGTGGGCCGACGGCATGGGGTCGTCCCTGCG
The DNA here is from genome assembly GCF_042872225.1 of Streptomyces sp. NPDC005374. NCBI lineage: Bacteria > Bacillati > Actinomycetota > Actinomycetes > Kitasatosporales > Streptomycetaceae > Streptomyces > Streptomyces sp. NPDC005374. The sequence goes on along the minus strand of NZ_JBIAKA010000016.1, from coordinate 30,281 downwards.
GGCCGGGCTCGACTCGCTGGCCGGTACGGGGGCGCGGGCGGCGCTCGTGTCCCTCGTCGACCAGCCCGGTATCGGAGCGGAGGCCGTGCGCCGGGTGCTCGCCGTCCACGAGAGCGACTCCTCGCTCGCCTCGGCCGCCTACGACGGCGTACGCGGCCATCCCGTCCTGTTCGGCTCCGCGCACTGGGCCGGGATCATCGCGACTGCGACCGGGGACCGGGGGGCACGCGCCTATCTGAAGGAGCACGAGGGCACGCTCACGCTCGTCGAGTGCGCGGACGTGGCCGAGCCCTACGACATCGACACGGCAGCCGATCTGGCGCACCTTGAGTGAGCGCGTTGGCACCGAGCGCCACATTGGCTCGACCCGGAGAATCTCGACATCAACAAACCATTGAACTTCCACAATGAGGAAACTAGTATCCACTGTTCAGAAGCGTCCTCCCCGTGTGAAGGGCGCCGACCGCGTACCCGGTTCGACTGGCACCCGGTGCCACCGCTGAAGGAAGTGACAGCTCATGTCCGCACCAGCGCCGTCCCCGCTGGCCATCGTCGACGCCGAGCCCCTGCCACGTCAGGAGGAGATCCTCACCGAGGCGGCCCTCGCCTTCGTGGCCGAGCTGCACCGCCGGTTCACGCCCCGGCGTGACGAGCTCCTCGCCCGCCGCGCCGAGCGCCGCGCCGAGATCGCCCGCACCTCCACGCTCGACTTCCTCCCGGAGACCGCCGCGATCCGCGCGGACGACTCCTGGAAGGTGGCCCCCTCCCCCGCGGCCCTGAACGACCGCCGGGTCGAGATCACCGGCCCCACCGACCGCAAGATGACCATCAACGCCCTCAACTCCGGTGCCAGGGTGTGGCTCGCGGACTTCGAGGACGCCTCGGCGCCTACCTGGGAGAACGTCGTCCTCGGTCAGGTCAACCTGGCCGACGCGTACACCCGGAACATCGACTTCACCGACGAGAGGTCCGGCAAGTCGTACGCCCTCAAGGCCGACGAGGATCTTGCCACCGTCGTCATGCGCCCGCGCGGCTGGCACCTCGCCGAGCGGCACCTCGTGGACGCGAACGGCGCCCAGGTGCCCGGCGCGCTCGTCGACTTCGGGCTGTACTTCTTCCACAACGCCCAGCGCCTGATCGACCTCGGCAAGGGCCCGTACTTCTACCTCCCGAAGACCGAGTCGCACCTCGAAGCCCGCCTGTGGAACGACGTGTTCGTCTTCGCGCAGGAGTACTGCGGCATCCCGCAGGGCACCGTCCGCGCGACCGTCCTCATCGAGACGATCACGGCCGCGTACGAGATGGAGGAGATCCTCTACGAACTCCGCGACCACGCCTCGGGGTTGAACGCGGGCCGCTGGGACTACCTGTTCTCCATCGTGAAGAACTTCCGTGACGGCGGCTCCAGGTTCGTCCTGCCGGACCGCAACCTGGTCACGATGACGGCCCCGTTCATGCGCGCGTACACCGAACTCCTCGTCCGCACCTGCCACAAGCGCGGCGCGCACGCGATCGGCGGCATGGCGGCGTTCATCCCGTCCCGCCGGGACGCCGAGGTCAACAAGGTGGCCTTCGAGAAGGTCCGTGCCGACAAGGACCGTGAGGCGGGCGACGGCTTCGACGGCTCCTGGGTCGCCCACCCGGACCTGGTCCCGATCGCCATGGAGTCCTTCGACAAGGTCCTCGGGGACAAGCCCAACCAGAAGGACCGGCTGCGCGAGGACGTCCACGTCGAGGCAGCCGACCTCATCGCGGTCGACTCGCTGGACGCCAGGCCGACGTACAACGGGCTCGTCAACGCCGTCCAGGTCGGCATCCGTTACATCGAGGCGTGGCTGCGCGGGCTCGGTGCGGTCGCCATCTTCAACCTCATGGAGGACGCGGCCACCGCCGAGATCTCCCGCTCGCAGATCTGGCAGTGGATCAACGCGGGCGTCGAGTTCGAGAACGGCGAACGCGCGACCCCGGAGCTGGCCCGCAAGGTGGCCGCCGAGGAGCTCTCGAACATCCGCCAGGAGATCGGCGAGGAGGCCTTCGCGGCCGGTCACTGGCAGCAGGCCCACGACCTGCTGCTCCAGGTCTCCCTCGACGCCGACTACGCGGACTTCCTGACGCTGCCGGCGTACGAGCAGCTCAAGGGCTGACGTCGTCGGAGGTCCTGTCCGAGTGGCCCAGGGACTTTCCCGGGGCCACTCGGTCGCGTACGGCCTGCTTCACCGCCGTCGGCTCCGGGAAGCCCTGCTCGCGCCGGTCCCAGACGACCTCGTCGTCGACGCGGACGACGAAGACACCGCCCGTGCCCGGCTTCAGGGCCAGTTCCGTCAGTTCGGTCTCGAACGTCGTGAGCAGTTCCTGGGCCAGCCAGGCCGCGCGGGGCAGCCAGCGGCACTGGGTGCAGTACTCGATCTCGACACGGCCACTCATCCGAGGTGCACCGACCAATCCTGTTCCGCGGCCGGTTTGCCGTGCAGGTCGGGGACCCGCTTCAGCCACGTGGGCCGGCCTTTCTCCGTCCTCGCCGCGCGAAGGGCCTCTTCGGCGGCGAGTTCATCCCGGGTGGGGAAGTCGGTGGGGAGCCAGGCCTCGGAGGCCCGCACGCGCGCGTGGAGGTACGTCACGTAGGCCTCGCGTGCCTGGTCCGGGGTCGCGAAGTCGGTGAGCCAGGCGTCGGGGACCTCGGCGACGACCCGGCGCAGCAGGTCCTCAGTGACCGCGGCCGCCAGCTCCGCGTCGGCGGCGCGCACGTCGGGGCCGTAGTGGCCGAGCGCGTGGTGGCGGAAGTCGTACGCCTTCGTCGGATCGGACCCGTCCCAACGGTGGTGGAAGACGAGGGCGGCGCCGTGGTCGATCAGCCACAGGCGCGGGGGCGCGATGCCAAGCGTCGGCCAGATCATCAGGTTCGAGCTGTGGACCGTACGGTCGACGTTCACGGTCAGGGCGTCGAGCCAGACGATACGGCCGGCCTCCAGCGGGTCGACCGGGAACGTCCCGGCGATCTCCGGGGTGAGGTCGCGGGCGCCCGGCAGGTAGTCCATGCCCAGGTTGAGACCGGCGCTGGCACTGTGCAGTTCACGCACCTCCTGGTGCGGCTCGCTGTCGGCGATCGCCGGATCGAAGTGCACGAGGACCAGCTCGGGAAAGCGCAGCCCCAGCGCCCGCGCCAGCTCGCCGACGATCACCTCGGCGACCAGCGCCTTGCGGCCCTGCGCGGAGCCGGTGAACTTCACGACGTAGGTGCCCAGGTCGTCGGCCTCGACGACTCCGGGCACGGAACCGCCGGAGCGCAGGGGCTCGACGTAGCGGATCGCGGTGACCTCTCTCAGCACCGGGAACCGCCCGTCGTCGGCCCTGCGGGGAATCCGGGGAGTGCGACTGGCATGCAGTGAGCATAATGACCGGGCCTCACCTCGCACCCCACCCGTGCCCCCGCCCCCGCTCCCCCGCCGGACGGCGACCTGCTGCTCACCGTCGGCCGCGATGCCTGCCGTCACCGATCTCACCACGGGCACCTGGCCGGCGACCGAACCGATGTGACGCCGACCGGTACCTCACGCGCCGACCAACGGGTTCGGCAGGGGCAGGTAGCGGGCGTCCGCCCCGTCCGCGCCCGTCCACCTCAGCAGCAGGTTCGTCTTGCCGGGGAGGGTGGGCGAGGTGAGCAGGGCGGCCGCTTCGGGGAGGTCGTGGCGGGCGAGTTCGCGGCGGGCGGCGGGCCAGGGGTCGAAGCCGGGGTGCCGTTCGGCGAGGACCGCGGCGACCTCGCACAGGTGGTTCACGACCAGGCAGTACACCAGCCGCTCCCACCCGGCCGCGCGCGGGACGTCCGCCGGCAGCTTCACGCCCTCGGCGTCCCGGAACAGCGCCTGCACGGGCATGCCGTCGGCGTCCACGGCCACCAGCGTGTTCTGCAGGTGTGCTTCGAGTACGACACCGTGGTCGCCGAAGGCCGCGAGGGCGGGCGGGACCACCGCACCCAGGTACGCCTGCCACCAGTCCGCCGGATCGGCGGTGCCGTCGAGCGGGTTGCCCTCGAACCCCTCCACGAGGGCCGCGGCGAGCAGCGGGGTCGTCCCGGGGCGCACCCGGTCGTGCAGGCCGTCGCGGACCAGGACGGCGAGTTCCTCGAAGGCGAAGTCGGCGGTGCGGTAGCCGCGGTCGCTGAGCCAGGCGGCGGGGCGTGGGCCGGGGCTCGCGGCGAAGGCCTTCACGACGGCTTCATCCGTACGGCGGAGTTTGAGCAGGTCGTGGCGCCAGAGCCGGCGGATGTCGTTCGTGATGCGGACGTCCAGACTGAACTTCAGGAAGAGGTCGTGTTCGGGGGCGTACACCGTGCGGATCGCGGCCGTCGGCCAGGTCTCGAACCCGGTCGTGCCGAGGCGGATCAGACGTCCGTCCGCGAAAGCCTCCGCGAAGGCCTCCGCACAGGCCTCGACGCGGTCCACCAGGTCGAGCTGCCAGGGATGCGCGGGCAGCAGACGATAGCCGGGCGGGGCCTCCCCGAGCGCGTCGAGGGCCGAGGTGTCACCCTCCTCGACGACGGTGTCCTCGCGCAGACCGAGCAGGACCAGCGGGAAGCGGGCGTGGGCCTCGGGGGCGTACGGCAGCCAGGCGGCGACCGGGCCACCGCCGCGGGCCTTGGGAGCGGGGTGGTACGGGTGGCCGGTGACGAGGCACTGCTCGGAGCGCAGATACGGGTCCTCGGGTGCCGCGACCCGGTCCCGGGCCGTGAGCAGGGCAGCCACCGCGTCCCGGCTGTCGGTCATCTCGGCGGGCAGTTCGTGGTTGGACACGCCGGTGTGCCGGGTCAGTTCCTCGGCGACGAGCTTCACGAGTTCGGCGTGGCCGACGCGCCGCCAGCCGCCCGCCGTGTACACCTCTGGCTCGGCGGGCCGCCGCTGTCCCAGTACCCGCAGCAGCCGTCCGCCGGGAAGCCGGTACACCGGGCGTTCGCCGGGTTCCGGGAGCGGCTCGGCCACCTCGCGCAGCAGGCAGTTGAGCAGGGGTGCCGCGGCGTAGGCGTCGGCACGGTGTGCGACGGGGACGTCGGCCTGCGGGGGCGGGAGATCCACGCGATCCACTCGTTCTCTACGGTTCATCCGGGGCGGCGACGATCAGTATGTCTGCCGTCACCACCCCACCGTGCCACCACTCGTACCCGAGGAGTCCGACCGTGCACCGTCCCTCCGCCGCCGAGGCCCGGTTCGCCGCAGAGCTGGCCGTCGTACACCCCGGCCTCACGGCGCGGTACGCGGCAGAGCTGCCCGGCGCACGGGCGGCCGTGCTGACCCGGCTGTGGCGTGGGCTCACGCACGAGCCGCTGCCCTGGATCACGGCACGGCGGGCGGGCGGGGAGGGACTCGCTCTGCGTCTCTCGGACGGGCGCCGGCTGCACGGACCGCACCCGGACCCGTATGCCACGGCCCCCTACGTCACCGTCGTCCGCCTCGACCAGGTCGCCTACGACGATCCGGCGCGTCTGATGACCGACCTCGGCGTACCGCACGGCGCGGACCTCGCGGTCGAACTCGCGGACAGCGTGGCCTCGTTGGCGCTGTCGAGGTCGGGGCAGCCGGCCCGTCCGGGGAAGTGGCCGACGTCCGACTGGGAGTGGGAGCAGCGGATCGTGGACGGGCACCCGTACCACCCCAACTGCCGTTCCAGGCCCGGTTTCTCGGTGGCGGAGCAGTTGGCCTACGGTCCCGAGCACCGGCCGCTGGTGCGGCTGGGGTCCGTGCCGGTGCCGGTGGACGAGTGCCTGGTCACGGGTGCGTGGCCGTCGCAGATGCGGGACGGGGGGCGGCTGTTGCTGCCCGTGCATCCATGGCAGGCGGAGCATGTGCTGAAGCGGCCGGTCACCGAGGGTCCGGGCGCGCACCCGCTGATGTCCCTGCGCACCCTCGCCCTCGCCGACGGGCCGCAGCACGTCAAGACCGCGCTGAGCGCCCGTCTGACATCCTCGGTGCGGGACATCTCCGGCTACTCGATCAGCATGTCCGCGACGCTCTCCGAGTTCGCGGAGACACTGTCGCCGCGCATGGACGGCCTGCTGCACTTCACCCGCACCCTGGGTGCCGTGACCGCGGGCTCCCCCGATCTGGCCGCCGTGGTGCGGGAATCCCCCCAGGTGTACGGCGACCGGGTCCTCCCGGTGGCGGCCCTCGCCACCACCGATCTGCCGAACTCCCCCGTGTGGCTCGCCGAGTTCGCCCGGCTGGCGCTCACTGCGGGGCTGCGGCTGCTGGAGCTCGGGGTCGCCCTGGAGGCGCACGGCCAGAACCTCCTCGTCGTCCTGTCCGAGTCGAACGCGCCACTCGGGCTGGTCTACCGGGACCTCGCCGACATCCGGATCAGCCCCGCGCGGCTCGCCCGGCACGGCATCCCGGTCCCGCCTCTGTCCGGACGGGTCGTCACGGACGACGAAACCACCCTGCGGCGCAAGCTGTTCGGCTCCCTGGTCGCCGGAGCCCTCGCGGCCACGGCGGGTTCGGCGACGGCGTTGCGCGGGGCACTGGAGATCGCCGTACGGGATCTGCCGCGCACCCCGGATCTGGCCGCGCTGCTCGAGCAGCCGCTGCCCGCGAAGGCGTTGACGCTGATGCGGCTGTCGCCGGGGACGCCGGGCGACCAGTGGACCGCACTGCCCAACCCCCTGCTCTGAGCGGCCGTTTTGGAGCCCGGCACACCTGATCAATAGGATCCGGCGATGATCACAAGTAAACGGCTGGCGGCAGGAGTGTGCGTCCTGCTCACCGCCCTGACGGCCGGGATCGCCTTCCCGGTCGCGGCGGTCGCCGGTGAACCCACGGGCCAGGCCGCGCCGCAGGTCGATCTCGTCCTCGACGTGAGCGGCTCGATGCGGACGACGGACATCGACGGCGGCACCCGGATGGCGGCGGCGAAGCAGGCCTTCAACGAGGTGCTGGACGCGACGCCCGAGGAGGTCCAGCTCGGCATCCGGACCCTCGGCGCCAACTACCCGGGCGACGACCAGAAGACGGGCTGCAAGGACACCGCCCAGCTCTACCCGGTCAGCACGCTGAACCGCACCGAGGCCAAGTCGGCGGTGGCCACCCTCTCCCCCACCGGCTGGACCCCGATCGGCCCCGCGCTGCTGAAGGCGGCCGGTGACTTCACGAAGGGCGACGGCTCCAAGCGGATCGTGCTGATCACGGACGGCGAGGACACCTGCGCCCCGCTCGACCCGTGCGAGGTGGCCCGTGAGATCGCCGCGAAGGGCGTCGACATGACCATCGACACCCTCGGTCTGGTCCCGAACAGCAAGATGAGCCGGCAGCTCAGCTGCATCGCCGAGGCGACCGGCGGCACCTACACCTCGGTGGAGCACGCCGACGAACTCACCGACAAGGTCAACCAGTTGGTGGACCGGGCGGCCGATCCGGTGGTGACGCCGGTGGCCACCGAGGGCACCGACGCCTGCACCGACGCGCCCGCGCTGAAGTCCGGTCTTTACACCGACCGCGAGGAGTTCGGCCGGCAGCGCTGGTACCGGGTGGACGTGAACCCCGGTCAGGAGCTGCGGGCTTCGGTGAGCGTGGGGGCCGACCGGACCGTGAATCCCTCGTACGGGGTGCTGCTGCGGGCGGTGACCGTGCACGGCCGGGAGATCGTGCGCGGTGAGGCGGCGGGCAACGGCCGCTCCGACATGATCTCCACGGGGCTCAGGTATCCGAAGGCGGAGAGCGACGAGGACGACGCGGCGGCCGAGACGGTGTGTCTCCAGGTCACCAACTCCTTCTCGGCGGCCGCCGGGGTGAAGACCACCCCGGGGCTGCCTCTGGAGCTGACCGTCGACGTGGTGGACGGGCCGTCGAAGGCGAGCGACGTGGCCTCCTTCGGCCTCGGGCGCGGCTGGTGGCTGCTCGGCGCGCTGATCCTCGCCGGGTTCGTCGCCGGTCTGCTGTGGGGCTGGCTGTCACGCTGGCGGCTCGCGGTCTGGAGGACCAACTGATGCGGATCACACGTACGGTGGGCGCCGCGGCGCTGCTGCTCGGGCTCGCGGTCTCCCCCGCGGTGGCCGACTCGACGCCCTCGCCCACGGATTCGGCCTCGACGGACAGTGCCGCTCCCACCCTGGCGGGCACGTCCTTCCGTGACGCGACGGAGATCGAGCAGGGCCAGACGGCCACGGCGAGCGGCTCCGCGGGCGACTACCTGTACTGGTCGTTTCCCGCGGACTCGGGCCAGCGCCCCACCGTCAAGGCGACGGTGAAGCTGCCCGAGACCCACGCCACCGAGACCTGGCAGGTCGACGTCTACGACGGACTGCGGCGCCGCCAGTCCTGCCAGTACGGCGCCCAGACCCGGACCGCCGCCCCGGACGCGTCCTCGGTGGAGCTGGCCTGCACGCTGCGCACGGTCCGCGCCTGGTCGGAGGCCTGGGCCAACGACCCGCTGCCGGGCACGTACTACGTCCGGCTGACGGTCGTCGGCCTCTCGACCGCCGACCTGGGCCTTCCGGTCGGCACCGAAGTACGGGTCGACTCCAAGGACATCGGTGGTTCGGCCGCGGTGGACGGTTCGCTGGCCGAGCCGCTGGTGCCGGGGATCGCGGTGAAGTCCGAGGCGGAGGACGACGGTTCGCAGGACACCAAGTCCGCCGTGCTGTCCGCCATCGAGCCCGAGGACGGCTGGTCCTCCGGCTGGTGGTCCGACCGTTGGCTGTGGACGGCGGTGGGCGGTGCGCTGGCCGCACTGGCGGGGGTCGGCGGATATGCGCTGACGCGTGGATCGGGACGGCCGTCCCGGGTGCCGCCGGGAGCCTGACCCGGCGTCCGACATCGAGAAGGCCCGCTCCGGCGGGCCTTCTTCACGTTCACGCCTCGCGCAGCGCCTTGGCGATCGTGCCGTCGCCGGTCACCTCGACCCGCCCGCCCCGCACCGCGTCGGTCAGGCTCAACTCCCCCCGGCCGACGGCCCCGCAGGTCTCGGCGTCCATGACCAGCCGGGCGTCCGGCTCTCCGGGGGCGGGTCCGTCGCCGTACGCCGGGCCCTCCTGCGCTCCGACGTGCAGATGGAAGTCGCCCTCCTCCAGGCGGACTTCGACGAGCCCTTCGCCCTCGAGCGAGCGCAGCAGGGGCAGGGCGAACCAGTGCGCGCGTACGGCGTCGGTGGGCCGCCGTTCGCCGAGTTCGGGTCCGCCCCAGGTGCCGAGGGCCTGGAGCACCGGCAGCAACTCGCGTCCGCGCGGGGTGAGTTCGTACACGTAGGCCGCGCCGGGCGGGGGGAGTCTGCGCCGCGTGGTGAGGTCGTCGCGCTCCATGTCCTTCAGCCGTGAGGCGAGTACGTCCGTGCTCACGCCGGGCAGGTCGGCGTGCAGGTCCGTGTAGCGGCGCGGGCCGGACAGCAGTTCCCGGACGATCAGCAGGGTCCAGCGGTCGCCCACGACGTCGAGGGCACGGGCCGCGGAACAGTACTGGTCGTAGCTTCGACGTGGTGACATGCGACGCAGTCTAGACAAGTGGTTGGACTTTCCAAGCTGCTACTTGGTAAAACCAAGCAACACAGGAAACCGGAGAGGCGGCAGCGCATGGAGTTCCGGCAGTCGAGCAAGCTCAGCGAGGTCTGTTACGAGATCCGCGGCCCGGTGATCGAGCACGCCGACGCGCTGGAGGAGGCGGGCCACAGCGTGCTGCGCCTCAACACCGGCAACCCCGCACTGTTCGGCTTCGAGGCGCCGGAGGAGATCCTCCAGGACATGATCCGGATGCTCCCCCAGGCGCACGGCTACACGGACTCCCGGGGCATCCTCTCCGCCCGCCGCGCGGTCGCCCAGCGCTACCAGACCCTGGGCCTGGAGGTCGACGTCGACGACGTCTTCCTCGGCAACGGCATCTCCGAACTGATCTCGATGGCCGTACAGGCGCTGGTCGAGGACGGCGACGAGATCCTCATCCCCGCCCCGGACTTCCCGCTGTGGACGGCGGTGACAACTCTCGCCGGGGGCAAGGCCGTTCACTACCTCTGCGACGAACAGGCCGACTGGTACCCGGACCTGGACGACATGGCGGCCAAGATCACGGACCGCACCAAGGCCGTGGTCATCATCAACCCCAACAACCCCACCGGCGCGGTCTACCCCAAGGAGATCATCGAGGGCATCCTCGCCCTCGCCCGCCGGCACGGCCTGATGGTCTTCGCCGACGAGATCTACGACCAGATCCTGTACGACGACGCCGTGCACCACTCGGTCGCGGCGCTCGCCCCCGACCTGGTCGTGCTGACCTTCTGCGGCCTGTCGAAGACGTATCGGGTGGCCGGCTTCCGCTCCGGTTGGCTGGTGGTCACCGGCCCGAAGCAGCACGCGAAGAACTACCTGGAGGGCCTGACCATGCTGGCCTCCATGCGGCTGTGCGCCAACGCGCCCGCCCAGTACGCCATCCAGGCCGCACTCGGCGGCCGGCAGTCCATCAACGACCTGACCGCCCCGGGCGGCCGGCTGTACGAACAGCGCACCGTGGCCTGGGAGAAGCTCAACGAGATCCCCGGCGTCTCGTGCGTGAAGCCCAAGGGCTCGCTGTACGCGTTCCCGCGTCTGGACCCCAAGGTCCACAAGATCCACGACGACGAGAAGTTCGTCCTGGACCTGCTGCTCCGGGAGAAGATCCAGGTCGTCCAGGGCACCGGCTTCAACTGGCCGGCGCCGGACCACTTCCGCATCCTCACGCTGCCCCACGCGGAGGATCTGGAGGCGGCGATCGGACGGATCGGACGGTTCCTCAGCGGGTACCGGCAGTAGCCGGTGGGGTTACCGGGATTCACGGTCACGGAGAGCGGGGATGCCATAGGGTACGGCCACTGATCCCAGGGGTCGGGGGGATCGGGGGATGGGGGAACCCCAGATGTTCTTGCCCGGTCGGCGTGCGTCGCGCACGCCCTCTGCGTTACGCGGCCGTCTCACCGTGCTGGTCCTGCTCGTGGTCCTCGCGGGCAGCCCGTGGGTGCAGAAACCTGTGTGGGATCTCTACGACGAGGAGTTCTACCGGCAGCTGCGGACCGACGAAGAGCCCCTGCGCTGGCTCCTGGAGGCGGCGTTCCTGCCGAACTGGGCGTTCTCCTCCGAGCGGTACGGCAGCACCTCGGCGCTGGTCGTGAACGATCTCGCCGTCCTGGTACTGCTCGCGGCCCTCGTCCTCCTCGCGCGGCGGCTGTCGGCCCGCGGCACGTCGCGCCTGCTTCGCTGCCTCGTGGTGGGAGTGCTGGCCTCGGCACTGGCCAACCTGTCGTGGTGGGGCATGCACGAGGCCTTCGTCGACGACGTGGTGCTGACACCGGCCGACACGCTCGTGAAGGACCTGCTGCGCAGCGCCCTCCTCTTCGGCCTGGCGGTCGGCGCGCTGCTCGCGCTCCTGACCTCCGGTCTGCCGGGAAGAGCTGCCCCGGGCTCCGTCGGCGCCGGGGTGGCGCCGCTCCGCCGCTGGAGAGAGGGAGGGCCCGGTATGACGACCGCGCCGGTCCGCATGCCGGTCGGAAGCGCGCCGGGTGACGTCACCCGGTACCTGTGCGCCGGGGCCTACGTCGACGAGGGCTTCGCCGACCGGGTGGTGGAGGACCTCCTCGCCGACGAGGCCGGTGCCGTGGCCGCCTCGCCCGGCGTCGATCTGGTGACGGTGGCACGCCACTGTCTGACGGCCCAGGAGATGCGGCACCACCGTGATCTGCGGCTGACCGCGGCCTTCGGCCTCGTGGCACTGCTCGCTCCCCTGTGGCTGGTCTTCGTCGCGGTGCTCCTGTCGGCCACCCGGCAGCCGGCCGGACGGCCGAGTCTGGCCACCCGCGGCCGCCACCAGCCGGAGGGCAGGGCGCTGGTGGGCACCGGGATCGCGGCCGGCGTCGCGGTGCTCCTCGCCTTCTCCTTCGGCGTGGTCGTCTCGTCCCTGCCCACTCCCGGCTTCGTGAGCTGGCTGCTGGGCTCCTACCTCGCGGGGGTGCCGGCCGCGCTCGCCTACATCGCGGCGGTGGCCTTCGCCTACGTCACGGTCGTACGCCATGACCTGGACGTCGACCGGCTGCTGCGCACCACCATGACCCGCGAGGCGTTCGCCCGGCAGCCCCGTCCGACCGTGCCGCGGCGCAAGTGGATGGCCGGGCGGCTCACGGCCATCAGGGAGGCGCAGGACGGGAACGTCACCGTGTACAGCGGGTACGCGCCCTTCGTCGGCTACTCGAAGGCCGCCTCGCAGTGGCCGCTCGCCGTGCCGCTGTTGCCGGCCGAGGACTCCGTCGGCGGGGTTTCGCGGCCCGTCGTGCCGGAGCCGTTCACCGTCACCGAGCTCGTCGACCACGTCCGCGCGCGCCTTCGGGCGACCGGCGCGCGCGGCCCGGCCGACGGGGCGGCGGCTGGTGCAGAGGCCCTCGGGTCCCTCGTCATCGAGGACCGGATCTTCGCGAGCGGCACGAGTGTCGGTGACGACGAGCGGTTCATCCGGACCACGAGCCTCGCCCCGGCCGCCCGGCTGTCGGCCGAGGAGGTCGAGCGGATCGTGGAGCGTCCGACGGGTGCGGTCCGCCACTTCCTGGCGGTGCATGTGCCGCTGTGGGGCGGGGACGTGGTGCCGAGCGTGTTCCTGCACTTCTCCACCGCGGGCGGAACGCTCCACCTGTACTGCAGCAACCACGTGCTCGGCCCCGTACGGGCGGACTACCACGTCGTGGACCGGCTGCGCGGCCCCCTGACCGCCGACGCCCGACGAGGAGTGCTGCTGGACGCCGTCTCCCGCACCGGCGGGGCCTTCTTCGCCGCCCCGCTCCGGGCGCTGCGCCAGGCCCGCTTCGAGGACCGGCACAACAGACGCATGACGGACGAACTCAAAGCCCTGGAGCAGGACCCGGTCTACGACTTCGGCGCCCGGATCAGCGTCCGGGAACTGGCGCTGAGCCCGGACTACCACAACTACTTCCAGGTCGTGGACGCCGCGCGGATCACGTCCCTGGTGGAGCGCCACACCCTCGCCGCGATCCGCGAGTTCCTCGACGAGCGCGGCTACGACACCACCGACTTCCGCGCCCAGCAGCAGACCATCCTCAACCAGGGCCTCATCCAGCAGGGCGGCACGAGCATCATCGGCAACCAGGCGATCGGCACGGGCGCGACCGCCACACAGAACGTCCCGCAGCAGTCCGGTGCGGCCGCCCCGAGCGCCGCCGGCGGTTCCGGCAAGTAGGAGGTCCGCATCATGGGCAACGACGACAGGCGCCAGGACCCTCCGGTCAACAACGGCGTCATGATCAGCGGCGGCACCCACTACGTGGGCAACCAGGCCGTGGGGCAGGGCGCCCAGGCGTTCTCCGGCTCGGTCTCCTTCCAACCGCAGGACGCCGAGCGCACGGCCGAACTCCTCGCGTACGTCGAGCGGTTGCTGGAGGAGCACCGCGCGGCGCTCACCGACCCCGACGCCACCGCCAGGGAGGTACGCCGGCTGCGCGAGGAGCTCGACGAGGCCGAACCGCAACCCACGGTCCTGCGGCGGGCCCTGGACCGCCTCAACGAGTTCGTCCAGCCCGTGACACCGCTCGTGGTCGCGGTGGGACAGCTCGCCCAGTCGGTACAGGGGCTGCCGGGGATCTGAGGGTCGGGGTGTGCACGCCGGTGATCACGGAGGGGGATGTCAGACCCGGGCCGTAGTCTTCGAGTGGGCTGATCGCGGGAGCAGGTCAGCCCTTCGACCAGGCCGCTCACCGGGGAGGTGTCCCGTCATGACCCGACCGCCCACCGCCGCGCAGCGGCGTGTCATCGACGCCGCCGATCCCGTCACCGGGCGGCTGAAGGGCACCGCGGCCCAGCTCGACGCCCTGGTCAGGCACGGCCTGGCCTTCCGGCATCCGCGGCCGCCGCACGACCACTTCCTGACGCCGGCCGGGCACCGCGTACGGGAGACGGCGGTGGTGGCACCCGAGCAGCTCGAGCAACCCGCCGCCCCGGCCACCGCCGGTGTGTTCGCCGCGCACGTCGGCGGCACGGAGGACCGCGTGGACACGGCCACCGGTCCGGCCCGGCTGCGTGAGGTGCACAGTGCCTGGCAGGGACTGCTGGAGCTGCGCCGGATGACCCACGCGGACGGGGCCACCGACCGGCCGTGCGCCTGGGAGCGCGCCCACCTGGTGCAGGCGGCCGCGCTCGCGCTGGAGGCGGCCGGACACACACCGGAAGCGGGGGGCTCGCCCGGGTACCGGGTCCGTGCGACCCCGCAGCCGGAGGCCGTCGCCGTGCACGCCCCGGACGCGGAGACGCTGCGGGCCTGCGCGATCACACTGGAGGGCGCCGGCTGGCAGGTCGGCGAGTACACACAGCCACGGACCAGAGCCCGGTACGTACTGGCCTCACCGCGCCGGGTGTAAGAGCCTGTGTCACATCCCCGGTCGGATCAGCGCACGTCGTCTGGTGCGTGCGATCGCAAGGCGCCGGAGTGTCCTCGTAGCGGAGCTACTAGGACATTTCGGCAACGCGGCGAGCGTGCGTGCCAGGCGGCGGGCGCCCGGCCGGGGATGTGACACAGGCTCTAAGGCACACATGCCAGGATCGGTCCCGCAACTGCCGTGGTACGAGAGGGGATTGACGTGAGCGAGCCGTATTCCGTGCCGGTGATCGTCCGCGGATACGAGACGGACGTGCAGGGCCACCTCAACCAGAGCGTGTACCTCAACTACGCGGAGCACGCCCGCTGGTCACTGCTCGAGGCCGCCGGGATCACCCAGGCCGCCCTCATCGGCAGCGGGGTGGGCCCGGTGGCGCTGGAGACCACCATCCGCTACCGGCGGGAGCTGCTCGCGGGCGACGAGGTCGAGGTGACCTGCGGCTTCGAGTGGGGCGAAGGCAAAACGTTCCGAATACAGCAGACGATCCGCAAGAAGGACGGCACGGTGGCCGCCGAGATCACCGCGGTCGGCGGCCTGCTGGACCTCGGGGAGCGGCGACTGGTCGCGCACCCCGACGAGGTCTTCAAGGAACTGGCCGCCGACCCGAGCCTGTTCGGCCTGTAGGTCAGACGGGTTCCGGTTCACGCTCGGCGTCGTAGCCCGCCCGCGCCTCGGCGATGTAGACCCTGTTGCGCTCGGCCCAGTCGGTCAGGCGCTGCAGGGTCTCGTGCAACTCGCGGGCGACCGGGGTGAGTTCGTACTCGACCCTGGGCGGCACCGTCGCGTGGACGGTGCGGGTGACGAGGCCGTCCCGCTCCAGGTTGCGCAGGGTCAGGGTCAGCATGCGGCGGCTGATGCCCTCGATGCTGCGCTCCAACTCGGTGAAGCGGATGGGGCCGTGGGCGGCCGCGACCAGGATCTGCACGCTCCATTTGCCGGAGACCCTGTCAAGAACCTCTCGCACCGGGCACGCGTGCGCGTTCACGACCTGGACGGTAACACCGGTGTTCCTCTGGGACATCGGACTGCCTCCTTACGCCGCTCTCCATGGTCACTGACGATGTTCCCCGTTACAAGTCGTGCACCTGACGCACTTGTCGGAACCTATGGAGAAGGCGGAGGCCACATCGCCATGACGGCCATCATCGAGCGCCCTGCGCGAGCGTCGCACCGAACGTACTCCCGCTGGACGGCCCTTGTCGTGCTGTGCGCGGGAACCCTCATGACCGTCCTGGACGGCAACATCGTCACGGTCGCCATGCCGGCTGTCCAGAGCGACCTCGGCTTCTCGGGGCCGGGGCTGGCCTGGGTGGTCAACGCCTATCTGATCCCGTTCGGCGGGCTGCTGTTGCTGGCGGGCCGGCTCGGCGACCTGGTCGGCCGCAAGCGGATGTTCACGGCGGGGCTCACCGTGTTCACGGTGGCGTCCGTGCTGTGCGGGGTGGCCACGGACCGGGGCATGCTGATCGCGGCACGTGCCCTGCAGGGCGTGGGCGGGGCGATGACCTCGGCGGTGGTGCTCGGGATGCTGGTCGCGCTGTTCCCCGAACCGCGTGAACGGGCCCGTGCGATCGCGGTGTTCAGCGCGGTCGGTGCCGCGGGCGGGGCGCTGGGCACGTTCCTCGGCGGGGCGTTGACCCAGGCGCTGAACTGGCACTGGATCTTCCTGATCAATCTGCCGATCGGCATCGTCGCGCTGCTGGCCGCCGTCCGCGTGCTCGACCGGGAGGACGGCGAGGGACTCGGCCGGGGTGCCGACTACCCCGGCGCGGCACTGGTGACCGGCGCGCTGATGCTCACGGTGTACATCATCGTCGGCTCCGGCGACCGCGAGGTGACGACCACGCTCCTCCTCGCGGCGCTCTCCCTGGCCCTGTTCACGGCGTTCACCCTCCGCCAGGCGCGTACGGCCCGCCCGCTGCTGCGGTTGCGGCTGTTCGGCTCCCGGCTGCTGTCCGGCGCGAACGCCGTCCAGATCCTGATGATCGCGACGATGTTCGGCTTCCAGTTCCTCGGCGCTCTGTACATCCAACGCGTCCTGGGATTCGGCGAGTTGCTCACCGGCACGGCCTTTCTGCCGGCGCCGATCGTCATCGGTGTGCTGATGCTGGGGCTGTCCGCGCGCACCATCGGGCGGTTCGGCCCGTACCGGGTGCTGCTGGCGGGGCTGGCCCTCATCGTGGCCGGAATGGCCCTTCTGAGCCGGGCCCCCGCCGACGGCTCGTACCTCCTGGACGTCCTTCCGCCGCTGCTGTTGCTGGCCGTCGGATTCGCGGCGGCGATGCCCGCACTGACCGGTCTCGCCATGTCGGGGGCCCGGGAGGAGGACGCGGGTCTGGCGTCCGGCTTGTTCAACACCACGCAGGTGGTGGGAGGTTCGCTGGGGCTGGCGGTGCTGACGGTACTGGCGGCGAGCCGGACGGACGGATTGCTGGCCGGCGGGGCGGAGGCGGTGTCGGCGACTGCCGAGGGGTACCAGCTGGCGTTCCGGGTGGGGACGGGGATCGCGATCGGGGCGCTGGGGTTGGCCGCGGCCGTGTTGCGGCCGGGCGCACGAGGGGGACGCGGGCGGGGATAGACGCCTCCGGATGTGCCTCACTGTGCCGCCCTGCCGCCGTGGACCGTCGGCGGGGCGTGCGCGATCATGATCCGAATGGACTCCCGATTCCTTGGTATCGCCGATCTGCAAGGCGCCCGAGCCCCGTCCGTGGCGGTCGTGGTCGACGTCATGCGTGCCTTCACCGTGGCCGCCTGGGCCTTCGCCCGGGGGGCGGAGAAGATCGTCCTTGCCGGGTCGCTGGACGAGGCCCTTGCGCTGAAGGCCCGCCAACGGGACTGGGTGGCGCTCAAGGACGGCCCGCCCGCGCCCGGGTTCGATGCCGTCAACTCGCCGGGGCTGCTGCGATCCCTCGACCTGGATGGACGGACCGTCGTGCAGAAGACCACGGCCGGGACGGTCGGGGCCCTGGCGGTGAAGGAGTCGCCGCTGGTGCTGTGCGCCGGTTTCGTGGTGGCGGAGGCGACGGCCCGGCTTCTGCGGACGCGCCGGAGTGACAGTGTCACGTTCGTGGTCACCGGCGAGGACGGGCAGGCCGAGGAAGATCTGGCGTGTGCCCAGTACATCGCCCAGAGGGCCACCGGGGCAGGGACGGACGCCTCCGCGTTCCTCCGCCGCGCCGCCGGGTCACGTGCCGCAGCCGAACTGACGGAGGGGGTGCGTCAAGGAGTCCATCCCGACGACGTCGCGCTCTGTCTCGAGGTCGACCGGTTTCCCTTCGCCATGGTGGCGGCCCCGGAGGACTCGCTCATGGTCCTGCGTCCACACGTGGTGTCCGCGCAGACCGACGTCGACCAGGTCTGACGGCACGTTTCACGCACCCGAACGCCTCGGCAGCGCGCTTACGGTGGACGCGTGACCAACGAATGTGCGGCTGACGCCGGGCGATCGACTCCCCTTCACAGCGCCTTATTTGGAGACCACGTGGCCCTCCTGTCCGCCGCCGCACGCCGTACCCTGCTCGCCGCTCTGCGAGCCGGGGTGCTGAGTACCCGGTGGTCGTCCGCCGGGGCCGCGGGCCCGACCGGGCTCGACATCCCGGCCAAGAAGGACATCGCGATGCGGCTGGTGTCCAGCGCGGAGAACTCCTCGCTGGACTGGGAGGCCCAGTACGCGTACATCGAGGACATCGGGGACGGCCGGGGCTACACCGCAGGCGTCATCGGTTTCTGCTCCGGTACGGGCGACATGCTGGCGCTGGTCGAGCTCTACACGGAACGAGAGCCCGACAACCCCCTTGCCTTCCATCTCCCCGCTCTGCGCGCGGTGAACGGCACGGACTCTCACGAGGGACTGGACCCGGACTTCCCCTCGGCCTGGCGCGAGGCGGCCAAGACCTCCGTGTTCCGGGAGGCGCAGCGGGACGAACGGGACCGCGTCTACTTCGACCCGGCGGTCGCGCGTGCCAGGAAGGACGGGCTCGGCACGCTCGGCCAGTTCGTGTACTACGACGCGATGGTCATGCACGGGCCCGGCTCCGACGCCCTCAGTTTCGGCGGCATCCGCAGCCGGGCCCGCGAGAGCGCCGACACCCCCGCGGCCGGCGGCGAGGAGACCGGGTACCTGCACGCTTTCCTGGACGCGCGGGTGTGGGCGATGCGGCAGGAGGCGGCGCACCGTGACGTGAGCCGCGTGGAGACGGCCCAGCGGGTGTTCCTGGAGGCGGGCAATCTCGACCTGGACACGCCCCTCAAGTGGAGGGTGTACGGGGACACTTACGAGATCGACTGAGCGGGGAGAGCAGATTCGCCTCCACCCCGAGCGCGACCGTTCCGGGACGCGTGTGTCCGACACGCGCCCCGGCACAGCCGCCGTGGGACCCGGAACCCGGGTCCACGGCCGCCGGCCGGGAGCCGTCCCTCCCGACCGGAGCTCTGGTGGACCGGTCAGCCCTGCGCGGCGATCCGTGCCAGGCGCTGGGCCTGTTCGCGCGTGGAGCGGGCGATGGCGTCCTCGTCGACGTGCAACAGGCGGCCGTTCTCGACGATCTGACGGCCGTTCACGAACGAGGCCGTGACCGGTGCGGCCGCGCCGAAGACCAGTGCGGTCACCGGGTCGGCGATCGAGGCGTGCGCGAGGGTGTCGAGTTTCCACAGCACCAGGTCGGCGAGCTTGCCGGCCTCCAGGGAACCGGTCTCGGCGGCGCGGCCCAGTACCTGGGCGCCGCCGTACGTCCCGAGGCGCAGGGCCTGACGGGCGTTGAGGGCCGCCTCCCGGTGTGCTCCCAGGCGGTTGATGAGCAGCGCGTTGCGCAGTTCGGTGTGGAGTTCGCCGGACTCGTTGGACGCCGTGCCGTCGACGCCGAGCCCGACCGGGACGCCGGCCGCGAGCATGTCGGGGACGCGGGCGATTCCAGCGCCGAGGCGGGCGTTGGACGAAGGACAGTGGGCGACACCCGTCTTCGTCCGGGCGAACGCGGCGATGTCGGAGTCGTTCATGTGGACGCAGTGCGCCATCCACACGTCCTCGCCGAGCCAGCCGGTGGACTCGAAGTAGTCGGTCGGGCCCATGCCGAACAGTTCCTTGCAGAACTGCTCCTCCTCGACGGTCTCCGAGCCGTGGGTGTGCAGGCGCACACCGAGACGGCGGGCCAACTCGGCACCCTCACGCAGGAGTTCGGTGGAGACGGAGAACGGCGAGCAGGGCGCGACGGCGACCTGGGTCATCGCGTCGAAGGAGGAGTCGTGGTGCTCCCTGACGGTGGCCTCGGTGGCGGCGAGGGCGCCTTCGAGGGTCTCGACGGCGAAGTCCGGGGGCAGGCCGCCGTCCTTCTCACTGCGGTCCATGGAACCGCGGGCGAGGGTGAAGCGGACACCCGTCTCGCGGGCGGCACGAATGATCGCGCCGGACAGGTCCCCGGAACCGGCGGGGAAGACGTAGTGGTGGTCCATCGCGGTGGTGACACCACCGCGGGCCAACATCGCCAGGGAGCCCTGGGCGGCCGAGTACACCATCTGCTCGTCGATGCGCGCCCAGGTCGGGTACAGCGCGACGAGCCAGTCGAAGAGGTTGTGGTCGGTGGCCAGGCCCCGGGTGATCCACTGGTAGTAGTGGTGGTGGGTGTTGACCAGGCCTGGCGTCACGAGGTGGCCGGTGGCGTCGATACGGCGGACGACGTTCTCCAGGCCCTCGGGAGCCCGGCCCGCACCGAGCGACTCGATGCGGTTGCCGGCGATGACGACGTACCCGTCCGCGTACTCGGTGTCGTTCACGTCGACGGTGGCGAGCGAACAGTTCTCGATGACAATGCGCTGGGCGGCTGCCATGGTTCTTCCTTCTTGGTTCCGGGGCAAGGGCACAGCAGGACTCACAGGTTGGTCAGGTCCACCGGGATCCGCGGCTCGACGCCGTCCCTGAGGACCGTCGCCTCGATCAGGCCGTAGGGCCGGTCGGCGGCGAAGTACACGGCACCGTCCTCGGTGGCGTTCTTGAGGCCGAAGGGCTCCAGGTCGACCAGGAAGTGGTGCTTGTTCGGCAGCGAGAAGCGGACCTCGTCGATCTCGTCCCGGTTCTCGATGATCCGCGAACCCATCTGGTAGAGGCTCTGCTGGAGGGAGAGCGAGTACGTCTCGGCGAAGGCCTGGAGCAGGTGCCTCTTCACCTGCTCGTAGGACTCCTCCCAATCGGGCATCGGCTGCTCGTCGTCGGACCAGTCGAAGCGCCAGCGGGCGGAGACCTCGGTGGCCAGGATGCGGTCGTACGCCTCGGGCAGGGTCGTGTACTTGTCCTTGACATAGCCCCAGAACTCGGAGTTGGTCGAGT
Organism: Streptomyces sp. NPDC005374; assembly: GCF_042872225.1. NCBI lineage: Bacteria > Bacillati > Actinomycetota > Actinomycetes > Kitasatosporales > Streptomycetaceae > Streptomyces > Streptomyces sp. NPDC005374. Next base: position 9,589 of record NZ_JBIAKA010000016.1, on the reverse strand, counting down.
TCATGACGGTCAGGTCCTTGAGCCCGGAGACGACCTCCCAGGCGGAGCCGTCGTACGTGATCTGGGTCAGACGGGTCTCCTGGCCCTGGCGGACGAAGGAGTGCTCCTCCTGGCCGGCCGCCTCGATCCGCTCCCAGGCGTACTCCTCGATGCGGATCCGCGCGGTTTTGATCGGTTCCTGGCTCGTCACGAAGTGCCGGGCGAGGTGGATGCCGAACTGTTCGGCGGACTCGATGCCGTGTTCCTTGGCGAACGCGTACACCGTGTTCTTGGTGGTGTCGGTCGGCAGGACGTTGGCGTTGGAGCCGGAGTAGTGGACCTCCTCCATGTCGCCGCTCAGCGACACCGAGACGTTGAGGTCCTTGATGTGGTGGGTGGCGCCGTCCCGCGTGATCTTGACGACCCGGTTCTCGGCCTTGCCGTACTGGTTCTGCCCCAGGACCACGGGGCGGGCAGGGCGGGGGTTGACGGTCATGTAGCTAGCTCCCTCGGTAAACGGAGTAGCCGAACGGGTTGAGCAGCAGCGGTACGTGGTAGTGCTCGCCCGGCTCGACGGCGAACGTGATCGCCACCTCCGGGAAGAACGCACCGCTGTCCCGGTTCGCGGGGGCGTCCTGCTGCGCATCGGCTTGCCTGGTGGAGAAGTAGGGTTCGACCTCGAAGTCGAGCCGTACGTGGGTGGTTCCCTGCGGCAGCGCCGGCAGGTCCTTGCACCGCCCGTCGGCGTCGGTCGCGGAGCCGCCGAGCGTCTGCCAGTCGGCATCCCGGCCGCTGCGGGCCGCGAGTGCGACGGCTACGCCCGCGGCGGGGCGGCCGACACTGGTGTCGAGGATGTGCGTCGACACCGAGGCGGTGGTGCTGGTGCTCATACTGATCGGTCCTCTTCGACGATGCGGGCGAGCCGGATGCGATTGATCTTGCCCAGCTCGGTGCGGACGATCTCGCGTTCCCGCTCCGGTGAGTTGCCGATCCGCTCCTTGACCGCCTCGCGCATCTGCTCGCCGGTGAGACCGGTGGCGCAGATCAGGAAGACATGGCCGAACCGCTCCTGGTACGCCAGGTTCAGATCGAGCATCTCCGCCTTGAGGCCTTCGGAGGCGCCGGCCATGCCGCGCTGCTCACGAGCCGAGGTCGGGTCCCCGGGCTTGGGGCGGCCGATCGGCGGGTGGCCGGCCATGGCCTCGGCGAGGTCGTCGGCGGTCAGCTCGCCCATGGCGGTGTCGCTGGTGGTGTACAGGTCCTCGACGGTCGCGTAGGGGCGGGCGGCGAGCAGACGCCGAACCCACGCCGTCGAGGCGCACGCCTCGAGGAGGACGGCGTGGGCCGCGTACTCCTCCAGGACGTTGAACCGGGCCAGGCCGGGGGACGTGGAAGTCGAAGTCACGGGAGTCAGCTAACGCCCCCACGCGACATCACGTCAACACTTTGTTGAAAATTCGGGGTTACGAAACCCGGCTGCATGAGCCGCCTACGCTTTGTCCCGGTTCAGGTAGTTGTAGACCGTGAAGCGGCTCACCCCGAGGGCGCTCGCCACGGTCTCCACGCCGTGCCGTACGGAGAAGGCGCCGCGCGCCTCCAATATCCGTACGACCTCCTGCTTGGCCTTGCGGTCCAGGTCGGCGAGCGGCTTGCCCTGCTTGCGCTCCATGGCGGCCAGGATGTGATCGAGGGAGTCCGCGAGTTGCGGCAGCCGTACGGCGACCACGTCGGCGCCCTCCCAGGCGAGCACGACGTCGTCGGGTCCGGCCTCGTCCGGCGGGAGCATCTCGCCGCCCATGGCGTCGACCAGCGGCTTGACCGCCGCGATGAACGGCTCGTCGGTGCTCACGCGTCGGCCTCCCCGAGCACGTTCACCTGGAGGGAGATCCGGGTGGCACCGGCGGCCAGGGTCCTGCGCAGCAGGGCGTCCACGGCGGTGAGCACCTCGTCGGAGCCGCCTTCGGCCGTGTTGCCGAACGGGCCCACGTCCACCGCGTCCAGTTCGGCCGCCTCGATGACCTCACGGGCCACGAGCGCGTGCTCCGGGGCCTCGTCCAGGTCGAAGGGTTCGGTCGTGAACTCCACTCTCAATCGCACGCGCACAACCTAACCCGAGGTGCCGTTTTCCGTCGGGCCCTCTTGACAACGCCTTCGACCCGACGGCAATCTTCCAATAAGCAGAAACTAACTTCCGCATTATGGAAATCTTCGACACGGAAGGGAGCGCCGGGACCCCATGGGATTCACGGAGCAGCGCTTCAACGTCAACCTGTCGATCCTCTTCACGGAACTCCCGCTCCTGGAGCGCCCGGCGGCAGCCGCCGCGGCCGGCTTCACCGCGGTCGAGCTGTGGTGGCCCTGGATCGACACGCCCACCCCCGAGCAGTCGGAGCTCGACGCTCTCAGGAAGGCGATCGAGGACGCGGGCGTCCAGCTCACGGGCCTGAACTTCTACGCCGGCCGACTGCCGGGCCCCGACCGCGGCGCCCTGTCGCTCCCCGGCGAGGAGTCGGAGAAGTTCCGCGCCAACATCGACGTGGCCGCCGGCTTCGCCCACTCCCTCGGTGCCACGGCGCTCAACGCCCTCTACGGCAACCGCGTCGACGGCGTGGACCCGGCCGAGCAGGACGCGCTCGCCCTGCGGAACCTCGTCCTCGCGGCCCGCGCGGCCGACCGGATCGGCGCGATCCTCCTGATCGAGGCCCTCAACAAGCCCGAGTCGCCGCGGTACCCGCTGGTGTCGGCCCCGGCGGCGGTCGGCATCGTCGACAAGGTGAACGGGGCGACGGGCCTGGACAACGCGCGCTTCCTCATGGACCTCTACCACCTGTCCATGAACGGCGAAGACCTGCCGGCGGTGATCGAGGAGTTCACGCCGAAGACCGGCCACGTCCAGATCGCCGACAACCCCGGCCGCGGAGCCCCCGGCACCGGCTCGCTCCCCCTGGCGGACCTCCTCGACCGGCTCCGCAAGGCGGGCTACGACGGCTGGGTCGGCCTCGAGTACAAGCCGGGCGACCGCCCGAGCGCCGAGGCCCTCGACTGGCTCCCCCGCTGACCCTCTTCCGGAAAGGCATCCCCATCATGAGCAGTCTCCCCAAGATCGCCTGGATAGGCCTCGGCATCATGGGCTCGCCCATGTCCGAGAACCTGGTCAAGGCGGGTTACGACGTCACCGGCTTCACCCTCGAACAGGACAAGCTGGACCGCCTGGCCGCCGCCGGTGGCCGTACCGCCGGTTCGATCGCCGAGGCGGTGCGGGACGCCGACGTCGTCATCACGATGGTGCCCGCCTCTCCGCAGGTCGAGGCCATCGCGTACGGTCCCGAAGGCATCCTGGAGAACGCCCGCGCCGGTGCCCTGCTGATCGACATGTCCTCCATCACCCCGCAGACCTCGGTCGACCTCGCGAAGGCGGCCTCCGCCAAGGGCATCCGCGTCCTGGACGCGCCCGTGTCCGGCGGTGAGGCCGGCGCGATCGAGGCCGTGCTGTCCATCATGGTCGGCGGCGAGCAGGCCGACTTCGACGAGGCCGAGCCGGTCTTCGAGGCGCTCGGCAGGACCATCGTGCTGTGCGGTCCGCACGGCTCCGGCCAGACCGTGAAGGCCGCCAACCAACTGATCGTCGCCGTGAACATCCAGGCGTGCGCCGAGGCCGTGGTCTTCCTGGAGAAGTCGGGCGTGGACCTCAAGGCCGCCCTCGACGTCCTGGGCGGCGGCCTCGCCGGCTCGACCGTACTGACGCGCAAGAAGGACAACTTCCTCCAGCGCGACTTCACGCCGGGCTTCCGCATCGACCTGCACCACAAGGACATGGGCATCGTCACCGACGCCGCCCGCAACGTCGGCGCGGCCCTGCCCGTCGGCGCCGTCGTCGCCCAGCTGGTCGCCAGTCTGCGCGCCCAGGGCGACGGGGGCCTGGACCACTCGGCGCTGCTGCGGACCGTGGAGCGGCTCTCCGGCGCCCAGGTCTGATCCCGACTTCCGGTCCGCGGCGGCGCTGACATCTGTCCTGTCGCGCCCAGGTGCCGCCGCGGACCGGAACCCATACCCACACGGGGACTGAGACTCCCTGTCCGCACCCAGCGCGCCGGGCGACCCGGATGAGGGGTGATCGTCCGGTGCCGGGTGCGGGCAGGGGATGGACCGCGGCGGTGGGCGAGCCAGTGCGGTGGTGAAGGCGCCGGGCCCCCTTCTTCGACCTGAGGGAAGGGTGCGTACCGGTTCCGTCGCCGCCGCCGCGGTCCCGGCATTGCCGGGGGCGCAGGACACGGAGGGTTCCGTGTCCTGCGCCTTTTGCCGTTTGGCGGATGCGGGTGCGTCGTGGCTTGTCGCGCAGTTCCCCACGCCCCTGGGTGGGTTCAGTGAGGGCCTGCCCAGCTGTACCCACCTGTCCGGGGGCGCCGGGAACTGCGCGACAAGCCCCCACCGGCCCGCAGCGGACTGCTACGGAACCTCAAATCAACCTCTGAACATGGGTCAAGGGGCTTCAACTCGACCCCGCCCCGGGCACATTCTCTACACGTGAGGCCGGCCGGCACGGGGGCGGCGGGCCGCACGACGGGGGACGGCATCGGGGGAGCCGGGCACGAGAAAGGGCGGTCCCACCAACACGGTGGGACCGCCCTTCCGTTGTGCCCGGTGTCAGACCGTGAGCGGACGGATCGACGTCGGCGCATGGCCCGGCTCCGTCGCGAGCTCCTCGAACTCCACGACGTTCCCTATGTCGTTGGTCGTCGACATGGAGATGTTGGTGACGCGTTCCAGGATGGCCTCGACGACGACCGGGACCCGGAACTCGGCGGCGAGCTTCTTGGCCTGATCGAAGGCGGCACCGAGCTCGGCCGGGTCGGTCACCCGGATCGCCTTGCAGCCGAGGCCCTCGACGACCTTGACGTGGTCGACGCCGTAGAGGCCCAGTTCCGGGGAGTTGATGTTCTCGAACTCCAGGTTGACCTGGAAGTCGATGTCGAAGGCGCGCTGGGCCTGGCGGATCAGGCCGAGGTAGGAGTTGTTCACGAGGACGTGGATGTACGGGATCCGGTGCTGGGCTCCGACGGCCAGCTCCTCGATCATGAACTGGAAGTCGTAGTCACCGGAGAGGGCCACGACCTGCGCCTCGGGGTCGGCCTTGGCGACGCCCAGCGCGGCCGGGATCGTCCAGCCGAGAGGGCCCGCCTGGCCGCAGTTGATCCAGTGGCGGGGCCGGAAGACGTGCAGCATCTGCGCGCCGGCGATCTGGGAGAGGCCGATCGTGGAGACATACCGGGTCTCCGCGCCGAAGGCCCTGTTCATCTCCTCGTAGACGCGCTGCGGCTTGATCGGGATGTCGTCGAAGTGCGTACGGCGCTGGAGGGTCGCCTTCCTCTCCTGCGCCGAGGCCGCCCACGCCGAGCGGTCGGGGAGCCGACCCGCCTCCTTCAACTCCCTTGCCACCTCGACGAAGAGGGCCAGGGCGGCCTTCGCGTCCGACGCGATGCCGTAGTCCGGTGCGAAGATCCTGCCGATCTGGGTGGGCTCGACGTCGACGTGGACGAAGGTCCGGCCCGCCGTGTAGACGTCCAGTTTGCCGGTGTGCCGGTTGGCCCAGCGGTTGCCGATGCCGAGGACGAAGTCGGACTCCAGGAAGGTCGCGTTGCCGTAGCGGTGCGAGGTCTGCAGGCCGACCATGCCGGCGTTCAGCTCGTGGTCGTCGGGCAGGACGCCCCAGCCCATGAGGGTCGGGACGACCGGGATGCCGGTCAACTCGGCGAACTCGACGAGGAGTTCGCAGGCGTCGGCGTTGATGACACCGCCGCCGGCGACGATCACCGGGCGTGCGGACTCGTTGAGGAGACCGAGCGCCTTCTCGATCTGCGGGCGGGTCGCGGCCGGCTTGTAGACCGGCAGGGGTGCGTACGTCTCCGGGTCGAACTCGATCTCCGTCAGCTGGACGTCGATGGGGAGGTCGATCAGCACCGGTCCCGGGCGGCCGGAGCGCATGAGGTGGAAGGCCTGCTGGAAGACGCCGGGGACCTGGGCCGCCTCCAGGACGGTGACGGCCATCTTGGTCACCGGTCCCGCGATGGAGGCGATGTCGACGGCCTGGAAGTCCTCCTTGTGGATCACGGCGGTCGGGGCCTGACCCGTGATGCACAGGATCGGGACGGAGTCGCCGGTCGCGGAGTACAGGCCGGTGATCATGTCGGTGCCGGCGGGCCCCGACGTGCCGATGCAGACACCGATGTTGCCCGGGTGGGTGCGGGTGTATCCCTCGGCCATGTGCGAGGCGCCCTCGACATGGCGGGCGAGGGTGTGATGGATGCCCCCGGAGGCCTTGAGTGCCGCGTAGAAGGGGTTGATCGCCGCGCCGGGGACACCGAACGCGTCCGTGACACCTTCACGCCTGAGGATCTCAACTGCCGCGCGGGCAGCGGTCATTCGAGCCATGGAGTACTCCTGCTTCGGCTGTCGGATGCGTACTCCCGTCGCGCCCCGCGGCGAGTACTTCCTTATTGTGGAATTAGTTTTCTACTATCTGGAAGTAATGTAGGTGGGTGGGTGAAGACCGTCAAGAGCGGGACAACCGGGCACGCCCTGGAGGACGATGAGGCCATGTCCGAGAGCGTGTCGGTGCGCTGTCCGGTCTGCCGGAGCGAGCACCTCTACGCGGCGCCGTCGTACCCGTGCGAGTGCGGCGCCCCGGTCCACCCGGCGCTGGACCGGCATGGCGCGCCCGTGGCCGTCACCCACCAGGTGTGGGACGAGGCGTGGGTGACCGTGGAGTGCGCGGTGTGTGGCCGCACGGCGCAGTGGCCGCAACCGGAGTTGGGCTGCGCCTGCGGGACGGTCCTGCGGATGCCGTTGGCCGACGGTACGAGTCCGGGCCCGGAGGCGGATCCGGCCGCGCCCGCCGCCGCTCCCCCGCGTCGGGCCTTCCAGCCGATCACGATCCGCACCGCGCGCGACGCGGTCACCGTCGCCGCGCTGTATCTGCGCTGGCTCGGCTACCAGGACATCCGGCGCGCGGACCAGCGCCCCCCGTCCGGCATCGGCCTCGCCGCGCGCGGTCTGCTCGCCCAGGTGGATCCGACCGTACGGCCCGCCTCACCGCGGGACGTGGAGTGCCTGTGGCTGACGGCCATGACGGAGTCCGCGCACTGCGTGTACTTCTCGCTGGCCGGCTACACCACCGAGGCCCGCGCCCGCGCCGACTCCCTCGGCGTCCCCCTGTTCGTCCTCGACCTGACGGGCACCCCGCAGCCGGTGAACGGCCTGGCGGACGAGTTGGGCGCGTAGGCCTCCGGCGGGGCGGGCGGGCACATCCGGGGGCCGTGCGGGCCAGGGCGAGTCGTGCGGGCACATCCGAGGGGGCAGCCCCGAGCCCGGCCAGCAACTGCGGGCGGACGGCGGGCTCGGCCCCGCACCGGATCCAGGGCATTCTCAGCCGCCTGGCAGGCGGGGCGGGTCGTGCAGGCCGGGGCGGGCTGGCCGAGCCGTGCGGGGCGGGCCGCCGGCCCTCAGGGGTTGGGCCGAAGTTGGAGCCACAATCCGTCTCCGACGGCCGCCCTTCGCGGTCAGGCCGGCGGGTGGGTCCACACGAAGGCGGTCCTGGCAGGAGGACGCCCACAAGGCGGGCTTACGCTCAGTCGACAGCGTCGGCCTTCAGCGGTTCGGTCGGAGCCGCGCCCGTCTCCGACGTCGGCCCAGCACGGCCAGCCCGGCGGGCGGGGCCGCAAGAAGGTGGTCCGGGCGGGCACTCCCACGAGGCAGACACCGCCGCCCTTCAGCGGGGGCCCGCGCCGGGACCACGGCCGATTCGCACGCCGCGCCGGGCGGGCGCACGGAACAGACCGGCGTCCCGGCGGACACCACCCGGCCCCGGCGTCTCGGCCCGCCGGAGCCAGAACCGCTCCCCCCCGCCACGCCGGGCGAACAGCGCCGCCCCGTCACCCCTCCCCGTACGTCTCCCGCAGTTCGATCTTGCGGACCTTCCCGGAGACCGTCATCGGGAAGGCGTCCAGGATCCGCAGCCGGCTCGGGATCTTGTAGTGGGCCAGCCGCCCTTCGCAGTAGGCGCGCAGTTCCTCCAGCGTCGGCGGGGTCGCCGGGTCGCGCGGGATGACGCAGGCCAGGACCTCCTCGCCGTAGCGCTCGTGCGGTACCCCGACGACCTGGACGTCCGCGATCTTCGGGTGGCCGTAGAGGAACTCCTCGATCTCGCGCGGGTAGATGTTCTCGCCGCCCCGGATGATCATGTCCTTGATGCGGCCGACGATCTCGACATAGCCGTCCTCGCGCATCATGGCCAGGTCGCCGGTGTGCATCCAGCGTCCGGCGTCGACGGCCTCCGCGGTCTTCTCCGGCTCGTTCCAGTAGCCGAGCATCACGCTGTAGCCGCGGGTGCACAACTCCCCTGCCGTCCCCCGGGGTTGGGTGGTCCCGGTCGCCGGGTCGACGACCTTGACCTCGATGTGCGGCAGGACGCGGCCGACCGTTCCGGTGCGGTGTTCCAGGTCGTCGTCCCTGCGGGTCTGGAGGGACACCGGGGACGTCTCGGTCATGCCGTAGCAGATGGAGACCTCCGCCATGTGCATCTCGGCGACCACCCGCTTCATCACCTCCACCGGGCACGGCGAGCCCGCCATGATGCCGGTGCGCAGGCAGGAGAGGTCGTACGTCGCGAAGTCGGGGAGGTTCAGCTCGGCGATGAACATGGTCGGGACGCCGTAGAGCGAGGTGCAGCGCTCCTGCTGGACCGCGCGCAGGGTGGCGGCGGGGTCGAAGGACGGGGCGGGGATGACCATGCAGGCGCCGTGGGAGGTGGCGGCGAGGTTGCCCATCACCATGCCGAAGCAGTGGTAGAAGGGCACCGGGATGCAGATCCGGTCCTGCTCGGTGTAGGCGATCAACTCCCCCACGAAGTAGCCGTTGTTGAGGATGTTGTGGTGGGAGAGGGTGGCGCCCTTGGGGAAGCCGGTCGTGCCCGAGGTGTACTGGATGTTGATGGGGTCGTCGCAGGACAGCTCCGGGTACTCGGCGGCGCGGCCCCCGCGCTCCAGCAACACGTCCCAGCTCGGGTCGCCGAAGTACACGACCTGCCGCAACTCCCGGCACCTGCCCCGCACTTCGTCGATCATCGCCCGGTAGTCACTCGTCTTGTGACTGAGGGATGCGAAGAGCAGGGAGACGCCCGCCTGGTTGAGGACGTACTCCACCTCGTGCGTGCGGTACGCCGGGTTGATGTTCACCATGATCGCGCCGATGCGGGCGGTGGCGTACTGGACCAGCACCCACTCGGGGCAGTTGACCGCCCAGATCCCCACCCGGTCGCCCTTGGCGATGCCGCCGGCCATCAGGGCCCGCGCCAACTCGTCGACGTCCGCGCCGAATTGCTCGTACGTCCAGCGACGCCCCGAAGGCACGTCCACGAGCGCCTCGCGGTCCGGCCAAGTGGCCACCGCCCGGTCCAGGTTGGCACCGATCGTGTCGCCGAGGAGTGCGGTCCCGCCGGTCCCATGGGTGTACGAGGTCACCGGAAGTCCTCCTCGCGGTACTCGGCGGCCGACCCGGCTGCCGTGGCCTCGCGCAGTTCGATGCGGCGGATCTTGCCGGAGACGGTCTTGGGCAG
>NZ_JBIAKA010000015.1:0-258800 GCF_042872225.1 Streptomyces sp. NPDC005374 | reverse complement strand
GTCGTCAACGCCACCGGCGACGCCGCCCCCGACGCCTGGCGACGCGTCGTCGCCCTGCTCATCCACTCCCTCGAAGCCCCGGCACGCGGCACCCTGCCGGCCCCACCCGGGCACGAACCCCTCTACAAGGCCATGCTCCGCGCAGGCCAAACCACCTCCACACCGACACCGGGCAAGAACAACTGACCTCGGGAACCATGCTGAGACGTTGCTCAGGCGGTTGCCGAGTTCGGCTCTACGGCCGGGGAGGGGGGCGGTCGGCGACCCAGCTCAGCAGCATCCTGAGGGCTTCGGCCGTCGGTGAGCCGGACTGGGGCAGGTGGAGGCCGACCCCGAGCGCAGGAGCGGCACGGTCAGTGCCGTGGGATGCCGCCAGCGGTCGGGAGGCGTGTTTGTCGACTGCCCTGTGTGCCGAGGCCGCGGCGCAGTGCAGTGAGCATGTCGGCGAGTACGCGTCTGCCCACCGCGGACTCGGGGATGAGGCCTCCGTGCAGGACCCCCGGGTAGAGGGCGAGTTCGGTGGGGACGTCGGCGTGTGCGAGGCGCTGGGCGTAGTCGATGTCCTCGTCGCGGAACGGGTCGTACTGGCAGGCGGAGATGAATGCGGGAGGCAGTGCGGACAGGTCCTCGGCGCGGGCGGGTGCGGCGTAGGGGGAGACGTCAGTGCTGCCGCGGCGGCCCTCGCCGAGGTAGCAGTCCCAACTGACCTGTGTGGCGCGGCTGTTCCACAGTGGGACGTCGTCGTAGGCGCGCATCGACGGTGTCTGGAGGCGGTCGTCGAGTTCGGGGACGCCCAGGTACTGGAAGCACAGTGCGGGTCCGCCCCGGTCGCGGGCGAGGAGGGTCACCGCGGCGGCGAGGCCGCCTCCGGCGCTCTCCCCGGCGATGCCGAGGCGCTCGGGGTCGATGCCCAGTTCGCTCGCCGCCTTCGCGGTCCACAACAGAGCCGCATAGCAGTCCTCCAGCCCGGCGGGGAAGGGGTGTTCCGGGGCGAGCCGGTATTCGACGGAGACCACGACCGTGCCGACCTCGGCGGCGATGCGGGTGGCGGTGGCGTCGAACTGATCGACGCTGCCCATGATGAACCCGCCGCCGTGGAGGAACAGCAGGCCGGGCAACAGGCCGTCGCGCTCGGCGGGCGTGTGGACGCGGACCAGGACGTCGGGTGCGCCCTCGGGGCCGGGGACGGTGAGGTCACGGCTGGTGATCGGGATGTCCGGCTCGTAGGACGGCAGTCCGTTGCGGACCGCTGCCTCACCTATGGCGCGCAGTTCACGGAAGTCCGCGAACGGTCCGTTCGGGAGCATTTCGAGCCAGGGCGTGATCTCGGGGTCGTATGCGTAGGTCATGGGATCACCTCGAGTGGACGGGCGAGGACGGTGGGCAAGGGTTGCGCCTGAGGAGGATCGCGCCGCCGCGGTGGACTGCCGCGGCGGCGCGATCCTGCTTCGACCGGGCAGGAAACAGGTCGGCTTCTGTTCAGAGACTGAAGACGAGTTCGGCCTGGTCGCGCTTGGTGGTGTGCAGGTCCCAGTAGACGGGGGAGATCTCTTCGGGCTGGGCGGTCGGGAAGCCGGGGACGGCCGGGGTGCCGATCGACACGTCGATGCCGACGTGGGCGGCCTGGATACCGGTGCCGTCGAGTTCCTTGTGAAGGTTGATCGCCCAGTTGCGCAGCGCCGCGGCGGCGGCGTTCACGTTGCCGACCTGCGGTACGGGGTCGATGGAACCGGCGCCGGTGGTGAACAGCAGGGTGCCCGAGCCGGCCTCCCGCATCGCTGGCAGTACGGCCTTGGTGGCGGCGATGGCCCCGTAGAGCTGGAACTCGATCTCGTGCTGGACGTGGGCCGGTTCGGCCGCGGCGGGGGTGACCATCGTCGTGGTCAGGCCCGCGACCGGGGAGTACTCCAGGACGTCGATGCCGCCGAACTGCGCGGCGGCGTCCTTGAGGGCCTGGGTGAGCGCGTCGCGGTCGAGAACGTCCGCGGGGAACGCGGCGGCGGTGATGCCCTCGGCGGTGAGCTCGGCGACGAGACCGTCGAGCTTGTCGCGGTTGCGGGAGATCAGGGCGACGTCCAGGCCCTGGGAGCCGAAGGTCCGGGCGATGGCCAGGCCCAGCTGGGGGCCGGCTCCGATGATGGCGATGCTGGTCACAGCGATCCTTTCCAAAAGCGTGGCGAAGGGAGAAGGTATTCGGAAAGACCTATCCATATCGAGATTCGGATAGGTCTTTCCGGTTCGACACGGTCAGCCTACCACCAGAAATGGATAGGGTGTACCGCTTGCCGGGTGGGCCGTAGAAACGCCGGTGCCCGGCACCCTGACGGCCGGCCAGGGCGGCGGGAGAAACGCCCGGTTCGGGTCAGAGGCGGATGACGATGAGAGCGGTGTCGTCGGTGTTGCCGGTGGGTGGGAGCAGCTCGGTCAGGAGCGCGTCGGCCAGATCCTCGGGGTCCGCGTACCGATGGCGGGTGAGGGCCTTGGCGAGACGGTCCAGGCCGGTGTCGATGTCGTCGGTGCGGCGTTCGATCAGGCCGTCGGTGTAGAGAACCAGCGCGGCGCCCTCGTCGAAGGGCATGGTGGCCTCCGGGCGGGTGGCGTGTTCGGGGCTGGCGCCCAGCGGCGGGTCGGTGGCCTGGTCCAGGAAGGTCACCGTTCCGTCGGGGCTGAGCAGAGCGGGCGGAAGGTGGCCCGCGCTGCTGTAGGTGAGGGTGCGGTTGCCCCAGTCGATGAAGGCCGTCGCCGCCGTGGTCGACTCGGCGCCGTCGACGGAGCGGGCGTACAGCCCGAGGGCCTCCAGGGCTCGGGCGGGGCCGTCGGCGACGCGGGTGGCGGCGCTCAGCGCGCTGCGCAGCTGGCCCATGACGCAGGCGGCCGCCAGGCCGTGGCCGACCACGTCACCGACGGCCACCGCGAGGCAGTCGTCGGGCAGGTCGACGAGGTCGTACCAGTCACCGCACACGTTCAGGGCGCCGACGGCGGGCCGGTAGCGTACGGCCGCCTGATGGTGGTCCAGGGGGCCGGGAGCCGGCAGCAGGGCCTCCTGGAGTGCCAGGGCGACCTCGCGTTCGTGGGCGTGTGCCTTGCGCAGGCGTTCGTTCACCTCCTGGAGCTCTCTGGCGCGGGTGTACAGCTCGGCCTCCAGCACGCGGGCCCGGCTGCCGCCGCTCGGTCCGCCGCGGGCGTGGATGAGCTCGGTCACCTCCTCGACCCGGTGTACGAGCAGGGTCACTTTCCCGTCGGCGCCGAGTACGGGTGCGTTGACCGGGCTCCAGAAGTGTTCCAGCCAGTGACCGGGCCGTCGGGGGTCCTCGATGTCGTAGCGGAGCACCGCCATGGTGTCGCGCTCGCCGGTGGCCACCGCGCGAAGCATCGAGTCCCGGGTCTCCCGCATGCCGCCCGCGGCCGAATCATTGGGGTTCTCGGGGAAGACGTCGAAGATGTAGCGGCCCAGCAACTGCTCGCGGGCGCGACCGGTGAGCCGTACGAAGTCGTCGTTGACGTCGACGTACACCAGCTCGGGTGTCAGCAGTGCCACCATGCCGGGCAGGGCCCGGAACACCGCTGCGTAGTCGATCTGCGGTTTCCTCATGTGCAGCCTGCCTCGGCATGAGCCATCCTGATGTGATTTTCCACGATAGATGCGAACAGGCCGACGTCTCGACAGCTACCGTCATCACGCGATACCGAACGGCTGGGTTCGTTTTTGTCGTGCACGTGGCCGCTGCCCGGTCGTCCCAGTCCCGGAAGGACCCACTTCAATGCGTTATGCAGTCCTCGGTACCGGCATCGTCGGCCGGACCATCGCCGGCAAGCTCGCCTCCCTCGGCCACGACGTGGTCATCGGCACCCGCGATCCCGGAGCCACCCTCGCCCGTACCGAACCGGACGGTATGGGCAACCCGCCGTTCGCCCAGTGGCACGCCGACCACGGTCAGGTGCGTCTGGAGACCTTCGAGGCGGCGGCGGCCTTCGGCGAGTCGATCGTCAACACCACCGCCGGCGAGCGCAGCCTCGAGGCCTTGGAGGCTGCCGGCGCACCCAGCCTGAACGGCAAGGTCCTCATCGATGTGGCCAACCCGCTGGACTTCTCGGCCGGGATGCCGCCGACGCTGGACCCGGTCAACACCGACAGTCTCGGCGAACGCATCCAGCGTGCCTTCCCTGACGCGAAGGTGGTCAAGACCCTCAACACGATGAACTGTCTCGTCATGGTGGAGCCGGCCCGGGTGGCAGGGGACCACACGGTGTTCGTCAGCGGTGACGACACCGGCGCCAAGAAGGCCGTCACCGCCATGCTGGGCTCCTTCGGCTGGCCCGAAGCGAGCGTCATCGACCTGGGCGACATCACCACCGCCCGCGGCACCGAGATGCTCCTGCCGATCTGGCTGCGCCTGTACGGCGCGCTCGGTCACGGCGACTTCAACTTCCATGTCCAGGGCGCCCGCCCCGGAGCCTGATCGCCGACTTCGGCAACTGCTGGACTGTCACCGACTTGAGGCCCGCAACCTTTGCCTTCGCTACCGGGCCCCGCCGTGACGATCGGCGTCGGAGCGGTGCCCGGCCTCCTGCGCCCCCTCGGCCTCGACCATGTTCTCCCGCCCCATTGTGTTGAGCCGTGCGGCCCCCTACTGTTCGGCTTTGCCTGAGTCTGTTCGATGTTGATTGCTCAGGCGGTAGGAGGCCGCAGTGCGAGGTGTTCGGACCGACTCGGAGACAGCCAGACCCGGTCGCCGTAGGTGGTGGAGGGCGGTCGTCGCGACGGCCGCGACCATCGCCCTGGGCGCGGGCCTGACCGCACCCGCCATGGCACGGGAGGCGGGCGGCCAAGCAGCCGTCGCGGCGCCCGCCGCCGACACACAGGCGCACACGGTGAGTCTCGACGGCTACTCGTTCCTCGTCGACGGCAAGCGCACCTACCTCTGGTCCGGCGAGTTCCACTCCTTCCGGCTCCCGAGCCCCGACCTGTGGCGGGACATCTTCCAGAAGATGAAGGCCGCCGGCTTCAACTCGACCTCGTTGTACTTCGACTGGGGATACCACTCGCCCAAGCCGGGCGTGTACGACTTCAGCGGCGTGCGCGACGTCGACAAGCTCCTCGACATGGCCGAGGAAGCCGGGCTGTACGTCATCGCGCGCCCGGCGCCGTACATCAACGCGGAGGTCGACAGTGGCGGTCTGCCCGGCTGGCTGACCACCAAGGCGGAGAACAACCGCAGTGACGACCCGCGGTTCCTCAAGTACGCCGACGAGTGGCTGACGCAGATCGACCGGATCATCGCCCGGCACCAACTCACCAACGGCACCGGCTCGGTCATCGCCTACCAGGTCGAGAACGAGTACTACAACGGCTCCGCGGCCGCCCGCTCCTACATGCAGCACCTTGAGGACAAGGCCCGCGCCGACGGCATCACCGTGCCGCTGACCGGCAACAACAACGGCACCTTCAACTCCGGTGCCGGCGCCCTGGACGTGGACGGCCCGGACTCCTACCCGCAGGGCTTCGACTGCTCGAACCCCTCGAAGTGGAACGGCGTCCCCGACATCAGCTACGACCACCCGGCCGGCAAGCCGCTGTACTCCCCGGAGTTCCAGGGCGGCGCCTTCGACCCGTGGGGCGGGCCCGGCTACGACAAGTGCGCCCAGCTGATCAACGACCAGTTCGCCAACGTCTTCTACAAGCAGAACATCGCGGTCGGCGCGACCGCGCAGAGCTTCTACATGACCTACGGCGGCACCAACTGGGGCTGGCTGAGCATGCCCCAGAACTACACGTCCTACGACTACGGAGCCGCGATCCGCGAGACACGGCAGCTCGATCCGAAGTACGACGAGGACAAGCTGATCGGCTACTTCACCCAGTCGATGGCCCCGCTGACCAAGACCGACGCGATCAGGACCACGCCGCCGGACGACTCCGCGGTCGTCGACACCGCCCGCATGAACCCCGACACCAAGACGCAGTTCCACGTGCTGCGGCACGGGAACTCCACGTCCACGGCGGTCGACAGGACGCACATCTCGCTGGACTTCAACGCCCAGCCGGCCGGGGACACCAGCTACACCTGGGACGACCCCGACTCCACGCTGCAGTACACGGGTTCGTGGTCGCACGTGGCCGACCAGAGCTACACCGGCGGCGACTACAAGCACACCGAGTCGTTCTCCAACAAGGCCGGTGACTCGCTCACCGTCCCCTTCGACGGCACCGCGATCCGCTGGATCGGCTCGAAGACGAACAACCACGGCAACGCCGACGTCTACCTCGACGGCACCAAGGTGGCGACGGTCGACGACTCCGGCGCCGAGAACCAGGCGGTCGTCTTCCAGAAGACCGGCCTGACGCCCGGGGCGCACACCCTGAAGATCGTCGTCGCCGGGAACCACGGCTCGGGATCGACCGACAACTACGTGGCCATCGACGCCATCGACGTGCCGACGGGTACCGCCGCGGACGAGCCGACCTACCCGGTCGTCCCCCAGCAGCCCGGCACCGCGATCACCCTCGACGGACGCGACTCCCACGTGATCGTGGCGAACTACCGGCTCGGGGACGCGCAGTTGCAGTACTCGACCTCGGAGATGATGACCAACGCGACCATCGGCGACCGGGACGTCGCCGTGCTCTACGGCGACGCGGACAGCGACGGCGAAACCGTCCTGCGCTACTCCTCCAAGCCCACCGTGACCGCCACCGGCGGTACGGTCACGACCACTTGGGACCCGGCCACCGGCGATCTGCGGCTCGACTACACCCACAAGGGTCTGATTCGGATCAGCGTCAGCGGCGGCGGACAGCGCCCGCTGCTGCTGCTCGTGGGCGACAAGGCTACCGCGAAGACCTTCTGGCGCCAGGACACCGCGACCGGCCCGGTCCTCGTACGCGGCACGCACCTGCTGCGAACGGCGACCAGCCTGAACGGCGGCCGTACCGTGGCGCTCACCGGCGACAACGCCGACGACAAGAACATCGAGGTGTTCACCTCGGCGGCCCGCGTCACCTGGAACGGGCAGAAGGTGGACACCAAAGCCGGCGACACCCGGAGCCTCACCGGGAAGATCCAGACGGCCGCCGCGATCCACCTGCCGGCGCTGACGAACTGGAAGCAGGCCGAGGAGTCCCCGGAGGCGGCCCCCGGCTTCGACGACACCAGCTGGCAGGTGGCCGACAAGGCGACCACCAACAGCGTCTCCGGCGTCAACGCGCTGCCGGTGCTCTACGCGGACGACTACGGCTTCCACACCGGCAACACCTGGTACCGCGGCCGCTTCCACGCCACCGGCAAGGAGACCGGCATCCACCTGGTCTCCGACTCCGGCGGAGGTGCCCAGGCGTTCACCGCATGGCTCAACGGAACGTTCCTGGGAAGCTCGACCACAGGCAGCGCCGACTTCACCTTCCCGGCCGGTTCGGTCAAGTCCGAGGGCGACAACGTCCTTTCCGTGCTCACCGTGAACATGGGGCACGAGGAGGACTACAACTCGACCAACGGCAACAAGACCGCGCGCGGCCTGACCAGCGCCTCCCTCGTCGGAGCCCCGCTGACCTCCGTCACCTGGCGGCTCCAGGGCGTACGCGGTGGCGAGGACCTCCAGGACACCGTGCGCGGCCCGCTGTCGACGGGCGGCCTGTACGGCGAGCGGGCGGGCTGGTCCCTCCCGGGCTACCCGGACGGCAACTGGAAGCAGGTGTCCCTGCCGTCCAAGGACACCCGCCCCGGCGTCTCCTGGTACCGCGACGACGTCAAGCTCGACCTGCCCCGCGGCCAGGACACCTCACTCGGCCTGACGTTCACCGACGACCCGTCACGCAAGTACCGTGCCACGGTCTTCGTGAACGGCTGGCAGGTCGGCAACTACGTCAACTACCTCGGTCCGCAGCACACGTTCCCCGTCCCCAACGGAATCCTGAACCCGAACGGCCGCAACAGCATCGCCATCGCCGTGTGGAACCTGGACGGCAGCACCGGCGGCCTCGGCAAGGTCTCCCTGACCGACTACGGCAGCTACGCCTCGTCCCTGCGCGTCGCGCAGAACGACAGCCCGCGCTACGACGCCCGGAAGTACGCCATGCCGAAGCGTCCGGGAGCCGATGTCGCGCTGGACGTGCCCGACACCGCTCAGCCGGGGCAGACCTTCACTGCCCGGACGACCGTGCGGGTGCCGAAGGGCGCGTCGTCCGCGTCCCGGCTGACGGCCTCGCTCGCCGTACCCGACGGCTGGAGCGCGAGCGCCACAAGTGCCCAGTCCCTCAAGCGCCTGCAGCCGGGCGGATCGGCCGCCTTCACCTGGAAGGTCCAGCCACCGGCCGGGACTCTGCCCTCCGCCTCGGCACTGACCACCACGGTGCACTACGTCCAGAACGGGCGGCAGGCCACCGGTGGCGACGAGCGCATCATCGGCGGGATCCCGCCGGCTCCGTCAGCCGGGAAGAGCGCGGTGAGCGACTTGCCGTTCCTGTCCGCGACCAACGGATGGGGGCCGGTGGAGCGGGACAGCAGCGTCGGCGAGCAGGCGGCCGGGGACGGCCGTGCGATCAGTGTGGCCGGCGTGGGTTACGCCAAGGGCCTCGGCACCAATGCGCTCAGCGACGTCCAGATCTACCTCGGCGGAAACTGTTCGCGGTTGACGGCGGAGGTGGGCGTCGACGACGAGACGAGCGGTGCGGGAACCGTGACCTTCTCCGTGATCGCCGACGGCAGGACCCTGGTGACCACGCCGACGATCCGCGGCCGACAGGCCGCCGTGCCGATCGACGTCGACGTCAGCGGCGCACAGGTGGTCGACCTCAAGGTCGGCGACGCCGGTGACGGCAACGGCAACGACCACGGCGACTGGGGGGTGCCGACACTGACGTGCTCCTGAGCGGCGCGTCAGTACCGACGAGGACCAGTGCCGCCGCCCACCGGGATGAAACGACGATCGGTGACCGTTCGAGACGTCGTCCCCGTGCCGGCGGCCAGCAGGCCGTGAGCCAGAGGCGTCGCCGAGTGCTCGACATGCTTGCCGTCACGCCTGCTGACCACGAGACCTGCCTCGCGCAGGACGCCGATCTGATAACTCGCACTGGCCGGTGCCAGTTCGAGGGCTCGCGCCACCTCGGTGGTGGTGCGCGCCGGATGATCCGCCACATCGGCCAGAACCGCGCTTCTCGTCCGGCCCAGCAGCCGTTCCAGCCGCTCCTCGCCTGTTCGCGCGATGTCGAGCGGCCGCTTCGTGACGGGGTACACGAGGACGGGGTCGAGGCCGGGATCAGCGAGCGCGGTGGGTCTGCGCCAGCAGAAGTACGACGGCACCAGCATCAGCCCCCGTCCGTCCAGCCGCAGTTCCCGGTGGGTGGGGTAGTCGACGTCCAGATACGGCGCGTTCCATCGCGCGAACGGGTGCAGGCTTCCCAGGAGAGCGGCTGTCCCTTCGTCGAGCAGGGAGCGGGTGCGGACTGCCACGTCGTCGCCCACCGCCGAACGCACCTGCCGCCAGTAGGGTTCCAGCAGTGCCCGGAACGAGGCATGCAGGGCGCCGGACACCAGCTTGAGTGAGGCGCCGGGTGCTTCGTGAGGACCGTGTATCCAGCCCGGCACCGGTCTCGTGTCGGCGAACCGCGTCAGCTCTGCCGTCAGTCGGTCACGAGGTGTCGCCCGGACCCTTTCGAGTCCGGCCTCCAGAGGCTCGCCCGTGACCGCGGGCGTCAGGAAGTCTGGGATGTAGCCGGAGGCCGGGATGACGGTGCGCAGGACGCGCAGGGCCTGTGCGGCGCGACGGTCCCGCGACAGCCCTTGAGCCGTCTCGCGGCGCCAGTGCCCGAACTCCACAAGGCCCTGACACGTCTGGAGACGGCACACCGCGCACATCAACTCCCACAGGGGATCAGGCTGTTGAGCGATCCGGATGTTCTGCAGATCGCGCGAGTCGAAGTGGATGCGAAGCAAGGGAAGGGACTCCTCGAGTACGGCGATGCGGGCGGACGCGATGGAGAGAGCTGTCTGCGGGAGTTGAGCCGGGTCCGCGTGAACCGCGGGTGCAGTGCCCGCCCAAGAGGAGCTACTGATAGCAGGGATTACCGCACAGGACGATGTTGACGTTGTTGTGCCCGGTCGTCACGGTCGGGACCTTGCTGGTCTCCCAGGGCATCGGAGCCGCCGTCGCCGAGCCGACCGCTCCGGACGACAACGCCGCCACGAACACCAACGTCACCACGCTCTTGCAGAACCGCATCTGTCGGCCTCCACCCGTTCGCGATTCAGGAACCCCATAGATCCTGATCGAGTGGGATTGGACGGGATAGCCGAGAGGCCGAAGAGGATGGCCTTCTTGTCGATAACCTTTCGCCTATGAGTCCTGGTGGCGGATCCGGTGCTGTACGGGAGCCGAGTCTCCACCAGCTCCGGCTCTTTCTCGTCCTTGCTCAGGAGCTTCACTTCGGACGGGCGGCAGCGCGGGTCTACGTCACTCAGCCCGCATTCAGCCAGCAGATCAGGTCGCTGGAACAGCGGCTCGGTGTCGTGCTTGTCGAGCGCGGCGGCCGTGATGTGCGGCTCACCGCGGTCGGCCAGGCCCTCGCCGAGGAGGCCAGGGCGGTGGTCGACGCCATGGCGCGACTGCGGGAGGCGGCCGACCGTCATGCCAGTGCGGCGCGCGGGCTCCTGAGGATCGGCAGCCTCGGGGCCGAGGCCGCCATGCCCTACGCCCAGGCCATCCTCGCCCACCTGCGCAGCCGACACCCTGACCTGGAGATCGAGGTCCGCAACCTGACCTTCGTCGACATGTTCAGCACTCTGCTCAGCCGGGCGGTCGACGCCGCCTTCCTCCGGGGCCCCCTGCCCGGCGGGATCCAGTCCCTGAGGCTGGCGTCCGAGACGCGGGTGGTGTGTCTGTCCCCCGACGATCCGCTCGCCGACCGGGACGTGCTCACTCTCGACCACCTCGCCGACCGCCTGGTCGTCGACATGCCGCCGGAGGTGCCCCGCTCCTGGTGGAACCACCTCACGGTCAACCCCCGTCCCGACGGCACAAGGGTCCGCTTCGGTCCCGTCGTCAGAGACACCGAGGCCATGGTCCTTGCCGTCACCCAGGGGCGTGCGATCACCTTCCTCCCCTCCGCGGCCCGCCGCCTGTACCCGCGCCCCGGCATCACCTACGTCGACTGCCCGGAACTGGGCCTCTCGACGGCCGAACTCGCCTGGCTCCCGGACAAGCGCGACGAACCGGCCGTCTCCGCCCTGCGCGAGGCGGCTCGCCGGACGGTGTGACGTCTCAGCCGGGTCGAGGTGAAGGCAGACAGGTGCACGCTTCGCCCTACGGCACGCGGGCCCGGCTCCGGGGAGCCTGACGCGGTCAAGCGCAGGCATCCGACAGGACCACGGGCAGATCTGCCAGGGCGAAGAGATCCTCGCCGCTGAACAACAGCCCGACCAGTTCCCACAGTTGGCCGGCGCGTCCGCCACTCATGCCGTCGTGCCAGGCTCGGGCAGTCGGCTGCCAGCTCGGGCGCGGACCACGAAGGGTCGGGAGGAGACCGTGATGACGACGGAGACTGCGGCCACAGCCGTGATGGTCGTGGCGGGGGTGAAGTACTGGGCAACGCCGCCCGCGATCGCGGCTCCGAGACCCTGCCATGTCATCCGGCCGGCGGACTCGACTCCCTGGACCTGGCCACGGACCGGATCCGGAGTCAACGCGAGAAGCTGCTCCTGGAGCGGCAGGGTGGCGGCGAATCCGGCACTGGCGATGAACACCGCGCCTGTCGCCATCAGCACGGGCGGGTGGACGGCGAACAGCAGGTAGGGGACGGCGAGCAGCAGTCGCAGGGGGAACGCACAGCGGCGTCGCTGCTCGGCGGTGAGAAGCCGCCCGACAGTCAGGTCACCGAGGAGCATGCCTGCTGATCCCGCGGCCAGGAAGACGTCGGCGTGACGGGGGTCGTAGGAGATGAACAGAGCCCCGCAGCCGACGATCAGGCCGTTGGGGACCCACAGGTTCAGCAGTAGCGCGCGTTGGCCGGGGTGCGAGAAGAGCGCGATGTTCGTTGTCCAGGTCTGGCGCAGTCCGGGGCGACGGGTGAGACGGATCGAGTGTTCCCGGACAGTCGCCGCCACAATGACTACTCCGGCTCCGGTCAGGGCCGTAGCGACGACGAAGACCCCTTGTGGGCTCAGGTACCTCAGCAGTACGCCACCGATGGCGTAACCGAGGATGGCCATGCCGCCCGAGGTGATGTTCATCAGCGAACGCGCCAGTGCGTACGCCGAGGTCGGCACCACCTCGGCCAGCAGTCCCATCCGCGTTCCGGTCCCCAGGGACTGGAAGAACCCCAGCACGAGGAGCAGGCCGAACCGGGCAGCCAGCGGCAGCCCGGGGACCGCCTGTGCGGCAACGCCCACGAGCGAGACGCACTGGAGCGCGACGAGCGTTCGGCGAGGCCGGTTTCCGTCCGCGACCGACATCAGCGTCAACGCACCGAGCACCGTCGCGAACGTGGCGCCGTACATGCTCACGGCTGTCAGGAAAGGGGACTGGGTCTGACGGTCGACCAGTGTGCCGAGGGCGAAGCCCGACAAGGTGCTCGCGGCGACCGTCACGGTGAAACCGGCGTGCAACCCGACGAACTCACGGTTGCGGAGCAGGTCACGGTAACTGGTCGTAGGAAGCGTGCTGGAAACAGAGGTGTCAGAAGGCATGAAAAAAGCCTCCGCGCGCACCGATTGGGGCGCCGAAGGCCAACGGGTCCATTCTAGCAGTTGGCCCGGACCCTCCGACGCGACCGACGAGGAACTCTGGTCAGTCGGTGGTCAGGCGCCAAATGCCTGGCGCTCCCGTCGATCAGGCGGCCCCGCGTCCACTGCTGCGGACACGGGGCCGCCGTACACGACCGGAGCCTGCGCTCAGGACCAGTTGGCCGGTTCGGCGAGCGCGTAGGACGAGGCGATCCGGAGATTGTCGTGGTGGATCGTCAGCACGTCGGGGCCGCTGGGTGTGCCGTCCCGCCATGCCGTGCAGTAGATCCCGTTCGACCAGCGGATGGTCCGCGAGGTCGAGGGGAGTGCCGCGATGCCGGTCAGGCTGACGGTCTTCCTGCCGTTCAGCCAGACCTCGAAGGCACCCGCGCCTGTGCCGGCCAGTTTGAGGCGGGCGACGACACGCAGCCATGTACCGCGCAGGGACGTGATGGAGCCGACCGTGCCCTTGATGCCGCCGGAGCCGCCGAAGCGGATCTCGTCACCGATGACGAACATCAGGAGCCAGGGGCCCTCGGGATCCTCGGGTGACCACTGCTGGAAGGTGACGTTCTGGTCGTGGAACTCCCAGTCGGGCGCGAGGCGGATGGCCTGGCCGTAGTACTTGTCCTCGCCGACACTCTGCGCACCGCGCTCGATGACCTCCGAGTGGTAGCCGCCGGTCTCCCCGATGTACGTCTGGGTGGCGGCCAGCGAGTGGGCGCCCTTGTAGACCGGGGAGTCGGTGGTCGCGATCACGCCGTCCTTCTGTGTGTAGGCGTGGTCCCAGCCCTCGACACTGCCACGGTTCTGGAAGTACACCTCGTCCGCGGCGTACGCGCGCACCGCAGGACCGGTCGCGCCGACCGTGCCTGCCAGGGCGGCGCCACCGAGCACGGCGAGAGCCTGTCGTCTGCGCACCGCCCGGTCACCTCGTCCAGTAGCGGATGTCGCGGAAGCGCGCCTCGGCACGGCCGGAACCGTGGTCGTACACGCCGTTCTTGAAGTAGCGGGTGGCGGGACCCCGGTCGGCGACCGTCAGGACGAGGGAGTCGTCGAAGTACACCTTGATGGTTCCGGTCCCGCTGCTCGCCTGGTGGGCGATCTTCACGTTGAACCAGGTGTCGTACGCGCCCGTCTTGAGGACCGTGCCGTCGTAGCGCCGCACGGTGCCGCCGCCCGTGTCGTAGATGTTGAGCATGATGTCGGTGGCGGGGGTCCCCGAGGGGTGGACGCCGCGCAGGATCTGGACGAAGGAGGCGCCGTCGGTGCCGGCGGGCAGATAGACGTCGGCGTCCCACATACGGTTGCCCGTGGTGTAGTCGACCTTCCAGCGCATCTCGGTGCGCGGATCGGTGGAACTGCCCTCCTCGAAGGGCTCATCGTCGGCGTACACCCACATGCGGTGGACGCCGCCGCTGTAGCTGTGCCGCTCGCTGAGGTCGAGGTTCCAGGGCTTCTGCCAGGTGTACGTGAACGAGGTCTGCGTCCAGCCGTCGGTCGGGTCGGCGGCCGCCGTCACCGGTGCCGCTCCCGCGAGCGGGGTCGGTGGCAGGGTGAGCGCGGCACCGCCGGCCAGCATGCCGGCACCGGTCCGTAGGAGTGTTCTCCTGTTCATCGTGAGTCCTTTCTGATGGGGGCGGGAGACGCCGCCGTACCGGGTCATGTCGTGGGGTCCGCGGTGGCGGGTCCGATGGTCAGCCAGTCCAGGTCGGCCACGCGGCCGTTGCCCTTGGCCAGGATGTAGAGGTCGTGCGATCCGGTGACCGTGTGTGTGAGGGTCACGGAGCGTTCCTGCCAGGCGCCGGTACCGTTCAGGGGCACGTCGGCGGCCACGGGGCCGTCCGGCCTGTCCAGGCGCAGCTGGAGTGAGCATCCGCGTTGGCAGGCCGGGGCGACGCGCACGGTGAGGTGCCTGCCGCTGACGTTCGCCGCGCGGAAGCCCACCCGGTCACCGCCCCCGAGGGAGATCGCCGCGGTGCCGCGGTCCGTACCACGGACCTCCGTGGCCCGCTCCGCCTGGAGTGTCGAGGCGGCGTCGGGCCCGTCGCCGTACAGCCGGATGTCGTTGACGACCCAGGGGGCGGGCCCGCTCGCGGTGAGCGTGATCTGCAGGTAGCGGGCGGTGGCAGGGCGGGAGAGGACCGCGTCCTGGGTGAAGGAACGGCCGGAGACCCGGGCGAGTGGTTCGCCCCAGTGGGTGCCGTCACGGCTGGCGGAGACGGTGAAGCCGTACGGCTGGCCGCTGGTGTCGCGGCCCGCGTCGAGGGCGAGCCGGTCGAAGGCCTTGCTCTCGCCGAGGTCGACGGTCAGGAACTGGCCGGCACTCTGCGAAGCACCGCCTGTCCAGCGGGTGTTGATGTCGCCGTCGACGGTGGCGGAGGCGTCGGTGCCTTCGCTCGCGGTGGCGGTCCAACTGCCGTGCCGCACCCGCTCCTGGCAACCGGGCAGAGCGCAGCCGGTCGACCAGATCGGTGCGCCGTACTCGTAGGCGCCCTGGTCGGGAGCCGTGCCCAGGACGTCGGTGGTGATGCCGTCGACCACTTCGCCCGCGTCGATGGCGGGCGAACCCGGCGTCAGCCACAGCTCACCGTTGACGTCGTCGGCGTAGCCGGGCTTGTCGCTGATCAGGTTGGAACGGACCACCGGCAGCGGGTTGCCGGTCTGCGTCGCGGTGACCGGCTTGGGTCCGATGATGTTGCTGAAGTAGGAGCCGGACGCGTCCGTGGCACCGCCGAGCGCGGAGGAGGCGACGTTGATGCCCATGCCGTAGCTGGAGTTGTGGTCCTCGTTGGCGATGCTGGGGCCGGTGTGGCCGTTGAAGTAGACGCCCCGACTGCCGGTGTTCCAGGCGACGTTGTGGTGCAGGCGGAAGTGGCCGGAGTAGTTGTCGACGTAGTAGCCGTTCTGGCCGTCGGCGTCGTGCGCGGTGTTGTGGTCGATGGCGGTGCCGGAGCCGTTGAGGCTGCAGCAGACGTAGAACGGCGAGCCGTCGCGGGAGGTGCGCATCGCCTCGGAGATGTCGTTGTAGGCGATGCGGTTGTCGTGGAACTCGGTGCCGTTGAGCTGCCAGGCGGTGTCGATGGCTGCCCGTCCGGTGCGCCGGACGGTGTTGTGGGTGACGGTGTGGCCGTTTCCGTTGATCTCGATGCCGGGGGTGTAGCTGCCCATCCAGCCGACGTCGTGGATGTAGTTGCCGGTGACGGTGTTGTGGCTGCCGCGGACCAGGACGCCGTCGCCGGCCGACTGCGCGATCTCGCTGTTCTTGAGGGTGTTGCCCGTGCCGAGGATCTGCACGCCCGAGTCGAGGATGCGGGAGGCGACGATGTGGCCCTCGAACGGCTCGACCGCGAGATCGCTGTCCGGTGGCATGGGCAGGGTGGAGAACTCGGAGATGTATGCGGCGTGCAGCCCGTCGACCACAACTCCCGTACTCGACTTGCCCGTTCGCAGGGATGTTCCCCAAAGGTCCAGGCCTCGCACGGTGACGTACGAGCTGCCGCTGAGATCGACGCCCCACAGCCGGTGCTTGGCGGTCACCGTGTGTCCGGCGATGCCGCCCTTCGGGGGGACCATGTACAGCCGGTGCGCGGTCTTGTCGTAGTACCACTCTCCTGGCTGGTCGAGGGTGGCCTTCGAACCGACGAGGTAGTAGTTGCGGTACGTCTGGTCGCCCATGCACAGGGGCGGGCAGCGGTAGTTGCCGCCTTTGAAGTCCAGTTGGCCGGGTGCGGCCGCGGTGACGGTGCCGGTCTGCTGGGCCCAGGGGTTGGAGCCCGCCCACAGGTGGACGGTCGCACCGGTCCAGACGGCGTCGGGCAGGTCGCTGTCGTCGATGTTCTGGTCGGTCGAGGTCCTGTCGGCCTCGGCCCAGGTGGCGTTCAGCGGATCGGCGCCCGAGTTGGGCCAACGGCCCTCTGCCGCACGGGCGTTGTCCAGGAACACCGCGTTGAAGTCCGGGTCGGGAGGCAGGGCGGTGTCGGTGGCGACGAGACCGCCGCCGGCGTCCTGCCAGCCGGTGATCCGCTCGGTTCCGTCGACGGTCACCGGGCCGTCACCGTAGGCGGCGATCGTGACGGGGGCGCTCTCGGTGCCGGAGGGCGGGGTGAGTTGTTCGCGGTAGGTGCCCCGGTGGATCAGGCAGGTGTCGCCGGGGTGGACGCGTGTGAGGCAGGCGCCGATGGTACGCAGCGGGCTCGTCCGCGAGCCGTGGGCCTGGTCGCTGCCCTGGGTGGCTACGTGGTAGGTGTGGCCGGACTGCGCCGCGTGCGCCTGGACCGGGAAGGCCAGCAGCGCGGTCACGGCGGCCAGTACGGACAGATGTCTGGGTCTCATGTCCCGTCTCCAGTCGTCGGATGTGCGGTGGTCGGAGCGTGGGCGGTCGGGGGCCGTGCGGGGGCCGGGGGTTCTCGCCATGCCGTCTCGGCTTCGGGGCCGTCGGGAGCACCGAGTACGGCGCATCTCAACCAGTGCTCACCGGGCGGGAGCCGGCCGAGGAGCACGGGCAGGGCGGTGCGTCGCGCCAGGACGTTCGTGCCGGGCAGGCAGTCGACGACCTCGCCCTCACGTCGGCCGTCGAGGTCGCCCAGTGCGGTGAGTCCCGCGGGGGCCGCCACCCTCGCGTACGCCGGCCCGGTCTCGCGGTCCGTGCCCGCGTCCCGGTCGACGGCGAAGCCGCCCTCACAGGTGTGCAGGGTGCGGGCGGTCCGGATGTGATGGGCGCGCACATGCCAGGGCGCCGCGGCCGTCAGCCAGGTGGTGATCTCCACGTCGGGCCAGGGGCGCCAGGTGCTGCGGACGGTGTCCGCCGTGACCTGTGGATCGGCCGGCTCCTCGCGGACCCGGTAGTGCGCCCCGCCGTCGTCGCTCAACGCCAGCATCGAGTCGGGGGCGCCCTGTTCGAGGCCGAGTGTGCCGTTCGGCAGGCTGAAGCCGAAACGGGTCGAGTACGCGAACTTGGCGTATTTCTCGGCTCCATGGCGTACCCACGGGTGGTGCTGTCGTCCTGCGAGCAGGGTCACGTCGCCGGACGTCCGCAGGAGGACCGCACCGGCGTGCGGCTGGGCACTGACGCCGGGCAGCGCGGGAGCAGGCTCCTCCTGCGCGGTCCAGAACGCGTGCCGGGCCGGCAGCGCGAGCGGCAGATACGCCTTGAGCGACCAGTAGGGCGAGCCCGGCGCGTTGTACTGCTCGGCCAGCGCTGGCTGCGGATAGCCGTACCCGATGGACAGCAGCCCGTCGGGCCCGGTCACCGGCCGACCGCGCCACCAGCGCAGATGCCGCAGCAGATAGCCCTTGACCTGCCCCCACGGCAGTACGTCGATGTCGGCGTACGCCAGCGCGCCCCAGAACGCGGCCTGCGCCCAGCGGTAGGTGAGGCTGCGGCCGTACGGCACGGCGGCGCCGTCGTCGGCGAACCAGTGCCGGAAGTCGCCGGCGAACCGGGCCGCCCGGTCCTTGAAGCGGTCGCCGCCGGTGAGCGTGTCGTGGAGCAGGCCGTAGAAGTGCATGGCCCACGGGACGTAGTAGTCGCGGCGTTCGGTGGGGCCGTCCGCGTACCAGCCGTCGCCGAGCCAGAAGGTGTCCAGGCGGTCGAGGCGCGCGGTGATCAGCGAGCGGTCGTAGGGCACCCCCACCCGGTCGAGGCCGAGACCGATGAGCACCGGGAAGAAGAGCCAGTTGTTGTCGGAGGTCTCCCGGGGCAGCGCGCTGAGCAACCAGCGTGCGAGCCGGTCGCGTTGGGGGCCGCTCAGCGGGTCCCACCACTGCTGCGGGGCGAGGGCGAGGGCGAAGCCGATGGCGGCCATCTCGACGATGCGCTGGTCGCGGTCGACCGGCTCGCCCCAGTACTCGGGGTGCGCGGGATCCGTGCCATGGGCGAGGCCCTCGGCCCACAACCCGGCCTGCGGAACGGCCTGTCCGCCCGCCGCGAGAGGCGCGAGCCCCCACAACGGCCGGGCGAACGCCTCGAGTTCGGCGGCAGTGTCGTCGTGGATCGCGGTGTTCACACCGAGACGGACGCGCGCCCGGCCGGTGCTGAAGCGGGACGCCACGGGTACGACCAACTCCTGTAACCGGGACGTGAGTTCGGCACGCGTGTCGTCCATCAGCCCTTCTCCGCCCCGGCCAGCAGCCCGGTGCGCAGGAAGCGCTGGGCGAGGACGAATCCGATCAGCAGCGGTGCGCAGGCCACGAGTCCGGCGAGGGCCGCCTCCGGCTGGTGGATGTCGAGGTCGGCGAAGCCGCTGGAGTTGTTGACGGCGCCGGTGGACTGCAGCAGGGACATCAGACCGAGCTGGAGGGTGAAGGTGCGGTCGTCCGAGAGCATGACGAAGGGCAGGAAGAAGTCGGTCCAGCAACGGACGAAGCCGAAGAAGGCGATCAGCGCGATGGCGGGTCGGGCCAGCGGGAGGGCGACCGACCAGAACAGCCGCAGTTCACTCGCCCCGTCGACGCGTCCGGCGTCCAGCAGGCTGTCGGGCAGGTTCGCCTGGAAGTGCAGGAAGGCCAGGTAGACGCCGAAGGGGTAGAAGGACAGCGGCAGGATCACCGACCAGACCGTGCCGGTGAGGTTGATCGCCGACATCTCCAGGTAGAGCGGCAGCACCAGCGCGGCAGGGGGCAGGATCATCGTCACGACGGACAGGGTGAGCAGCACCCGGCGGCCGGCGAAGGCGTGTTTGGCGAGCGCGTAGCCCGCCGGTACGCACAGCAGCAGGGCGAGGGCCACGCTGGCCGCCGCGTAGAGGATCGAGTTGCCGATCCACAGCGTGATCTCACCGTCGTTGTAGGACGTCAGGTGCGACCAGGCGTCGCCCACGTTGCCCAGCGAGCCGAAGCCGAGCGGTGAGCCGGTGGTCAGGTCGTCGGCCGTGCGGGTGGGGGCCAGCAGCAGCCACAGCAGGGGCAGTCCGAAGAAGACGGCCGCACCGAGCAGGAACAGGGCTCGGGCGCCGCGCGACAGTGCGCTCATCGCCTCGTTCACCGGGAATCGGGGGAGTGGGTGGCGTACATACGCGTACGGGTGATCACGATCCACGCGGCCAGCACTCCGACGGCGAGCATGGCCAGCGACAGCGCTGCGGCCTTGCCGAAGTCACCGTCCTGCGTCGCGTAGACGTAGGCGAGCTGGTTGACGGACCAGGTGGGGCTGATCTGGCCGGGGGCGCCGGTGGACAGCACGGTCGGCTCGACGAACACCTGGCTGCCGGAGGCGAAGCTGGAGATCAGCACGAAGGCGACGTAGGTGCGGACCAGCGGCAGTTTGACGTGCCACATGGTGCGCCAGGCCGAGGCGCCGTCGACCTGCGCGGCCTCCAGGACGTCCTTGGGGAGTGCGGTGAGCGCCCCGTACAGGACCACGATCCAGCCGCCGGCGTGCACCGCGACGCCCATCACGGTGAGGACGGCGACGAGGCTGCCGCCGGACAGCGCGTCCGTGGCGCTCTTGACGTCCATCAGCTCGAGCAGGGGCGAGAACGGACTGCTGTCCGGACTGACCATGAACAGCCACAGCAGGGCGGCGGCCGAGCCGGTGACCGCGCCGGGCAGGTAGTAGACGAGCTGGAGTGCGCTCGTCATCCGGCCGGGTCGGACGTGCAGCGTGAAGGCGAGGGACAGGACGGTCAGCAGCAGGATCGGTAGCCAGAGCAGCAGATACGTCGTCACGTGGGCGGCCGCGTCGCCGAGCCGGTAGTCGTCGAACACCGCTGCCCAGTGCCCGCCGGAGAACGAGCCGTCCTCGACGAGGGAGGTCCACAGCGCGTACCCGGCGGGCGCGAGCCCGAAGATCGCGAGGAACACCGTGTAGGGGCCGACGAGGATCCAGACGGCGGCGGTGCGGCCAGGACGGCGCCGTCGGCGGGAAGTCACCGGCGGCACGACGGCGAGTGTGGGCGGGCGTGAGGGCGTGAGCGTCTTCATCCGACCGTGTACCCGCCGGTCTTGGCCGCCGCCTCCAGCTTGTCCTGCCAACTCCCCAGGGAATCACGGAGGTTGCCGCCGGAGTCGACCGCCTTGACGAACGTGTCGTTGAAGCTGCTCTGCCAGTCGGCCTCGAAGCGGACCGCGCCGAAGCCGGGTCGCAGCGTGTTCGCCGCCGCGGTGAGGGCGGGCATCGGGTCCGAGGCGTAGTACGGATCCTTCGACTTGGCCTCGCCCCACTTGTTCGCGGCTGCCGTGAAAGCGGGGTAAGTGGGCTGCTTCGCCTGGAGGTTCACGTCGGTGGTCATCCAGCGCACCAAGTCCGCGGCCTGCCGGGTACGTTCGCCGGCGTGCGAGGAGACGAGGAAGGCGCCGCCGCCGACCTGTCCGGCGTACGGCTTGCTCTCGCCGGGCCAGGTGGGCATGGGGGCGGCGGCGATACGGCCCTGAGGCACCTTGAAGGCGGGTGCGAACATGAAGTCGCCGAACCAGGCCGGGGCCGGCAGCATCAGGATCCTGTCGCCCTTCCCGAACTTGGCGAAGCCCGGGTCGATCGGCACGACGGTGGTGACGGCCTTCCTGCGGGCGAGCGGCTGCAGCAGATCGGCGACCCGGGTGCACTCCGGACGGCCGAGGTCGATGTGGACCTCGGTGAGGCTGAGCGTGTCGCGGGTGGGGCAGCCACTGCTGCCGAAGTAGATGCCGGCGCCGTACTTGCCGTTGACGGCTCCGACGATGGTGCCGGGGTGTTCGGCGGCCGCCTTCAGGCCGATCTGCTGGTACTCGGCCCAGGTCTCGGGGACCTGGTAGCCGTATCGCTTCATCAGTTTCGCGTCGTACCACAGGACGGTGGGGGCGATGTCGTTGCGCAGGCAGTACGTCTTGCCGCCGAAGGTGCAGGTGTCGAGGGAGCCCGGCGTGAAGCCGTCGCGGACGGCCTTGGGCACCAGGTCGTCGAGCGGGGCCGCGTAGCCGAACTTCTCGCTCGCGAGTGTCGCGGTCTCGGCCGGGTTGGCGAGGAAGACGACGTCGGGCCAGCCGCTCCTCGTGCGGTTGGCGAGCGAGATCTTGGTGGGCACGTAGCCCGCGTCGGGCGGGATGGTGACGATGCGCATCCTCACGTCGGGATGGGCCTTCTCGTACTGCTGGGCCGCGGGCATACGGGTGTTGTCCACCCAGACCAGTAACTCGCCCTTCCCGCCGTTGGAACGGGAGCTGTCACCGCCGCCAGTACCTCCGCAGCCGGAAAGCACCAGAGCCACGGCCGCGGCCAGGGAAGCCACGCGCCATCTCTTCATGTAGACCGCCTCTTCGCCGGGAGCCGTACTCCGCGCACAGGAATTGCGATACGTTTCGCAAAAGTCGATCGCCCGGCAACGTAGGAGATTCATCCGATGACGTCAACGGTTCGGACGGGATCCAGTGACGGAAGACGGCGTACGCTGGCCGAAATCGCCGACCGGGCAGGCGTGTCGGTGTCCACCGTCTCCAAGGTGCTGCACAAGAGATCCGATGTCTCGGCGGAGACGCGGGCCAAGGTGCAGCGGCTGCTGGAACAACACGGCTACCTGGCGA
The DNA here is from genome assembly GCF_042872225.1 of Streptomyces sp. NPDC005374. NCBI lineage: Bacteria > Bacillati > Actinomycetota > Actinomycetes > Kitasatosporales > Streptomycetaceae > Streptomyces > Streptomyces sp. NPDC005374. The sequence continues at coordinate 236,589 of NZ_JBIAKA010000015.1, read as the reverse complement.
AACACCACCCGGCCGCCACCACGGCCCCGCCCGGAGGGCTGATCGACTTCGTCATCAACGAACTGGACAGCCCCTGGGCGGTCGAGCTGATCCGGGGAGCGGAAGACGTCCTGCACGACGCGGGAATGGGCCTGGTGGTCTCCTCGACCCACGGCCGGACCAGGCGCGCCCGTCAGTGGCTGGACTCGCTCGCCACCCGCTCCACACGCGGAGCCATTCTCGTGGTGCCCGAACTGACACCCGGGCAGCACGAGGAACTGAGCCGGCTCGGCATCCCCTACGCGCTGGTCATGCCGATCGACGAACCCGCGCCGGGCACCCCCTGGGTGGGCGCCACCAACTGGCCCGGTGGACTGGCCGCGACCCGGCACCTCACCGACCTCGGCCACGAACGCATCGCGATCATCAGCGGCCCGGAGCGCCGGCTCACCTCCCGGGCACGGGTCGACGGCTACCGCTCGGCCCTGGCCGAAGCAGGACTGCCCTTCGACCCCGAGCTGGTGCGCTACGGCGACTTCACCCACGGCCTGGCACACCAACACGCCCTGGAACTCCTGGCGTTGCCCGACCGCCCTACGGCGATCTTCGCCGGCAGCGACCATCAGGCGCTGGGCACCTACCGGGCCGCCGCCGAACTGGGTCTGCGCATCCCGGCCGACGTCAGCGTGGTCGGCTTCGACGACCTGCCCTTCGCGGACTGGGTGACCCCACGGCTGACGACGGTCCGCACCCCTCTTGCCGACATGACCGCTCTCGCGGCCCGGATGGTGCTGCGGCTGCTCTCCGGGGAACAGCCGGAGACGACGCGGGTGGAGGTGGCGACGGAACTGGTGGTGAGGGAGAGCAGCGGACGCCGGAGCCGATGAGGCGGGCGGCCGCGACCTTGCGCATACGCGGCGGCGCAAACGGTGCCGGTGCCGTGCCGGAAGCCGTGGTGCGCGGTCAGTCGGGGGTGAGTTCCGCGAGTTGTTCGGCGGCGGCGGTGGTGCTGCCCCGGGCGACCAGGCGTCGTAACTCGTCCAGGTCATCCTGCTCGGTGGCCAGTTGGATCAGTTCGTCGGCCTTTCCTTGGGGGCGGCCCCGGTTCGGTCGACCCGGGATCCCGTGTGCCGGCGACTGCGCCACCAGCCTGGGCAGGCGTTGAGGAGCTCGGCCTGCGCGATCGTCTCTTACGGCGGAAGGGGATCCGAGTGACATGACAGTCAGGTCTGCCATCCCAGCGGAGGGCGTGCCCGTCATCGCGGTCATGAGAGCCCGGACGCCCTGAGAACCGCTCGCGCGGTCTCGTCGTCGATGCTGCGGCCGAGCCGGTCCAGGACGTCCGCGCCCTGCAACAGGGTGCCGCGCCGGAGGGAGCGCCGGACGCCGGCGTCGAGTTCGTGCCAGATCAGCGGATTGGCGGCCAGGACACGGGGGTCCAGTTCCAGGCGGTGACCGTGGGCGTCGCACAGAACCAGATGGGCCGAGACGCCGTCGTAGCGCCGTACGGTCGTCAGCGCGTCCGTGCGCACCACACGCCTGCGCCATGGACCTCGTACCGCCAGCCAGCCGGTGCCTGCCGTCACCCGCGGCGGAAGCAGGACGGCGAAGAGAGCCGCCGACATGCCGAGCCACAGCACGACGCGCGGAGGAGTCAGGCTGCCCGCGTCCCAGTCGACCAGCACGGACATGGTGCCGAACAGTGCGGCGCAGCCCGCCGCGAGCCGGGCGTCGCCACGCCAGTGCCGGTCACCGGCCCGGGCCCACCGGTCGTCGGAACATCGCATGCCGCTGACGCTAGGCGGTCGCGCGGGGCCCGGGATCCGTCACTGACGGGGTCCTGACGCCGTACGGGTCGATCCTGACGGGATCCATACGCGGGGGTGCCGGATTCAGCCGGTGTGGACGCGGGGGCGGCGGGCGCGGTCCGGTTCCGCCTCGCGCAGCACCTCCCGGGTGACCGGGGCGACCTCGCCCTGGCCGAAGAGGAAGAAACGGAGGAAGTTGGCGAAGGGGCCGCCTTCGGTCCACTCGAAGTAGATGTGCGGGGTGCAGCCGGTGGTGTCGCGGACGTGCAGGAGGAGAGCGGCCAGGGCGTTGGGGACGGAGGCGGACTCCAGGGTGAGGACGCGGTAGCGGTGGTGCAGGACCTCGCCGCGGACCGTCAGGCCCGCCTCGAACTCGGAGGGGTCCGTCACCGTCACCTCGACGAAGACGAAGTCCTCCTGCTCCGGCATGTCGTTGTCGGCCCTGATCTGCTCGATCTTGTCCCGGTACTCGGCCTTGTCGCGCTGGTCGGGCTCGTTGGCGATGAAGCGGATCTTGCGGCTGGCCATGTCCCGGATGAAACGTTCCGCCATGTCGTCGAGCGTCACGCTGGTCACGCGGAGCTCGAACGCGCGGGCCAGCCGGGAGAGCAGGGAGACCAGGATGATGCCGGCGATGAAGCAGGCGCCGATCTTGACGCCGTCGGGGCGTTCGATGACGTTCGCGACGGTGACGTAGAGGAAGACCGCCGAGATGACGGCGAAGCCGATGGTCCAGCCGCGCTGGCCGGCCTTGCGGGCGGCGATGGTCACCGCGATCGCGGCCGAGCTGATCAGCACCAGCACGCCGGTTGCGTAGGCGCCGCCCTGTGCGTCGACGTCCGCGTCGAAGACCCAGGTGACGAGGAAGCCGATGAGCGTGAAGACGATGACCATCGGGCGGACGGCCCGGGCCCAGTGCGGTGCCATGCCGTAACGGGGCAGGTAGCGGGGCATGAGGTTGAGCAGGCCGGCCATCGCGGAGGCGCCGGCGAACCACAGGATGGCGATCGTCGAGACGTCGTAGACCGTGCCGAAGACGCCGCCCAGGTACTTGTGGGCCAGGAAGGCGAGTGCGCGGCCGTTGGCCTGGCCTCCGGACTCGAACTCCTTCTCCGGGATCAGGAGGGTGGTGATGAAGCTGGTGGCGATCAGGAACACGCTCATGATGAGAGCGGCGGCCGTCAGCAGCTTCTTGGTGTCGCGAATGCGGCCGCGGGGGTTCTCCTCCGTGTCGCCTTCGTCGCCCTTCACGTGCGGCATGACGGCGACGCCGGTCTCGAAACCGGACAGGCCGAGGGCGAGCTTGGGGAAGACCAGCAGCGCCACGCCGACCATGGCGAATATGTTGCCGTGCTCGGCGGTGAGGGCGCTGGACCAGTCGGTGACCACGTGACCCGCGGTGACGACATGCCACAGACCGACGATCACGACGACGACGTTCAGCGTCAGATACAGGCCCACGAGGGCGACCGCGACACCGATGGCCTCCAGGAAGCCCTTGAGGAACACCGCGCCCAGCAGGGCGACCAGGACGAGGGTGATCAGCATCCGATGGTCGTGCAGGGTGCTGGTCAGGTGCGGGTTCTCGACCAGGTGGGTCGACGCGTCGGCCGCCGAGAGCGTGATGGTGATCAGGAAGTCGGTGGCGGCGAAGCCGAGCAGGGTCAGGACGAAGAGCTTGCCCTGCCAGAAGGACAGCAGCCGTTCCAGCATCGCGATCGAGCCCTCGCCGTGCGGGCTCTCCTCGGCCACCCGCCGGTAGACCGGCAGGGCGCCGGCCAGGGTGACGATGACGAGGACGATGGTCGCGACGGGGGAGAGCAGGCCGGCCGCGAGGGCGGCGATGCCGGGCTGGTAGCCGAGGGTGGAGAAGTAGTCGACACCGGTCAGGCACATCACCCGGTACCAGGGCTGGCCCTTGTGTGGCAGCTCGGGTTCCGCGTGCGGGCCCGTGTGGCCGCCGCTCCTGCCCATGTCGGACAGGCCCTGCAGCATCCACGTCCGTAGGCGGCTCTGCGGTGGGTGTTCGGTGACGGCCATCGGGGGCTCTCCTGTGGTGCGGCTCAGCGTGGGATCCGGCCATCACACGGACGGCGGCATCAGCGTATGCAGAGCGTGACGAAAGGGCCGAGGGATGGATCACACGTCGGCGTCAGGGTTGCGTTAAGACCTGCTGCGACAGCACCGGCGGCAGGTCGAGGAGGGGCTGTTTCGACTGCGCGGGGAAGGCTGGGCCATTCGGGGCCCGGGGTTTCCGGTGTCTCAGGGGCGGACGGGGCCTCAACGCCTCGCGTGGCGGATCTTCAGCCGGCCGAACCCCATGGTTCCGGAGATCCGGATCGTCGGCCCGCCGGGTCGGGAGCTCCGCCGGGCCCGGTACCGCGTGTCCTTCCACACGGTGTTCAGACCCTCGAACTCGACGACGGCGTCACGAGGCACCGTGATCTTCGCCCTGCCCGTGCCGAGCTGCAGTTCGATGTCGACCACCGGGTGTTCGATGACAGCCCGGGACAGGTCCAGGTGCACGTTTCCGTACGCGGACTCGACCTTGAGATTCCGGGGTACGCGCCATACGCCGTGCCGCTTGATCCGTCCGGCGGCGGCGGCGATCGTGGACGTGGTGGGCGGGTTCTCCGCCGGGAGCGAGGCCAGTGCCGGCTCGAGTTCGCCGCGTGTCCTGGCGGTGAGCACCTGCTGGAGGCGTTCGTCCAACTCCTCGTGCGAGATGTGCTCTTCGGCGTACGCCTCCCGCAGGCGTTGCACCGCCGTGTCCCGGTCGCCCTCGCTCAACGGTGATGACGACTTTTCCGGCAGAGAGGTCACCGTCCGACTCTACTGCCGTGCGGCTACGGCTGGGGCGGCGTCACGAAGCGAGCGTGGGGGAGGTTGCTGCGAACCAGCAGGGCGCGGTCGTCGCCCATGCCGTACGGCGGGAGACGGGCGAGGTCGTCTGCCGCCTGCGCTTTCGCCTGCTGGGAGGGCGACGGGGGCGGCGGCCGTAAGGGGCCCGTCAAAGGTGTGGGGGTCGCCGTAAGGGAGTCGTCAACGGCCGACCGATTCCGGCCGGGCGCGGGGTTTCCTCTACCTGTCCGTTCCTCTTCCGAACCTCTCCTAGGAGCTCGCGATGGCCGATCTGGCCTTCGTCGTCACCACGATCGCGGTCTTCGCGCTGGTGGCCCTCGTCGCCAAGGGGGTGACGAAGCTGTGACCGCCGAGACCATCGTCGGCCTCGTCGTGGCCGTCGCCCTGCTGGGCTATCTCGTCCTCGCGCTGATCTTCCCCGAGAGGTTCTGAGACAAGACATGGGTCCCGTGCTCGCCGGCATTCTCCAACTGCTCGCCCTCATAGGAGCGCTGGCTCTCGCCTACATTCCCCTTGGCACCTACATGGCCAGGGTCTACTCCACCGACAAGCACTGGCGCGTCGAGAAGTGGATCTACAAGGGCATCGGTGCCGACCCCGACACCGAGATGCGCTGGCCCGCCTACCTGCGCGGTGTCCTCGCCTTCTCCGTGGTCGGCGTGCTGTTTCTGTACCTGCTGCAGCGGCTCCAGGGCGTCCTGCCCGGTTCGCTGGGCTTCAGGGCCATCGACCCGGACCAGGCGTTCAACACCGCCGTGTCCTTCGTGACGAACACCAACTGGCAGTCGTACTACGGCGAACAGGCCATGGGTCATGTCGTGCAGACCGCCGGGCTGGCTGTCCAGAACTTCGTCTCGGCGGCCGTGGGCATCGCCGTCGCGGTGGCGCTGGTGCGCGGCTTCGCCCGCTCGCGGACCGGTGAACTCGGCAACTTCTGGTCGGACATGGTGCGTGGGGTGACCCGCATCCTGCTCCCGCTCTCCGTCGTCGCCGCGATCGTCCTGGTGGCCTGCGGTGCCATCCAGAACTTCTCCGGCATCCACGAGGTCGGGCAGTTCTTCGGCGGCTCGCAGCAGTGGAACGGCGGTGCGGTCGCTTCGCAGGAGGCAGTCAAGGAGATCGGCACCAACGGCGGCGGCTACTTCAACGCCAACTCCGCGCACCCCTTCGAGAACCCCACCCCGTTCACGAACCTCTTCGAGATCTTCCTGCTGCTGGTGATCCCGTTCGCGCTGACGCGCACCTTCGGCATCATGGTCGGGTCGGTCAGGCAGGGCTACGCGATCCTCGCGACCATGGCCACCATCTGGGTCGGCTTCGCCGCGCTGATGATGTGGACCGAATTCGCCCACCACGGCCCGGCGTTGCAGATCGCGGGCGGGGCGATGGAGGGCAAGGAGACCCGCTTCGGGGTCGGCGCCTCGTCGATCTTCGCGGTGTCGACGACCCTCACCTCGACCGGTGCGGTGGACTCCTTCCACTCCTCCTTCACCGGGCTCGGCGGCGGGATCACCATGCTCGGCATGATGCTGGGCGAGATCGCGCCCGGCGGAACCGGCTCCGGCCTCTACGGCATGCTGATCATGGCGGTCATCGCGGTGTTCATCGCCGGTCTGATGGTGGGCCGTACGCCCGAGTACCTGGGCAAGAAGATCGGCACCCGTGAGATCAAGCTGGCCGCCTGCTACATCCTCGTCACACCGGCCCTGGTGCTCGTCTTCACCGCCGCTGCGATGGCCCTGCCGACGCCCGGCGCCTCGATGACCAACTCCGGCGCGCACGGCTTCTCCGAGATCCTGTACGCCTACACGTCGGCCGCGAACAACAACGGCTCGGCGTTCGCGGGGCTGAACGCGGACACGCAGTGGTTCAACACCACGCTGGGCCTGGCCATGGTCCTGGGCCGCTTCCTGCCCATGGTCTTCGTGCTGGCGCTGGCCGGTTCGCTCGCCGAGCAGAGGCCGGTGCCGGAGACCGCTGGCACGCTGCGTACCGAGAAGCCGCTGTTCACCGGGTTGTTGGTGGGCGCGATCCTCATCATCACCGGTCTGACCTACTTCCCGGCCCTCGCGCTGGGACCGCTGGCCGAGGGGCTGGCGTCATGACCACCGACGTAGAGAAGCAGGACCCCATGTCCACTCCCACCCTTGTGCCCCACCAGGACGCGCCGACGGGGCACAAGCAGCCCGAGGGCCGTGTCGGCGTGGGCCTCTTCGACCCCAAGCAGCTCCTCAGGTCGCTGCCGGACGCCTTCCGCAAGCTCGATCCGCGGGTGATGGTCAAGTCGCCCGTGATGTTCGTGGTGTGGATCGGGTCGGTGCTGACCACGGTGTTCTCCTTCAAGGACCCCGGCGACTGGTTCGGCTGGACCATCAGCGTCTGGCTGTGGCTGACCGTCGTCTTCGCCAACCTGGCGGAGGCGGTCGCCGAGGGCCGCGGCAAGGCGCAGGCCGACACGCTCCGCAAGGCGAAGACCGACACCATCGCGCGCCGCCTGCTCCAGGACCGCTCCGAAGAGCAGGTGCCCGGCACCGAGTTGAAGATCGGCGACCGGGTCGTCTGCGAGGCCGGCGACATCATCCCCGGCGACGGTGACGTCGTCGAGGGCGTCGCGTCCGTCGACGAGTCGGCGATCACCGGAGAGTCGGCGCCGGTCATCCGGGAGTCCGGCGGCGACCGGAGCGCCGTCACCGGCGGTACGAAGGTCCTGTCCGACCGGATCGTCGTCAAGATCACCACGAAGCCCGGCGAGACCTTCATCGACCGGATGATCAACCTCGTCGAGGGCGCGTCCCGGCAGAAGACGCCGAACGAGATCGCGCTGAACATCCTGCTGGCCTCGCTGACCATCGTCTTCCTGCTGGCCGTGGCCACGCTGCCGCCACTCGCGGACTACGCGGGAACGCATCTGACGATGGTCGTGCTGGTGGCGCTGCTGGTCTGCCTCATCCCGACCACCATCGGCGCCCTGCTGTCCGCGATCGGCATCGCGGGCATGGACCGGCTGGTCCAGCGCAACGTACTGGCCATGTCCGGCAGGGCAGTTGAGGCCGCCGGTGACGTGTCGACGCTGCTCCTGGACAAGACCGGGACCATCACCCTGGGCAACCGGCAGGCCGCCGAGTTCGTGCCGGTGAGCGGGGTGACGGAGGCCGAACTCGCCGATGCCGCCCAGCTGTCGTCGCTGGCCGACGAGACACCCGAGGGCCGCTCCATCGTCGTACTCGCGAAGGAGAAGTACGGACTGCGTGAGCGCCATCAGGGCGAGCTCGTCGGGGCCGAGTGGATCGAGTTCACCGCCCAGACCCGGATGTCCGGCGTGGACGTCGACGGGCGCAATATCCGCAAGGGGGCGGCCGGTTCGGTCGTCGCCTGGGTGAAGGAGCGCGGCGGCGCGGGCGCCGAGGACGCGGACGCGGCGACGAACCGCATCTCGCAGGCCGGCGGCACTCCGCTCCTGGTCGCGGTGGAAGACGCCGACGGGGCACGGGTGTTGGGTGTCGTCCACTTGAAGGACGTCGTCAAGGAAGGCATGCGGGAGCGGTTCGACGAACTGCGGCGCATGGGCATCAAGACCGTCATGATCACGGGGGACAACCCGCTGACGGCCAAGGCGATCGCCGAGGAGGCGGGCGTCGACGACTTCCTCGCGGAGGCCACCCCCGAGGACAAGATGGCCCTCATCAAGCGGGAGCAGGCCGGCGGCAAGCTCGTCGCGATGACCGGGGACGGTACGAACGACGCGCCCGCGCTCGCGCAGGCCGACGTCGGCGTGGCCATGAACACCGGTACGTCGGCGGCGAAGGAGGCCGGCAACATGGTCGACCTCGACTCCAACCCGACCAAGCTGATCGAGATCGTCGAGATCGGCAAGCAACTGCTCATCACCCGGGGTGCGTTGACCACCTTCTCCATCGCCAACGACGTCGCGAAGTACTTCGCGATCATCCCGGCGCTGTTCGCGGCCGTCTACCCGGGCCTGGACAAGCTCAACATCATGGGCCTGGCCTCGCCCGACTCCGCGATCCTGTCGGCCGTCGTCTTCAACGCGCTCATCATCATCGCGCTGGTGCCGCTGTCCTTGAAGGGCGTGCAGTACCGGCCGGTCAGCGCGGACAAGATGCTCCGGCGCAACCTGACGATCTACGGCATCGGCGGACTGATCGCCCCCTTCGTCGGCATCAAGATCATCGACCTGCTCATCTCCCTCATCCCCGGGATCGGCTGACCGCCATGAACAACTCCGTCATGAACACCGTGCGGTTGCTCGGGGCGGGCCTGCGTGCCCTCCTCGTGCTGACCCTGGTGACCGGGGTGATCTACCCGCTGGTCGTCACCGGCATCGCCCAGGGCCTGTTCAGCGACAAGGCGAACGGCTCCGAGATCAAGGCGGACGGCAAGGTCGTCGGCTCCTCGCTCATCGGCCAGGCGTACAACCTGCCGTTGAAGAAGGGCCAGGAGACCCCCGAGCCCGACCTGAAGTGGTTCCAGGGCCGCCCGCAGAACGGCCTCGGCTCCAACAGCGTCAACACCCGGTACAAGCTGATCCTGTCCGGCGCGACCAACCGTTCCGCCGACAACAAGGACCTGATCGCCTGGGTGACCGCCGCCAAGGCCGCCGTCGTCAAGGACAACTCGGTTGCCGGCTACACGGTCGAGCCGTCCGAAGTGCCCGCCGACGCGGTGACGTCCTCCGGCTCAGGCCTGGACCCGGACATCTCCCCGGCCTACGCGGACCTCCAGGTCCACCGGGTCGCCGTGAAGGCCGGCCTGACCGTCGCCCAGGTGCAGAGACTGGTCGACGAGCACACCGACGGCCGCACCCTCGGCTTCATCGGGGAGCCCCGGGTGAACGTGCTCGAACTCAACATCGCGCTCAAGGCACTCGTGGCGAAGAGCTGATGGCGTTACCCGACCCGAGCGGGAGTCGGCGGCCGGTGACCGTACCGGTGCCGTCGGCTCCCGCCGCCGCGTACGAACAGGAAGGCGCACGCCCATGACACGGGTGCTGGTGGTGGAGGACGACCCGCAGCTCGTACGGGCCCTCGTCATCAATCTGCAGGCACGCCGGTACGGGGTCGACGCGGCCCCCGACGGCGCCACCGCACTGCGGCTCGCGGCCGCCAGGCAACCCGATGTCGTGATGCTCGACCTGGGCCTGCCCGACATGGACGGCGTCGACGTCATCAGAGGCCTGCGCGGCTGGACCCGCGTACCGATCCTGGTGCTCTCCGCCCGCCAGGCGTCCGACGAGAAGGTCGCAGCCCTCGACGCGGGCGCCGACGACTACGTCACCAAGCCGTTCAGCATGGACGAGCTGCTCGCCCGGCTGCGGGCCGCCGTCCGCCGTACCGAGGACGTACCGCTCGACTCCGGGACGGCGCTCGTCGAGACGGCGGAATTCACCATCGACCTGCTCGCCAAAAGGGCCGTACGGGGCGGCCGCGACGTACGCCTCACCCCGACCGAGTGGCACCTGCTGGAGATCCTGGTCACCAGCCCGGGACGACTGATCACACAGACGCACCTGCTCCAGGAGGTCTGGGGCGCCTCCCACAGCAACAAGACCAACTACCTGCGGGTCTACATGGCTCAGTTGCGGCGCAAGCTGGAAGCGGATCCCGCCCACCCCCGCCATCTCATCACCGAGCCCGGCATGGGCTACCGCTTCGAAGGGTGAACCTGTCGAGGCGCACCGCCGGGTGGAGCGGGGCACCGACTGCGTGGCCGTGTGCCGCCACTATGGACTCTGGCCGGTGTTGATCGCCCGGCGGTGCTCCTGTCCGCGCCCCCCCCGGCACAGCTCCTGACCGGCCGCTGTGGGACCCCCGCCGCCAGGCCCGCGGGCGCGAGGGCATACCGTCCCGCTGTGCGGTCGAGGCGACCCGTCTCAAGGCGGGCGTAGGAGGCGGATCCGGATGGTGGGCTACACGGTGACCGAGCTGTCGGCCGGTCGGCTCGACGAGTTGACCGCAGGCCGTCTGCTGTCGTCGTGGCGACTGGACGTCCCCGCGCTTTTGCTGGCCGTCGCTCTGGGCGCGCTCTACGGCTGGGGTGTGGCGAGACTCCGTCGGCGCGGTGTGCCCTGGCCGCCTGCCAGGGCAGCCGCCTTCGCGCTCCTCGGACTGGGCGGGCTGGTCGTGGCGACGATGTCCGGGCTCGCCGTCTACGACCATGTGCTGTTCTGGCCGGCCGCCGTACAGAACGTCCTGCTCGACCTGGTGGTGCCGCTGGGCCTGGCGCTGGGTGATCCGCTGCGGCTCGCCGTCGAGGCGCTGCCGCAGCGGGCCGGCGCACGGGTCCGGCGGGCCGTGACCGGACGGGTCGTACGGGCGCTGACCTTCCCCCTGGTCAGTACGGCGCTGGTGCTGGCCACCGAGCTGACGGTGTATTTCACGCCGTACTTCGCCACGGCCCTGCGGGTGGGCTGGCTGCACGAGCTGATGTATCTGCACCTCCTGCTGGCCGGCTGTCTGTTCGTCGTGCCGGTGCTGACCCGCGAGGAGACGCTGCCGTCCTGGTGCACGCATCCGGTGCGGGTGGCGCTGGTCTTCCTCGACGGTGTGGTCGACGCGGTCCCCGGGATCGTCGTCATGACGCACGGCACCTTGATCGCGGGCTCCTGGTATCTGAGCCACGCCCCGTCCTGGTCGCCCGATGTCCACCACGACCAGCAGGTCGGCGGCGGCGCGATGCTCGGCATCGCCGAGCTGGTCGCCCTGCCCTTCCTGCTGGCGATCCTGTTCCAGTGGGCCCGCGTCGAACGCGTCCAGACCGCGGTCCTCGACCGCCGTCTGGACGCGGAACTCGCCGCCGTGCCGCGAGCGGAGCCCGGAGGGGCACCGGCCCCCGATCGGGTACGTCCCTGGTGGGAGACCGAGCAGAACGACGTCGCCGACAGCATCCGACGCCAGACTCGGGACCACTGACCGGCGTGGGGCGAAGGTCACTGCGACTTGCGGCTGCGGCACTGTCGGTCGGCTCACGGCAGGGTGATGAGGGCGATGCTTTCCTCCTGCGCGACGGCCAGCCGGGTGCCGTCGGGGTGCAGGGCAGCAACGGGAGTGGGGTCGTCATCGAAGCCGAAGCATGTGGTTTTGCCGGGCAGTACGACCTCCGGCCATTCCGCCACGATGCGTCCGGTGGCCGTGTCGAGCAGTCGCGGGTGGCCGTGGAATGAGACGACCTGATCGCCGCGGGGCAGGAGCACGACACCGGGATCGGCATCCGGGGTGGGGCTGCGGTGGAGCCACCCTTCCTCGGCCAGCGACCACACACCGAGGTGACGCGGAGCAAGCGCGGGCCCCTCTTTGTCCTTCGAGCCCTCCGCGTCCGTCGCCAGGACCAGCCGGTCGGCGTCGAGCCAGCAGCCTGCCGTCACCTCGCCGTTCATGAGCGCCGCTGCCGGCAGCACACCTTCGCCGTCCAGCGTGCCCGGTTCGGTGAGTGCGAGCGCCGTGTCGTAGACCATGGCGGTCCCGTAGGGGTGCCAGATCCAGCCGACCGAGAGCAGGTGCCGGCCGTCCGGGCTCAGACTGAGCCGGGAGTGGAAGACGTCCTTCGGCTCCCGCCAACCGTCGGTCAGCCACTCGCCGCTCTCCGCGTCCTCGATATGGAGCACGTTGTACACGTCGGGGCAGTGCACGACGACCTCACGTCCGTTGCCGAGTCTGCCCAGGGCGAGGGGATAGTCGTAGTCCGGGGCGCGGTAGTAGCTGCGGTCCAGTTCCCGCAGGACGTGCTCTCCCTCCAGCAACAGTGCTTTGGTGCCGCGCTCCTCGTACACCGCGGAATACCGCCCCGAGAGCGAAGCGGTTCCGGCGTCGAACGGGAAAGCCCAGGTGAAGGCCGCGTCCCGCTCCACCCCGTCGCTGTCCCAGCGCTGACCTCCTCCGGTCTCGCAGACCAGTTCGTCTCCCTGCCACACCAGCGATCTCGGCGCCATTGTCACCGGTATCGACTCCACGGTCATCGTTGACCACCCCCCACTCCGGAGAACCTTCGGCAGGCCCCTCGGCCCCGAATCTACGGGACCCGGTCGGCGGGCGAGCGGCTGACAGCGAGCGGGGTCGAGCGCATGACTGCGCCTGTGGGGCCTGTGCTTCGGTCTCCGTCGTGGTGGGCCCTACGGTCGGGCATGTGGTGCGAAGCGGTGCGCGGCATCCCGGCCTTCGTCGGGAGCGGAGGCGGGTGGGCCCGCTCGTACTGGTGGTGCCAAGCGGCGATCGTGAAGCACAGGGCCGTGGCTGCCACGAGCAGTTGGACCGCTGCTGAGAACGGATGTGCCGAGTACAGGAAGATCACGGCGATCACGAGCACGCCGCAGGTGAACCCGCCGAGCCAGAACACCGGAACCCAGTCCAGCGGGGGAGGGGATGCCACGGTCCGCTCATCCGGACGGCCCCCTCCACGGAAGGCCGACGTCAGCCCCAGCAGAAGACCCACCGGGATTTCGATGAGCAGCACGATCAGGCTTATGCAGCCACCGGCGAACCCGTCGCTTCGCGCGTCTGAACGCATTCCGGGCCGACGGGGCCGCCGTAATGTCATGTCTCTCTGGAATCCGGGTCTCAGCCGGTCCGCGCCGCGGAGTGCGGTCCGGCCGCGAAGGCGGTGCGGTCCACCTTGCCGTTGGCGTTGAGCGGCAGCTTCTGCAGATGCGTGAACCGTCTCGGAATCATGTAGACGGGCAGCCGGGCGCGCAGGAACGCGGTGAGGTCGCTCTGCGAGATCGCCTCGCCCGTGTAGTAGGCGACCAACTCGGCATCGTTCTCGTGCTCCTGCACCACCGCGACCGCGTCGCGCACGGCGGGATGCCGGGCCAGCGCCGCGTCGACCTCACCCAGCTCGATGCGGTGGCCCCGCAGTTTGACCTGGTGGTCGAGGCGTCCCAGGTGGACCAGGGCGCCGTTCTCCCGGCGCACCCGGTCGCCGGTGCGGTACCAGAGGTCCCGGGTCAGCGGCGCCGTGCCGTCGTGGACCACCGCCGCCCGCCCCGGGCCCCACTCCACGAAACGGCCCACGTCGTCGGCGGAGTCGAGGTAGCCGTCGAAGCGCTGGACGCCCCGGACGCACAGCTCGCCCGTCTCGGCGGGCTCTCCTGAGTCGTCGAGGATCACATGGTCCAGGTGCGGTGGCACCTCACCGATCGGCAGCGTTCCGTTGGCGCCCGCCGCGAGCAGCGACCCCTTCCCACCGAGGTCCTGCCCCGAGCAGACTATGGCGACCTCGGTCGGCCCGTACAGGTTCCACAGCCGTGCCCGAGGTGCCGCCGCGGCCCACTGCTCGGCCTGTTCGGCGAGCAGCCGTTCGCCACCGAACATGACGGCCTCCAGCGACGGCATCGAGTCCGGTGCCAGGGCTCCGATGCGGGCGGCGATGCCGCCCACCGAAGGAACGCAGAACCAGTGCGTGACCCGCTTGGCCTTCACGTAGGGCGTCGGCCGTACGACGTCGTTGGGCCGGGGCACCACCAGGGCGCCTCCGCCCGCCCAGGTGGCGAATAGTTCGAAGACCGCGACATCGAAGGAGATCTCCACGTTCTGCGAGACCCGGGACTCGGGTGTGAAGGCGTTGTACTCGACCAGCCAGCGCAGCGTCGGCACCACGCGCGCATGCCGGACGGGGACACCCCGGGGCCGGCCCGTGGATCCGGAGGTGTAGAGGATGTAGGCGACGTCCTCCGGTGACACCCGCACGACGGGAGCCGGTTGCACGTCGTCCTCGCCGACCGCTACCGCGCCGGCCGCCTCGGCGTCGGTGAAGGTGACCAGGGGAGGCAGCTTCCGGCCGCCCGTTCCGTCCGTTCCGTCCGCGCTCTCGGCGGTGGCCAGTTCGCCGGCCCGTGCCGTGGCGTGCTCGTCGACCACGATCAGGTCCAGATCCGTCATGTCCGCGATGGCGCGAAGCCGGCCGGCCGGGAAGGACGGGTTGAGCGGGACGACGGCCGCGCCGAGGCGGAGCGCGGCCAGATAGCCGGTGTACGTGGTGAGACTGCGGGCCGCGAGCAGCCCGATCCTGGCCGGCCGGTTCGGCAGCTGCCGGGCCATGACGGCGGCCATCCGGGCTGCCGCGGTGTCCAGTTGCCGGTAGGTGAGCGCGGTGTCCCGGACCTCCAGCGCGATGCGCTCCGGGTGCCGTTCCGCGCTGGCGGCGAAAAGGTCGACGAGAGTGGCGGGTTCCATCGGACACGTCCTGTTCTTCGCGGCTTCCGGGCGGTACGGCGAGGGAGGCAGAGGGCAGTGACAGCAGGACTGGGGAGCGAGCACGCACCTCCGGCACGCGCGGCCGCTCGGTCATGGGGAATCGCACGCCTCGGGCACCGGGCGTGCGCACACCTGGCTCTCGGGGAAGCTCACACCAGTTGCTCCAGCGTCTTCCACAGCTCCGGCCACCGGTCCGTCACGAACATGTGGCCCCCGACGAACTCGATGGCGTCGAAGCCGGCGGAGGTGAAGGCCTCCCAGTCCAGCCACTCCTTCTCGGGCACCAGGTGGTCCTGGTCACCGCGGATCGCGGTGATCGGGACGGGCAACGGATCGCGGGCGGGCGGCGTGTAACCGGCCAGCAGGTTCACGTCCGCCCTCATGATCGGTAGCAGGATGTCCCGCAGCCGGGGGTCGGAGTACTCCGGTATGTCACGGCACGCGATGGCCCTGGCCCGCGTGACGACCTCCTCGTCGTCACCGTCGAGCCGTTCGGCCTGCCGGTGGGAGGGGCTGACGGAGCCGCTGACCACCAGGTGCCGGGGCAGCGCGCCACCGGTGTCGACCAGGTGCCGGACCGCCTCGTAGGCGAGCAGCGCGCCGAAGCTGTGCCCGAAGACGATGAACGGCTGTCCGTCCGCGGCGGCTTCCCGGATCCGCCGCGCCGTTCCGGCGGCGGCCTCGGAGAAGTCACGGTAGAACGGCTTGCCGAACTCCCGCTCACGGCCGGGGACCTGGATGGGCACGGCGCGCAGTGCGACGGACTCCTGAAGCTGCCAGGGGCGGTAGACGCCTGCCCCCGCGCCCGCATACGGCAGGCACATCACTGAGGTGGTCATACGGCGTTCTCCTGACCGAAGGATCGGGCGGCGACGTCGGTGCACAGGAGCCCCAACTGGTCGGCGAAGGCCCCCAGCAGGGCGGCCGACCGGCCCTGCCAGGGACTGCTGAGCGGGGCCTGGGCGACGCAGTGCAGGGTGCCGGCGGGCAGCTCGGTCACCTGGAGCTGGATCTCCGCGTGTCCGCCGACGGGTGGGACGGGGAGGGCGCGGATCCGCACCGGTCCCGCGGCGTGCTCCGCCCGCTCCCAGTTCTCGAAGGCGAACAGTGCCTGGTACACGGGCATCCGCCGACCGGGTGTCGTCCGCGCGGCACGGATGATCTCGTCGCAGGGCAGCGGGGAACCGATGACGCTCTCGCGCAGGGCTCCCCAGACCCGTTCGACGACGCCGGGCCCGGACAGTTCGGGCATGCGCACCGGCAGTGTGTTCGTCAGATAGCCGATTTCGTCGCTCTGGTCGGGTGTTCGTGCGGCCACCGGCGTCCCGACGCAGAAGCCGGCGCCGCCGGTGAGCTCGGCCAGTGCCCGGCCGAGGGCCGCCAGCAGCACCGCGTACGGCGAGCAGCCGCTGTGCCGGGCCCGGGTACGCACCGCCTGCCAGGTGGTGGTCGGCAACTCGAGGCTGTCCTCCGCCAGATCGGCCTGGGCCAGCTGCCGCTGGCTGGGGCCGGGGCCGACGGCAGAGCCCGGGAGGGGCAGGTCGGCCGCCCCGTCGAGCATCGTCCGCCAGTAGGTGGCGAGTTCGGCGCGCTGGGCGGGGGCCAGGGCGGCGGGCTCCGCCCGTTCGCGGACGGGCAGCACGGGTTTCTCGCCCGTGACGGCCAGGGCGTAGGCGCGAGCCAGGTCGGCGGCGAAGATCTCCTGGGACATCCCGTCAAAGGCGATGTGATGCACCGCCAGGTAGACCGTGGCTCCCATGTCGTCTGGTGCCACAGCGGCCCGGAAGAGCCGTCCCGCGCCAAGGTCCAGAGAGTCGTCCGCCAGCAGGGCGGCGACCGCGTCGTGGCTGCCGGTTTCCGCAGGGAGGTACAGCGGGGGCGGGACGTCCCGGGGAGGGAGCACCTTGCGCACCAACTCCCCCCGCTCGACGACGAAGGCGGTGCGCAGCGCCTCATGGCGGGCGGCGACCGCGCTCAGCGCCGCCCCGAGCGCACCGTGCTCGACCGGACCGTCGGCACGGATCAGGGCGAGGGCCCGATTGGCCCGGGTCGACGGCGCGATCTGCTCGCCGACCCAGAACTGCCGTTCCAGCGCGGATGCCCGCTGCACCCGGACCGGGGAGTCGTCACTCACGAACTACCTCCTTGTCGGCGTCCGCCGACTCCTCGGCCGGAGCTGCCGGGGTGTCCATGTCGCGCAGCGCGCGGCTGCGCAGCGAGACGAGCACCAGGACGATGTACGTGGCGCCGAAGCAGAGGAGGGTTCCGCGCAGCCCGATGCCGTGGATCGACCAGCCGGCCACGAGGATGCCGATCGGGGCGGCGCTCATTCCGACGGCGGAGGTGAGGGCGAAGACCCGGCCGAAGAGCGCTGCCGGGACCTTTTCCATCATCACAGTGGACAGCGCCGGGTTGAGCGGACCGGCCGCGAGGCCGAGCAGGAAGGAGATCACGATGCTCAGCACCACGCCCGGCATGCCCGTGAGTGCCAGGCGCAGGGCGCCGATGACGAGGAAGCAGCCCAGCAGGGTCCAGCGGTTGCTGGTGAACCAGCGGGCGCTGACGGGACTGTAGCCGAACGTGCCGACGACGGCGCCGCAACCGGAGGCGGCCACCAGCCAGCCCAGGTACTGGCCGCTGCCGAGCACCTGGTCCGAGTAGACCGGCAGGATGACGGGGGTGAAGGCGTCGTCGAGGAAGTTGGTGACGAAGACGAACGCCGTCATGGCGCCGACCACGGGTATCCCGCGGACCACTTTCGCGCCCTCGGCGAGCTGCCGCAGGAACCCCTCCCGCTGCTGCGCGGCGGAGGCGGGACTTGAACTGCGGGGCACGCCGACCGCGACCAGGACAGCGGAGAGAAGGAAGGACGCGGAGTCGACGTACATGCCGGTCACCGGTCCCGACACGGCGATCAGCAGGCCGGCCAGCGGTGCGCCGACCAGCAGGCCGAGCCTGGGAGCACCCTGCATCCAGGAGTTCGCGGTGGCCAGCCGGATCCCGCCCTGCTCCGCGAGTGGCCTGATCAGGCTCTGCCGTGCGGCGCCGGTCGGCGTCGAGCCCAGGCTGCGGCCGAAGAGCAGTCCCATCAGGACGGGCAGCGGCAGTCCCACCGTGTTGTCGATGAGGGGGACCAGCCCGATGGACACGCCCGCGACGACATCGCTCAGCACGCTCATTCGTTTGCCGCCGACGCGGTCGATCCAGACCCCGCCGACGGCTCCCGCGAAGATCAGCGGAAGGGTGTTGGCGAAGCCGGCCAGTCCGGTGGAAACAGAGCTGCCGGTGGTGTGGAGGACGTACAGCGGGACGGTGATCACCGTGACGGCGTTGCCGAACGAGGACAGGTAGTGCGCCAGCAGCAGTACGAACAGCGGCCGACGGCGTGGCACCGCTCGCCCGGGTTCCGCGGCAGTGGTCATGAGGTGTCTTCCTGACTGGTGGGGGGCAGGACTTCGCGGACCGGGGCACCGCTCGCGTCGGCGAAGAGGCGCTCCAGGTGATCCTCCGAGACCCCGACCGCACCGGGTACCGCGGCATCCGGCGGAGTGCCCGGCCGCAGCGGGTTCCCGCGCGCCAGGAGCCGAGCGGTCAGTTCGGCGGGCGTGGTGCCGGGCTCGATGTCTCGGGCGCCGGCGTCGAAGCCCGCCCCGCGCAGCAGCCGGGCCAGCCGTGCGGACAGCAGCGGGGTGCCTCCGCTCGCGGCGAAGGTGTCGTCCGGTCCGGCGGTGTCCCGGCCGAGCGCCTCGCGCCAGGCGGCGGCGACGGTGTCACGGGCCCGGGCGGCGGGGTTCACGAGCGGGGTGTCCGGGGAGGTGGCGAAGAGCTCGACCAGCTGCAGCAGCCGTCGGGCGAGCCGGTCGACGGTCTCCGGTTCGAACAGGGCGGTGCGGTACTCGAACCGGCCGTAGACCAGGTCTCCGAGGTGCCACCAGGCGACGGTGACGTCCATCGAGGAGATGCCCTCGGGCACGGCGTTGGCGTAGACGGTGGCGCCTGGCACCTCGTAGGAGACCGTCTCGGCCAGGTCCAGGTGGACCAGCATGGTGCGCAGCAGCGGATAGCCGTGTGCGGTCCGCTCGGGAGCGGCGGTCCGGACGATCTCGCCGAACGGCGTCTCGTGGTGGGCCGCGACGGCCGCGCCCGCCGCCTGGGCCGCGGCCAGGAAGTCGTTCGGAGTGGGGTTCTCGGGCAGCCGGATCCGCAGCGGCACATTGGTGAGCAGGAAGCCGACCAGATCCCGCACCGCGACCTGGCCGCGGGTGACACTGGGCACCCCGATCAGGATGTCGCGCTCGCCGCTCTCCTCGTACAGCAGGGCCGCGTACGCGGCCGCCATGGCGTTGGCGACAGTGCTGCGGGCGGCCTTGGCGCGGTTGATGAACGCGGCGGCGGTGTCTTTGTCCAGTACGAAGTTGTGCTGGCGGCCGAGCCGGTCCTCGGTCTCGACCGGGTGGTCGTATGGCAGCAGGGGCACGTCCGGTACGTCCGCCAGGTAGTCGCGCCAGAACGCGCGGTGGCGTTCGCCGTACTCAGTCTCGAAGTACGCGCGCTGCCACTGCGCGTAGTCGCCGAACTGCACGGGGAGGTCCGGCAGTTCGGGCTCCCGGCCCTCCAGCCGGGCCCGGTAGGCCTCCAGCAGTTCTCGGTTGAGCCGCACGTACGACCACTGGTCGGTGAAGGAGTGCGGCATCGTCTGGACGATCTGGTGGTCGCCGCCGAGGTCGGCCACGCCGATGCGCAGCACCGGATCCCGGGACAGGTCGAACGGCCGCCGCACCTGTTGCCGTACGAACTCCCTGCGGCGCAGTTCCTTCTCTGCGGCCGGACCTCCCGACAGATCGACGAAGGTGAGGTCCGCGCCGCGGTCCGGGTGCAGGCGCAGCCGTGGCTGCGCGCCGTCCACCTCGACGGTGCTGCGCAGCAGTTCGTGCCGGCGCACCACGGTGGCCACGGCCTCCGTGAACGCCTCGTGGTGGAACTCCCCGACGAAGCGCAGTCCGAAGCCGAGGGTGTAGGTGACGGTGCCGGGGTAGAGCTGGTCGAGGATCCACAGGCGTTCCTGGTCCATGCCCAGCGGTGCGGTGTCGCGCGGTCCGGTCCGTGGCACGAGGGGAGGTGGCCCCTGGCGCTTGCGGGACAACCGTGCCGCCAGAGCGGCCCGTTGCTGCGGGGTGAGGCCGGCGAGCCGGGCCGTGAGCGCGGCTTTGTCGGCGGCTGCGGTCATCGGTCACGCTCCGCGGGGACGCAGGCGAACAGGGCGGGCAGGGCGGCCAGGACCTCGGCGGTGGGCAGACCGAAGTCGACCAGGAATCCGACCTCGTCGGCGCCCGCCTCCCGCAGCTGGCCGAGGACGGTGGCCGCCCTGGCGGCCGGTCCCAGCAGGGAGGGGCCGGCGAGGTAGTTGAGGTAGGCGCTCTCCAGCAGCAGTGTCTCGTCCTCGCCGGGGGCGGTGGTCTGGCTCCGGTACGCCCTCAGGTAGCCGTGCATCGCGGGGCGCAGGAAGTCCTCGAGGTCGGCGCGTTCGCTGACGTAGGCGTGCACCATGACCACCACGTCGCCGTCTCCCGGGTGGCCGGCGCGGCGCCACTCCTCGCGGTAGTGGGCGATGTTCTCCCGCAGCTGAGGCATCGTCTGGCCGAGCAGCGCGGTCATCACGCCGAGCCCGGCGCGGGCGGCCGACGCGAAGGTGGCGGAGTTGCCCGACGAGGTGAGCCAGACGGGCATGTCGCGTCGTACGGGTGCGGGGCCGGTGAGGACGGCGGCGGTGCCGCCCGCGGTGGTGGGGTGGCTCACCTTCTCGCCCCGCCAGTGGGCCCGTACCTGGTCGATGATCCGCAGGGTCGTCTCGCGCCGCTGTGCGTAGTCGGTGCGGGCGAGGACGAAGTCGTCGGGATGCCAGCCGCTGGCGAAGGAGATGCCGGCCCGGCCGCCGCTCAGGTTGTCGACGACGGACCAGTCCTCGGCGATGCGCGCCGGGTGGTGCAGGGGGGCGGCGACACTGCCGGCCCGGATCTGCACCTGTTCGGTCTGCACGGCGACGGCCGCGGCGAGGACGGCCGGGTTGGGCGAGTGCCCGCCGAAGTCCACGAAGTGGCGCTCCGGCAGCCACACGGCGTGCAGTCCGGCGGCGTCGGCCCGGCGTGCCGCGTCGAGGACGAAGCGGTAGTACTCCGGAGCGGAGACGGCGTCGGCGCTCGCGAAGAAGTAGAGGCTCTGCCGCTCCGGAGCGCCGGCCGGCGAGGCCTCGGCGGGTTCGCGGGCCGTGCGGTTCTGGAGCCTGCGCCCGAGCAGCCTGCGCTGTTCGGGGGAGAGGGCGGCCAGACGGTCGGACAGGTCGGTCACGGCACTTCCTCGATCTCGTTGAGCAGCCGGAGAAGTTCCTCGTCGTCGCGTTCGCCGGCCAGTTCCTCGGCCCGGGAGATGAACGCGGCCAGGTCGGAGTGCTCGTACAGGTCCCCGAGCACCAGGGCGAGCAGCAGTGTGTCGTTGATGACGCTGGTGAGCTGCGCGGCCTGCAGCGAGGTGCCGCCGAGGGTGAAGAAGTTGTCCTCGGGGGCGAGGGGCGCCCCGCCGAAGGCGTCCTGCCAGATCTCGGTGATCACGGTGGCGATCTCGCTCGGCCCGGCCGGCTGCGCGGCGGGGACGGACGGACGGTCGTCGTCGGCGGGCGGATCGGTCTCCTGGACGCCGGGCGGGGTGGCGCCCACCTCCTCGGACGGCGTGCCGGGCGCCTCGATCCAGTGCCGGGTGTCCGCGAACGGGTAGCGCGGCAGGGGGGCGGGGCGGTCCGGGCGGGGCGGCGCCAGATCGACGGCGCAGCCGGCCGCCCACAGCCCGGCCAGGGCGGTGTGACGGGCGAGCGTCACGTCCTGGCCGGACCCGCCGAGCATGTCGATGATCCGGGGCGGTCGTGCCGTGCCCTGGGCTCGGGCCGCGCGGCGCACCGGGTTGGTCAGCGACCGGCTGCCGCCCACACCGACGACCACGTCGCAGGGCACGGCGAGCAGGGTGCGGACGCCGTCGGCCAGCCGTACCGTCCCACGGAGCTGGGCCGCCCAGTAGCCGGGGTCGGTGGCCTGTTCGGGCGTCAGCTCCGCACCAGAGACGTTGGAGATCACCCTGGTGTGCGGCGCGGACAGTCGCAGGGTGCGCAGGAACTCCTCGAAGCGGGAGGCGGCCTGTTCCATCGAGCGGGTGTGGAAGGCGTGGGAGGTGGCGAGGCGGGTAGTGGCGAGTCCGCGCTCGGCGCACCGCCGTTCGATCTCGGCGACGGTGGTGGGATCGCCGCCGAGGACGACGTCGTCGGGGCCGTTGACCCCGCACAGGTCGGCGGGGAGACCGGCCACGATCACCCGTGCGGCCGCCTCGTCGAGCGGCACGGCGAGCATCGCTCCGGGCGGCGCCTCGCCCATCAGCGCCCCGCGCCGGACCACGGCCGCCGCGGCGTCCTCCACGTCGAACACCCCGGCGTACGCGGCGGCGGTCAGCTCACCGATGCTGTGGCCGAGGAGGATGCCGGGCCGTACGCCCCAGCGCTCCAGCCACCACAGGTGGGCCAGGCCGAGGGTGAACAACAGCGGCTGCACGACCGCGGTGTCCAGCAGCCGGGGGTCGTCGCCGTCCCAGGCCGTGAAGTCCCGCAGGTCGGGTCCGCCCGCGCGCAGCACGGCGTCCTGCAACCGGGTCAGGTCGGCCGCGAACGCCGGGTCCCGGTCGGCCGGTGCATCGGCCGCCGACAGCCGTACGCCCTGACCGGGGAGCAGGACGGCCACGGTGGGATCGGGCCGGGCGGGTGGCACGTCCGCGCCCTCGGCCACCTCCTGCAGGCCCTGTCGCAGTGCCGCGTGTGCCTGCCCGGGATCAGGGGGCAGGGCGATCGCGGCCCGGTGCGCCAGACGGCGCCGCCCGTGCCAGAGGGTGCCGACAACCTCGCCGAGGCCGGTGTCCGTTCCGGGGCCGTCCAGCCAGGCGGCGAGGTCCCGGGCGCGGTCGCGCAGGGCCTGGGGGGTGGCGGCCGTCAACACGGCCACCCGGGGGCCGTCGGCGGCTTCCGGCTCGTCGACCGACCGGGGTCCGGCGGCAGCGGGGGAGAGGATCACATGCGCGTTGGTGCCGCCGAGCCCGAAGGAGCTGACGGCGGCGCCACTCGGCACCGTCCCGCTCCACGGCTGGGCCTTGCGGGGGATGAAGAACCTGGCCGCCCCCAACTCGGCGTCCGGGCCGTCGCCCGCCTGGGCGGGGACCGGTGGCACGGTGTCGTGCTGGAGGGCCAGCACCGTCTTGATCAGGCCCACCACGCCGGCGGCGGTGTCGGTGTGGCCGATGTTCGGCTTCACCGCGCCGATCGCACAGCCCGGCGTCGCGTCGCCGTACACCTCGGCGAGCGCGGCCAGTTCGACCTGGTCGCCCAGGACCGTGCCGGTGCCGTGCGCCTCGACGTAGCCGATGTCCTCGGGGGCGAGTCCGGCGACCTCCAGGGCCTCGCGGATCACCTCGGCCTGTCCGCGCGGACTCGGAGCGGACATGGCCATCCGGTCGGCGCCGTCGTTGTTGACGGCGCTGCCCACGATGTGGGCCCGGGCGGCCCGGCCCGGCTCCGGCAGGTCGGCGGATCGCCGTAGCACCACCACCCCGGCGCCGCCGGACGGAACGGTCCCGCCGCTACCCCTGGTGAAGGCGCGACAGCGGCCGTCCGGTGCGTAGATGCCGCCCTCGGACCACCGGTACTCGGGCCGTTCGACGGGGAAGACGGTCACGCCGCCCGCTATGGCGATGTCGCACTCGTAGGTCAGCAGGCTGCGCACTGCCTGGTGGACGGCGACCAGGGAGGTCGAGCACGCCGTCTGCACCGTCATGCTGGGGCCGGTCAGGCCGAGTCGGTACGACAGGGCCGTGGCGAGGTAGTCGCGGGAGTTGCCGAACAGGATCTGCTCGGTGCCCTGGGTGCGCACCACGCGGTCGTTGCGCATCACGTGGTGGTGCAGGTAGTCGTCGGGTCCGCAGCCGACGAACACACCGACCCGGCCGTCGTCGCGCTCGGTGTCGAGTCCGGCGTCCTCCAGGGCTTCCCACGCCAGTTCGGTGAGCACGCGGTGCTGGGGGTCGGTGGTCGCCGCCTGGGCGTGGGTCATGCCGAACAGTTCGGCGTCGAACCGGGCGTAGCGGTCGATCTGGCCCGCGATCAGTCGCCCGTCGGCCGGGTCCGCGTGATCCTCCCGGGCGGCGGGCAGGGAGACCCGGCCCGCGAGGACATTCGCCCAGAACGTGCCGGGGTCCGACCCCCCGGGGACCCGCAGCGCCAGTCCGACGACGGCCACGGCGTTGTCCGGACGGTCCGACTCAGTCATGCCGGTGCTCCTTCAGGTGCGTGCGACCAGGCCGGGAACGATGGACCGGGTCGAGGACGGTCCGTTCCCCCGGACCGGACTCGTCGGGTCATGACTGCGCCGGGCGCTGGTCGAGCGCGGCGGCCAGCCGCCTGGGGGTGGAGTTGCGGAAGACGTCCCGCAGGCGGACGTCGGGGTAGTTCGCCTCGCGCAGGGCGCTGATGAGCAGGACCGCCTGCACCGATGTGCCGCCGAGGTCGAAGAAGTTGTCGTCCGCGCCGACGGGCACCCCGAGGACCTCCTGCCAGGTCGCGGCCACGGCCGCCCAGGGGCCGTCGGGTTCCGTCGGCCCGGAGTCCCGGCCGGCGGTGGGCACGGCCGGTGCGGGCTCGGGCAGCCGGGCGGTGTCCAGCTTGCCGTTCGGGGTCAGGGGCAGTTCGGGCACCGCGGTGAGGGTGGCGGGCAGCGCATGGCCGGGGAGCCGGTCGGCGAGCCGGTGGCGGATGTCGCCGAGGGCGTCGGGACGGTCGGTGACGACATAGGCGTCCACGCGCGCGGTGTCCGGCCCGCCGGGGGTGCGCGCCACACAGGCGGCAGCCCGTACGCGCGGGTCCTCCAGCAGGGAGTGCCGGATCTCGCCGGGCTCGATGCGGTGTCCGCGGATCTTGACCTGTTCGTCGAGCCGGCCCAGGTACTCCAGTCGGCCGTCGGGCAGGAAGCGGCCCAGGTCGCCGCTGCGGTAGAGGCGCAGGCCGGGCAGGACCGGCAGGCCGTCCAGGAACCGCTCGGCGTTCAGCTCCGGCCGGTCCAGATAACCCTGGGTGACGCCGGCACCGCCGACGTGGATCTCCCCGGGCACGCCAGGGGGGACCGGGAGTCCGCGACCGTCCAGGACGTGGATGTCCCAGCCGGGAATGGGGCGTCCGATGGAGCGGCTGCCGCGCCGTGCCTCGGCGCGGTCGACGGTGTGCCAGGTGCAGAAGACGGTGGTCTCCGTGATCCCGTACATGTTGACGGCGCGGCAGACGTCCTCGGGATAGCGGTCCATCCAGGGCAGCAGGATGCCGCGGTCCAGGGCCTCGCCGCCGAAGATGAGCAGCCGTACCGCGAGGCCGCCGTCCTGGAAGGCCCGGGTGTTCACCAGCTGGGCGAAGGCGGACGGTGTCTGGTTGAGGACGGTCACGCCCTCGGCACGCAGCAGGGTGTGGAACGCCTCGGCGTCACGCGAGACGTCGTAGGGGACGACGACGAGCCGGCCGCCGCTCAGCAGACAGCCCCAGATCTCCCAGACGGAGAAGTCGAAGGCCAGGGAGTGGAAGTACGACCAGACGTCGTCCGGTCCGGGTGCGTACTCCCGCTCGGTGGCGGCGAGCAGCGCGGCCACGTTGCGGTGGCTGACCAGGACGCCCTTGGGCCGGCCGGTGGACCCCGAGGTGTGGATCACGTAGGCCGTGGCGTCGGGAGTCGGGGAGGGCAGCGGCCGGTCCGGATTCCCGGGCTCGGCGTCCACCGTAACCACGCGCAGCCCCTGCGTCCCGGGCAGCAGTCCTTCCTGGGTGATGACGGTGCGCAGGCCGGTGTCCTCGACGACGAAGGCGAGGCGCTGCGGCGGATAGTCCGGGTCGAGGGGCACATAGGCCGCTCCGGCGCGCAGCACGGCGAGGACGGCCGTCACCTGGCCGGTGCCGCGGTCCAGGCAGACGCCGACCCGGTCGCCGGGCCGTACCCCGGCCTCGCCGAGCGCGAGGGCCAGGGACCTGGAGCGCTCATCGAGTTCGCGGTAGGTGAGACGGTCCGCGCCGCACACGACGGCGGTCCTGTCGGCGACGGCGGCGGCCTGCTGCTCGAAAAGTTCCGTCAGGGTGCGGGCGGGTACGTCGAGCGGTTCGCCGCGCCCGGTGTCGAGCCCGGCGAGGAGCTCCGGGCCGGGCAGGGTGTCCACAGCACCGAGTGGTCGTTCCGGAGACTTCGTGAACTCGCCGAGTACGTGGAGCAGTTGCCGGAAGAAGAGGCCGGCGGCCGAGTCGTCGACCAGGGCGCGCTGGTGCCGCAGCAGCATCCGGATCCCGCCTTGCCGGTCGGGCTGCTGGTAGAGGCCGATCGTGAGCGGGAAGTGGGCCGTGCCGAGTCCTTGGTCCTGCTGCGGAACGGCGGTCACCTCACCGTCGGTGAGGTGCGGCAGGGCGTCGATGGCGGCCAGCACGACCTGTGGTGTGGTGCCGGCGGAGGAGGGCCAGACGGCGGACAGGGGCACGTCCGACTCGCGGTACGCCCGTATTCCGCGCCGGTGCACGGCGCGCAGGAAGTCCGCGATGGTGGTTCCGTCGTCGAGGCCGACGGGCACCGGGGTGGTGGTGTTGAAGTACCCGACCGTGGTGGCGTGGGCGGCCGGGCGGCGGGAGACGGTGGTACCGACGACCGGCCGGGAGCAGCCGGAGTTGCGGCCGATGACGAGCCCGGCGGCGGCCAGCACCACCGAGTGGGCCGTGATGCCGAGGTCGGCGCTCAGCTGCCGGATGCCCTCGTGCAGAGCGGCGGGGACGAGGGCCTCGGCGACTCCGCCGGTCGGCTCGTCCTGGGGCGGGGGGCCGTCCGGCGCGGCCCAGTCGAGGGAGGGCGCGCTGTCCGCGGCGGCGAGTTCGGCACGGATCGCGGCCGCGTCGGCGGTGCGGGCGGTCTGCCGGTCGCGGGCGGTCCCTGCCCAGTCGGCGAAGGCGGGGCCGGACGTGCTGGGTTCGTCGGTCAGCAGCCGGCGGGCGATCAGTGCCATGGAGTGCCCGTCGACGACCAGGTGGTGCGCCACGAGCAGGAGATCGGCGGTGTCCGGCCGGTACCGGAGCAGGACGGCCCGCAGCAGCAGGCCCTCGGCCAGGTCCAGCGGGACCCGCAGTTCGTCGTGCACCCGTTGCCGGGCCGCGGTGCCGTCCGGGTCGGTGTCGAGTGTGACGCACAGCAGTTGGGGGCGGTCGGGCACCTCCTCCAGTAACCAGGAGGCTCCGTCCTGGACCACCCGGGCCGCGAGCACGGGGTGCGCGGCGCAGAGCCGCTGGAGTCTTCCGGCGAGGCGGTCCGGGTCGACGGGACCGGTGATCCGGTAGACCGCGTTCACGAGGTAGGTGGCGGGGTCGTCGGTGGCCTGGTCGGCGGTGTAGAGGTCGATCTGGTTGGGCGCCAGTTCCCAGCCCATGGGTCAGCTCCCTGGGGTGTCGGTGGTGAGCAGACGGGCGATCGCCCCGGCTCCGTCCGCCTCGAGCACGTCGAGGTACTCGATCTCACGCCCCGTCAGTTCGTACAGACGGGTGGTCAGCAGGACTGCACGGAACGAATCGCCACCGTTCTCCAGAAATCCGGTTCCGGTATCGGCGTCGGATCCCAGAATCTCACTCCAAAGACTCTTCGCCAGACCTGCGGCATCACCGGTGGACACACCGGATGTATATGAATTCGACTCCACTGAACAGTCCCCCGAATTCCATTGGCCCGAAATCTTCGCCACACGCGTCTGAGGCGGGAAATTTCCCGGTCCTGCCAGGCGCCTGTCACTAGGCCGCCGCCTCAACTGCCCACGATCTCAAGGACCTACAGATTGAATACCCAGGCCACGCTACAGAGCCACCCATCGATGATCAACGTGACGCACGTCACATCGACGATGTCCCATTACACGCGGAAATCCACCGGTGCGCCCCGGGAAAGGCCAATCGGAATTCCTCCTTGACACCGGAAAAAGATCTTCCTAACGTGGCTCTGTTATTTCGTCGCACGGATTTGAGGCGGGGGCTCTCAGAATGTCTGACGATGCAGATCCAGAGAATGCGATCGGTCCGGCCAGTGCCGAGCAGACGAGATTCTTCCTGCTCGACCAGCAGGGCGGCCGGGCGACCCTGCTCCATCACATCCGCGTCGACGGCCCGGTCGACCCCGACCGGCTGACGGCGGCCCTCCGGGCGGTCGTCGCCGCCCAGCCGGCGCTGCGGACGTCCCTGCATCCCACTGCCGACGGCCTGATGCGGCGCCTGCACCCCGCCGCCGAGGTCGACATCGCGGCCGAACGGTCCGCGGACGACACGGCGCTGACCGCGCGCATCGCCGAGACCGGTGCCCCGTTCGTCCACGGACAGGGGCCGCTGTGCCGGATCCGTGTCGTCGTCACCGGGGACGGCGCCCACTGCCTGGTGGGGGTCCACCACGCGGTGTTCGACGAGGAGTCGGCCGCCGTCCTGCTGAGACTGCTCGCCGACGCCTACGACGGCACACCGCTGAGTAGGGCCCACGACCGCAGACCGGCACCGGGCTCCGACCGCCTCGCGGCACTGGAGGCCTTCTGGTCCCGGGAACTCGACAGCTGCCCCGCGCACACCGCACTGCCCCGCATCGCGTCCGCCGAACCGCCCGGCCATGCCACGGTGACCCTGGGCATCCCGGCGGCGCTGAGCGCGGCGATGCACCGGCGGGCCAGGGAGACGGGGGCGACCGCGTTCGCCCAGGTCCTCGCCGCCCTGGGGGTGGTGGCCGACTGGTACGGCGGCAGCGACGACGTCGTGCTCGCCACCGTCGCCACCACCCGCGCCAAGGCCGACCAGGACGTCATCGGTTGTCTCCAGAACACCCTGCCCGTCCGACTCCGGCTGGCCGGGGCCGACACCGCGTCCGTGTGCGACCGTGCCGCCGACGCCCTCTTCGACGCGCTCGACCACGCCGAGCTGCCCGTGGAGGACATCCTGCGGGTGAGCCGCGCCGAGCGCAGTCCGGGACGCAAACCCCTGACCGGGATCATCTGCACCCAGGCGTCCGCCCCCGCCCGGCTCACCGCGAGCGGCCTGGTCTGGCAGCTCACCCCGCCTTCGGTGGCGGCCGGCGAGTACCCGCTCGCGGTGACCCTGCACCGGGCCCCCGACGGCGGCGCCGGCCTGAGCGTCGAACACGACCGCGCCCACCTGTCCACCAGCGCCGCCGAACTGTTCGCCGAGCACCTGTTACGCGCCCTCTCCGCCCTCACCACCGAACCGGCCGTCCCGCTCACCCGACTGCGGCTGACCGGCGAAGGCGGCCCGGAAGCGGACGCCGACGAGAGCCGTCCGGGGGCCGGCACCGGCGCCGGGAGGAGCGATCCCGCAGTCGCTGAGAAGGCCGGCGAGGAGCCGCACCCGAAGTCCCTCCCGTCCGTCCCCGACCACCTCGCCGAGCACGCCCGGCGTACCCCCGGGGCGACCGCGCTCGAGTACGGCGGCGCACAGGTCGCATACGCCGAACTGGACCACCGGGTCGGGAAACTGGCCGCCGCACTGATCGAGGCGGGGGTACGGCCCGGAGACCGGGTGGCCGTGCGGCTGCCGCGCACTCCCGATCTCCTGGTGGCACTGCTCGCGGTCTGGCGGGCGGGCGCCGCCTATGTGCCGCTCGACCCCGACTACCCCGCCGGCCGGCTCCGGCTGATGATCGAGGACGCCCAGCCGTCCGCGATCATCGGCACCCCGGTGCCCGGCACCGACCCCGGGGCCGCGGGAGTGGCCCTCACACCGGACGCGGCGGCCCCCGAACCCGCGCGATGGCCGCGGATCCGCCCGGAGGACCCCGCCTACGTCATCTACACGTCCGGGTCGACCGGCAGACCCAAGGGCGTGATCGTCCGCCACCAGAACCTGTCCGCGCTCTTCGCCGCCTTCGACCGGGAGTTGTCCGGCCCGCCCGCCGTCACCGTCGCGGCCACCAGCGTCTCCTTCGACATCAGCGCACTCGAGCTGTACTGGCCGCTCACCGCGGGCCGCACCGTCCTGCTGACCGGGCACCGCGAGGTCACCGGTCAGGACGTACCCACGGGCGCCCTCTACCAGTGCACCCCCACGGTGGCGCGGATCCTGGCCGACGACCCGGACGGACGCCGTCTGCTGGGCCGGCTCGGCACCTTGCTGGTGGGCGGTGAGCAACTGCCGCGCGACCTGGCCGACCGGCTGGACGCACTGGTCCCCGGCGAGGTGCTCAACTGCTACGGCCCGACCGAGACCACGGTGTGGTCGACGGTGTGGCGGGTACGGCCGCACGTACCCGTGCACATCGGCCACCCCCTGGCGGGCGAGGAGTGCCTGGTGGCCGACCCCCATGATCGGCCGCTGCCGCCCGGAGTGCCGGGCCGGCTGGTGATCCTCGGAGCGGGCGTGGGCTCCGGCTACTGGCGGCGGCCCGACCTCACCGCCGACCGGTTCCGGGAGTACGACGGCCGCGCCGGGTACGACACCGGCGATCTCGCGGTTCTCGACCCCGAGAACGGTCTGCGGTTCCTCGGCCGTGCCGACGGCCAGGTGAAGATCCTCGGCCAGCGGGTCGAACTCGCTGAGATCGAGAGCGTCCTGCGCTCCCACCCGGCGGTCCGTGACGCCCTCGTCGCCGTCGCCGCCGACGGCGCCACGGTCACCGCGTGTCTCGTTCCCGCGAGCGGCACCAGGGATCCAGACACCCCGGATCCAGACACCCCGGATCCAGACACCCCGGATCCAGACACCCCGGATCCCGGCACGCCGGTGCCGGCGCCACCAGATCTGGCGGAAGAGATACGGCGGCACGCGGCCGCCTCTCTCGTACCGGCGATGGTGCCCGCCGTGTGGCTGCTCGTCGGGGAACTGCCCCAGCTGCCCAACGGCAAGCTGGACCGGGCCACCGCGTGCGGCTGGGCGGCGCGGGCGCTGTCGTCCCGGCCCGGCCCGCCGGCCGCGGAGCCCGCCGGGCGGGCCCTCGACGCCGTACGCCAGGCATGGGAACGCGTTCTCGGTGCTCCGGTCGCCGACCTGGACACCACCTTCTTCGATTTCGGCGGCACCTCCGCCGGACTCCTGCGGGTGCTGGTCCTGCTGACAGACCGGTATCCGGAGCTGACCGCCGCCGAACTCTTCCGTCACACCACCGTCCGAGGCCTGGCCCTGCGGCTCGACGCCCCACCGGGCGGCCCGGGCGACGCGGAGACCCCGGACAACCGCCCGGCCCGCACACCCGCCCGGGGTGCCGCCCGTGCCAGGGCACTGGGCGAGTGGCGCCGACGGACCGAACGATCCCAGCAGCGACACCCGTGACGACGAAGGGTCGATGATCAGTGAGCACCCGTCAGACGGGCCCCGCGCAGACACCCACGGCCACCCTGCCGCAGACCGCCGTAGCGGCCACACCGCACCAGCAGCAGCTGTACGTCGCCCATGAGCTGACGCCGGACCACACAGCCCACGAGCTGCGGTTGACCGTCACCTTCGAAGGCACCACGGACGCCGCGCGGCTGCGGTCCGCCGTGGCCGATTGCGTCCGGCGCCACGACGCGCTGCGCACCCGATTCGCCTTCGAGGGCACCACCCTGGTGCAGTCGGTGCACAGCGAACCGCCGTCGTTGTGGGCGGAGCCGGACGCCGCCTTCGACCCGGAGCGGGGACCGCTGCTGCGGGCCGCCGTGGAACCCGTCGGCCGCACCGGTCTCCGGCTGACACTGACCCTGCATCGCATGGTCGCCGACGAACGGTCTCTCGACCTTCTCCTCGAGGACCTCCTGACCGCCTGGCAGGCCCAGGACGGACCGCAGGCGGCACACCTGCCCGCCTCACCCGCACCGCAGTTCACCGAGTACGCCGCGGACGGCCCCGCCGCCGCGTACGAGGACGCCGGGGACCTGACACCCCCGCGGCTCGCGAACGTCCTTCCCGACCGGGCCGCCCCCCACCGGTTGCGCTTGCCGGCTGCGGCCGTCGCGGGTCTGCGCGACCTGTGCGCGGAGGCCGGCGCCGTT
This sequence comes from Streptomyces sp. NPDC005374, assembly GCF_042872225.1. Lineage (NCBI taxonomy): Bacteria > Bacillati > Actinomycetota > Actinomycetes > Kitasatosporales > Streptomycetaceae > Streptomyces > Streptomyces sp. NPDC005374. The sequence continues at coordinate 204,644 of NZ_JBIAKA010000015.1, read as the reverse complement.
TACGACGACGGGCTGACCGCCGTGCTGGCCCTGCTGGTCGCCCGGTACACCGACACCGACGACATCCTCATCGCCACCACCCGTGACGAGCGCGGGACCGCGTTCGCCTCCGCCGTCGGCCCGTTCACCACTCCCTCGACCGTCCACGCGGACCTGACCGGGGACCCGGACTTCCGCACCGTACTCGGAAGGCTCCGGCACCTGGCCCCTCGCGGCGCCGGTGCCGACTGGCCCGACGAACAGCCGCCGCTCCCCGTCGCCTTCGAGTCGCGCGCGACGCACACCGGCGTGCGGGAGCTGCCGGACGGGGTCGTCGTCACCCGCCAGGACACCCCCGCGCCGCACCCCCACACGCTGCGGCTGACCGTCACGCCGGACGGGCAGGCCCGCTTCGACGCCGCCTGGCCCGACTGGCTGACCGAGCAGTTCGCCCGGCACTACGCCCAGCTCCTCACCGAGGTCGTACGGAACCCGAGCGATCCGGTGCACACCCTCGCGGTGCCCACCACCGGGCAAACCGCCCACGCGGCACCGGAGGCGAGCGAGGAGACCGTCCTCGACCGGTTCGCCCGCCATGCCGCCGACCGGCCCGACGCCGTCGCGGTCCGCCACGACAGCGAACAGCTCACCTACGCCGAGCTCGACCGGCGCTCCAACCGGCTCGCCCGGCACCTGCGGCAACTCGGTGTGGGCCCCGAGGTCCTGGTCGGCCTCTGCGCGGAACGGTCCCTGGACCTGGTCGTGGCGATCCTCGGCATCCAGAAGGCCGGCGGCGCCTACGTCCCCCTGGACCCGGCGTACCCGGACGCCCGGCTGTCCTTCATCGTGCGGGACACCGCGCTGACCCATGTACTGGTCGACGAACCCCCGGGCGCCTGGCTGGACGGCTTCACCGGCGCCGTCGTCTCGCTCCGGGACGACGCGGCCGTCATCGCCGCGCACCCTGCCGAGGCACCGGACCACCAGGTCCGTCCGGACGACCTGGCGTACGTCATCCACACCTCCGGTTCCACGGGGGAACCCAAGGGCACCCTCGTCCCGCACCGCAATGTCGCCCGGCTGTTCACCTCGACCCGCCACTGGTTCGGGTTCGGCCCCGACGACGTCTGGACGCTGTTCCACTCCTACGCCTTCGACTTCTCGGTGTGGGAGCTGTGGGGTGCGCTTGCCCACGGCGGCCGGCTCGTCGTCGTCTCCTACGAGACCAGCCGGGACCCCCGCGCGTTCCTGCGGCTCCTGGGCGCCGAAGGGGTCACCGTCCTCAACCAGACCCCGTCGGCGTTCGCCGTGCTGATGCGCGAGGAGAAGCGCGCGGACGTCGCCGTACCGGCCCTCAGATACGTGGTGTTCGGCGGCGAGGCGCTGGAGCCGCGAACGCTGCGCCCGTGGTTCGAACGGCATCCCGGCGGACCGCGCCTGGTGAACATGTACGGCATCACCGAGACGACCGTCCACGTCACCTACCGGCCCATCTCCGCGCAGGACGCCGAGGAGGGCACCGGCAGCGTCATCGGCGTCGCCATCCCGGACCTCGCGCTGGACGTCCTCGACCACCGGGGCCGCCCCGTGCCCGACGGTGTCGTCGGCGAACTGTACGTACGCGGTGCCGGACTCGCCCGCGGCTACCTCGGGCGCCCGGAGCTGAACGCGGCCCGCTTCGTCACGCTGCCCGGCGGCCGGGCCTATCGCACCGGCGACCTGGTGGCGCGGCTGCCCGGCGGAGAACTGGAGTACTGCGGCCGGGCCGACGACCAGATGAAGATCCGGGGCTTCCGGATCGAGCCGGGGGAGGTGGAGGCAGCACTCGTCGGGCATCCGGACGTACGGGAGGCCCTGGTGTCGGCCCTCGACGACGGCCGGGACGGCGGCCCGGGGCTCGTGGCCCACGTCGTTACCGAGCGGGCCGGCCTGGGCGCCGCAGAGCTGCGGGACCACCTCCTCGCCACATTGCCTCCCCATATGGTTCCGGCAGCCTTCGTGGTGCTCGACCGCTTCCCGCTCACCGTCAACGGGAAGGTCGACAGGCGCCGACTGCCCGCCCCGTCCCGTGCGGCCGACACGCCGGTCACCGCCTCGGCCAGCCATGCGGAGGAGATCCTCGTCCAGGTCTGGAGCGAGGTGCTCGGCCATGAGCGGGTGGGCACCGACGAGAACTACTTCCTGCTGGGCGGCGACTCGATCCGCACCATCGCCCTGCTCAGCCGGGCCCGGGAGAGAGGGCTGGACTTCCGGCTCCAGGACCTCCTCCGGTACCAGACCATCCGGGAGCTGGCCCCGCACACCTCACTCGTCGCCCCCGGCAGCGGGGGCTCCCAGTACCGGCCGCTGTCGCTGCTGACCGCCGAGGACCGGGCCGCGCTGCCCGCCGACGTCGAGGACGCCTTTCCGCTCTCCCAGCTGCAGGCCGGCATGCTCTACCACAGCGGGCTGGACGCGGCCGAGCGGATCTACCACAACGTCTGCGGGTACCACATCCGGGCCGCCTGGTCCGAGAACGCCTGGCGCACCGCCCTGGACTCGATGGTGGCCGACCACCAGATCCTGCGGACCTCCTTCCACCTTGAGGGTTTCGGTGAACCGCTCCAGCTGGTGCACCGTCGTGTCACGGCCCCGGTCTCCTTCGAGGACCTGCGCCACCTGGACGAGGCCGGCCGGCGAACCGCCCTGGACGAGCGGTTCACCGCCGAGAAGCAGACCCCGTTCTCCTGGGACCAGGCCCCGCTGATCCGGTTCCACGCGCAGCGGTTGACCGACCACACCTTCCAGCTGTGGGTCACGGAACACCACGTGATCCTCGACGGCTGGAGTGAGCGCTCGCTGATCACCGAGCTGTTCGACCGCTATCTGCGCTGCGTCGACGACTCCCGGACATCCGGGATCGCCTTCCCGGAACCGCCCGCCGCCCGGTTCGGCGCGTTCGTCGCGGAGGAACGCGCCGCCGTGGCCGACGAGGAGCACCGCGCCTTCTGGGCGGAGCACCTGGCCGACTGCGAGTTCGCGGCCCTGCCCCGGCTGTGGCCCGCCACCGGGCGGCCCGACATGCGCCTCGTCCCCGTGGAGTTGCCGCCGGACGAGGCGTCGGCGCTGACCGAGGCCGCCGAACGGCTCGGGGTGCCCGTGCGTACCCTTCTGCTCGCCGCCCACCTGCGCGTGGTCTCCCTGCTCACCGGGAGCCCCGACGTCGTCACCGGCGTCGTCTACAACGGTCGTACCGAGGACCGCGACGGCGACCGGGTGCTGGGCATGTTCCTCAACACGCTCCCGTTCCGTACCCGGCTGACCGGAGGCACCTGGGACGACCTGGTGGCCGCCGTCAACCGCACCGACATCGCCGTACAGCCGCACCGCCGTTTCCCGATGCCGGAGATCAAGCGTGCCGTCGGCGGCCGGGAGCTGTTCGACAGCTTCTTCAACTTCACCCGCTTCCACGTCTACCGCTCGGTCCTGGACCGGACGGCCGAACTCGAGGTGCTCGACGAGCGACGCGTCACCAACACCAGCATCCCGTTCGGCGCGGAGTTCTCCCAGGACCTGACCTCGGCCGCGGTACTCCTGCATCTGCGCTACGACGCCGACCGGTTCACCGACGAGCAGGTGGCCGAGATCGGCGGCTACTACCGTCGGACGCTCACCGCGCTGGCCACCGCTCCCGGGGACCGGTACGAACACACCGTGCTGCTCTCCGAGGCGGAGCTGCGCCGACTCGGCGGGTGGCACGGCGATCCCGTCCCCCGGGACGGCAACCGCTTCTTCCCGGAGCTGTTCGAGGACCGGGCGCAGGAGCGGCCGCACGCGCCGGCCGTGGCCGACGGCCGCACCACGCTCGACTACTCGGAGCTGAACTCGCGGGCCAACCGGCTGGCCCGGGAACTGCTCGCCCGCGGCGCCGGCCCCGGCCGCATCGTCGCCCTCGCCCTGCCCCGCTCCGCCGAGCTGCTCGTGGCCCTGGTGGCGGTACTGAAGACCGGCGCCGCCTATCTGCCCGTCGACCCGCAGTACCCGCGGGACCGGATCACCCTGCTGCTGACGGACGCCCGGCCGACGCTCCTGGTGACCACCGCCGGGACGGACCGTGCCCTGCCCGCGGCGGACGTCCCGCGGCTCGTCCTGGACGACCCCGCGGTCGACCTGTCCGCCCGGTCCGACGGCGATGTCACCGACGCGGAGCGTCCGCGCCCCCTGAACCCGGCCGACCCGGCGTACATCATCTACACGTCCGGGTCCACCGGGCGGCCCAAGGGCGTGGTCGTCTCGCACGCCAACATGGCCGACCTGCTGGCCTGGCTGGCCGGCTTCCTCGGCACGGAGGGGCTCAGCCAGGTGCAGGCCACCACCTCGGTCAGCTTCGACGTCTCCGTCTTCGAGATCTTCGGCCCGCTCGCCACGGGCGGCACCGTCCGGATCCACCGGGATCTGCTCGCCCTGGCCGACGAGGAGACCCTGGCGGACGGCCCGGTCACCGCCCCGGCCCTGGTCAGCGGGGTGCCCTCGGTCTTCGCCGACCTGATCCGGCGACTGGACCCGGCGATCACCGCGGGAACGGTGGTGCTGGCCGGCGAACAGCTGGGCGCCGCGGTGGCGAACGAGATCGCGGCGGCGTTCCCCGGCGCGCGCGTCGCCAACGTCTACGGCCCCAGCGAGGCCCCCGTCTACGCCACCGGCTGGCTCGGCGACGGGCCCTTCGACCAGGCACCCCCGGTGGGCCGCCCGTCCTGGAACACCCGCTCCTACGTTCTCGACCAGGGACTGTGCCCGGTGCCCGTGGGTGTGCCGGGCGAGCTCTATCTGGGCGGCCCGGGCCTCGCCACCGGCTATCTCGGCCGGCCTTCGCTGACCGCGGAGCGCTTCGTCGCCGACCCGTACGGCGAGCCGGGAGCCCGGATGTACCGCACGGGGGACCTGGTGCGCTGGCTGCCGGACGGCAACCTGGACTTCCTCGGACGGCTGGACGACCAGGTCAAGATCAACGGCTTCCGGATCGAACTGGCCGAGGTGGAGGCGACTCTCGCCGACCACCCCGACGTCGTCCAGGCGGCCGTCGTGGTCCGCGAGGACCGGCCCGGTGACCGCAGGCTGGTCGGCTACGTCGTCCTGGAACCCGGCGCCGGGGTCGACGGCCCGGCGCTGCGCCGCCACGTCGAGGGCGCCCTGCCCCGGCACATGGTGCCGATGGTCGTCACCCTGCCGACCCTGCCCCGCACCCCCAACGGCAAGCTGGACCGGCGGGCGCTGCCCGCACCGGACCCCGGCAGCGCGGCGGGCCGCGAGGAGCGGCCGCCCGGCACCGCCCTGGAGAAGGAGCTGGCCGCGCTCTTCGGCGAGGTCCTGGGCGCGGACGGACCGGCAGCCCGGTTCAGCGCCCACGACAGCTTCTTCGACCTCGGCGGTCACTCGCTGCTCGCCTTCCGGCTGCTGGGGCGGCTGCGCACCAGGTTCGGGGCCCGGTTCGGCATCGACACGCTGTTCCGCACCCCGACCGTCGCCGGTCTGGCCGCACTTCTCGACGGTCCGGCGCCGGAGGCGGACCCCGACGGCGCGCTGGACGTGCTGATCCCGCTGCGGCCGCATGGCGTCCGGGAGCCGCTGTTCTGCTTCCACCCCGGCGTCGGCCTCGGCTGGGTGTACTCGGGTCTGCTGCGCCATCTGGACGGCGAGCGCCCGATCTACGGCCTCCAGTCCCGCGGCCTGGACGACCCCACCGCCCTGGTCCCTGACCTGGCCGCGATGGCCAGGGACCATGTGGCACAGCTGCGCTCCGTCCAACCCCACGGCCCTTACCACCTGTTGGGCTGGTCCATGGGCGGCATCCTCGCCCACGAGGCGGCCCGGCTGCTGCGCGCCGAGGGCGAGGAGGTCGCGCTGCTGACGCTGCTCGACTCCTATCCCCGGCGCCCGGACGCCCGCCCGGTGGACTACGACCAGCCCGAGGCGCTCGCGGAGGTACTGCACTCGCTCGGGCTCCGGCAGCCGGGCGGCGCGCCGCCGCTCGACCCGGCGACGGCCCTGCGCATCCTGACCGAGCACGGCAGCCCGCTCAGCACGCTGTCGAGCGATCAACTGGCCTCGGTGGCACGGGTGTTCACCAACAACGTCAGCGCTCAGCGGCGCCACGACTCGCGGCCCGTCGACGTGGACGTGCTGTTCTTCGAAGCGATGGAGGACAAGGCGCCCGATCCCGAGGGGCCGGACGACTGGGCGCCCTACACGAGCGGGCGGATCGAGAGTCACCCGGTCGCCTGCCGGCACGGTGACATGCTCGCCCCCGGCCCCCTGGCCGAGATCGCCGCCGTCCTCGTCCGGCGCCTGGACGGACCGGACCACACCGCGTGAACGATCCCGCCGGCATCCTGCCCGACCTGTCAGGAGACACCTGTGAGAAGTCCCTTCGACGCCCCGGCCGACTCCGCGGGCCGCTTCCTCGCTCTGGTCAACGACCGGCACGAGTACTCGCTGTGGCCCGCGGCGGCGGACGTACCGGCAGGGTGGTCGGTCGCGTACGGGCCCGCCGCCCGGACGGACTGCCTGGAACTGATCGAACGATCCTGGGCGGACGACCTCATCGGGGCATCGCATGACCGCTGACCTCGCCGGTGTCGTCGATGGGCCCACGCTCCCCTTCCACCTGATCGACCCGGCCGTGCATCCGGACCCGGACACCTGCGACACCTGGCGCGAACTGAGGGCGGAGCACCCGGTCGTCCGGTGCGAGACCGGCGACGGCGGCCCGGGCTTCTGGGCGGTCACGCGCTACCGTGACATCGCCTCGGTCTACCGGGACACCGCGCGGCTCAGTTCGGAGCAGGGCAACATGCTCGGCACCCTGCTCACCGGCGGGGACTCCGCGGGCGGCCAGATGCTGGTGGTCACCGATCCGCCACGGCACACCGCCCTGCGCCGCATGCTGACGGGCGCGTTCTCGGCCCGCGCCATGGCCCCGGTCGTGGACGGTGTCAGAACCGCCACCCGGAGTCTGGTGGCGGCCCTGGTGGAGGCGGGCGGGGGCGACTTCGTCGCCGATGTCGCGGCGCAGATCCCGCTCGTCGCGATCTGCGAGCTGCTCGCCGTGCCGCCGTCGGACCGCGCCGCGATGCTGGAGATGACCATGGCCGCGCTGGGCGCGGACGGTACGCGGGAGTCCCAGGAAGAGGCCGCGGAGGCCCAGCAGGAGATCCTGCTCTACTACGCCGGGTTGCTCCCCGGCCGCCGCAAGGCGCCCGGCGAGGACATCGTGAGCCTGCTCGCCACCGAGGAGGCCGGCGGTGCCCGTCTCAGCGACGCCGAGGTGCTGCTGAACTGCTACAACATCATCATCGGTGGGGACGAGACGACACGGCTGTCGTCCGCGGGTGCGGCGCTGGCACTGATGGAGCACCCGGAGCAGTGGGAGCGGCTGTGCCAGGACGAGGGACTGCTCGATCCCGCGGTGGAGGAGGTGCTGCGCTGGACGACTCCGGTGACGCACATCGGCCGTACCGCAACTGTGGACATCGAGCTGAGGGACCGGCGGATCACCGCCGGCAGCATCGTCACGCTGTGGAACATCTCGGCGAACCGGGACGAGGAGATCTTCGAGGACCCCTACCGTTTCGACATCTCCCGCGCTCCGAACCGGCACCTGACCCTCGGTCACGGCCCGCACTTCTGCCTGGGCGGTCCGCTGGCCCGGGTGGAACTGCGCGTCATGCTGGAGGAGTTGTGCGCTCAGGTCGGTGAACTGGAGCCGGCCGGGCCGGTCGAGCGGATGGCCTCGAGTTTCCTGACCGGCGTGAGCAGGCTCCCGGTGCGATGTTCGGCAAGTTCGTGACGGGGTGGTGCGGGCGGCACACCACGGTGCCGCCCACCGCTGCGGCCGGCCGGTCAGGCGGGGGCACCGGGCGGCCCGGCGGCCGGGTCGTCCGCGGAGTCCTCCAGATGCCGGGCCAGTTCCCGCAGGGTCGGACACCGGTACAGGTCCACCAGGGTGAAGCCCGGTACCAGCGTCATGGTGCGCATGGCCCTCATCGAATCGCCGCCGAGCATGAAGAAGTCGTCGTCGCGGCGCACCGACGCGACGCCCAGCACCTGCTGCCAGACCGCGCCGAGCCGTTCCTCCCAGGGGCCCTGCGGCCGGTCCTCGGCGGGCACCGCGGGTTCGGGTCCGGCCGGTACGGGCGCGAAGGCGGCGGGAAGGGCCTTGCGGTCGATCTTGCCGTTGGGGCTGAGCGGCAGCACCGGCAGCGTGAGCAGGGCGCCGGGGACCATGTGCGGCGGGAGCCGGGATGCCAGGTGTTCCCGTACGTCGTCGGCCCGGAAGGCGGCGCTGTCGTGCGGCACGGCGTAGCCGACCAGGACCGGGGCGCCGACGGCGTCGGTCTGTGCCGTCACCACGGCCTCCTTGACCGTCGGGTGGTCGCGCAGCGCCGCCTCGATCTCGGTGAGTTCGACGCGCAGGCCGTGGATCTTCACCTGCAGGTCGACCCGGCCGATCAGCTCGATCAGTCCGTCGGCGTCGAACCGGGCCAGGTCTCCGGTGCGGTAGAGGCGCTCGCTGACAGGTCCGTACGACCACGACAGGAAACGCTCCGCGGTCCGCTCGGGCTGGTCCAGGTACCCGCGGGCGAGCCCGGTGCCGGCCAGGTACAACTCGCCCGTGACGCCGGGCGGTACGGGCCGCAGGGTCTCGTCGAGGATGTACACCCGCTGGTTGGCCATCGGACGCCCGTACGGGATGCTCGTCCAGGCCGGGTCGGTGGCCTCGACCTCGAAGAGGGTCGAGTAGATGGACGCCTCCGTGGCGCCGCCGAGGGAGATGAAACGGCTCTGGGGTGCGCGGGACCGGACGCGGTCCGGCATCCGCAGGGGGATCCAGTCACCGGCGAGCATCACCAGCCGCAGGTCGTGCAGGGGCAGCGCCCGCTTGAACGGCTGCGGGTGGGCGGGCTGCTCGTCGGGTGCGGACCGGTCGGTGTGGTCGAGGTGTTCCAGGAGCAGGTCCAGCAGCGCCGGCGCGGTGTTCCAGAGGGTGATGCGGTGGCGGGCCGACAGCTCGGCCCAGTGCGCGGGGTCCCTGGTGCGGCCGGGCGAGGGCAGCACCAGGGTGCCTCCGCCGACGGGTACACCGAGGAATTCGTACACCGACATGTCGAAGCTCGGCGACGACAGGCCCAGCACCCTGTCGCCCGGTCCCACGCCGAAGCGGGTGTTGAGGTCCGCGATGTTGTTCATCACGCCGCGATGGCACAGGGCGATGGGCTTGGGCGTGCCGGTGGAGCCCGACGTGTGCATGACGTAGCAGAGGTGGTCCGGACCGGCCAGCGGCTCCGGATCGTGGTCGGGCTCGGCGGCCAGCTCATCGGCCGCGCGGTCGAGGACGATCAGACGGGCTCCGGGGCCCTCGGCCGGCGGGAGGCCGTCGGCGAGATCGCTGCGGCTGATCACGGCCACACAGGAGGCGCCCGTGATCATGGTGGCCACGCGCGATCTCGGGTAGCCGGGGTCGAGCGGTACGTAGGCGCCGCCCGCCTTGAGCACGCCGAGGATGGCGACCAGGAGATCGGTCGACTGGTCGAGGTAGAGGCCGACACGCCGGTCGGGACCGACGCCGAGTCTCCGCAGACGGTGGGCCAGCCGGTTGGCGGCCGTGTTGACCTGGCGGAACGTCAGCAGGCGGTCGTCCTGGGCCACGACGACGGCGTCCGGGGTGCGCGCGGCCTGATCCTCGAACGCCTTGTGCAGACACGACCGCGGGTGCGGCAGGTCCGCCGCGGTGGCGTTCCACTCGACGAGGATCTGGTGCAGCTCGCTCTCGCCGAGGAACTCCAGCTTGGCCAGGGGCAGGTCCGGTCGGGCGAGCCCCTCGGTCAGCAGGGCGTCGAAATGGGCGAGCAGTCGCTCGGCCGTGGCGGCGTCGAGGACCGACTCGTCGTAGCGCAGTTCGATCGGCAGCGGGCCGTCGCCCACGGCGGGCAGCACCAGCTGCGCCTCGCAGGGGAGGTCGGCCGGGACCGTCGCTCCGGTGCGGACGGGGACGCGGCCCCCCGCCAGGTGCTCCTGTGCCGCTTCGGCGTCCTTTTCGGCGTCCTTCACCAGCGTGCGGAAGGTGGCCTCCCCGGTGACCGCCAGACGGAGAGCGGTGTCCTCGGTGCGGTCCCGGCTCGGCCCGAGTTCGATGTGGTTGCGGCCGGTGTACCGGTACAGCAGAACGGCGAACGCGGCGAGTGCCGCGCGTTCCCGGGTGGTGCCACAGGCCTTCGCCAGCGTTTCGAGGCCGGCGTCGTGCATCGCGGGGACATTCCGGCGCGCCGTTCCCGTGCGGCGCGGCCGGGAAGCGCCACTCGTCCGGGGACCGCCACTCGTCAGGTCGCCTGGGAGTTGAACGGCATAGGAAGTCAATTCCCCGCCTTCCGTCTCGTGGTTCCGGGCGGCGCATACGCGCGTATTCGACACGCGAACCCGTCCCTGACCGACATATTGCCAAATACATTGCGACAACAACTGGTTGGCGAGATTATCGATCACCTCAGATCATTACAAGGTGACGAGCGTCACAGTATTTTCTTTGAGAAGTGGGAGCACTGCCTCATGCAATGTCTTTCAGGGTCTCGGCTCCGCAACGGGATATTTCCGACCGGCCGGGAGGTCGCACCATGAAATCCGCCGGTTTGGCCGCACAGTCGGCACTCGATTCTCTCGACATCGGCGAGTTGTCACGCCGGGACGGGGAGAAATGGGCGCATGCCGGAGCGGACGTGCTGGGCTCCTGGGTCGCGGACATGGACTTTCCCACGGCACCCGCGATCCGTGAGGCGGTGGCGCGCCGGGCCGCGGGGGACCTCGGCTATCCGACGTGGTTCGACGAGTCGGAGGGCGGTCCGCTCGGCGAGGTGTTCGCCGAGCGGACCCGACGCCGATACGGACACACCCCCGACCCCACCCATGTGCGGCTGTTCACCGACATCAACCAGGCGATGCTGGCCACCCTCCAGCTGGCCACCGCCCCCGGCGAGGCGGTGCTGGTGCACACCCCGGCCTGCCCCCCGTTCGTCGAGGTCATCGAACGGATCGGGCGCCGGCCGCTGACCGTGCCCATCGAGGACGACGGCACGGGCTGGGGATTCGATCCGGACCGGATGGAGCGCGCCGTCGCGGACGCGGGGCCCGGGCGGTGCCGCGCCCTGTTCCTGGTGAACCCGCACAATCCCACCGGCAGGGCGTTCCGGCGGGCCGAACTGGAGGCGCTCGCCGAACTGGCGCTCCGTCACGACCTGCTGGTCGTCTCCGACGAGGTGCACGCGGATCTGACCCACGCCCCGCACCGCCACGTTCCGTTCGCCTCGCTGGGTCCCGAGGTGGCGGCCCGCACCGTCACCCTGACCTCGGGCAGCAAGGCGTTCAACCTGGCCGGGGTCCGCTGCGCGGTCGCCCATGTGGGCCCCAGAGCCGTGCGTGACGCCATCGATGCCCGGCAGGGCCTGTCCTTCGGCCAGGTGGGCGTGCTCGCGGTGGAGGCGCTCAAGGCCGCCTGGACCTCGGGCGATCCCTGGCTGGACGAGGTCATGGCGCTGCTCGACCGCAACCGCCACCGGGTGGCCGAGCGGCTCCCCGCGGGGCTCGCCTACCGGATCCCGGAGGCAGGGTTCCTCGCCTGGCTCGACTGCCGCCGCCTGGACGTGGGCGACGATCCCATGGCCTTCTTCCGCGACGAGGCCAGAGTGCTGCTGTTCTCCGGCCCGGCCTTCGGTGCGGCGGGAAACGGATTCGTGCGCCTCAATTTCGGCACCTCCCTCAACGTGCTGGACGAAACACTGGACCGTATGGACACCGCGGTCCGGCGTCTAAGGAAGTGACTGTCTCCTTTGTCCTGTTGACTCGCACCGGGCAACGCCTAGTAAGGTGGAAACCAAGATCACGGGGGCTTTTCTTGATTACACGCACGGTCGACAGACCATGCCAGTCGAACCGATTTGTCAGGCGCTCCGTGTCAACCCGAACAATCGGGATCAGACGGCCCACCCAATCAGTGCCGCCTAACGATCCGGAGGGCTGATGACCATTCACACTGTCGAAAGCGTGCAATTCACCAGCGGAAATGTAAGCGTACATAGGCCGGGGGATTCGGCGGATATCCCTTCCTTCCGGCAACTGCGCCGCGTACGCCGGGAGAAACTGCTCGAGGACCTGGCACAGGGACGCACGGCAAGCCGCTACTTCCCGGTGCTGTCGGTCCTGGCGCCCGTCATGACCCAGGCCGAGGGGGAGATCACCTACCCCGGTGATCCGATGTGCCTCTACACGGCGATCTCCGTGGCCGTGCACCGCGCCGTCGACGACGCGGGCCCCCTGGCGGAGGCCACGCACTACAACGACTTCGCCCCCGAGTGGACCCGGTTACCGTCCAAGGAGTACCGGCTGGCCGCCGCGGCCGACGGCTACCGGCCGTACGGCAGCGACCCCAACACCGACCAGACGGTGTTCGACCCGCGGGTCTGGGACGACGCGGCCAGAGTGCGCTGGATCCGGCTGCTGCGCGAGGTCCGCCCCCGGGTCGTCCTGATCAGCGCGGTCTCGCCTGCGCACCGCTACGCGCTGGAGATCGCCTCCCTCGTCAAGAGTGAACTCCCCGAGGCCTTCGTCATCCTCGGCGGCCGGCACGCGGACGAGACCATCACCTGTACGCCGGACGGTCTGAGGGTCCTCCTGAAGCCGAGCAGCCCGCTGTCCGTCATCCAGGAGGGCAAGGCGCCCCGGGTCGTCGACGCCGTCGTGACCGGCGAGGCCCACCACGCGGTGGACCTGCTGATGCGAGCCGTGGCCCTCGCCGTCGACCTGGAGCGGCAGTGGGTGGACCGCGACCGGGTCCTCGGACTCCTCCAGGCACTGCTCGCCGAGGAAGGCCCCGGCCCTGGCCAGGCCCTGGCCGTCGTCGCCTCGGACGACGGCTTCGAAGCCGTACCGCTGCGCGGTCGAACGCTCGACCTCGCCGACCTCCCCTCGCCGTACGAGGCATTCGCGATCCGCTCGCACTTCCCGATCTTCACCGCACCCGACACCGGTGCGGTCCTGCGCACCGCCCACTTCATGGTCTCCAACGCCTGCCCGTACCGCTGCAACTTCTGTTCGGAGTCGGTGCAGGTGGCGGGCACCCTGAAGCGCTTCAGGCGCGACCCGATCAGTACGGCTGTCGAGCGGGTCTGCGAGTACGTCCACTACGGCGCCGAATCGCTCTTCTTCGACGACTCCGTGTTCTGGAGCGGACGTTACCGGGACATCGCGGACTTCTGTGACGCACTGGCCGAGCTGCAGGCGGCGGACGGCGACCAGATCCCTGCCCGCTACGCGGCGCACCTCGGCGACCCCGACGACCTCGAACGGCTGCGCCGGCTCCAGTGGGGCGCCCAGCTCACCGTGGACACGCTCGTGGCCCTGCACTCGCCCGAGCAGTCCGCCGAGATCCTCAGGAAGATGAAGGCCGCCGGGTGCACCTACGTCTACATGGGCATCGAGAGCATGTCGACGCAGGTCATGGACCACATCCACAAGAACCTCCGCCGGGACGAGAGCCGCCCCTGGAAGGCGAAGGTCAGGGAAGCGGCCCGCCTGGTGAAGGAACAGGGGCTGCAACTGGGCACCTCGGTGCTCTTCGGCCTGGACGGAGAGACGCGCGCCAGCATCGACGAGACCATCCACGAGGTGGGGCGGCTGATCGACGACGGCTTGATCGACCTCGCCAGCCCCAACATCCTCACCTACCATCCCGCGACCCCGGTCACCGCCCAGCACGGCATGCAGGACCGGCTTGACTACCACTCGCCCCGCATCGACAACAGGAAGCCCTACATCTACTTCGAGGAGGCCTTCCCCGGCGTGGTCTCGGTCCTTCTCTCAGAGGGCGACATCTGGCACATCCACAACGAGACACGCATCCACTGGGGCATCGTCCGCAACGGATCGTCCCCGACCGAGGCGATCCCGTGATCCTCGGGCCTGTTGTACGACCTCGACTACCCGCCCGCCGACGGGGGTCGGCAGCAGCCTGTTTGCACGGTCCGGGAGGAACACCGCATGATCGCGAACGGCGTGGTGTCGAGTGTGTCCCGGATGAACCTGGATGAGTCGAGATTCCCAAGGCGGCTACTGGGCCTGCTTTCGCACGGCCTGGAGCTCTTTGAGCGCCTGGCCCCAACCGGGCCTGGGGCGCCGACTTCACTCACGTGGCCGCGCGGGTCGTGTGCTCGCTCATGCGCTGGAGGCCGGTCAGTTCTTCCGCCTCGGTCTTCCGGCGCTGCATCAGTGTGGTGCGGGCCGGACCGAAGGCGGGCCGCGACTCGCCTTCGGTCCGGCCCTGGCCGGGTGACCGTCCCGGAATCCGGTGACAGCCTCCCGGACGTGCTCGGCCCGCAGACGGGCGGGCTGAAGTCGGAGGGATGTCAGGTTCGGCTGGGGCCGCGGCTGGGCCCGCCGTCCTTCCGGGCCGGACGGCTCGGAAGGTTCCGCCAGGGGTTCAGGCCGATGGTGCATGAGCCGGCTGACCGCCTGGTCCTGTGTCTGGGTCTCCGTACTGACCAGGACGACACGGCCGTGCTGCGTGTCTACCTCGTCGACGACCCCAGTCGACGCCGTCCAGCCTCCAAGCCGTCGGCCGGACAGTGGCGAATCGTCCAGCGCACGGCTCAGGCCGAAGCCGAGCTTGCGGTGCCGGAGCAGATGAACCACGTGAGCCCGGCCCAGTGAACCGTATGAGCCGGCCCACCGCCGGGAATCGTGTCGCCTGCATCAGGTCACCGAAAGCGACCGGCCCGCCGGCGGCGGCCGCGAGAAGCGCCGGCCGACAGCGCGTCCAATGCCGGGATCTCGCTCACCACGTTCTGCCCGACCGGTCGGCCGCACTCCGTGTTCGGACGGATGGAAGGCCAGTGGCCGAGTCGGGAACAGCCGGTCCGGTCGGCACGGTTGCATCGACGGAGGGACCGGCGCCGCATGGGTGGGGAAGAGGGAGACCACACGGTCGTCCGCGCCACCAGGATCCGGGCCCCAGAACCACGGTGCACCCGCCGTGGACTCGGACCAAGACGTATTTCTGCAGGAGGACTGCTTCGTGACTTACCGGCCCTTGACGCTCATGGCAGTACACGCCCACCCCGACGACGAGGCCACCGGAACCGGAGGGGTCCTGGCGCGGTACGCGGCGGAGGGCATCCGTACGGTTCTCGTGACGTGTACCGACGGCGGTTGCGGTGATGGGCCGGGAGGTGTCAAGCCCGGCGATGCCGGACATGATCCGGCGGCGGTCGCCTTGCTGCGTCGGCAAGAACTCGAGGCGAGCTGTGACGTCCTGAAGATCAGCGATCTGGAGATGCTGGACTATGCCGACTCCGGAATGATGGGCTGGCCGAGCAACGACGTCCCCGGATCCTTCTGGCAGACCCCCGTGCAGGAAGGCGCGGCCCGGCTCGCGGAACTCATGCGGCACTACCGCCCCGATGTGGTCGTCACCTACGACGAGAACGGTTTCTATGGCCACCCCGACCACATACAGGCCCACCGCATCACGATGACGGCGCTGGAGATGACCGAGCTGACACCGAAGGTGTACTGGACCACGATGCCGCGCTCGATGATGCAGCGGTTCGGCGAGACCATGCGCGAGTTCCAGGAGGACATGCCGGAGCCGGACCCCGCCGAGGCCGCCGCGCTGGCCGAGATCGGCCTGCCCGACGACGAGATCAGCACGTGGGTGGACACCACCGCGTTCAGCGGTCAGAAGTTCGACGCGCTGGCCGCACATGCCAGTCAGGGCGAGAACATCTTCTTCCTCAAGATGGGCAAGGAGAGGTTCGGCGAGCTGATGGGCACGGAGACCTTCGTACGTGTCCAGGACACCACCGGCACGGCGACACCCGAGAACGATCTCTTCGCCGGCCTGCGCTGACCCGCCCGACCGATGGACCCGCTGGGAAAGCGCCTGGACAGCACGGCGTGATCCAGCGGGTCACAGACCCGGGGGTTTGTTCAAGCGAGCACAGCAGTCACCGGCGCCCGTCACAGGGCGGCGGTCGTTCCCTCTCCGGAGGCGCTGCCCGCGAGCCACTGGTCCCATCCCAGGTTGAAGTCGGCGTAGCCGTTGTCGGCCGGGGCCTTGCCGCGCGGTGAGCCGGTGATGGTGATGGGGTCGCCCTGCTTCACCTGACCGTAGAACCACTTGGCGTCCGACAGGGACAGGTGGACGCAGCCGTGCGAGCCGCGGGCGCTGCCGCTGCCCGGGTTCGGGTCGCCGGTCGAGTAGTGGACGTAGGTGCCGGACTGGGTGAGGTGGATGTCCCAGGGCAGCGTCAGGTCGTAGAAGTTGGGGCTGCCCTTGTCGCAGCTGATGCCGACGCTGCAGGAGGTCATGTGGACCTTCTCCTGCTTGTCGATGACGGCCATCGTGCCGTCCCACGTTGGATACTCGGCGCTGCCCGCGTTGATCGACAGGGTGCGCACCGGTGCGCCGTTCCGGGTCACCTTCATGGTGTGGCCGGTCACCGAGACGTCCGCGCGCACGTCGTCACCGACCTTGAAGGTGTGCGTGTAACTGTGCACGCCATAGCGTCCGTTGCCGTTGCTGACACCCGTCATGTCGGCGTCGATCTTCACCGTCGTACCGGAGGGCCAGTACGTCTTCGGGCGCCAGTCGGCGCGCTTGTCGCCCATCCAGTGCCAGGCGCCGGCCACCGTCTGTGAGGCGCTCACCTTCATGTGCTTTTCCACTGTGGCCCGCGCCTTGGCCGCCACGGGGTTCGTGAAGATCACCGAGATCGGCATGGCCACGCCGACCGTGGTTCCCGTCTGCGGGGTTATCGTCTCCAGCAGCATCGGCGGGCCCGCGGGCGTCGTCGGTGACGGAGAGGTGCTCGCGCCCGGCTTGCCTGACGCCTCTGCGTCGTCCCCGCTCGCCTTGTCACTGCCGCCGCCACCGCAGGCGCTCGCGCCCATCAGCACCACGCCCGTGACGAATGCGATCCATATGCTGCCCTTGCGCCGTCCCACGAACTGCCCCGGTCTTCTCGCTCTTCGGCCCTGACGGGCCCGTCTCCCTGTCAGACAGTGAGGGCGTAGGTCGCAGTTGCACGCGGCACGTAAAACGTGTCCCAAGACTCCCTGTCATGACTCTGTGTCATGCGTACGGGTCGAAGGGGATCTCGCCCGGCTTGGCCTTGTTGAGCGTGTCGTTGAACCTGGAGTCCTGGAGCGGGAGGTTGGCATTGCCCCAGTCGGAGCCGTTCAGGACGGTGCGCAGGTTGGGTGCGAGGTTGTCCCAGGTGAGCAGGTTCTCCTGGTGCCAGACGCCGGTGTCGTTCTCGGCTGTCTCGCCCCACTTGGCGAAGCGGAAGGCGTGGGTGCTGGCGCCGTCCTTGTGGTAGACGGCCATGACCCGCCGGCCGCTCATCGGAACGTCGGCGATCGGGTGCGTGCTGAAGCCACCGTGGGCGGAGGCGGACAGGTACGACGGCGTGTCCGCCCCCTGCTGGACCCACACGACCATGCACTCCCAGTCGTGGCGGTGGCCGATTCCCGGAGAGGCCTCGTCCTTCTCGAAGTAGCTGGCGTAGATGATCCCGCACCAGCCGTTGTCGCACTTGGCTCGCGAGTAGGTGTTGGCATGGTCGAGGTGGTCGCCGCGGCACTGCCCGGTGATGGGTCCGGTCGGCTTCAGGCCGCCGTTGAGGGTCCCGTTCGCGTCGATGGCGGCGGCCGGATAGCAGGAGTCCGTGTCGTAGTCGTACACGGGCTCGAAGTACTTCTGGAACGTGGTGGCGTTCTCAGGCAGATTCTGCAGCACGCCCGCGGAGGCGCTGCCCGTCAGGGTCACGGCGAGAGCGGCGCCGCTACCCGTGACGGCGGCGGCTCTGACAAGCCGGGAGGTCCTGCTGACGGTTCGAGGCATGGGTGTCTCCATGACGATGTGGTGATCGCGGACATGACATCCGGCGTGTGCAGACAGAGACTGGCAAGCCGAGAGGCCGATGGAGGGGCTTTCCGCCAAACTCATGGCGGTATTTTGCCGAACTGATCGACGTCCGCCGGGTGATGGGGCGAGCGCGGAAGTCAGGTCGGCACACCCACAGGCGTCGCGACACGCCCCCTGCGGTACTGGCCGACGGAGAGGCCCTCGACATGGGCTGTTCAGCAGACACTTGCCCCCTCCGGTCATGAACGACCAGGCCCGCGAGGGGAGTTCGGCGTCGACCGTTGTGGTGATCTGCGGCCGGCAGGGAGCAGCGTCTGCCGGTGGCAGCGGCGCAGGATCCGCCGTGCGGTGGGCGCTGCTTCCGGCCACTACGGCAGTTTCTGGTGTGGGGAGGGGGTCGCTGGGGTCTGTCCGCAGTCGCCGTGCCAGACGGACAGCACCCCGTCGGCGGCCGTGTCAGGTCGCGTGGTGTCTTCGGTCGGCGTCAGGAACGTCGCCTTCCCTTCATCACCACCTGCAGTCGCGGAAGCGGCCTGAACGCGGGAACTCACACGAGTCCGGCGGCCTGCCGAAGCCTCGTTCGATCGCCAGAACGGGGCAGATCCTCCGCCGACATCGCCACTACGCTCGCGTTCTCCGCGAACACAGCCGGCACTTTTCCCGCTCGGGATGATCGCTGTCACTGCCGAACCAGCGCACCACAGCTTCGTTGCGTCCGTCGATCGGCTCGGAGAATCCAGCGATCGAAACCAGTAGTTGCAGCAGGTCGGACTGCACAGGAACCCGTGGGTTGCCCGCAAGACGGAACAGGAACGGCAGCACTGTCGGCACCGCCGGGTTCATCTCCCGGACCCTGTTGAGAAGGGAGTTGGTGAGTACGCGCCTGGCCTCTGGCGCGGCAGCCTGATCGAAGAGACCGTGCAACAGCACCGGGATCGCTGCTGGGCATGGCGGCCGGATCCGTGCCGCACGTCTGTGTCACCGTCCCGCCGCAACAAACCTTGGATCCTGCGTCAGCCGAACCTCGCGCGATCAGAGATCCACGCGCAAGCCCAGAGAACGAACCGTTGGTGTTCGATTCCCCCAGCACCCGTTCAAGCGCAGCTTGACGAGTTGGATGCCTGAGGTGTCTGCGCTGCCGGAAGGCTTCTCACTTCTCGGGGAGGGGTGATGGTGCCGCTTCGGGGCACTCGGGAGATAACGCGTCAGGTCATTCCAGGAGGTAGATCATGATCGCTCTCGGCATCATCCTGCTCGTCATCGGTTTCCTAACCGGCATATCGATCTTGTGGACCCTCGGCATCATCCTGGCTGTGGTCGGCGCAGCCTTTTGGATCATGGGATCCATGGGGCACGCGGTCGCCGGCCGACGCCACTACTGGTGACGGCGACCCACCTCTCGAACGGTGCCTGCCTCACCACGGCAGGTCGGAAGCCGGTACCCGCGTGTGGGTGGGTACCGGCTTCCGGCCGTGCTGTGACGCGGCGGGCTTACGCTCTCGTTCGACGTGGTCGCGGCTGGCGACGGAGCGGTGCCGGTGCTCGCCCCGGGTTGGACGGCGTGCTGCCGTAGGGTGTTCAGTCGCTTAGAACCACTAACGAAATGAGTGCCGGGGAACGCTACGGTCATTGGCATGAGTCAGAGCGGTTCGCAAGCGGCAGCATTCTTCCGAGATGCCCGTCAGAGCGGAGTGGTCTGGTTTGTTCGGGATGACAAGGGAAGCCCGGCTCCCCTCTCTGCGGACGGCACGCGAAGTCTTCCCTACTGGTCGACCTCAGCCCGGGCCCAGAGGGCGGCGAAGATCTGGGGGCATGGGCTACGTGTGGAATCCATGTCCCTGGATGCCTGGCGCGATCGTGATCTGCCTGAAGCCGCCCGAGAGGGATACATGATCGGCATCAACTGGAGCGGACCGCTCCTCGTTGGCTGGAGCTTCGCCCCGATGGAAGTTCTCAACCGGCTGGCGGCCGGTGACTAGCCCACGGCGCCGCTCAACACGGAGCGCAGTCGCCGCCGGCAGATGAGTGCGCATCCGACGGTGAGGAAGGCTTCGTGGATGTCGTCGCGTATCTCCCAGCGGACCCGCAGGCGGCGGAACCAGTGCAGGTGGGCGAACGCGCGCTCCACGACCCAGCGTTGGGTGCCGAGCCCGGAGCCGTGCTCGGTGCCGCGCCGGGCGATAAGCGGTTTCACGCCGAGGTCCCGGACCAGGCGGCGGTACTTGTCGTGGTCGTAGCCGCGGTCGCCCAGGACCACGTCCGGTCGGCGCCGAGGTCGGCCACGCTTGCCCCGCACGGGCGGCACGGCCTGGAGGAGCGGGATCAGCTGGGTGACGTCGTTGCGGTTGCCGCCGGTCAAGGTGACGGCGAGCGGGATGCCTTCGGCGTCGGTGATCAGATGGTGTTTGCTGCCCGTCCTGCCCCGGTCGACAGGGCTTCGTTCGGTTTTGGCTCCCCTTTTGACGCGCGGATGTGGGAGCCGTCGACCGCCGCCTTGGAGAAGTCCAGCGCGTTCGCGCTGCGAAGCTTGGCCAGGAGGACCTCGTGCAGCCGGGGCCACATGCCGGCGTCGGTCCACTCGGCCAGGCGGCGCCAGCAGGTCATGCCGGAGCCGAATCCACGTTTCTGCGGCAGGTGTTCCCAGGCGATCCCGGTGTGCCGGGCGAACAGGATGCCCTGGAACACCAGCCGGTCCGGATGCCGCTTGCGTCCCGGGTGCCGGATCCGACGCTCAACCTTGGGAAGCAACGGCTCGATCACCGCCCACAGCTCGTCATCGACTTCCCATGGCTTCGGCCGCGCCACCCGGCACCTCCGGATCATCGGTCCTGGAGTGATCCGACCATCTCGGAGCGCCGGCCGCGGGAGAGGCGCCGGCCAAGGAAGTGGCCCGGCGCGGGATCACCGTCACCAGCCTCGTCAACAACGCCGGCTTCGGCGCCCACGCCCCCTTCCGTCAGGAGGACCCGGAACGCGTCCAGCAGGAGATCGGCCTGAACGTGTCCAGCCTGGTCGACGTCACCAGGGCGTTCATCGACCAGTTGTCCGGCTTCCTGGTCAACGTCGCCAGCACGCTCGGGTACCAGCCCTGGCCGAACGCCGCCGTCTACGGGGCGACCAAGGCCTTCGTGCCGAGTTTCACCGAGGCGCTGTGGCAGGAATCGCGAGGCACCGGGCTGCGCGTGCTCGCTCTCTCCCCGGGCCCGACCCGCACGGAGTTCTTCGACGCGGTCGGCTCCGACGACATGGCCCGCGGTGCCCGGATGCAGACCCCGCGCCAGGTGGTCACCACAGCACTGCGCGCGCTGGACCGGCGCAACCCGCCGCCCAGCGTCGTCTCCGGCACGTTCAACTGGGTGGGCACCCTCATCTCCCGCTTCACCACACGCCGAGCCACCGCTCTGGCCTTCGGCGCCATGACCCAGTGGCAGATGCGCTCGAGTCGGCCTGGCGGGCACTGACACTCTCCGGACCACTGTCACATCGCATCAAGGAGATCACCGGAGGCGGCGCGGACTACGCGCGGACTACACGCTGGACACGAACGGCGACAAGGTCGTCTTCCGCCAGATGATCGACTCGATGGGCCTGCGCGGCCACGCCCCCGCCGTGGGCCTGGAGAAGCCCGGCACCGAGTCGCCCGTCAACATCGGCACCTCGATCGACAGTCCGCTTCGCGTAGATCCCATGGGAACGCGCTACAGGCACCCTTCCCTTGCCATGAGGAAACCGAGCGTTTTACAGTGGAGCCGGTTCGAGGATTGTTGAACGATCCTCCTGTCGCCAATCTGCCGCGTATCGCGCTTGGACCATGAAGGGACCGATGTGAGCAGCAACGAGATGAGCGTGCCCCGTTCCGTCCAGGAGGCGGTTCACGCCTGCGCAGTCCGGGCGGCGCAGGGCTCGGCGGACTTGGCCCGGGCGTCGGACGTGGAGATCGACACCGCGCTGCGGGCCATGGCGGAGCGGCTGCACACGACACGCGACGTGCTGACAGCGGCGAATCAGGACGACCTGCGATCGGCCACCTCAAGCGGGATGTCGGCGGCACTGCAGGACCGCCTGCGGCTGACCGGCCCCCGCCTGGAGGACATGGCCGCGGCGTTGCGTACGCTGGCGGACGTGCCGCACGAGCTGCGGGACACCGTCCTCGAGGAACGTCCCGACGGCCTGGTCCTGCTGGAGCGCCGCCGCCCGGTGGGTGTCATAGGCGCGAACTATGAGGCGCGTCCGAATGTGACCCTCGACGTCGCCTCGCAGTTCCTCAAGTCCCGCAACGGCGGCGTCCTGCGCACCGGTTCGGCGGCCCTGCGCTCCTCCCAGGCCTTGGTGACCCACGTGATCACGCCCGCTCTCATCGAGGCGGGACTGAACCCGGACGCCATCCAGCTGGTGCCGAGCGAGGACCGAGCGGCGGCTTACGCGCTGGTGTCGTTGCCCGAGACCGTCCCCCTGGTCATCCTGCGCGGCAGCGGCGACAGCACCCGGGAACTCGGCCGGGAGGCCGCCCGGCACGGTGTGCGCACACTGGCCCACGCGGACGGCGGCGGAGTGCTGTATGTGGCCCGGGACGCCGACGAGAAGCTGGTGCACGAGCTGGTCACCAGCAGCCTGGACCGGCTCGGCGTCTGCAACCGGCTCAATCTGCTCCTCATCGACCGGGCAGTCCACGACAAGCTGCTGCCCGGCATTCTGAAGACCCTCGAACACCTGGGCATCACGGCATCGCTGCCGCCGCACACCCACGCGCGCGGTTACGAGTGGTCCCTGGACTCCGAGCATGCGGCGACGGTGACGATCGACGAGGCGGACGGCCCGGTCGAAGCTGCCCGGATTGCCAACGAGGAGACCTCCGGACTGGCCGCCGCCATCGCCACCCACGACCCGGACACCGCAGACCGGTTCATGGACGCCTACGGCGGCTCAGGCGTCTTCTGGAACTCCACCACACGCCTCCTCGACGGCTTCAAGCTCCTGCGCCTGCCGGAAACCGGCATCAACATCGACCGCGTCCCCGGCCCCCGCGGCCCCGTCACCTACCGCGACCTGTATCTGCGCCAGTACGTCGTGCGACCCGCCGCGTCCATGCACAGTTGAACCGACGCCGCATCGAGGCGCGGTCACTGGCCCCGGGCCTCGATGCCAGCTGAACTGGCATGCCAGCCGAACTGGCAGGGGCTGCAGCATGGTTGGGGGGCTGCCAGAGCTCCGGCCGGCCGTCGGCGGACATCGCGTTCAGACTGCGGCACTCTGCGGCGTCGGGACCGCGACCGAGCAGCGTCTTCGCTCGTCCTGTCCTGCCTGATTCGCCGACGTGTCGCATCGGATATTAGCTCCGGTCTTTATTGGCGAGGAGCGCCGCATCGCCCACCGAAAGGACCCCTACGGCGGCGATGCCCTATGGAGCGAGCCGGTCGCGCCGACGCCGACGCCGACCCGTGGACCTGGCCGGTCATCGTGCCCACACCCCAGCTCCACCTGGCCCGCTCCCTCCATGTCGACGCCGGACAGGAGCCCGCCCACCCGTCGTAGCGGCCAACACGCCGCCTTGAAGATCTGGTACGGCCGTCAGGCCCTCTTCGCACCACTCTGCTCGCGGACGGTGTCGAACATGGAGGTGAGGGCGGGGCTCTCGGCGAGGCTGCTCAGCAGGGCGTGAAGCGAGCGCTGCTCAGCGGTGCCGAGGTCGGCGAGGGTTTCGCTGTCCAGGCCGACGAGTGTGCGGTTGAGGTCGGCCAGGACCTTGCGCCCGTCGTCGGTGATGTCGACGGCGTACCTGCGTCGGTCCTGCGGATCGCGTGTCCGCTCGGCGTATCCGGCCCGCTCCAGGTCGTCGAGACTGGTCACCATCGTCGCCGGGTCGATGCGCAGGAACGAGCCGAGCGCCAGTTGCGGCATGGCTCCATTGTCGGCCAAGGCCTGCAGCACGCTGTAGTGACGCACTCGCAGGCCGGTACCGCTGATGCCTTCTTCGGCGAGCCTGAACGCCACCTGCCCGAGCTTGATCAGCAGGCAGATGGTGTGTTCGGCCACTGTCCCCGGTACCAGAGGAGCCTCGGACATCGTTTATCCCACCCATGGTTAGCCCTGCGTAGCGTCTGGTCCATCGTACGAGAAGGCTCGGGGTGGCCGAACCGGGTCGGCGATCTCGGTGCGCGGGAAGCGGGGCTCGTAGGAGCGGGAATGCGCGGGTGCGTCAGCCGGTGATGGTCCGGCCGAAGATCTGCCGGGCGATGACCCACTTCTGGATCTCGTTGGTTCCCTCGTAGATCTCGCCGATCTTGCTGTCCCGGTAGATCGCCTCGACGGGGCCGGGGCTGCCGTCGGCACCCAGTTCGCGCGCGAAGCCGAGGCCTCCGAACGCCTGGACGGCGTCTCGCGCCATGTCCACCGACAGCTTGGTGGCGTAGTACTTCGCCATCGCGGCCTCGGGCTCCGGGGACGGGTTGCCGGCGTCCAGGCGCAGGGCGGCCTTGGTGACGAGGGTGCGGGCATTGTCGATCTCGGTGGCACGTTCGGCGAGCAGGAACTGCCAGTGCTGGTTGGCGGCTACCGGCTTGCCGAAGGCGTGTCGCGTCGGGAGGTGGGCCACGGTGTGGTCGAAGGCGGCCTGTGCCATGCCGACTCCGGCAGCCGCGATGCCGATCCGGCCGTACGTCAGTGTCGACAGCGCGTGGCGCAGTCCGTGTCCCTCTTCGCCGCCGAGGAGATCGTCGTCGGACAGGTGTACGTCCGTGAAGCGGATGTCGGCGGTGAGCTGGCCGCGGTTGCCCATCTTGCGGTCGGCAAGGCCGACTTGAACGCCGGGAAGTGTGGTGTCGACGATGAACATGCTCAGTCGCTCGCCGGTGCGGGCGAGAACCACCACGAAGGCGGCCACGGGCGAGTTGGAGATCCACCGCTTGTGGCCGTTCAGTACCCAGCCGGTCTCGGTGCGCACGGCCTCGGTCCGAACGGCCTGCGGGGACAGGTCACTTGAGGCGTCCGGCTCGGTGGTGGCGAACGCGCCGACCACCGAACCCTCCGCCACCTTCGGCAGCCAGCGCTGCTGCTGCTCCTCGGTGCCCTGGCGCAGCGCGTTGCCCGCCAGGATGCAGTGCACGTCGAAGACGGCCGCGACGCTGCTGGAGTAGTAGGCCAGCTCCTCGATCGCCGCGGCGGTGGCGGTCGCAGGGTGGGTCAGACCGTCGCCGCCGACCTCGCCGGGGAAGGGGATCCGGAAGACCCCCGCCGATGCGAGCGCGTCGAACACCTGCCGGGGGAAGCCGTCCGTGCGCTCGTCGCCGTTCGCGATCGCCGCAGCGTGCGGAGCCACCTCGTGCTCCGCGATCCGGCGTACGGCGGCGCGTACGGACTGGGTCTCTTTGGGGGCGAGGAGCTCGTGGTAGAGCCGGTCGCTCTGGCGTGCGGGAGTGGAAGTCATGCGCGGACGATATCATTCGTGCCACGTATGATTAGTTCCTCAATCGATTGTGGAGGTTCGACCATGACTCGGACGCTGGCCGGCAAGACCGTCCTGATGTCGGGAGGCAGCCGCGGCATCGGACTCGCCATCGCCCTGCGCGCGGCCCGCGACGGTGCGAACGTGGTGATGCTGGCCAAGACCGCCGTACCGCACCCGAAGCTCGAGGGCACGGTCCACACCGCTGTCGACGAGGTCGAGCGCGCGGGTGGCAAGGGGCTGGCTGTCGTCGGTGACGTCCGTAACGAGGACGACGTACGCACCGCCGTCAACGCCGCGGTCAGTGCCTTCGGCGGCATCGACATCGTGGTGAACAACGCCAGCGCGATCGACCTGTCGTCGTCGGAACAGCTGGAGATGAAGCGGTACGACCTGATGCAGGACATCAACACGCGAGGCACGTTCCTGCTGAGCAAGGCAGCGATCCCGCACCTGCGGGAAGCGGAGAACCCGCACATCCTCACCCTCTCGCCGCCGTTGAACCTCGCGCCGCACTGGGTGGGCAGGCATCTCGGTTACACACTGTCGAAGTACGGGATGAGCCTGTGCACCATCGGGCTCGCCGAGGAACTCGCCGTCGACGGCATCGCCGCCAACTCGCTGTGGCCGCGGACCCTGATCGACACAGCCGCCGTACGCAACGTGGTCGGCGGCGCCGGACAGGCCCGTAGCCCGCAGATCATGGCCGACGCCGCGTACGCCGTCCTCACGCGTGACGCGCGCAAGTGCACCGCCAACCTGTTCATCGACGACGAGGTCCTGTCGGAGGAAGGCGTCACCGATCTGACCGCCTACAGCCCTGTCGGCTTCGCGGGCGGTCTCGCGCTCGACATATTCGTCGACCCGGCCTGATTCGCCACGGTCAGCTCCCGATCATGGAAGTAGCACCCGATGAGCGATGTCTCTGTCTCCGCTGAGGCGGTTGAAGAGGGCCGTCCGACCGCGTTGCCGGGGATATGCCGGACGAGCAGCTGATCGGGCAGTTGATCGACCAGGCCCGCGCGAGCGGTTTGCCGTTGACCGGTGAGGGCGGGCTGGTGCAGCAGTTGACCAAACGCGTGCTGGAGTCCGCTCTCGAAGGCGAGATCACCGATCACCTTGGCCACGAGAGGCGCGACCTGGCTGCTGCCGGCAGCGGCAACAGCCGCAATGGGGGCCCGGTCCAAGCCCGTTGCAGCGCCGGCCTCACCGCGCACTCCATCGCCGCGAGGGGCGGCAAGACGTGAGGCGGACGCCGGTCCAACGCAAAGGTTCGCCGTCAGATCTCGCCCGCTCTGGCCCCGGTGGCCACCGGCGCGACGGCGGACCGGTCGACCGCCCGCGAGCGACTGCCGTCCCGAGGCGGTCTGACCCGCCCGGACGTGTGGCGCCGGCTCTACCGCTGCCCACGGGGCGACGTTTCATCCGACCACTGGTGCAACGTCCTTTACTCAACGGCCCATTGACAGCGCCTTGTGGCCCACCGGACCATCAGACATCCGATGAATAGGGGCCGCTCGTGAGTACGTATGGAAGACGTCAGGTTCTGGGTGCCGCGGCGGGTGCGACAGCTGTGGCAGCTCTTCCCATCGCCCTGGGCACTCAGGCGCAGGCCGCGGAGCCGACTGCCGGGCAAGCGGGGCAGGCAGGGCAGTGGGTTCCCGTTCCCGACCCGATACCCGTCCCGCTCGACGCCCTCTTCGACAACGACGGCATCGACACCGCCACTGCTCGCGGCGGCGACTTCGACGGCTCGGGCTACACGTTCCCGGGCGAGGAACTTCCCGCCGGCCGGGTCGAGGTCGACGGCGTCCCCTTCCTCTTCCCGGCGTCCGCCGCGGGCGCCAAGAACAACGTGGTCGCGCTCGGCCAGCGCATCGAGCTGCCCAAGGGCCGCTACCTGTCCGCCCTGTTCCTCACGGCGGGCAGCTATGGCAACGCCTCCGGTACGGCCACCGTGCACTACGCGGACGGTTCGAGCACGACTGCCGGACTCGGCGGCTCCGACTGGTACGCGGGCGGCGGCTCACTGGCGGCCGCGTACCGCTACAAGCCGGACGGCACCATGGACGAGCACCGCGTAGGGATCGGCACGTCCGAGTTGTGGACGGATCCTCGACGGGAGGCGATCGCACTCACGCTGCCGACGACCAACCCGGCGGAGGCCGGCAAATCGTCCCTGCACGTCTTCGCCCTCTCCCTCCAGCCGGCCGCCCAGGGACGGGCACTGGCCCTGCGGGACGCACGCTCCACGAACTCGCTGCTGGAGTCCACGGGCGCCCAGAGCGTCGAGGCCACCGTCGTCAACGCCGGCACGGTCGCGGTCCTGGCGGCCGACGCCGTGTCCGTGGGCGTCGACGTGCCGGGCGCCCGCACGAGTGAGCCCGCCCGCGTCCGCCGCCTCGACCCCGGAGAGCAGGCCCGCGTCCGCGTCGGCATCCGCAACCGCACCGGCACCACGCCCGGCACCACGCGGGACGGCACGGTGACCGTCAGCGGACGGGGCGCACAAGTCACCTCCAGGGAAAGCAAGTTGACCCTCGGTGTCGCCGACTACCAGCCCACCGACGCTTCGCTCACCGGCCATCAGGCGCCGTACTGGTTCCAGGGCGCGAAGTTCGGCATCTTCATCCACTGGGGTGTCTACTCGGTGCCTGCCTGGTCGCCCGTCGGCAAGCAGTACGCCGAGTGGTACTGGAACCACATGCAGGACCCGGCGAACGCCGTCTACGCCTACCACCGGGACAAGTACGGCGAGGACTTCGCGTACGACGACTTCATCCCCCGTTTCACCGCGGAGCGGTTCGACCCCCGGGCGTGGGTGGAGCTGTTCCGGGACGCGGGCGCGCAGTACCACGTGCTGACGTCGAAACACCATGAGGGCTTCGCCCTGTGGGACACGAAGGTCTCCGACCGCAACTCCGTGAAGATGGGGCCGCGGCGGGACCTGCTCAAGGAACTCTTCGACGCCTCCAAGCGGTACACACCCGAACTCCACCGCGGCCTGTACTTCTCCATGCCCGAATGGTTCAACCCCGACAACCCGTGGATGGGCCACGCTCCGCGCAACCCGTACACCCTTCAGCCGGAGCCGTACACCGGCTACACCGCGGGCAAGGACTTCGTGAAGGACTACCAGGCCCCGCAGATGCTCGAACTGATCCACGGCTACGACCCGCAGCTGATCTGGTGCGACATCGGCGGTGCCAACGACAGCCTTCACGTGCTCGCGGAGTACTTCAACCACGCCAAGAACCGGCGCCGGCCCACCGAGGTCACCGTCAACGACCGTTCGGGGATCGGCTTCCACGACTTCACGACCCCGGAATACACGACGTACGAGAACACGGTGATCGCGAAGTGGGAGTCCAGCCGGGGTCTCGACCCGTTCAGCTACGGCTACAACCAGGCGACGCCCGACGACGCCTACATGACGACCGAGGAGGTCGTGCGGAGTCTCGTCGACATCGTCTCCAAGAACGGCAACTTCCTTCTCGACATCGGGCCGCGCGCCGACGGCACGATCCCGGAGATCATGCAGACACGGCTGCGCGAGACGGGCCGTTGGCTGCGCACCAACGGCGAGGCGATATACGACACGACGTACTGGTCACGCATGGCACAGCTGGGGGAGGACCTGCGGTTCACGGTCCGCCAGAACGAGGCGTTCTACATCCACTCGCTGGCCCGGCCCGGTGCGAAGCTCACTGTCGAGGCCCCGGTGCCCATCCGCGGCGGCGACAAGGTGACGATGCTGGGCCACGGACGCCCGCTGACCTGGACCGTCAGCAACGGCTCCCTCGTGATCGACATACCCGAGGCGGCCCGTACCGCGGGAGAGCACGTGTGGGTGTTCAAGGTGGCGTGGCACGGCTGAAGTTACCCGTGATCGTGCGTCGTGCACGCTGTTGACGGGGCCTGCGAGTGACGGCATGATGACCGACTGCGTGGCCTACGCCGAACCTCCCGCGACCGTCCCCAGCACGGTCTCCCGTCGGAGGCAAAGGGACCAGCGTCTCAGGTCGTTGTCGCAGCCCGATCGCCTCGGGCGAGGTTGCTGGGGGACCGTCGCTCTAGGCGTGGAAGGCCGCGATGACAGCCCGTAGGAACTTCAAACGCCAGGTGCGTGCCCGCGCCGCCAAGACCAGTGAGTCCTACACGTCCGCACTCCGGCACTTCCTTCCGACTCCATCAGGAGAAGCCATGTCGGAAGCAAGGAATGTCAAGAGCGTGCGGCTCGCCGTAGCGCAGAGCCCCGTACGCGACGACCCCCGTGACGTTGAAGCGCTGCGCGAAAGCGGGCGTGAGGTCCGTGCTCTGATGCGTGAGGCCAGGGCTCAGGGAGCGAGGATCGTGCACTTCCCGGAAGGCGCGCTGTGCTTTCCCAGCAAGTTCGTCATGTCCGTCGACGGCCCTGACGAGGTCGGCCCGGCGGACTGGGATCGCTGCCAGTGGCCGGTGCTCCAATCGGAGTTGGCTGCGATCGCCGCGCTGGCCGGCGAGTTGCGGTTGTGGACGGTGATCGCGTCGGTACACCGCTTGACCCACCCGAACCGTCCACACAACAGCCTCTACGTCATCTCCGACGGCGGCGAGGTCGTCACGCGTTATGACGAGCGCCTGTTGTCGAAGACGAAGGTTTCGTACATGTACTCGCCGGGCGTCTCACCGGTGACTTTCGAGGTCGACGGTGTGCGCTTCGGCTGCCTGCTCGGTATGGAGATCCACTACCCGGAGTTGTTCGCGGAGTACGAGAAGCTTGATGTCGGCTGCGTCCTGTTCTCCACAAGCGGCACCCCGGGTAACACCGCTGCCCAAGCCCAAGGTCACGCCACCGTCAACAGCTACTGGGTCAGCTTGTCCATGCCCTCAGAGCTCAGCGCCACCACACCGTCAGGAATCGTCGCTCCCAACGGCGACTGGCTCGCGCGGTGCCCCGCGGACGGTTCGCCGTCGGTGGCCGTCGTGAACCTCGACGACAGTTCCGAGGCCGCCGCCGACGCCGTGACCTACGGGCGTCCCTGGCGTCGCGAGGCGCGCGCGGGCATCTACACGGAGCATCAGGTGAGCGACCCACGCAGCGAAGACCGGACAGCGGCCTTTTAGAGATCTCCAACGGTGCGGGATACGTCGGTGACCGGGAGGTTGCCCGGCGGCCGTGCGTGGCCCGGCCAGAGAAACTACGTATTCGATTACGTAGTTTCACTGGAGACTCCGGAAGGCGGTGTTGGGAGACTCGCCCCATGAGCTTCCTGACGGAGCCGTGGTGTCACGCCGGGGAGCTTGCTGCCTGTCTGCTGGGCAACCGTCGCCGGCGGTCCAACGGGTAGCGAACGCTGTCTGGTCGATAGAGCCGCCTGAACATGGGAGAGTCCTCCGTTGGTTTCCAAGATTCGTGTCCTGGTGGGCATGCTGGTGCTCCTGGTGCTGGCCATTGGCGCCATCGGCCTGCTCGCCGCCATGAAAGCCGATGCCATCTGGTTCACGATCGTTCCTCTCGGCATCCTCTCCTTCGGCGCGTCCGTCGTTCAGTCGCTCGGATGGTTCGACAAGAAGGCCGGTAACTGACCTGGCGTTGATCGTCTACCAGGCCCGCACCGGTGTCAGAGGGCCCGACGATAGAGGACCCGGCCCTGGTGGTGCTGGACACGCAGAGTGTCCACGCAACCGCCGGGGCTCCTGACTCCACAACCGGTCTGGACCCGGCGAAACGAGTGCCGGGCCGCAAGCTGGGCCTGGCCGGGGACGTGCTCGGCCAGGTGAGCACCGCCCTGTCATCGCCGCGAACACCCACGACAACGCCGTCGGCGCCGTCCTGCCCGACCAGGTCGCCGAGCACACCGCGACCGTCCGACGAGCAATCCGCAGGACAAGGGGTCCGCTCGTCCCGCGGCCGAAGCGGTGAGTGGTGGAGCACCGCGGCCAGCAGCCCTGCCTCAGCGTCACTCAGGATCCGGTCAGGCCGTCCCCTCGGCCCGGGGCACGGGGGCGGCGCGGCGTTTGCGGGGGGTGGCGGAGCGGGCGGGCTGGGCGCGCATGTGGTCGCGTACGCGCGTCATGATGTCGCCGAGATGGTGGAGATCGGCATCGGTGAGAGGGTCGAACAGCAGGCGGCGGGCGACCTGGATGTGGCCGGGCAGAACCTGGGCGACGCGGGCGAGGCCGGCGGGCGTGATCGTGACCAGCGTGGAGCGTTCGTCGTCGGGGCTGGGGCCGCGGGTGATGAGATC
Source organism: Streptomyces sp. NPDC005374 (assembly GCF_042872225.1). NCBI lineage: Bacteria > Bacillati > Actinomycetota > Actinomycetes > Kitasatosporales > Streptomycetaceae > Streptomyces > Streptomyces sp. NPDC005374. Next base: position 173,047 of record NZ_JBIAKA010000015.1, on the reverse strand, counting down.
GGCCTTCTCCAGCAGGGACGCCTGGTAGGTGAGGCCGCTGCGGCTGTAGATGACGCCGTCGGCCAGTTCGGTCATGGTCAGCTGCCCCTGGGCGTCGGCCAGCCGGGCCAGAATCTGGAACTGCACCCAACTGAGGTCGCCCTCGGCCCGTAGCTGCAGCTCGATCGAATGCTGAAGGAGGCCGACTGCCTCCATGAGTGCGAAGACGGCGCCCAGTTGCTCGGGCTGGAGGGCGCCGGGGTCGTCGGTCATGCCCTCACCGTACCTGCTTCGAATTCAAAGCAGGTGATGACCCTCACACGAGCCAGAGCTATTACTTCGAATTCGAAGCAGGTTAGAGTCTTCACATGCTTCGAATTCGAAGCAAATGTGTGAGGAGGCACGCCATGAAGGCAGTCCGTTACCACCAGCACGGCGACAGCAGCGTTACGGGGACGAAGAGGAGCCTGGTCATCACTGGAGCGAGCGGCCACCTGGGCCGCCGAACTGCCGAGCTGCTGCTCGAGCGCAAGGACGTCGACGCGTCAGACGTGGTGCTCGTGACGCGGCAGGTCGGAGAGTTGGAGGACTTGGGTGCGCGGGGTGCGAGCGTGCGGTTCGGGGACTTCGACGAACCGGCGTCGCTGGTGGGGGCGTTCGCGGGCGCCTCGCGCGTCCTGCTGATCTCGACACGCCCGCCCGGCGCGCGGGTGCAGCACCAGAACGCGATCGACGCGGCGAAGGCCGCCGGTGCGTCGCTGATCGCCTACACGTCGATACCGAACCCAGTGGTGGGCGTCAACACCGCGGCGATCGTGCCGGACCACGCCGCGACGGAAGAGGCGCTGCGGGTGTCGGGCGTGGCGTGGACGTTCCTGCGCAACGGGCTGTACGCGGAGATGCAGGTCGCCCCGGCCCAAGGCGCGGTGGCGAGCGGGACGTTCGCCTACAACTCGGGTGCCGGCGCGACGGCGTACGTGAGTCGCGAGGACTGCGCCGCGGCGGCAGCGGCAGTCCTGGCGGGCGGCGACGAGCACGCGGGCAAGGCGTACGACATCACGGGGCCGGAGCTGTTCACCGGTGCTCAACTGGCCGAGTTGTACGCGTCGATCGGCGGCACGGCGGTGACAGGCGTGGCACTCGACGACGACGGGTTCGTGGCGGGCGCGGTCTCGCACGGGCTGCCGGAGGAGGTCGCGCGGTTTCTGGCCTCGTTCGGCCGTGCGATCCGCGAGGGGCAACTGAACCAGCTGAGCGGCGACGTCGAGGCGCTGACCGGCCGGGCGCCGACGGGGCTGCGCGAGGTGCTCGCGACGGCGCTGGTGGCGAGCTAGTCGCGCCCGTAGGCGCGCGCCCGCTCGCTGGCCGGCCCTGCAAGCGGTCCGTCAGGACCGTGCCGTCGTCCCGCCCGCCACAGCCCGAAGCGGTAGTGCACCACCGAGCGCAGTGGCAGCTCGCGCGGCAGGTATCGCCGCTGACAGCCCGTCCGTGGCTGATAGGGGATCGCCCTCACGATCTCCCGCATGCCCTCTGCAGGCCCCATCTGGAGAGGCGGTTCGTCGCGGCTGACGCAATGGCCAAGCAGGGCATCGCCCGCGGCGGGGCGCGAGAACCTGCCCTGGCTCACGGTGTTCGGATCGCGTTCTGGGCGAGGTGGGCCTGAGCCCCACTCGATGCCGACTCCCGCTGGCTTGTGGAGTGCTCCGGCGGGTGCGCGGCCCCCCCCGAGTGCTAGATCGAAGTGGGCAGGTTCGGGGAGCGGAGGACCAGCAGGGTGATCTCGCTGGGGGCGAAGACGCGGAACGGCGGGCCCCAGAAGCCGGTGCCGCGGCTGGTGTAGAGGAGGGTGCGGGGGCCGTGGTGGCTGAGGCCGGCGAGGGCGGGCTGGTCGAGGCGGACCAGGTGGTGGAAGGGCCAGATCTGGCCGCCGTGGGTGTGGCCGGAGAGTTGGAGGTCGATACCGGCGGCTGCCGCCCGGTCGACGAACTTGGGCTGGTGTGCCAGGAGCAGGACGGGCAGGTCGGGGTCGGCGCCGTCGAGGGCTCCGGCGAGGTGGGCGCGGTGGCCTGCCAGGCCGGAGGACTCGGCGGTGACGTCGTCCACGCCGGCGACCACGAGGGTGTCGCCTCCGCGTTCGAGCAGCAGATGGCGGTTGCGCAGTGGCTCCCAGCCAAGCTCGTTCATCAGGTCGACCCAGCCCTGGGCCTCGCTGTAGTACTCGTGGTTGCCGGTGACGTAGACACGGGCCTGGGTTGCCTGCACGGTTGCCAGTGGGGCGGCCTGGGCACGGCGGCGTTCGGCGGTGCCGTCCGCGATGTCGCCGGTGTGGCAGACCAGGTCGGCTTCCAGGGTGTTCACCGTCTCGCACACCCGTGCCGACCAGCGGGCACGATCGAGTGGGCCGTAGTGGGTGTCGGTGATGAGAGCGACGCGGAGGCCGTCCAATCCGTCACCCAGCCGGGGGAGTTGAACGTCGAGTCGGCGCACGCGTGGTACGCGGCGGGCCTCGGCGTAGCCCCAGGCCAGCAGCACGGCGGTCACACCGAGGACGGCCCAAGTGACGATCCGGGCCCGGTCCTGGCTCTCGCCGACGCCGGCCACGGTCAGGGCGAGCCGCAAGAAGACGCCGAGCAGAACGGACCAGGTGAACAGGACCCAGCTCGTGCCCAGCAAAGTGTCACCGACGATCGCCGCCCGGTCCTGCTGACGCCTGCCGTGGCCGCGCACCATCGAGAGCGGCATACCGACGAGGCCGACGACGAACAGGGCAGTGCCGGCCAGGGCGACGGGCACCGGCCAGTGCTGGCCGGTGTACAGGAGCACCCAGCAGGGCACCGCCCACAGAAGTACCGGGGCGATCAGGGGGAGGTAGCGCATCAGGCGGAGCAGTCGGCTCTGCCGCGGAGCTCGCTCTGCGCTGTCGGCGGGTCGGGTGTCGCTGGTGTCGGTCACACTTGCCCTCTCTGACCAGGCTGCCTTCTCGCGCACTGTATCCGGTGGCTCCCGGCCCGGCCGGGCCGGTGTTTATGGCCGCGGCACCCTGCGGCGATTGGATCTCCGGCGAAGGGGCGCACCTCACCCGCGCACCCTCCGCCGAGGCCTCGCCCACACAGCCAGTGCCATCCCGGAAGGGTCGGTAGTCGTCTCTGCGCGGCGCCTTCATCTGCCCCCGGTTCGTGAAGGTCAGAAAGACGACCACTCCCTTTGGGGAATGGGGCCCTCCCAACTGTCCGCGCTGCCCTCGGCCCACTCGCGTGCGACAAGGACCGGGCGCGTGCGGCAGTAATCGCCGTTCTGCTGGCAGCGCATGACCAAGCCCAGGCCGGGGAGACCAGCTTCCCCGTTCAGGCCGATGCGGAGACCGTTCAAACCTTGGGGCATGTCCTCAAGGGACTCCGCCGCCGACTCGATCCACGGGGTGAGCTCGGAAGGCAGGCGCCCCACCAGCCGAGTTGCTTCGTGCCGGACCTGGGGTCCGCGGCAGGCGTCGACGGCAACTGCGGCCAGCGTCCGGTCGTCCCGGGAGTAATAGGTGTCCACGCCCAGGCCGGCGAACTGCACCCTCTGCTCGTCCGAGTCGAATGAATAAATGGATTCGTCCAGGGCCGCGGCAACCTCGTCGACACTCTGCCCGAACCGCAAGGGCCCCACGCTCTCGAACGGAACCCAAGCCCACTGCGGACGATCTGTGTCCGAGAGAATCTCCTGTGCCCACCACATGGACAGCTCCCCTTGCTGGTCAAACACTCGTGCGACAGGGATCTTGTCACGACCTGGCTCCGGGCCAGCGCGACATTTCCGACCGACCCTGATCCTGCAGGACACCCTGCGGTCCGGCTCAGCCGAGAAACTCCGTGGCGCCGAGGGCGAAGTCCCAGTGCCCCACCCCGTTGCGGGCGAGGCCCACTGTGAGCAGGCCCGCTCCTTCCAGCCAATGCGCCATCCTCAGCTCGCCGACATCCAGCGGGCGCAGCCCGAGGCTTTTGACGAACGTCGCCACGTCGGCCTTGGCCTGCGCGCTGTCCCCGGCAATGAAGACGTCGGGCCGGCCGTTCTCCAGGACGTTGCGGAAGACGGTGTTGAACGCCTTCACCACGCTGGAACCGGCCGGAGCCACCTTGGCGACCTCCTGCGCGATCGAGGTCTGGCCGTGGTGGGCCAGCCCGTCGAACTCGGCGTTGAAGGGATTGCTGATGTCGACGATGACCTTGCCCGCGAGGGCGTCCGCGTACCGGGTGACGGTCGGAACGACACCGTCGAACAACAGGGCCACGATGACGATGTCCCCGGCCGGCACGGCGCCCCACTGTCCCGCGGTGGCGCCACTGCCGAGAGTCCTGGCCAGGTCGGCGGCCTTGGACTCGTCACGGCCCATGACCTCGACGCTGTTGCCGCCCGCTATCGCGAGCGTGCCGATGGTACGGGCCATGTTCCCGGTGCCAATGATGCTGATGCTGCTCATAGGGTGTGCTCTCTTCCGTCGTGTGCGTGGTCGCGAGGGCTTGTTGATCGGCCGACGGCAACGGGCGCCAGGAGACGGTCACCTCGGCGAGTCCGCCACCGTCGAGCCGGATGTGGTCCATGCCGTTGACCGCGGTGTCTTCGAACTGCAGCCGGAAGAGCGCGGCGTGGTGGGTCTCGCCGCTTCTCACCTTCCTGCGGGGAAGGCCGGCGGCACGGGGCATGCAGTCGATGAAGGACTCGATGGTGGCGCGCTGCGGAGCGAACGCGGCCGCAGCTGCTCGTTGTTGGTAGGAGATCTGTCGTTGCGTGCGAGACCCGTCGGCGCAGCTATCCGCATCTGCGGTTCCACGGAGCGCACCCGGTAGCGCGGGCGCCGCTTGACCGCGGGGCGTCCGGTCGGCTGCCGTCGGATCCGGTCAGATGACGGTGGTGCCGCCGTCGGCGACCAGCTCCAATCCGTTGACATAGGCCGAGTCGTCGGAGGCGAGGAAGAGGGCGACGGATGCGATCTCCTCGGGGCGGCCCATCTCTCCGCGGGGGATCAGGGATTCGAAGGCTTCCTTTGTGGCCTCGTCGAACAACTCTTCCTGCTTGGCCGTGGCGACCTGGCCCGGGGTGAGCACGTTGACGCGGATCCTGCGGTCCTTGAGCTCGTTGAGCCACACGCGGGCCCAGGCCTGCTGTACGGCCTTGCTGCCGGCGTAGACGCTCCAGCCGGGGAAGCCTCGCAGGGAGGCGTTGGACCCGGTCATGAAGACCGAGGCGCCGTCATTGAGCAGCGGCAGTGCCTTTTGCACGGTGAACAGGGTGCCGCGTGCGTTGAGATAGAAGGCACGGTCGAACTGTTCCTCGGTGATTTCGCCGAGCTTGCCCTGCTCGCCCATGCCGGCGCTGGCCCACAGGACGTCGATCGAGCCCTTCTCCTTCTTGACGGTCTCGAACAGGCGGTCCAGGTCGTCCAGGTCGGCCGCGTCGCCGCGTACGGCGGTGACGTTGCGGCCGATCAGCTTGACGGCCTCGTCCAGCACTTCCTGGCGCCGGCCCAGGATGAAGACGTGGGCTCCTTCTTCCACGAACAGCTGGGCTCCGGCCAGCGCCATGCCGGTTGACGCGCCGGTGACCACCGCTACCTTGCCGTCGAGCTTTCCCATGATCACTCCATTGAACTGCGGGCGTTCGGAACAGCCGGAGCGTTATGTACACCGGACTGTGTGCTTAACGTATCCGGCAGTCGACTCGGACGCAAGCTAAGTACACCGCGCGTTACCTATGTGGGTTAAGCTGCAGGTATGGCAGAGATGGAGAAGGGGCCCCGGGGCCTGCGCCGCGGCAGGGGCGCACGCGAGCGCATCCTGAACGCGTCACAACAGCTGTTCGGTGATCAGGGCATCAACCACACCGGCATGGACCAGCTGTGTGCGGTGGCCCAGGTGTCGAAGCGCACGGCCTACCAGCACTTCGCCGGCAAGGACGAACTCGTCACCGAATACCTGCGGCACTTCGACCCCGACGTCATGCCCGGAGTCTTCGACCGCACGGACCTCACACCGCGCGAACGGCTCCTGGCGGCGTTCGACGTGCCCAAGACCGGGCCGCACAACCTCACGCCCATGTGCCCGTACATCGCGGCGTCCATCGAAATCAGCGACCCCGAACACCCTGCCCGCCAATATGCGCACGAGTACAAGCGAGCCATCGCCGCCCGGCTCACCGACACCGCCCGCGAAGCCGGCGCCACCGACCCCGTCGAGCTTGGCGAACAACTTGCCCTGCTCCTCGACGGTGCCTCGGCCCGCACCAGGGTCCTCAACGTGGACGCCTTCCCCGCCGCCGCCGCCATCGCCGCCGTGCTCATCGACACCGCCATTCCCACGGGAACCCGGGTGTGATGTCCGGTCACGTCAGCCTGGGTGCTCATCGGTGCGGTGTTCTCGGACGTCCGGGCTGGAGTGGCAACTGCCGCGAACCGGCCCGTCGGCAGCACGTCTGACGATTCTTCGGAGCGCATGTCTGGGAGAGGCTGGTTCCGTCAGTCAGACGCTGGTACGAAATGATCTCCGTCGGCAGTCGGCGCATTCCCGCTCGCCGTCCGTCTCCCTGTTCGTGTACGTATTGCATGCGCCTCCCTCCGATCCGGCAGACGCAGCTGCTGTCCCCTTCATCGCCCGCCCCTGACGGTCGTCGGACATACGGGACGGCGTGGCGCCACCACAGGCTGATCACCTCGGTTCCTGCGCCTGGAGCCCCGGCTGCGCGACGGCCGACAACACCCGGCCACAGCAGCCGTAAGAGGAAAACTGGCGTACAGGAAGCGGTCGGCATGGTCCGTATCGGGCAAGTGACCGATGAGCCTCAAGCTCCAAGGGAAGGGCCGGTCGCCATCGTCTATGACCACGACGGCCAGTCGATCGCCGACCCCGGCATCGTCATCCTCGGCGAAATCGACTCGGGGGCCCATGCCTTCAAGGAGTACGACGGCACGTTCGACGTCACCATCAAGGCCATGGAAGTCATCGAGGCCATCGACTGAGACCCGGCCGGAACCCACCGAGATCGTCAGCCAAGGAGAGGGGGAGGGGCGGTCGTGGCCCCGTCGGCCGCGAAGGCGGCCGGGGTGAGGCCGGTGCGGTCGCGGAAGAAGCGGCCGAAGTTCGCGGGGTCGGTGAAACCGAGGTGGACGGACACGGCTCGGGCGTCCCACCGGGCAGCTCCCAGTAGGCGCCGGGCTTCCAACAGGCGCCGCTCGTCGATGAGTTCGCGTACTGGCTTGCCTGTAGCGTCCCGGGTGGCGCGGCTGAGGGTGCGGACCGAGCAGCCGAGCAACTCGGCGTAGTCCGCGGCTTGGTGGAGTTCGCGAAAGTGCAGCTCCAGGGCGTCCAGGAAGCGCCCGTACCTCTCGGCACGGCCCGCGCCGGCCGCGGCCGTACCGATGGGGGCGACGTCCGGGGAGTTGGCCAGGCGCAGCAGCAGTGATTCGAGCAGGCTGCGGCGCAAGGCGTGGTGGATGTCGAGGGGGCGGCGCCCCAGTGCGCGATGTTCGTCAAGGAGTTGGAGTGCCGTCTGCTGGAGCCAGGCGGCGTCCTCGGGGTGCGGGGTCAGTACGGCAGGGGCCTCGTGCGCGGTGAGCGGGGCCAGGAGACGGACGAGGTCGGGCCGCAGCACGTCCGGTTCGAACAGGATGAACGGGCCGCGTGCCGCGCCGGGCGGATGCCAGCACTGCACGTGCCCCGGACGCACCCACAGCCACTGGCCGGGGGCGATGGTCCGCGTGACGTGGTCGACGTCGTGCCGCAGCTCGCCCTCGGTGACCGCGATGAGGTAGTGGAAGGTGGCACGGCCCGGACGGGGCGGGTTCCACGGCCAGTCGTCGTGCTGGGCGAAGAAGTCCTCGACGGTACTCACTTCAAGGCCGTACGGAGTACCGACCGGGGGCTGGAAACCGTACAGCGGAACCGCAGCTGGTCCGGTCTGTCCGCTCGGGCTGGAGTGTCGCTTGTCGACCATCACGTGTCCGCAGCCTACCGCCCTTCCGGTCGGCTTCGACGGAAGGATGGGACGCACCACCGCGCCCGCGCGGCGCGCCCTCCGGTTCCTTTGATGCCACAGAACCCGTCACCACCTGAGAAGGCTCACCACTTATGAACGCATCGCCCCTGCACAAGACCGCCGCCGACTGCGCGGAGGAACTCCCCGGAGCCGAGCTGGAGCACCCCTTCGGCCCCGACTGGGAGGTCTTCAAGGTGCGCGGCAAGGTGTTCATGCTGATGACCGACGTCCCGGGGCGGCCAGTCGTGATCCTCAAGGCGGACCCCGGCGAGGCCCACGCCCTGCGGGAGCAGTACAGCCACATCACCCCCGGCTACCACATGAACAAGAAGCACTGGATCACCCTGGAGAGCGGAGAAGGCGTCGACAAGGAGCTCATCGGGGAGCTCGTCACCGACTCCTACCGGCTCGTCGTCGCCACCCTTCCCAAGGCCGAGCGGCCCGTCGACCCGCACACCTACGGCACCGGCACGCGGAAGGCCAGGTGAGCGCGGCCGGTGACCGGCTCCAGGACACCGCCCGACAGACGGCCCTGGCTCTCCCCGACGTCAGCCACGGCTACCCCTTCACCCCGGGCCTCGACGTGTACAAGGTCGCGGGCAAGGTGTTCCTGATCGTCACCGACGACCCGCGCGAACAGATCATCACGGTCAAGTGCGAACCCGAACACGCGCGGGCACTGGAGCGCGGCCACGCCTCGATCACCCCGGGCCGCTACCTCGACAAACGCCACTGGATCTCAATGGGGCCCGGACCCGGCATCACCGAGGGGCTGGTCACCGACGCGGTCGAGGACTCCTACGACCTGGCCATCGAGCGGCTGCCGCGACGCGACCGCCCCCGTGCCCGGTGAGTGTCGCCGACCTCCCCGCGGGAGCACACCCCTCGCTCGTCAGCGTCCCGTACAAGGGCCGGCCTCGGCGGCGACATGGCCTTCGAGCCCGTGCAGCCACCTCTCCGGTCCGGCCGAAGCGCTCCAGGACGCCGATGGTAAGTGGACCAACTTGCCTTATGGATGGGTGCGGGGCTACCTTCAGGTGGTGAGTCCTTCGACTTACCTTACCTCTCGGCAAGGAACAACCAACATGACTCGTCTTACGGGCAAGCGCGCCCTCATCACTGGCGGCACGAGCGGGATCGGTCTGGAGACCGCGCAGCGTTTCATCGCGGAGGGGGCCGACGTGCTGGTCAGCGGCGTCACCCCCGCCAGCATCGACAGGGCGCGGCAGATCCTCGGGGACAAGGTGCCGGTGGTGCAGGCCGACGCACGCGATCTCGACGCCCAGCGCGGCCTGGCCAAGCAGGTGCGTGAGCACTTCGGGGAACTGGACGTGGTGTTCCTGAACGCGGGCGTCTCGGACTGGCGGCCGTTCGAGGACCACACGGAGGACAGTTTCGACCGGCTCTTCGACATCAACGTCAAGAGCGTCTTCTTCCTCACCCAGGCTCTGGTACCCGTGCTGGCCAACCCGTCCTCGGTCATCCTCAACGCGTCCAACAGCGCGCACGGCGGCTACGGGCACTCGAACGCCTACGCCGCGACGAAGGCGGCCGTCTCCTCCCTGATGCGGTCGTGGAACGCGGACCTGCTCAGGTCGCACGGCATCCGGTTCAACGCGGTCAGCCCCGGCCCGGTGGACACCCCGCTGTACGCCAAGCTCGGGATCGAGGACCCCGCCGTGCAGGCATCCGTCCTGGAAGGCATCAGCGCCGGCATCCCGCTGGGCCGCATGGGTCTGCCCGAGGAGGTCGCGGAAGCCGTCGTGTACCTGGCCTCCGATGCCTCCGCCTTCGCCGTGGGCCAGGACCTTATCCTGGACGGAGGCCAGACCGTCCTCTGACAGTGAGGACGCGGCCGGGAGACGGGCGAGGGGCGTGGGTATGTCGGTGGCGGACCGAGCGGAAGCCGGTGGAGATACGTGCCAGGCCGGGTATGACGCGCAGACCAAAGCCGGGTATCACGCGCAGATCAAGGCGGAGAACCGCGCGCGCATCATCCGCGCCGCCCGCGACCTCTTCCTCGCCCGGGGATACGACAAGACCTCCCTGGCCCAGATCGCCAAGGAGGCCCGCGTCTCCACCGGCACCCTTTTCAAGCGGTACCCCTCCAAGGCCGCGCTCTTCGCGGCCGTCACCTCCGAACAGTGGCAACTGGCTGTGGAGTACGCCGAACCGCCCCCGCCCGGTGATCCCCGGTACGGTCTGGACCACATCGGCCGCGACTACGCCTGCCTGGTCGCGCGGCCCGGCACGGCGGCGCTGTGCCGTCTCATCATCACCGAACTTCCCCAGATGCCGGAACTCGCCGACATCGTCGGCACCGGCTTCGCCATCGACCGCGGACCCTTCTTCGACCGGCTCCGCGACTACCTGGAAGCCGAAGCACGGACCGGCACACTCGACTTCCGTTCGGAGGACGGACAGCCACAGTCGGCAGCCGAAGTCGCCGAACAGTTCCTCGGCATGATCTGCAGCCAGTTCCTGTGGCCCCAACTCGTACGGACCGACTTCGTCCCGCCCAACCCCACCGACGCCGCGATCGTGGACGAAGCCGTCGCCCTCATGCTCGCCCGCTATCGCACCGGATCCTGAACCCCGGGCCACGAGTTCACGCCACGGTGGCCTTGACGTCGTAGCGGCTCCTGAACCGCACCGAGGTCCGCTTGACGTTCTCGTCCAGAGTGAGGGTGTAGCCGCCCTGGGTCGTGTCGGCCGGACCTTCGGTTTGGTGACCATGCAAGCCTCCCCGCATCGGACCGTCAGCCCTGGAGTCGTTCAGCCGCGTCGGACGGCGAAGACACGCGTCGCCACAGCCAGCACCAGCGCGGCCGCGATGAGGTACAGGCCAAGTCGGTCCTCGGGCACTGCCGGTGACCACACCCGCCAGACCGACGGGGTGTAGCTGTCGGCCGCCAAGTAGTCCGAGTAGACCCTGGGGGGTGCACTGGTCCGGCCGCGCACCCACAGCAGGGCGCCTATGGCGGCGCAGGTCGCGGATATCGCATACAGGACCGTGCCGCGGCGCCGGGCCGATCTGGTCACGTGCTCTCCCTCGTCGTCATTGCTGTCGTCGTGTGTGGATTCACCCTGCGCTGCCGGTCACGTCCGTGCTGGGGGAACTATTGCGAGTGTCCGTGCGCGCCGCTGCCTGTCCCTCTGACCGAGATGACGCGCGCAGTCGGTGCCGGGTGGGTGCGGCCCCGGCGGGTTCCGTGCCACCCGACCACGCCACAGCGGACATCCGGGTTCGATCGCGAGCCGAGCGTCCAGGAGCTTGTCACTGCCTGGGCCCGCTCATCCTGTGCGAACACCCGCGGCGCCTCGTGCCGGAACCAGCGGCGATGCGACGTAGTCATCTGGCGGACCTGGGAGTATGCGCGCCTTGCCGACGACTGCCTGCCCTCGCTCGCGCGCTCGCTGGGATCAGTTCTCGGTCAGCAGGTGTCGTACGACGTATCCGGCGGAGTTGACGCCGGAGCTGCCCCCTTCGACGAGGGCCGCGACGGCGATGTGGGAGTTGTACGCGGTCAGCCAACCGTTGGTGTGATCCCCCTCCTCCGCGGTGCCGGTCTTGGCGCCCACGTCGGCCAGGCCACCGAGGCGCGGGGCCGCGGTGCCGCTGGTGGCCACGCTGCGCATCATCGACTGCAGGTAGCCGGCCGTACGGCTGGAGATCTGCTGGGGCGCGGTGTCCTGGTGCTGTCCGGGCAGGATGATCGGCTGCTTGAACCCGGTGTTGCGTACCGTCGCCGCCACGGATGCCATGAACAGCGGTGTGGCCGTGACCTTGCCCTGGCCGATGAACTGGGCCGCCTGGTCGCCGTCCTGGACGTCGGCCGGGATGCTCGGGTCGGTGGTGGCGACCCCGCCGCCGATGGACCAGCTGCCCATACCGAAGACGCCCACGGCCTCGTCGTGCAGGGCGGAGGCGTCGCCGTTGTTGACGAGGTAGTGGAATCCGTCCTTGATGAAGGAGGTGTTGCACGACACGGTGAACGCCTGCGCGAGGCTGGAGGCGGAGTTGGCCGTCACGCCCGGGTCGTTGTGGAAGGTCTGGCTGTTGGCCGTGATCGAGTCCGTGCACGGGGCCGGACTGCTCGGCGTGAGGCCGGCCTTGTCGAACAGGGCCGCCGAGGTGATGATCTTCATGGTGGAGCCCGGTGACTTGATGCCGTTGATGGCGATGTCGCCGTCCGCGCCCGTGTGGGCGATCGCAAGGATGCGGCCACTGCGCCAGTCGAGCGCGACTGTCCCGGCCGGCTTGCCCTGCAGGGGAGAGTCCTTCACCGCGCTTTCGGCCACGGCCTGGAGGCGGGCGTCGATTGTCGTCTTGATCTTCGGGGCCTTGCCCTTGGTGAAGACCTTCAACGTCTTGACCCCGGCGCCACCGGAGTCCACCACGGCCACGCCGGTGCCGGTGGTGCCACCACTGGGATGGGTGTTCTGGCGAATCGTCGCCGCGATGTCCCGCAGCGAGGGGAACGTGGTCAGGTCCGTCTTCCCGTCACTTGCGACGACCTCGGCCGTGCTCGCGTTCGCGGGGAGCTTGCCCGCTGTCAGTGACTGGTCATCGCCGAGGCCCGGGTAGAGCACCGAGTTGTTCCAGTGCACCGCCAACTGGCCGTTCGTGCTCTGCAGCACCGCCACCGCGCTCGGATAGGTCCAGGTGCCGCCTGCCACCTTGGCCGTGACGTCGAAGGTGACCTTGGTGGCGCCGGACGTGACCGTCGACGGCCCGGCCGACACGACATGTCCGAACGTCAGCTTCGTCGCACGCAGACCGTCGGTGTACCCGTGCAACGCCGTGGCGGCCGTGGTCGGTGTATCGGTGTCGCTCGCCGCCGTGTCGAGGCGCTGCCGCGACCAGCTGTCCAGGAATGCCCGGGTCAGCTTGACGGCCTTGGCGTCCGACGGTGGTGAGGTCGACACCGTCGCCGGGTCGAAGCTGCGCGCCGCCTTGGTCCGAACGTCACCAGTCGCCCTCGATGTGAGGCCGTGGACGATGTTGTAGGCGCCGTATCCCCCGAGGGCGAGCAAAGCCGTACACGTACCGGCTATGCCGACCTTCGCCGCTCTATTCATGAAGCGGATCGTATATTTGTGCCCACTGCAGGTATGTCAGGTTCTGGTAAAGGGTTGCCAGGCCAACAGGTCTCCTCACATGGCGGTGCCGGGTGAGGCCATCCGGGTCGTGATGAATGGGAGCGGGGCTCTGAGGCTCCGGGGCGCGGGGGGACAGCGGGCAGCCTCGGTTGCGCGGGATTTCACCGCTCCAGCAGGCGGTGGCGCAGCGCTTGCCGGAACGGGTGTCGACGATCTCGTATGTCGCCTCTGCCGGAGATCTTGTGATGCGGCGCCTGCCCCGGTGCACCTGCTTCTGCGCAGTCGGGGCATCGCGCGTTCGGTGGATCAGTAGCGGTGGCCGGGCCAGTGCGGGTCCTCCCAACGGTCAGGACCGGTGACCCCGAGCAGCCGTATCCGGTGAAGCAGTTCTTCGGAGACCCCGATGGCGCGTAGCCGGGTTGGAGCATGCTGGACCAGCCAGACAGTCAGCTCGGCGCGCATTTCTTCCCCGTTCTCCCAAGCGTGCCAGGGCAGTTGGTCACCGAGCAGGTCGTACTCCCACTGCGTCGCCGCTTCGGCCAGATGATGGTCGGCCGCGGGTCCGGTCAGTGTTTCCCAGGTGCGGAGCCAGGGGGTCAGCGTGCCCGATGCCTCGGCGCTCAGTATGAGGACCTCGTACGCGGGTACGGCGGGATCCTGATCGGTGAGCGTGTGCGCCCACCAGGCGTGCAGGAATTCCTCGACTGCCGCGGTCTGCTCAGCCGGCCACTGCTGCCAGTGGCCGAGTGCGAACGAGCGTCCAACCTTTTCTATGCCGAGGCCGGGCTCAATGAGTCCGCTGATGAGGGCTGTGGCGAACTGGGGCAGAATCCTGCGGAGGACGGACGCGTGATCGCTCCAGTCGATGGCCCCCCATGTGCGCTCCAGGAGGTCGGGGTCCAGCTCCGTGTCCGCCACTTTGAGTTGGGCAAGATCTTCCGCGCTGCCCCAGTGACAGTCGCAGTTGTACTCGTCGGGGTGAGCGGTCATCCCCCGGAAGGTGACTGCCAGGCCATCCACCGCGGCGTCGAGGCGGAGTCGGGCACGGGATCGGTCGGGGTTCAGCATGAACGTTCGCCTTCAAGGACTCCGGGAGTCAACACCGCCCGAAGATCGCTACGTTACCGGGGCGGGCCCCGGCCCGCCATCAAATTGACAGCATCCCGCTTACCGCAGCCGCTCGTTCACCCGAGGATGGAGCCACGGGTTGTGACGGATGCGTCTGCTGTGGAGATCGAGGTTGGCCCGGTCGCAGCCCATGCGCTCGACGAGCTTGGTTCTGGTCACGTGTCCCTCGACCTGGCCGGAACTCCAGCGCATGGACAGGCCGGCTGCGACCGCGCCCAGGTCCCTCTTCATGCCGTGTACCAGGGGATGTTGACCAGGGAGTGCAGAGCGGGCAGGCCGTCCGCGAGGACGCGGTCCCTCCATGCGGGCGGTTTCTCGCCTCGCAGATCGCGCATCATGTCGGCGAATTCGCGAACGCGGCTGGCGGTGGCGTCGAGGTGTGCGCTGGCGGACCGGATCTCTTCGAGTTCGGCCGCGTCGGCCCCGGCGGGGTGTCCGGGGCACGCCTCTTGACGGGGCGGAAGCAGTGGCGGACGCACTGGATGTCTCCGGTGACGTCACGTACGCGCAGTTCGCGGTGCAGCTGCGGGGCGTCGTGGCAGCCCTTGCGCCAGGGTTTGTGTTCGTCCAGGAAGCGATGCCCGGTTGGCGGCCTTGGTCAGCAGTTCGTCGGGTCTTTGAGCGCGGGCGAAGCGCCGGACGGTCGAGTGATCCAGCCGCAGCTGACGGCCGATTGCGGCCAGGGATTTCCCCCTCGGACAGCAACCAGCAACTGCTGCACCGCCGTGTGCCGCCAGGTGGTGCGGGCTCCACCAGTCGCTGCGGGTGCGAGGACGTCCTGGCGGTGGCTCCGCCGTCCCGCTGAGTGCCGTGGCGGACTCCGGGGCGGATGGGGGCGTCGTGAACGCCTCGCGGATGCACGGGTGATGGGCGCCGTCGTCTTCGACAGAGTTTCGGTGAGGCTGTGCAACAGATGCCAGGCGTCTGCCGCTTGCCGGGCCTGCGGAGTCCCGCTCCGGGCACCTCCGGCGTAGGCGTAGGTTCCGGCCCGATCCCGGCAGATCACCTCGATTTCGGTGTGATCGCGCAACCAGTCGGCCCGTGGCTCGGCATCCCGGCCCGGCAGCACATTGACCGGTTGCCGGTCTGCCAGATCCACCCGGATCGTGGCGTACGAGTCGCCCTTGCGTAACGCGAAGTCGTCGACCCCGAGGACCCGCAAGGCGAACTGTGATAACTCCGGCAATGCGCGGAGGAGTTCAAGGGGCTTGTCCTCGGCGACGCGGATGCTCGGCGCTGCCGCACGCCGCGGACCAGGCCGGCCCGCAATGGCAGCGGCGATCGAGGTGAGCAGCGTGCGCAGCAGCGGTGTGTACCAGGCATGCGGGCCGGTCAGCCCTTCGATCTGCTCGCGAACGTCCCGCCGGACGCTGCGGATTCGGGCACTTGAACCGGCGCACCATGAGCTCGACTCCCGCCAGGGCTCCGGCCGAGGGACACGTCAGCAAGCCGACGCGCGTAGCGGCCGTGCACACGCCACGACACCACGACTCGACCACAACACCGGACAGATGCGACATGGCCGCTGACAATGGCAGGCGTGCGGGAGGGCGCGTGCTGCCGCATCACGCACTGTGTCCGTCGCCGTCGTTCCGGCGAACCGGACTGCTCACCGGCCCGCCAAACCCTTTTGTGACCGGTGTGGCGAGAGCGTTGACCGGGACCTGAGAAGCGGCCTATCTTCTGCCCGAGTCTCCGAACGTTGTTCGAAATACCGAAGAGGGGCTGGTGGCGGGCACATGTCCTTCCGCAGGCTCACTCCCCGGTTCGTTTTAGAGGGAGCCATTCTTGAGATCTGCGCTCACCCGTCGAACGGCCCTCGGCCTGATCGCCGGCTCGGCCGCCGCTACTTTCACCGGCGTCTCGGCCGGTACCGCCCGCGCCGCCGTGCCCGCGTCACCCGGTGTGACGTACACGAACCCCGTCGCCGAGCAGCGGGCCGACCCGCACATCTTCAAGCACACCGACGGCTTCTACTACTTCACCGCCACCGTGCCCGCGTACGACCGCATCGTGCTGCGCCGTGCCACCACGATCCAGGGCCGCCTGTCCGCCGCCGCTGAGACGACCATATGGACCAAGCACGCCGGCGGTGTGATGGGAGCTCACATCTGGGCTCCTGAAATCCACTTCATCGACGGCAAGTGGTACGTCTACTTCGCCGCGGGCGACGCCGACAACATCTGGAAGATCAGGCCGTACGTCCTGGAGTGCGCCGCCGCGAACCCGATCACAGGCGCATGGACGGAGAAGGGGCGTATCGCGCTGCCGTTGGACACCTTCTCCCTCGACGCGACGACCTTCGTCGTGAACAGCACCCGCTACCTCGCCTGGGCGCAGAACGACCCGGCCGTGGGCTCCGGCACCAACATCTATCTGGCGCAGATGTCCAACCCGTGGACCATCACCGGCGCCCCGGTCATGATCAGTCGGCCGACCGCCTCGTGGGAGACGGCCGGAGGCCAGACGGTCAACGAGGGTCCCGCCGTGCTCCAGCGCAACGGCAAGGTTTTCCTGACCTTCTCGGCCAGCGCCACCGACGCCAACTACTGCATGGGGATGCTGACCGCGTCGGCGACGGCAGACCTGCTCAGCGTCTCCTCCTGGGCCAAGTCCACCGGCCCGGTCTTCGCCAGCAACACCGACACCAGCCAATACGGCCCCGGCCACAACCAGTTCACGGTCTCGGAGGACGGCAAGTCCGACATCCTCGTCTACCACGACCGCAACTACAAGGACATCAGCGGCGACCCTCTCAACGACCCCAACCGCCGTACCCGCGTTCAGAAGATCTACTGGAAGGCCGACGGCACGCCCGACTTCGGCATTCCGGTCGCCGACGGCGTCACCCCGGTCCGGCTCTCCTCCTACAACTTCCCCGACCGGTTCATCCGGCACTGGGAGTTCCGCGCCAAGATCGAGCCTAACGTCTCCCCGCTGGCCGACTCGCAGTTCCGGGTCGTCACCGGTCTTGCCGGCAGCGGCACCGTCTCCCTGGAATCGGCCAACTTCCCCGGGTACTTCCTCCGCCACAAGAACTACGAGGTGTGGGTGGAGAAGAACGACGGGACGGCGCAGTTCAGCGGTGACGCCTCTTTCACGGCCCGGGCCGGTCTCGCGGACTCCGCCGGGATCTCGTACGAGTCGTACAACGTTCCGGGCCGCTACATCCGCCACTACGACTACCTGCTGTACGTCCAGGTTCCCGGCACGGCGACCGACCGGGCCGACGCCACCTTCTACACGCAGTGAGCCGCACCCGCGTCCCGCCTCTCCCGTAGGCGACACGTCGCAAGGGGCCGTTGCCTCCGAGGGCCCCTTGCGACGTAGCGGGTGCGGAGTGCGGACGTCATCAGGAGTCACGGTCCCACGCGGCATGGCGTCAGCCGCTCCAGCGGCCGAAGTGAAGTTCACCGCGAGCACTGCCGTCTCGTGAGCCTCTGGGTCCGGGCTCGAAGGTCTGAACCCCTCGGCGAGCGGTGGTCTCAGCGCGGAGGTAGCGGTCCCTGGCCATCCGCTCGGTGGGTGGCGGGTGCCAGCGAGCAGGCTTGAGTGAGTGTCAGGTCCATCATGCCTGTTCAGCGACGTTTTCGGTAGGACGTAGCGCACGCCTGTTCGGCCTTGTTGCGGGCAGTGCTGTGCCCGCAGAATCGTCGTCATCCACTCTCCGGCCAACATGCCGGCATCCGTCATCGGCTGCCGGTGCGTTCGCCGTGCTGTCTCGCCTGGGACCAGCGCTGGTCGGGAGTGATGGGACGAAGGGGATCGATGGATCAGGACATGGTCGTGCTGGCGAGAGTCAGGCTGCTCAGTGCCAACCAGCGGGTGGTGCGAGGTACCGAGGGGCTGTGGATCTACCGGCTTCTGACACAGGTCGATTCGGAGGCATACGGGTCGAAACTGGCGTACGTCCTGGTGGAGGAGACGCGCTCCTCCCTGCTGCGGGAGATGCCTGAACGACGGCTGGTACTGCTGGACGAGGCCGTGGAGGTGGCGAAGGCCCTCAGTCCGGAGAACCCCTACAAGGCGAAGGTGCTGGCGAGGGCACTGGCTGCCAGGCAGCGGGAACTCGAGGCCCGACCGGTGGAGCCGCACGTATCCGGTCAGGACCATCGGGCGGTCGTTCCGGACGAGCGGCGAGAGCTCGAGTGATCCCGTAACCCGATGACGTCGGCTTCCCGGTCGATGAAGGTGAGGAAGGCCGAGTCCAGATGTCCGGCTGCTGCGGCGGCGTGTCCTCAAACGTAGGGGTATGAACGTGGGGCCCGGCTCTCGGCCGGGGCCCCACGTGTTCTGACTGTCGCTCCATGGCTTGGCTGACCGCCACAGTTGACGGATTCCGAGCACTCTCGGCGTCGCATATGGCCTTCACCAGGAACCTCCGAACAAGTCGGTGAGAGCCTGGGCTCGGTAACCGGACTCGCGCACCGCCGGCTCCGGGCCGGTCGCTCCTGGCGTACATGGTGTGCGCGTACGTCGTATGCGTCTACGGCTTCCCTCTGGCCGGCGCGGCCTGACCCCGTTGTCCGGGGCCCACGTCCGGTCCCACTGCGATGTGAACCTCGACATGGACAGCCGCCTCGACCTCACCGCGGCGACACCGTTGCGGGGCCATGGACCGCGGACACCGCGCCCGCCCGATCCGCCATGGAGAATGCATGAACCCGCTCCGCTGCATGCCCGGGGTCGGGCGGGGCTGCACCGGCCTCGCGCCCGGCGCCGTACCGACAAGCGGTTGCGCTCGACCCGAGTACCGCGGACTCGACCTTGGCGCCGGCGCTCCCGTGGGTCAGCCGGCGAGTTGCTCGGCGAGCTGCGCCTCGAAGGCCGGGTACAGCAGGGCCTGGTCGTCGTGCAGCGTGGACTTCACGTTGCGGCTCATCTCGTCGACGATGGCTTCGGGCCGGCCTGCCTCCAGCGCGTCCAGGGCGCTGCGGGCCACGTCGGCCGGCGGGGTCTTGGGGACGTCGAAGCCGGCCTGCATGTCCGTGTCGACCGGCCCGACGTGGACGGCGACGACTTCGGTCCCCTGTGTCTTGAGCTGCTGCCTGGCGGCGTTGGTGTAGCTCCACGCGGCTGCCTTCGACGCGCCGTACGTGGCGGCTACGGGGTACGCCGCCCACGAGGCGACCGAGAGCATGTTGACGAAGGCACCGCCGCCGTTGGCCGCCACGACCGGGGCGAACGCCTGCGTCATGGAGATGAGGCCGAAGTAGTTCACCTCGAGCTCGCTGCGGGCCACGTCGAGCGAGGCGGAGAGGGGCAGGTTGCTGTTGGCGACACCGGCGTTGTTCACGACGATCGAGACATCGGCGAACCGGGCAGCGGCCGCGGCGACAGCCGCCGGGTCCGTGACGTCCAGCGCGACGGGCGTGAGGCGCGGGTCCGTGATGGTGGCGACATCGCGGACAGCCGCGTACACCTTGGTTGCACCGCGGTCGAACAACTCGTCAGCGAATGCCTTGCCGATGCCACGGTTGGCACCGGTCACCAGAGCGACCGAACCTTCGATCTTCATGTCTGTCTCTTCTCATCAGGTGGTTCTTCGGGAGTGGAGGCGCACCCAGGTGATGGGGCATGGGCCCCGGGAGTGCTGGTCAGGCCGGCCTCGGCGAGTGCGACTGCTGCCCGGGCGCATTGACTTCCGCGCCGCCGAAGGTCGATGGCCGCGAAACCGTCGGCCGAGGACGCGCCGTTCGCCTTTCGCGCGCGGCTGCTTATTCGTCGAGGAACTGAAGGGCGTGCTTCAGGAACCGCTCGGGGTACTGGAACTGCGCTGCATGCCCGGCGTCGGGGTAGATCAGCAGTTGGGCGTTGGGGATGTTCTGGGCGAGGTGCCAGGAGTTGATCGAGGCGATCATCACGTCGTTCTCGCCGTTGAGGACCAGCGTCGGCTGGGTGATCGCGTTCAGGTAGGCGTAAGGGTTTTCACCGGGCAGCGGTTCCGCATAGGCCATGGACGCTTCGAACTGCGCCTGCCCGACTGCGGGTGAGCTCGGCGGGTCCTGGTCGGTCCGCTGGTGGCGCCGCTCCCAGAAGGCCCGGCCGGCTTCGACTGCGGCTTGCGAGCGGCCGAAGAACAGGAAGAGGAAGTCCTCCAGGCCGGGGACCGGGTTCAGGGCCACCTTGGGCACCTTGGGGTCCATCGTCGGGTCCCCGCCGCGCAGGCCGGTGCCGAGCAGGAGGAGCTTGCGCACCAGCTGGGGGTGGCGCAGCGTGACTTCCTGTGCCTGGTAGCCGCCGAGCGAGAAGCCGAGCAGATCGACCTGCTCCAGCCCCAGCGCCTGGATGACCGCGGCGATGTCGTCGGCCATGTCCTCGACCCGGTTGCGCGGGGTTCCGGATGAGGAGGCGATGCCGCGGCCGTTGAAGAGGATGACCTCGCGGCTTTCGGCCAGCCCGTCGGTGAGCTGGGGGTCCCAGTTGTCCATTCCCCCGCGGAAGTGCTGGACGAGGAAGATCGGGACGCCGGAGGGCTTGCCCCAGCGTCGGTAGGCGAATCGGTCGCCGTCGACCTCGACGTACTGGGTCGGTGCGGTCACATGCGTATCGCTCATGGGCTGCGGCCTCTCTGGCGGGGACGAGCAATACGATGATGGTCGTAATCTAAAAAGTCAAGCCTTTAGATGTCGATCGGCATCTATGTATGCTGGTGTCGGATGCCGACCGTGGAAGGGGAGGCTGGACATGCGAGTGACCAAGGCGCAGGCGGAGCGGAACCGTGCGCACGTCGTCGCGACGGCGGCCAGGCTGTTCCGTGAGCGCGGCTATGACGGTGTCGGCGTGGCGGACCTGATGGCGGCTGCCGGGTTCACCCATGGCGGGTTCTACAAGCACTTCCGCTCCAAGGCCGACCTGATGGCCGAAGCGTCCGCGAGCGGGCTCTCGCAGATCGCGGCACGGGCAGAAGGTCTGAGCCCCGCCGAATTCGTCGGGAGCTACGTCTCCCGGGAGCATCGCGACGGGCTCGGCGACGGCTGCACCATCGCGGCCCTGAGCGGTGATGCCGCACGTCAACCGGCAGACCTCAAGGGGGAGTTCGCGGCCGGGATCGAGCAGTTGCTGACCGTCCTTCAGACCCCGAGCGACACACCGAATGATGCGGACCAGGACCAGCGCGTGGACCGCACCACGCTGATCGACATGCTCGCCCATTCGGTCGGCGCGGTCATGTTGTCGCGGGCATGCCCGGACGGGTCTCCGCTGGCGAACGAAATCCTCGACATCTGCCGCAAGGAGATCCTCGCCTCGCTGGCGCACGGCAGCAGCGATCAGTCGGCGGCACGGAGCCCAGAAGCCTGACCACAGCCGACCGACGTCAGCCCAACCCCCTTTGACGGTCAGTTACTGACGCAGGGGGGATTTCGCGGTGTGGTCTCATGTGGGGATGTCTGAGACCCAATCCTCTGCAGCACCGGCTGTAGTGCGGCTCTGTCAGTACACGAAGACGAAGCAGGACGAGATCCTCGGCGACGGTGATGATCCCTTCGGTGTTGCCGCGACCGGTTTGACCTGGCTGCCCAAGGAGGAGCACTTCGGGATCCGGCACGACGACCGGCTCGTGGCACACGCAGGCCTGGTGCGACTGTCAGTTGAGATCGGTGATGGCGTGACCGACGTGGTGGGCGTCGGGGGAGTGGCTGTCGCACCCCACATGCAAGGCCGGGGACTGGCTCGACTCGTCGTCGCGGCGGCACTTGACCACGCGCGCACGATGGGTCCTCAGCACGCGCTCCTGTTCTGCCGATCTCCCCTCGTGCCGCTCTACCAGCGTCTTGGATGGCATCCGCTCGACAAGGACGTACTCGTCGAGCAGCCCGAAAACCGCTTGGTGACCATGCCCCTGCGGACCATGGTGGCACCCTTGCGCGATAACGCGTACTGGCCTTCACAGCCAGTGCGTCTGTTCTCCCTTCCGATGTGACGGTCCTCTGCTGCAGCGGTGACTGACGAAAGTCGATTGCGAGAGCCCACGAGTATCGATCCCCGTCATGACTCCTGTCCCCGCAGCCCGGCAGCAGGTCGGCGCGTCGGGCCGATGAGTTTGCCGGGTGTGTGAAGTCTTCCCTGTGACATCCCCGCCTGTCGGCGGATGGGGGAAACGCCGGATCCCGGCGTCATGGAGGAGAGGTGGAGGCCAGGATGAACAATCCGATTCGGCTGTACATGTCGATGTCGCTCGACGGCTATATCGCCGGGCCGGACGATCGGCCGGGGCAGGAGCTCGGACGCGGCGGTGGACGGCTCTTCAACTGGCTCGACGACCGGGAGTCCGACGGTCCGAGCGGTCAGGTCTACCGCGAGGCGACGGCGACAGGCGCGGTGATCTCCGGCCGTCGGACCTTCGAACTCGCCGGACGCTGGCAGGGCGACCACCACGACGGCGTACCGGTCTTCGTCCTCACCCACCAGGTGGATGACGGGGACGTGCCACCTGGCCACGCGCGTTTCGTCACCGATGTCGAGGACTGCGCCCGTGAGGCTCGCGCGGCCGCAGGGGACCGGCCGGTCATGGTCCATGGGGCAGGGGCGGCCCAAGCACTCCTGCGAACTGGGCAACTGGACGAGATGGAGATCCATTTGGTTCCGGTCCTCCTCGGGGTCGGCCGACGGCTGTTCGACCACCTGGGCAGTGAGCACATCGAACTCGATCTCGTCCGACGGCTCGAGGACCGGGACGTCACGCACCTGCGTTACCGGGTGCTTCGCCCCGGGGAGGCGGTGTGAGGACGCTCTTCGTCTCCTACCGCGTCACCGACCTGGACCGCTCGCTCGGTTTCTACACCGCCTTGGGCTACGCCGAACTGGGCAGGGTCGAGGCGGGCGACGGGGCTCGCCTCGTGATCCTCAAGTTCCCCGACGAAGCGGCGGCCTCGCTCGAACTGGTCCACCGCCCCGGCGACAAACCGGTCGACGTGGGCAGCGGTTTCGACCACCTCGCGATCCAGGTGGAAACGCTCACCACCACCTTGCAGACGCTGACCGAAGCCGGCCTGGGGCCCGAACCCCTCCAGTACCCGGGCGGCCCTCACGGCCCGAAGACGTCGTGGCTCACGGACCCGGACGGTTACCGGATCGAGTTGGTGGAGTGGCCCTCCGGACATGCCGACGGCATCACCGCAGCGGACTTCGCCTGAGGCGGCCACGGCCCGCGGAGTCACGAAGCTTCCTCTCCTCGCGGGCGCGGCGCAGCGTGAGGTGACATCGCACCCCGTCCACAGGTCTTGACGAATACTCATGAAGCGACGGCCTTCCCCGTGTGTGCGCGTAGGTGAGTTCCCTGCGACGACCGTATCGCCGCAACGACAGAAAGAGCGGTCCTCACCGTGATCACGATGAGGACCGCTCCGTCACTGCTCGGGGGCGCCTGACGTCCGTGTTCGGCTACGGAGGGCCGGTACCTGTCTTCGATGAGCGGTGTGTCGCCGACATCAACTACCTTCTGCCGCGGGCTTGTCCGGCCCCAGCGTCAGGTGGCGGGTGAAGAACTGGGCCGCGGCGTCCCCTGCGTACTGCGGGACGCCGGTGTGTCCGCCCATGTTGGCGTGCAGCGTCTTGTCCTTGGAGCCGAAGGCGTCGAACAGGTCCAAAGCCGCCTGCCGGTCGTTGCTTTCGTCGTCCCACTGCAGCAGGACGTGCAGGGGGATGGTGACCTGTCGGGCCTCCTCGAAGATGGCGCGAGGGACGAAACTCCCGGCGAACAGAACAGCGGCCGAGATGCGCGGCTCGACCACTGCCAGCCGGGTCCCGATGGAGATCACTCCGCCCGAGTACCCGACCGGACCGCCGATCTCGGGCAGCGCGAGGAGGGCGTCCAGGGCGGTTTGCCATTCCGGCACCGCCTTGTCGACCAGCGGGAGGACGAGGGCGTCGATGATCTCTTCGCTGACCGGCTCTCCGGCCTCCAGCGCCCGGTGCAGATCGGCGCGGGCCTGTTCGGCGGCGGCCGGGCGAGGCCGGTCACCGCTTCCGAAGAGCTCGATGGTGGCCGTGGCGAAGCCCTCCGGCGCAGAGCGCCGTGCCCGGGCGGCCAGTCGGGGGTACATCCTGCGCAGTCCACCAGGGTGGCCGAGCAGGATGAGTGGCGCCGGTGCGGACGTGGACACGGATGCGGGCGTCCACAGCGTGCCGGGGATCCCGGCGAGGATGAAATCGCGTTCGAGGACGCCGTCGTCGAGGCGCCGCTCGGAAGTGAACTGCATGGTCGTGCCTTTCGGGAGTGCGTTGGAAAACGGCGCTCCCGGACGACCTGGCTAGCGTCCGACCGCGACCCCGGAGGGGAGCACCCACGTCGATACGTTCACGGGTACCACCTCCTGGTCTCTTGCACGGCCTCCGGAACGGTAGCAGTGGCTGCCGTGATTCCCCCAACGGGTTATTTTCGACAGATCAGCACTCACGGCCGGCATCATGCCGTTCGCACATCAAGGCATGTGGCACAGCCTCCTACGCCTTGACCGATGCGGCCGATCTGGCGGCCTGCTCGATTTTCGCGCAGTAGGCGGCGCGGGCTTCCTCATCGATCTGCGTCTCGTGTTCGGGCCGCATCCCGGTTCGGCCGTCGATGCCTTCGCGCAGGATGTCGGCGTGCCCGGCATGCCGGTTGGTCTCGCCGAGGACGTGGACCAGGATGGCGAACAGGTTCGTGTTGGAATGAGGCTCCGGCCACCACGGCACGTGGCCGGGGGCGTCGAGGGGAAGCTCGTTGATCGTCGCGTCCGAGTGTTCCCACGTGCGCCGGCAGGACTCGATGATCTGATCGCGGGTCTCGTCCCCAGCGGCCCACAGATCACTGCCGTCGTGGTCCTGCCACCGGGGCAGCGGTTCCGGGGACGGACGGTCGAAGACCTCGCCGAAGTACCTGGCCTCGACGCCGGCCACGTGTTTGACCAGGCCGAGGAGGTTGGTCCCGGTCGCCGTCAAAGGTCGGCGGACGTCGTATTCGGACAAGCCGTCGAGTTTCCAGAGCAGCGCCGTGCGGTCCCGCCGCAGTCTCCCGTGCAGGTTGTCCTTCGCGAATTCATCGATCATGCGGCATGAGCCTGCCATGGGCTACCCGTGGCCTCAAGATCCCGCACGTGGACCGCAGCGACCGGCAAAACCGAAGCCTGGCCATGGCCACTATCCAGTGGGAGCACCTGTCCCATGAACGGGGCTTCGGCTCGGGCATGACCTGTCGGCGCCGCTTGCGGGACCGGAACGAGGTCGGCGTCCGGCGACTGCCCCACGAGGTCCTGCTCGCCGCGCTCAACGCAGCCTCGCGCTGGGCCGGTCCGGCTGCGTGGTCGAGTCCTCCCACGTCAGAGCGCTCATGTGCCGTTGGGCAGGACCAAGCGGTGGTGGTTGAAGACGACTCGTTCGGAGTGCGGGTCGCCGTAGGCCAGGATCCCGTACGCGCCGTTGCCGGAGATGAAGGCGTCCTCTCACCGAGTGGCGGGACGGTCGTCGTGGATGCGGTGTCAGGTCACGGTTCTCCTTGGTACGAGCTGCTCCGGATGAGCCGGGCCCGGTGCCGGCCACTGGCAGCCCTCGGACTCACCGGACGAACCCGGACCGAAGAGGAGGCATGCGAAGGACTCTGGCTTCACCGCTCGGTGCAACCGACCCTCGGGCACCGCGGCGCGAACTGCAGCGCACGCGCACCGTGATGGGAGGGATGGTGCTCCGGGGCCCCGCTGCGGCCGCACCAGCCGTGACCCGATGCTCATACGTCGTCCATCGCTGTGCGATGCTGCCGAGCACAAGGGAGGGGTGTGGCGTGGGGCGGGAGCGTACGGTGGCCGGGCGACGGCTGCACAGCGCGATCGGCGCCGCACAGGCGGCGTTGGCCGTGCTGGTGGTGGGCGGGGTGGCTGTGGGGGCACTGCTGTTGCGACCCGATGCAGGCCTGTTTGCCAAGGGCCGCGGGCCGCTCGGGGACAACCCCGTCCTGGTGGTGGGCCTCGCCTTGCTGTCACTCCTGGGCGGCTTGGCGCTCCGCGAGAAGCACCGGGAACAGGTGGGCGCCGCCCGGGAGCTCAACCCCGTGGAACAGCGGCTGGTTGACAGCGTGAGCCGCATCCTGCTCGCCGCGTCGCTGGTCGTTCCGCTGCTGGTCCTGGTCCTGCACCAGTTCGGTTCGTCCGGCAGCAGCCAGGGGGGAAGCCGTGAATCGCTACCGCTTCCCAGCCCGCGACAAGCCACGGCACTCGCCCCGCCGCCCGCAGAGCATGCCGGTCATGCCGGCCACGGCATGCACTTCGGGCTGATGCGCATCCTGCTCGGTCTCGGCATCGCGCTGCTTGTCGTCGTGGTCATGATCGCCGGGCTGCGTCTGTGGAGGTATCTGACCCGGGCTCCGGCGCCCGAGGCATCGGCGACGTACACGGCTCTCGATGACGAACAGGAGAGCCTGGCCCAGGCCGTGGACTCCGGGCGCCGTGCCCTGCTGGACGAAGCCGACGCCCGCGCAGCCGTCATCGCCTGCTATGCCGCTCTGGAGAAGTCGCTCGCCGACTCCGGCGTAACTCGCCGCGCCTCGGACAGCCCGCAGGACCTGCTGGAGCGGGCCGTCGCCGGCGGCCTGTCCACCGGGGCGGCCGCCGCCGCGCTCACCGCCCTGTTCCGCGAGGCCCGTTACTCCACGCACCCGATGGACGGCAGCCACCGCGACCGGGCCGCGGCCGCGCTCGCCGAGATCGCCGACGGCCTGCGCTCGCGGACGTCTGAACCCGAAGCTGTGACGGGTACCTCGTGAAGGCGCCTGCCCGGATCCGGGCCGCCGTCAACTCCGGGCTCTCAAGGCCCGGTTCGGTACGGCACTCGCTGGCCGTGCTGTGCACCGCCGCGGTCGCGGCCGAAGTGCTGCTCGCCTTGGCGGACGGTGCCGCCGCGGCCGCCACCGGCCTCGCCCTGATCACCGCAGTCGCGCTGGTCCTCGGGCGCTATGCCGCGGGCGGCGCCGCCCAGGACAGTGGCTTTCGCAGGCCGGTGCGCCTGCTGGACAGCCGGGCTCCGGCGCTCGGCGGGTGGCGGCGCATCGTGGCCGAGACCCTCGCGGACAACGGTGAAGGGCACCTCGACACTGTCATGCGGCCACAGCTGCAGCGGCTGTTCGCCGCCCGGCTGGCCCAACGGCACGGCGTGGCGATGTACCGGAACGCGCCGCGGGCCCGGGCGCTGGTCGGAGCCGACCTGTGGCCGTGGATCGATCCCGAGGCGCCCGCTCCGCAGCCGGTTCTCCCCGAGCCCGTCCTGCACTCCCTGCTCGACCGCCTGGAAGCCCTGTGACCGGTGGCGCTGCGACCGCCCCTGCAGCCCGCGCATCCCGACCCCGCCCCGTGAGGAACCGACCGTGACCAGCCCGCGACCCACCCCGGACCACGACACCCTGACTCCCCGACAGGCGGGCGAAAGGGCCGCGGCCGTACTCGACGAGATCCGTACGGCCGTGATCGGCAAGACGGAACCGCTGGCTCTGGTGATGCTCGGCATCCTCGCCGGTGGCCACGTCCTGATCGAGGATCTGCCGGGACTCGGGAAGACACTGCTGGCCCGCTCCTTCGCCACCACCCTCGGCCTGGACTTCCGCCGCATCCAGTTCACCCCCGACCTGCTGCCCTCCGACGTCACCGGAGCGCCGTTCTACGACCAGCGGACCGCCGACATGGTCTTCCGGCCCGGACCGGTCTTCACCCATCTGCTCCTCGCTGACGAGATCAACCGCACCCCGCCCAAGACCCAGGCCGCGCTGCTGGAGGCGATGGCCGAGTCCCAGGTGTCCATCGACGGAAGCACCCGGTTGCTGCCGAAGCCCTTCGTGGTGGTCGCCACCGCCAACCCCATCGAGTACGAGGGCACGTACACGCTGCCCGAGGCCCAGCTCGACCGGTTCCTGCTGCGGGTGCGGATGGGCTATCTGGCGGCATCCGAGGAGACCGGTATGCTGCGCGCACGGGTCGATCGGGCGGCGCCCGAGGCCGTGTTGCGCGCGCTCAGCGGTCCGGGCGAAGTGCTGGCCATGCAGGCCGCCGTCGAACGCGTCCAGGTCGACGACGACCTGCTGGACTACGTCGTCGCACTGGTCCGCGCCACCCGGTCCCACCCGCACATCCAGGTCGGCGCCTCCCCGCGTGGCGGCCTGGCCCTGGTGCAGCTCGCCCGCGCCCGCGCCGTCCTGGACCTGCGGGACTACGTGACCCCGGAGGACGTCAAGTCCGTGGCGGTGCCGGCCCTCGCGCACCGCGTCACCCTCAAGCCGGAGCTGTGGGTCCGGCAGATCGACGGCGACGACGTGATCCGCGAGATCGTGCAATCCGTGCACGCCCCGCAGACCTTGCCGCGCACGCCGGTCGCGTCGTGACGGAGCCCATGCCGGACTCCAGAGCGACCGCAGCCGTTCAACGAGCCCTGGACGGCCGCCACGACGTGTCCGCCCAACCGCCGCCGCCTCCTCCGCCCGGTTGGCGTACGGGTGAACGCGCCCTGCGGCTGGGCACCTTGGCTGTCGTCGCGCTGGTCTCCGCGCTGATCACCGGCCGCCCCTGGGTACTTGCCCTCGCCGCAGCGCCCCTGGTGCGGCTCGCCCTCGCCCTGCCGAGCCGGCCGCGCCCGGCGGCGGTGACGGCCGAGGCCGAGGTGGAGCCGCGGCGGTGCTTCGAGGGCGAGCAGGTGACGGTGCGGATCACGGTGTCCTACGACGGTGCAACCGGCCGCCTGGACCCCGGCGTCGCCCTCGGTCACGGGGTCCGGCTCGACCACCTCGCGGTCGGCCCGCACCGTGTCGATCTCGTCCTGACCGCGCAGCGCTGGGGCCGCTGGACGCTCGGCACGGTCGACGTCGACGTCTACGACCGCGGCGGCCTGGCCCGGCGCACCGTCCGGGTCGAACTCGGTGAGATCGCCGTCTTCCCGCTGCCCGGACACGCGAGCCTCACACCCATCCCGGTCCGGCTGCCGCAACGCCTCGGTGAGCACACCGCCGTGCAGCGCGGCGAGGGCGTCGAGGTCACCGGCGTGCATCCGTATGTGCGCGGCGAGCGGCAGCGGCGGATCCACTGGCCGGCCACCACCCGGCGCGGCACCCTGCAGGTCCACCAGTTCGCCGCTGAGCGCACCGCCGACACCGTGGTGCTGCTGGACGTGCTGGCCGACGTGGTCGACCCGGTCACCGGCGCGTCCTCGCTCGACGAAACGTTCCGGGCCGCTGCCGGGCTGGTCCGCTCCTACCTGCGCACCCACGACCGGGTGGGCGTCGTGTCGGTCGGCGGTGTGACCCGCTGGCTGCAACCGGGCGGCGGCCAGGGGTACTTCTACCGCATCGTGGAGAGTGTGCTGGAGGTCCGCAAGGACCGCGCGTACCGCACGGAGGGACTCAGCCCGCTCCCGCCGCCCGCGTTGCCCGAAGGAGCGCTGGTGTACGTCCTCACGCCACTTGCCGATCAGCGGATTTTCGACATCCTGCACCAGGTGCGCGGACGGGCCAACCCGATGATCGTGGTCGAGATCCCCACCGGCGAGCCGGTCCTGGCACCCGGCGACACAGAAGGTGAACTCGCACTGCGGCTGTGGCGGGCTGACCGCGACGCCATGCGCTTCGCCTTGATGGAACGCGGCATCGCGGTCGTCGCCCACCGACCCGGTGAGACCCTCGACCTCGCCCTCGCGCCGCTGCTGCGCACCCGTATCCGCGGAGGGACCCGATGACCACCGCCCGCGGCCCGATCGCCCCGCAGGCCCCGAGCCCGGTCGGCAGCCGAGTCAGCCTGCTCATCGCACGTCTCACCTCCCGCATGACCGACCGCTTGCTCGGAACGGCCCTTGTCGTCGCCGCCTGCGACCCGCCGGCGGCCCTTCACGCACCACTGCTGGACAGGATGCTGGTGCTGGGAGCGGCGACGGCCGCATGGTGGGCCGCCCCGATGGTCGACGCCCGCCCCGTCCTGACCTCCATGCGCTGGCGGACCGTCATGGCCCGCCGCAGGACGACCGTGCTGCCGGCCGCGGCGATCGCGGTCGCCGCGGCCACCGGCCCCGCGCTCTGGCTGGTCGTCTGCATCACCGCCCTGCTGCTTGCCTACCTCCTTGTCACGGACGCCTGGACAGCCGGTGTCACCGCCCCGCCCGGCCGTCCGCGGGTGACACCCGCGCTGACGGCCGCCGCCGCGAGCGCGGTGGTACTGCTCGCGGCCCAGGCGCCGGTCGCAGGCACCTCATGGGCACGTCTGCCCGCCTCACTCGCCATCGCCGCGACCACGATGTGCCTGGTACTTGCGCTGCGCGCCCATCGCAGTCCGCCTGGCTGACCGCGGGGGCCGCGGCACAGGGCGGTCCGTCTGATCGGTCCATACGCCGCTGATGTGCGGCAGTGAAACCGCAGGGCCCGACCGATAGGATCCCGGCATGGCCCTGACCTTCGACGACACGGACCGGTTCGAGGCGGCCAGGCCGCGTCTCGAGGCCATCGCCTATCGCATGCTCGGCTCGGCGAGCGAGGCGGAGGACGCCGTGCAGGAGACCTACCTGCGATGGCAGGCCACCGATGCCGGGCGCATCGAGGTGCCCGAGGCATGGCTGACCAAGGTGCTCACCAACCTCTGCCTCAACCAGCTCACATCGGCCCGTGCGCGCCGCGAGACCTACGTCGGCCAGTGGCTGCCGGAACCGTTGCTCGAAGGGGACCCGATGCTGGGCCCGGCGGAGACGGCCGAGCAGCGTGAGTCGGTGTCGTACGCCGTGATGGTCCTCTTGGAGCGGCTGTCGCCGAACGAACGCGCGGTGTACGTCCTGCGAGAGGCATTCGCATACTCCCACCGGGAGATCGCCGCGATCCTGGACCTCAACGAGGCGGCCAGCCAGCAGATTTTCCATCGCGCGAAGAAGCATGTGGCGCAGGGCAGGGCGCGGGTCGAGATCGACGAGACGGCCGCGCGCCGGATCGTCGAGGAGTTTCTCGCCGCGGCGACCAGCGGTGAGACCCAACCGCTGATCGAGCTGCTCACTTCGGACGCCGTGGTGGTCGGCGACGGCGGTGGCAAGGTGCCGGCGCGGGCCAGTGCTGTCGCGGGCGCGCACGCGGTGGCGAAGTTCCTGCGCGGGTTGTTCAAGCCGGCCCCGGCCAAGCGGGAGCTGGCCGGTGGTTCGCCCGACCTCTACGCCACCACGGCCAACGGTGGCCCGGCGGTGGTCGCGGTGGTCGACGGGCGGGTCTTCGGCATCATGTGCCTGGAGCGGACGCATGAGGGGGTCGTCGCGATCCGCAGCCAGGTCAACCCGGACAAGCTGGAGCGGGCGACACAGCGCTGGGCGGCGGGCGACTTCGGTCCTCCGGTCCTGACCGAAGTCCTTTGATCTCCATGTGACGCAGGTCACTCCTGTCTCCTGTCAGGGATCGCCGGGCTGTCCGGTTCAAGGTGCGTGACCGGGCCAGAAGGCACCGGACCCGCGCAGACAGGAGCAGGAAGATGCAGCACCGGATCATCGTTCTCGGCGCCGGCTACTCCGGAGCGATCGCGGCGGGCCGACTCGCCAAGCGGCTGCGCCGTGAGGACGTCGCCATCACTCTCGTCAACGCCGAGACCGACTTCGTCGAGCGGGTCCGGATGCACCAGTTGGCCGTGGGACAGGAGCTCAAGCCGCGCCCGCTGGCTGACATGTTCGCGGACACGGGCGTCGAGCTGAGGATCGCCAAGGTCACGTCGATCGACGTGGACCGCAAGACGCTCGAGGTGCAGAGCGCCGAGGGCACGGCGGATCTGGCGTACGACACCCTCGTCTACGCCCTTGGCAGCAGCGGGAACGACCACGGCGTCCCGGGCGTCGCCGAGCACGCCCACCAGATCGCGAGCCGCCCCGGTGCGCTCCGGCTGCGCGAGCGTCTGGCAGAGCTCGCCGAGGGCGAGACAGTCCTCGTCGTGGGCGGGGGCCTGACCGGCCTGGAGTTCGTGACGGAGCTGGCCGAGGCACGCCCGGACCTCGGCGTCACCCTGGCCACCCGCGCTGAACTGGGCGACTGGCTCTCCCCGAAGGGCCGCGCGCACCTGCGCAAGGTCATCGACAGGCTCGGCATCACGGTATGCGAGAACGCGGCGGTGACCGATGTCGGTGCGGACCGGGTCACGACCGCGGACGGCCGGACCCTCCCGGCTGCCGTGACCGTCTGGACCACGGGCTTCGCCGTCCACCCGCTGGCCGCGGCCACCAGCCTGGAACTCGCGGACACCGGCCGGGTCGTGGTCGACGCGACGATGCGCTCGCTCTCGCATCCGGACGTGTACGCGATCGGCGACGCCGGCCACGCCTTGGGCGCCGGTGGCAAGTCACTGCGCATGTCCTGCGCTTCGGGCACCCCCATGGCCTGGCAGGCTGCCGACTCCATCGCCGCCCGCCTGACCGACGGGAAGCTGCCGAACACCCCGCTGCGCTACTTCAACCAGTGCATCTCCCTCGGCCGCGAGGACGGCCTGATCCAGTTCGTCACCGCCGACGACCGGGCCGTCGATCGCACCCTGACAGGCCGTTTCGCGGCTCGCTACAAGGAGTTGGTCTGCAAGGGTGCGGCCTGGGGCGTCGCCAACCCGACACTGGGCGTTCCGGTGCGACGGCGGCGAGCGGTGGCCGGGCGCGCGGTGCCGAAGGGAACGGCACGGATGGCGGCGTGATGCACGCGGCGCCTTGCGTGCGGTCCCGGTGTTTCCGGTCAGCGACCCAGTTGGGTTGCCCTGAACAGGAAACGAGGATGAAGGGGCGCCGCCGAGCAAGTACTCGCCGGAGTCGGGTGAGGAAGCCACCCGGATCGCGGTGAGGTCGAGCCAGACGATCTCCGAAGGGCGGGCCGTAAATGAGGAGGCGGTCGGTTTCTCTCGTCCGTGTGTCCGGGCGGGGCGACGGCCGCAACCTGGCCGGGAGAGACGTCAGTGGGCGACGACCTCGTGCGTAAGCGCCGTCATCCGGGGGGCCTTGGGGCGCACTGCAGTTGACAGGGGGTGCAGCACATGTGGTCGATGCGCAGTTGTGGGCGAGTACCGGGACGTGCAGGGGAAACTCGCCCACACCAGCGTTTGTCTACCGCGGTGTCTCTCTTGTCATCTGCGCCAGAACAGGTGGTGTGACACACCACTCGGGCTGGGCACGACCTCCAATTGGAACCGGTCCAGCAAATCTTCGGGCGAGTCCCACAGACGTAGCCCGGAGCCGAGCTTCACCGGTGAGACGACCACATGCAGGGTGTCGACGAGGTCGGCGTCCAAGAACTCCCGGATGCTGGTCACGCCGCCGCCCAGCCGGACGTCCTTGCCCTGCGCGGCCTCCCGCGCCTGCGCGAGAACGGTGGCTGGGTCGTCGTCCACGAAATGGAACGTGGTGTCGGAGAGCGTGAACGACGGACGTCTGTGGTGGGTCAGGACGAAGACCGGCGTGTGGAAGGGCGGCTCGTCACCCCACCAGCCGCGCCACTCGTGGTCGCGCCACTCACCGCGCTGAGGCCCGAACTTGTTGCGGCCCATGATCTCGGCACCGATGTTGTGGCTGAAGTCCCGGGCGAAGTAGTCGTCGAGGCCACGGCTTCCTCCGGGCGCGGTGCGGTTGGGCCAGCTCGCCGTGGCGCCGGCCCAGGCGAAGAGCTTTCCCGGATCGATGTCGTGGCCGAAAGGCTCTTCCAGGCTCTGGTCCTCACCAGCGGCGATGCCGTCGCTCGAGATGGTGAAGTTCTGCACTCGCAGCAGCTGATCCACGTGCTCCCTCATCATGTCCTGTCGCCTCCTCGTGTGGGCGATGCGTTCTACATCAGGATGTCGAACGGGACCTGGCTGGATCGACAACGCCGCTCGAGTTCTTTCCAGGCGTGCGCCGCGTGATCGTGACTTCCTCCGTTCGGCGGCATCCATGTGGCCGCCGAGACAGTCACCTGCCCGCCGGAGCGGGATCGGGGGCCAGGAGTCATCCGTGGTCCCGGGGGACCGGCCGGTCCGTTGAGTGCTGGGCCGGTCCCTTGGCGCTCGACCACCGCACGCCAAGTGGGAAGCCCCACCGGTCAGTTCACGCGTACGGTCGGTGCACCCGTCCTGGTCGGCCTCACATCGAGAACTCGCGTATCACCGTGTTGCGGAACACCGCGCTGCCTCCGATCGTGAACAGTGCGAGCCGGGTGTCCAGCAGGTAGGGGAAAACCTGGCTGGTGTGCACGTAGTGGCCGTCGTCGACGAACATCTCCACCGAGGTGCGGTCCACCAGGATGCGCAGCTTCACTGTGCCGGCGGACGGATCGAACGGGGTGTGGCTCTCCTGCCACTTGCCGGAGGTGTCGGCATTCACCGTGTTGCGTCGGTTGAGGAAGGCGTAGTTGTTGTAGATCCCGGCGTCGATGTGCCGGCCGCCGTCCGGGGAGCGCCTCAATTGAAGGCCGGCGCCGGTGAGTTGGGACCAGGTGATCTCGGTCGTCACCTCGTAGGAGATGCCGGTGTAGTCGAGCACCGTCGTGCCGTTCACGGTCACGTCGCCCAGGTTCACGGTGCGAGTGACATGCGAGTCGAGGCCGGCGACGGGCTGGGAGGCGAGGTAGTAGGTGCCGTCGGACGCCTTCTTCAGGGTGACCTGGCGGACGATGGAGTCGGTGCCGTTGAAGCCGTCGCAGTCGATGGTGGGAGTGGTGTTGGCGTAGTCCCAGGCGTTCACCCAGCCGATCGCGTACCGGGCGGTCGCGTCCACGACGCCGCTCGCGTTCCGCTTCTCGAACGTGACGGCGGCGTACCAGTCCCAGCCGTGGTCGAGCCACTGCGGGTCACTCGTGTCAGCGGTGAACGTGCTGCCGTCGAAGGAACCCGTCCAGTAGGCGTACGTGGCGGGCAGTCCCGAGCCCTTGCCGTTGGCGCTCGCGCCGAGCACCCACTTGACGGTGCCGTCGCCTGCGGTGATGCGGAACAGGTCGGGGCACTCCAGGACGCCGATGCCGTCGTGGATGAAACCGCCCACGTACGTCCAGGACTTGAGGTTGTCGGAGTGGTAGAAGCCGATCTTGTCGTTCTCGGCCAGGGCCATCACCCAGCGGTTCCGGTCCTCGTCGCGGATCACCTTGGGGTCGCGGAAGTCGGCGACGCCCGGGTTGGGCAGGACGGGGGCGGTCCCGTAGTTGCGGAAGGTGAGTCCGCCGTCGGTCGAGTAATACAGGAACTGCTCCTGCTGATTGGTGCCGCCGCCGGGGGACATGGTGACGATGACGACGACCGCGCCCGCGCCGAAGCCGGCCGTGTTGCCGGTGTCGACCACCGCGGAGCCCGACCAGAGGTCGCCGTTGGGCGTGGTGTCCTTGGGGACGGCGACCCCGCGGTCGGTGAAGGAGACCAGGTCCTTGGTGCTGGCCAGGCGCCACGCGGTGCCGACGACGCCGGTGAAGTAGTCGGCGTTGTAGAGGTAGTAGTAGCGGTACTCGCCGTCGACCCAGACGGGCCGCTGCGGATCGTTCTTCCACTGGTCGGGGACCGTGAAGTGGTATGCGGCGCGATAACTCGCGCCGCTCGCCGCGGCGTTGGCCTTCACCTCGTTGTTGGTCGGGACCTTGGGCTTCGAGGCAGCCGTGGCCGTCTGGGTGGGCAGCAGCGCGGCGGCGCCCACCGCCGATCCCGCGAACAGTGATCTCCTGGAAATCCCCGATGTTTTCGGCATGGTGCATCGTTCCTCTCGTGGCGGCCCCTGAGGGCCCGTGGCGGCTCGTCACACACGCGAGTGCGGCTCACAACGCGGAGGGCGTGATAAAGAAAGCGGCTCGTGTGAACGAGGACTGTAGACCTAACTCGTTAAAGGTCAAGCGTTCCCGGCTCTTGACAGGCGCATGGCCCGGTTCCCATCATCTGGGGCATCAACCCTGAACTAACACGAGTTAGGGACGCTCGATGACCGACTCGAACCTCCCCCGCCGCACGCTGCTGCGGTACGGCGCGTACGGGGCGGGCGCAGCTGCCCTGGCCGGTACCGCCGCGAGCTGGGACCGGCTCACCGGAGCCGACATCCCCGGCCGCGACGACGGCTCCCTCGTCGTCGCCACCCTCGGCTCCGCCTACGACCCGGCCACCCTCGACGCCCTCACCGAGGGCTTCCACCGCATCCACCCCGACATCCCGCTGCGGGTGAACGCGGTGCAGGCCGTCGACTGGTCGGACTTCTTCGCCAAGATCCTCACCCAGATCGCCGCGGGCACCGCACCGGACCTGGTCTATGTGGCCACCGAGGGCGTGCAGTTGTTCGCCCAGAAGCTCGGAGTGCCACTCGACCGCTGGGTGCGCCGGGACGCGGCGGAACTGCGCGAGTACTTCGCCGACGTCCACCCCTCGCTGGTCGAGTCGATGATGTACGAGGGGAGCCTCTACCAACTTCCCATGGAGTTCAACGCCGCCGACATGTACCTCAACAGGCAGGTGCTGAAGCGGACGGGCGCGGACTTCCCGCCCGCCGACTGGAGCCGCGACGACTTCACCGCGCTGCTGCGGGAGATGAAGCGGGCAGGCGGCACGCACTTCACGCCGTACTTCTGGACCAACCGCCTGTGGGGCGGCATGGTCCCCTGGCTCTTCGCGAACGGCACCAATCTCCTCAAGGAGTCCAAGGCGCCCGGTGGTTCGTGGCTCTGGGACAGCTTCTACCCGGCCGCCGACCGGCAGGGCCGCGGCGGCGGCTTCCGCTGGACGACCCCGCAGGCCACCACCGCCCGGGTCGAGGAGTCGTACGACTATCTCGCCTCCCTCGTGCAGGAAGACCTGTGTTCACGGCCCGAAGGCGGCAGCGGCACCAACCTGGTCGGCGTGTTCTCCACCGGCCGCGTCGGCGTCACCCCGGCCGGCGGCTTCTGGGCGGGCGGGCTGCATCTGGCGGGCATGCGGGCGGACGACTACGACGTGCAGTACTTCCCGCGTTGGCGCACCCAGCGCCACCAGTTCGGCGCGGCGGGCTACGCGCTGCTGCGCACCTCCAAGAAGCAGGAGGCCGCCTGGGAGTTCATCAAGTACACCGCCCACAAGGACACGATGACCCGGCTGTTCCAGGGCAACCAGACGACCCCCGCCCGCCGTTCGATGCTGACCGACGCCCGCTACGCCGAGAGCGGCCCGGCGCACTGGCAGGTCTTCTACGACACCCTCGACCGGTTTCCCGACACCGGCCCGATCCCGGCACCGCCGCAGGTCGCCGAGGTGACCGACGTCCTGCTCAAGTACACCGGCACCGCGCTGGCCTCACCCCGCGCGGTGGGTCCCGCGCTGCGGCGGATGCAGGGCGACCTGGAGAAGGCCATGGAGCGTGAGGTATGACGAACACCCAAGTACAGGAAGTGAGTTCACGGCCGGTCCCGCCACCCGCCGTCACCGCCGCGCGGCCCTCCGTCCGCGACCGTGGCACCCGGCTGCTGGCCGCGCTGTTCCTGGCGCCCACGGTCGTCGGGATCGTCGTCTTCACGGTCGTACCGATCATCGGGTCGGTCGTGCTGAGCCTGTTCCACTGGAACGTGATCGACCCGCCCCGCTTCGCCGGTGGCGCCAACTACCGCACCACGTTCACGGATTCGACCGTCCTGGTCTCCTTCCGCAACACGCTCGTCTTCATGGTCCTCGCGGTCGCGCTGCAACTCCTGATCGCGCTGACGCTGGCGCTCGTGGTGAACGGGTGGATGCCGGTGTGGCTGCGGTCGGTGTTCCGCTCGGCGTTCTTCTTCCCGCTGGTGCTGTCCGCCGCGTCCATCTCGGTGGTGATGAAGTACTTGTTCAACCAGGACTTCGGGGTGGTGAACTGGCTGATCGGCCTGGTCGGCATCGCGCCCGTGCCCTGGCTGACCTCGGAGCACGCGGCGATGGCCACGGTGGTCCTGGTCTACGTCTGGCAGCAGTTCGGCTTCTCGTTCCTGCTGTTCGTCGGCGGTCTGAACAACATCCCCAAGGAGATCCACGAGGCCGCCGCCCTCGACGGCGCGACCGGCCTGCGCAAGCACCTCGGCATCACCCTGCCGCTGCTGTCACCGACCCTGCTCGTCGCATCGGTCGTCGGCATCATCAACGCCCTCCAGGTCTTCGAGCAGCCGTACGTCCTCACCGACGGCGGACCCGGCGACGCCACCCGCACGGTGGTGATGGTGATCTACGAACGAGCCTTCGAGCAGCTCGACTTCGGTGAGGCGTCCGCAGTGGGCGTGCTGCTCTTCGTCCTGATCATGGCGGTCACCGCCCTGCAGTTCCGGCTCAGCCGGCGTTTCGTCCACTACCAGTGAGCCGGTGATCCGTATGAGCGCCACAGGCGCAATGAGCGCTATGAGCAAGGCAACCCCGACCCCTCCTCCGACCCTGAGCCGCGCACGCCACTCTCTCGCCCCCTGGGCCCGGATCGCCGGACTGACCGTCTGCGCCCTGGTGACCCTCGGCCCCGTCATCTGGACCGTCGCGACCTCCCTGCGCACCCCGGCCGAGTCCTTCGACCTGCCCCCGCAGATCATCCCGGCCCACCCGACGACCGCCGCCTACCGCGGGGTCTTCCAGCAGATCGACGTATGGCTGCTCGCCCTGAACTCCACCCTCGTGACCGCGCTGATCGCGGTCGGCCAGATGATCACGGCGGGCCTGGCCGGATACGCCTTCGCCCGCATGGAGTTCCGCTTCAAGAAGCCGTTGTTCGGCCTGGTCCTGGCGACCATGATGGTGCCGTTGCAGGTCACCATCGTGCCGGTGTTCCTGGTGCTGAAGTCGATGAGCCTCACCGACACCCTCCTCGGCCTGATCATCCCCGCCTTCCCGACCGCCTTCGGCACCTTCCTGATGCGCCAGTACTTCCTCGGCATGCCGAAGGACCTCGGCGAGGCGGCCATGCTGGACGGCGCGGGACCCTGGCGGATCTTCCGCTCGGTGTACGCCCCGCTGGCCACGCCCGGCCTCGCGATCGTCGGCGTACTCGCCTTCAACTACCACTGGAACGAGTTCTTCCGCCCGCTGATCCTGGAGACGTCCAGCCAGAACTACACGCTTCCGCTGGGCCTGGTCTCTCTCCAGGGCAACCTCGGCACCGGCTCGATCTCCGTGGTCCTGGCCGGAGTCGTGCTGTCGATGCTCCCCGCCGTCGCCGTGTTCCTCGTCGGTCAGCGCCCGTTGCGCGAGGGCATCACCTCAGCAGGAGTCAACCGTTGAGCCACACACCCCGCTTCAGGATCCGTCCGCCCGCCGGCTGGATCAACGACCCCAACGGACCCTTCCGTTGGCGCGACCGCCACCACCTCTTCTACCAGTACAACCCGAACGCACCCGTCCACGCCGACATCCACTGGGGCCACGCCTCCAGCCGCGACCTCGTCCACTGGGAGTACCACCCGATCGCCCTCACACCGACACCCGGCGGCCCGGACGAGGGCGGCTGCTGGTCGGGCTGCGTCGTCGACGACGCCGGCACACCGACCGCCGTGTACACCGGAATCGACCATGACCACACCGGTCTCGGCACCATCTGCCTGGCGCGGGCGGCGGACCCGGACGACGAGCGACTGACCGACTGGAAGCCGCTGCCGACGCCGGTGGTGGCAGGGCCGCCGCCGGGACTGGACGTGGCGATGTTCCGCGATCCGTTCATCTTCCGCCACGCGCACCGACGTTGGGCCCTCGTCGGAGCCGGGCACGCCGACGGCACGCCCTCGGTCCTGCTCTACGACTGCGACGACCTGACCGACTGGCGGTTCGCCGGTGTCTTGCTGGACGGCAGGGACCCGGTGGCCGCAGGCGTGTTCGGCGACAAGGGGGCGGTGGGCTGGGAGTGCCCGCAGCTGTACGCGACTCGCAGCGGCGACCACGTACTCCTCCTGTCCCTGTGGGACGGAGATCCGTGCTCGACCGGGTATCTGACGGGCCGTCTGGATGCCGATGGCGGGGGAGGGTTGAGGTTCGTGACGCGGGTCGGCGGTCGGTTCGACCAGGGGCGGGACCTCTACGCCCCCGCCGTGCTCCAGGAGCCGGACCGGGCACTGATGTGGGGCTGGTCGTGGGAGGCCCGTCCGCGAGAGGAGGTGGACCGGGCCGGATGGGCGGGCGTGCTCACCGCACCCCGTGTCGTGGACGTACACCCCGACGGCTCACTGCGGGTGAGTCCGGCTCCGGAGCTCGAACTCCTGCGGGCGGCCGAGCCGTTCGTCAGCGGACCGGGAAAGGCCCCGCTTCCGGAGTCGTACGACTTGACGGTCATCGCGCGTGAGGCGACCACGGTGAGTCTGCTTCGGGACGCTTCGGGGCGGGAGCTGACGGTCCGGGCAGACCCCGTGGAGGGAACGGTCGTCCTCGACCGAACCGCCTGGCCCCGGACCGGCCGGGAGGGTTCCGCGCCGATCACCGTGCACGTACCGAAGGGACCGGAACTCGCGCTCCGGCTGCTCGTCGACGGCTCGCTCCTCGAACTCTTCGTCGCCGAACGGGCGATGGTCACCGAACGCGTCTACCGGCGCCCCGGCGACATCGCCGAGCTGACGGTCGACGGGCCGGGTGTCCGGGTCACCGGGTGGGCATCGGGCCCAGGGAGGCCCGGCTGACCATGGGCTGGAGGCTGGCGCGGGCCGGGTGCCCGGGTCACTGGGTGGGGGCCGGACCCACGGAGGCTCGGCTGACCATCGGGCAGGCCAGACGCCGGATGGTCGCGGGCGGCGTGCGGCCGGTGTCGATGGCGTCCAGGAGCAGCCGGGTCGCCGCCTCGCCCATCGCCCGGTGCGGCAGCGCGACCGAGGTGAGCGGCGGGGTGAGGAACGCGGCCATGTGCTCCTGGTCGTCGTAACCGACCACCGACAGATCGGCGGGCACCTCGATCCCCAGCCGGGTCGCGGCATGCAGGACGCCCGCCGCGACCCGGTCGTTGTAGCACAGGACGCCGGTGGGGCGGCGGCCCGGATCGACCCCGTCGAGCAGGCGCAGCGCCCCTGCGTACCCCGCGGAGATCTCCCCGCCGCCGCGCACGATCCACTCCTCGGGCACGGTGACGCCCTCGGCGCGCAGCGCGTCCCGGAAGCCGCGGGTACGTTCCACCGAGGCGATGTCGTCCAGACCTCCGACCAGGGCGAGCCGGCGGTGGCCCGCACCGAGCAGCAGCCGGGCCGCCGTACGACCGCCGGCCCGCTCTGCGGGGACCACGGCGGGTAGGGAGCCGTCCTCGGGCAGGCAGTTGGCCAGCACGGAGTGGGTGCGGTGCAGACCCTCGGGGACGCGCACCCGGCGCAGCGACATGGCCGCGTAGATGATGCCGTCCACTCTCCGGTCGAGCAGCTCCGCCACGGCCGCGTCCTCCTTGGCCAGGTCGCCGCCGGAGTCGACGGTGAGCACGAGATGTTCGCTGTCCCAGGCGGTCTCCATCGCGCCGCGCAGGAGCCGACCGGCGAAGGGTGAGGACGCGATCTCGTCGGTGACCAGCCCGATCACGGCGGTACGGCGACGGCGCAGACCGCGGGCGACGGGGTCCGGGCGGTAGCCCAGCTGGACGGCGGCCTGCCGGATGCGTTCCTGGGTGGCGGGCGAGAGGTTGCCCTGGGCGCGGCCGTTGAACACGAAGGACACCGCGGTGTGCGACACACCGGCGAGCCGGGCCACGTCCCGCGACGTCGGACGCCCGGTCCCCGCGCTCCTGCTCTCCTCGGCACCACCCACGCCGTCCGCCGCCCTCGCCCAGCCCGTCCCTGTCGATCACCGTCCACTCTATCCGCGGCGAGCGCCACGCACGCGGGAGATCTCCAGGGTCCCGAGGGGAGCCTTGATCGTCCGGTTGATCACGGGAATCGATGGCCGTCGGCCGGGGTGGACCGCCTGCACACCGGTCCGTCAGCCGGTCGGCTACTGGCGCTCACGCATCGGGTTGTCGGCAGCGTTCCCGAACCGGTGAGCCAGGCAGTCACACCGCCGGGTGACCAGGCTGGACTGCCCGGAGATCGGCACGCAAGGCTGGGACACCAGGGGCCTCCTCGTGCTCGGTGATTCGATACCAACGAGCTGTTCCGTAGGCTCGACTCACCGTCGCACTCGGTATCGCAAGTGCGTCGCGCCCTTGCCTTGGATCACGACCGGGTCGTCGAAGCGGTGCGGTGCGCCGGTCAGGTTGGCGAAGTAGGGGATCCCCTTGCCGAGCAACACCGGTACGAGACTGATGTAGACCTCATCCACCAGCCCCAGGTCAAGCGCCTGCCGTGCGATGTCGGCGCTGGCAATGCTGACGTGTTTGTCACCAGCGATCTCCTTGGCACGTGCGACACCTTCCGCGACGCCGTCGACGAAGGTTGTGCGTGGCCACTTCACGGCGTCTTCGGGCGCGTTGTGGGTCACGACGACGGTCGGCGCGCCGATCGGGTGGCTGTCATTCCAACCGTTGGTCAAGTCGAACAGCCGACGTCCGCAGACGAGCGAACCAGCCCCGGCGAGAACCTCGCGCAACATCTCCGCGCTGTTCGCGTCGACCTGGAACGACCAGTGCTCGTCGGCACTCGGCACGGTGACATCGCCGGCGTCGTACCA
The DNA here is from genome assembly GCF_042872225.1 of Streptomyces sp. NPDC005374. Lineage (NCBI taxonomy): Bacteria > Bacillati > Actinomycetota > Actinomycetes > Kitasatosporales > Streptomycetaceae > Streptomyces > Streptomyces sp. NPDC005374. Next base: position 130,355 of record NZ_JBIAKA010000015.1, on the reverse strand, counting down.
GCCGAACAGCTCGCCGGTTCCGTCTTCGGGGTCGGCGATGTAGCCGTCCAGCGACATCGTCATGTGCGTATAGACCTTGGACATGCGGACCTCCTGTGGGCTCTCCTTCTGCATAGACCTCCCAGGAGACACGAATTCATCGGTCGGTCAGTGATCATGCAGTGGCCGTCCTGCACTGCGCCATCCGGTCCAAAGCCGGCTCAGGGACGGGGATGGTCACCGCTGATCACCGGTGTGTGAAGACTGAGGATCTGGCGGTCGCCGCAGGTCACTCGAGTCGGTCCCGCACCGGCATCGCGCCGGTCCCCTTCGGGCAGGCCGCCCACGCCGGGAGCGGGATGCTGCGGCAGGTGTCGATGACGGTCCGAGTGGTCATCGGGCCGACGAGTTCGTCGTCGCCGACGAAGTACACCAACCTTCCGTCCTCGCGCCGGCCGACCCCGTCGACACCGGGCACCATCGGCAGCTTTCCGGTGCTCGTGTAGTGGCTGCCCGACGCGCCGGTGCGCACCCGGGGGTGCAGGCCCACCGCGAGCACGTCGACCAGCGCCTGGTCTTCGTCGGACGGGGCGGGCAGGTCGAAGGGCTCGTAGCGGGGCAGGGTGTCGAACGAGCTGACGACGGCGGCGTGGACGTCCATGGCTGCTCTCCTCGGACTTGGTACGCGGGATCGCCCGAGATCCTCGACTACGGGTGACGGTGCGCTGGTCGACGCCCTGGCCCAGCTGTCGTTCCTCGTGCAGGGCGTTCTGACGCAGATCGTGGGGGAGTACGACCTGTCGGTCGTCCAGACGCGGCTGCTCGGAGTGCTGCGGGACCGCAGGCCGACCATGAACCAGCTCGGTCGGCATCTGGGCGGCTGTCACGGCTGGCGACCCGGATCGTGACCGCCGACGCCCAGGGCCGGGGCATAGACCTGCGCATTACGCCCCACTGACCGGGGTCCGTCAGACGGAGCTGCGCGGCACCGTCACCACGTGCTTGCCCGCGACGCCGCCGCGCTCGAACGCCTCGTGCGCCGCGGCGATGTCCGCGAGCGGGTACACGCTGTCGATCACCGGGCGCAGCGCGGCCGACGTGACGAGGTCGGCCACATCGCGCAGCACGGGGCTCTCGGGGTTGGCGCTGAACGTGCGGATGCGGCGGGAGCCGTGCACGCTCGACGCGGCGATCGCGGCCAGGGCCGAACCGGACAGTGCGACGGTGACCATCCGGCCGCCCTTGGCCAACCGGCTTCGGTAGCAGTGCAGTTCCGAGCCGACCGTGTCGACGATGACGTCGAACGGCCCGATCCGGTCCGAGGTGGTGGAGCCGTGGTCGAGGACCTGGTCGGCGCCGAGGTCGGAGAGGAGTTCGGCGTGGCGGTCGCGGGCCAGCGCGGTCACATGGCCGCCCATGGCGTGCGCCAACTGCACGGCGGCTGTGCCGACGCCGCCGGCCGCGCCCCGGACCAGGACACGTTCGCCGCCTTGGAGGTGCACGCTGTCGCGCAGCGCGATCAGCGCGGTGGAACCGGCGACCACCAGGGCTGCCGCCTCGACCGACGAGAGGTCCGCCGGGGCATGCGCGATCCGCTCCGCGCCGACCACGACGTACTCGGCCGCCCCGGCGACGGAGTGCCGCTGCCGGGGGTGCACCATGCCCCACACCCGGTCCCCGACCCGGAAACCCGCGACACCGGCGCCGGTCGCGGCGACGGTGCCCGCGAAGTCCAGTCCCACACCGATCGGGAACCGGCGTCCCGACACCATCTTCACCTCGCCCGAGCGGACGATCACATCGTGTCCGTTCACACTGGACGCCTCGACCGACACCAGCACCTCACCCGCGCCGGGAGCGGGACGATCCACGTCGTTGATCCGCAGTACGTCCGCCGTACCGAAACTCATGATCTGAACGGCCTTCATGTCGCTGTCCTTCCGTGACCGGCTGGGGTGTGTCCGATGCTGGACCCCGTACGCGCCATCACGGTCGTTCTCCTTTTCCTGGGTCCGGCAGACCCACCCTCGCGGGCCGCGTCGGCGGCATACTGGCGCAGTGATCGACGCCCCCTCGCCAAGAGCGACGATCCCCGGCGCGAACTCGCAGAGTTCCTGCGCGCCCGCCGAACTCGGCTGCGACCACAGGACGTCGGCCTGGAGCCCGGCCCGATGCGGCGCGTCGCCGGGCTGCGGCGGGAGGAACTGGCCCTGCTGGCCGGGATGAGCTCGGACTACTACCAGCGCATGGAGCAGGGACGCGACGTCCGCCCCTCCGAACAGGCCCTGGACGCCCTCGCGCGCGCCCTCGACTTCTCCGCCGAGGAGCCCGGCGGGCCGGGGTGCGTGAGGCGGCGGCGAGGCCGTGCAGGTTTCGAGCCGGAGGAGGTACCGGACACCACGCTACGACTGCTGCGCGGCCTGGCCTCGCCGGCTCTGGTCGTCGGCCGTTTCCTGGACGTGCTGGCCTGGGACCCGCTCGGCGGTGCCCTGCTGGGGGAGTTCACCAGGCGACCGCAGCGGGAGCGGAACCTGCCGGCGCTGTTCCTGCACCCCGAGGCCGGCCGGGCGTGCCCGAAGCGGGCGGCCACCGTCGCGGAGCTGATCGGGATGCTGCGGACACAGGTCGCCGCCGATCCCCGCCACCCGCGCGCGGTAGAGCTGGTGGGTGAACTCGCGGTCCACAGCGACGAGTTCGCGGCCCTGTGGGCCCTCCACGACGTGGAGGAACAGACCCGCGGCCAAATGCGCCTCAACCACCCCCATGTCGGCGAACTGAACCTGGACTGGGACGCCTACCCGATACCGGGCAACCGCGGCCCCGCGCTCCTGGTCTGCACCGCCGCCGAAGGCAGCCTTGACGCCGAGCGACTCCAACTGCTTGCCGGCCTGCTGGGCGCTCGCTGACCTACCACGGAATCGAAACCTCGGGCCAGTTCGAGCTCGGAGCGATGGGCGCCCGCATCGACGGCGACCCGCAAGGTCCCTGTCATGACGGAGCAGGGGGCGACATCGCGGCGTACGACGGGAACTCCGAGGACGCGGAACACGGTCGAGGCAACGCCCACCTCGGCCGGGAGCCCGGCCCGCCTGCCGGCCTGGTGGTAGGCCGCCCCGGCGATCTCACCCGTGAGAACAGCGACGCCAACCCAACCGGGGAAATCCAGCTCCCCACCGCCGACCTGTCCTCCCTCAACAGCCTGTCCACCTGGGCCTGGCTGGAGGCCCCCGAAGATTGCCCCGCCGCTCCCGGATCTGGCGAGGGGCCCCGGCCCGGCGCTGACGTTCTGCTGCCGTTGGCCCGTATTCGACCGGCGGGTTAGGTTCCAGCGATCACGGGGCAGGACGTCGTAGCCGCCCCGAGCGCAGATCTCCCTTTCGCACCTCCTTTGACGAGAGATACAGGACATGTCTGCTCAAGATCGCGCACATCATCCTCCTCGCCGCGTCGGCGTCGTGGCCGAGTCCGTCTCCGGAGAGACGCGGGTTGCGGCGACCCCGGCGACGGCCCGGCTGCTGCTGGGCCTCGGCTACGAGCTCGTCGTCGAGTCGGGGGCCGGCGAGGCCTCAGGCTTTGACGATCAGGCGTACGCCGAAATCGGCGCCGACATCGGCGAGGCATGGGACGCGGACGTCGTCCTGAAGGTGAACGCCCCCACCGAGGCGGAGATCCGCCGGTTGCGGAGAAGCGCGGTCGTGGTCGCCCTGCTGGCCCCGGCGCAGAATCCCGAGTTGCTCCAGGCACTCGCCGATGCCGGGGTGACGGCGCTGGCGCTCGACGCGGTGCCGCGCATCTCGCGGGCCCAGTCGATGGACGTGCTGTCCTCGATGGCGAACATCGCCGGCTATCGCGCGGTCATCGAGGCCGCGCACGTCTTCGGACGGTTCTTCACCGGTCAGGTCACCGCGGCGGGCAAGGTGCCGCCGGCGAAGGTGCTGGTGGCCGGCGCGGGCGTCGCGGGTCTCGCGGCGATCGGCGCCGCCTCCAGCCTCGGGGCGATCGTGCGCGCCACCGACCCCCGTCCGGAGGTCGCGGACCAGGTGAAGTCACTGGGCGGCGAGTACCTGCCGGTGAACGCCGCCCAGGAGGCGAGCACCGACGGCTATGCCAAGGCGACCTCCGCCGACTACGACCGCGCCGCCGCGGAGCTCTACCACAAGCAGGCCGGGGACGTGGACATCGTGATCACCACCGCGCTGATCCCGGGGCGGCCCGCGCCGCGCCTGCTGACGGCCGGGGACGTGGCCGCGATGAAGCCGGGAAGCGTCATCGTCGACATGGCCGCAGCCATGGGCGGCAACGTCGAGGGCACCGTGCCGGGCCGGATCGTGGTGACCGACAACGGCGTGACCCTCATCGGCTACACCGATCTGGCCTCCCGGCTCCCGGCCCAGGCCTCGCAGTTGTTCGGCACGAACCTGGTGAACGTGCTGAAACTGCTGACCCCGGGCAAGGACGGGCAGCTGACGATCGACTTCGATGACGTCGTGCAGCGGGCGGTGACCGTGGTGCGCGACGGCGAGGTCACCTGGCCGCCGCCCCCTGTCGCGGTCTCCGCGGCTCCTGCCGCCCAGCCCGCGGCCGCACCCGAGACGCCCGCACCGAAGCAGCCGAGACTGACGGCCGCCCTGCGTTTCGGCCTGATCGGGCTCGGGATGCTCGCGATGTTCCTGCTCGTGGCCTTTGCGCCGGCCCAACTCGCGGGCAACTTCACCGTGTTCGCGCTGGCGGTGGTGATCGGCTACTACGTCATCGGCAAGGTGCACCACGCGCTGCACACCCCGTTGATGTCGGTGACCAACGCGATCTCCGGGATCGTCGTGATCGGCGCCCTGCTGCAGATCGGGCACCAGAGTTGGATCGTCACCACGCTGTCCTTCGTGGCGATCCTGCTGACGAGCGTCAACATCTTCGGAGGCTTCGCCGTCACCCGCCGCATGCTGTCCATGTTCTCGAAAGGCTGAGCCGAGATGACCTCCCTGACAGCCTCCCACGCGGCCGACCTGGTCGCCGCCCTGCTGTTCATCCTCAGCCTGGCCGGTCTGTCCCAGCACCGAACCTCCCGTGCCGGCGTCGTCTACGGCATCGCCGGCATGGGCCTCGCCCTGGTGGCCACCGTGGTGGTCGCGGCGCAGAGCATCACCGCCGGAGCGGTCGCGCTGATCGTGCTGGCGATGGCGCTCGGCGCGGCGATGGGCCTGTGGCGGGCCCGGCGCGTCGAGATGACGCAGATGCCCGAACTCATCGCCGTCCTGCACAGCTTCGTCGGCCTGGCCGCGGTGCTCGTGGGCTGGAACAGCTACCTGGCGGTGGAGTCCCACGGCGCGGCGCAGGACGCGATCGGTGCCGACCTGCTGGGCATCCACCACGCCGAGGTGTTCATCGGCATCTTCATCGGCGCGGTCACCTTCACCGGCTCGATCGTCGCGTTCCTGAAGCTGTCGGCGCGCATCAAGTCCCGGCCGTTGATGCTGCCGGGCAAGAACGCCCTGAACATCGGGGCGCTCGTGGCTTTCGTCGCGCTGACCGTATGGTTCACGATCAGTCCGAACCTGCCCCTGATGATCGCGGTGACCGCGCTGGCCATGGCGCTCGGCTGGCACCTGGTCGCCTCCATCGGCGGCGGCGACATGCCCGTCGTGGTCTCCATGCTGAACAGCTACTCGGGCTGGGCGGCGGCCGCGGCCGGCTTCCTTCTGGACAACAACCTGCTCATCGTCACCGGCGCGCTGGTGGGCTCCTCCGGCGCCTACCTGTCGTACATGATGTGCAAGGCGATGAACCGGTCCTTCCTCTCCGTGATCGCGGGCGGTTTCGGCATCGAAGCGCCGTCCGGCGGCGCGGAGGAGCAGGGGGAGCACCGCGAGGTGGCGGCTGAGGAGGTGGCCGAGATGCTCGCTCAGGCCCGCTCGGTGATCATCGCCCCCGGCTACGGCATGGCCGTCGCCCAGGCCCAGCATCCCGTCGCGGAGCTGACGCGGCAGTTGCGCGGGCGGGGCATCGAGGTCCGCTTCGGCGTCCATCCCGTGGCCGGGCGCCTGCCCGGCCACATGAACGTGCTGCTGGCCGAGGCGAAGGTGCCCTACGACATCGTCCTGGAGATGGACGAGATCAACGACGACTTCGACGGCACCTCCGTCGTGCTGGTCATCGGCGCGAACGACACCGTCAACCCGTCCGCGACCGATGACCCGGCGAGTCCGATCGCCGGGATGCCGGTGCTGCGGGTCTGGGAGTCCGAGCAGGTCGTCGTCTTCAAGCGCTCCATGGCCTCCGGCTATGCGGGTGTGCAGAACCCGCTGTTCTTCCGGGAGAACAGCAGCATGCTGTTCGGCGACGCCAAACAGAGCGTGGAGGAGATCCTGCGCGCACTGGGCTCCGACAGCCGACGCAGGACGGTGCCGGCGGCGCAGCAGCCGACGGTGCCCAGTCGCTGACGGGTCTTCCTCCGCGTTCGCCGGAGCGTGGAGGTGCGGGAATCCGGCCGGAGCGCCCGTTGCTTCAGGACCGGTCCTGCGGCACCTCCCGTACCGGCGCCCGCACCTCGCGCTCGTGACCGCGCAGCACCGGGCACCGGCGGCATACCCGGTGTACTCGCTGGACTTCCCCATTTCCGGGAGAACACCAACTGCGACTACAACTCGAAACTGATCCCAATGCCCGCTCGATCAGTAGAGAAACCAGGGATAATCGCTGCGTGTTCTTGCATTCGCCGGGCATGAGGAGCGACGGAGGTTGATAACTATGGTTCCCCTGCTTGTCGTTCTTCTGCTGGCTCTGATTCTCTTCGGCGCGGGTTTCGCGCTGAAGGCACTATGGTGGCTCGCCGTCATCGTGCTGGTCGTCTGGCTGCTCGGCTTCGTCGTGCGGTCCGCGGACACAGGTGGCCGAAAGGGACGCTGGTATCGCTGGTAATTCGCCCGGCAACAGAATGGCTGTGGGCCCCTGACAGTCCAGGGGCCCACAGCCATATCCCGGATCCGGGACATCTACCCGGGCGAGTTGTGCAAGCACGAGTTTCTCGGGAGCCGGAGCCCGGGGGAGCCGGCGGGGCACCGTGACTTCCGACTGCCCGCACAGCTCCTGCCTGGGTACAGGAGTCAGGAGCCCACGATGTGGCGCACGTTGTCGACAGCACCGCAGTCTGCCTTCAGGTGACGCTCGCGTTCCTCCATAAACGCCTCGCCCAGCTCCTCGCGGCGCTCCATGGCCACATTCTCGCGCGCTCCGTTCAGAATGGTGCGCTCTTCCTCGTCTGCGTGGTGAGTGACGGCCTGCACGAGTTCTTCCAGCTTCTCATCCCACTCCTGGGAGCCGACCTCATCGACTTCCAGGAGCTCCAGGAGCGCCTTGTTGCCCTCCTCATGCTCCTCCTCGCCGTGTTCCACCTCTTCGTCGTCGATCTTCTTGTAGCGCTTCAGGGCGGGATAGACCTTCGCCTCTTCCGCCAGGGCGTGAGCGATCAGCAGATCGGAGAATTCTCGAAGGGCGGCGGCCCGGTCGGCTTCGACGCTGCGCATCAGGTGGAAGAGATCCTCCATCTTCCGGTGGTCCTCGAGAATGAGTTCAACGACGTCTCGTGTCTGCGCCATGGGGGTAGGCATCACTTTCGTGCGGGGGACCTTGCAGGAATGCGGCTACCCCGTCCTGAGGTGTTCACCAGGACAACCTGGTCGAATGACGGTGAGTTGCCGAGCGGCTGCAGGGGGTGCGTCACGGGTACGGGAATGGCTGAGTTCCATGAGCCACATCCGGCCGGCCGTCGCAGCATGCGTCTGTACGCCACCGAGGACCAGGGCGCGATCGTCGCCTGCTCCACTGGTTGGTCGAACAGATGAACCCCGCCACCCTCTGCGTCGAAAGCCGAACCTGAACCGGGACGCCCGCATCCCGAGCGGCTCAGCGAACACATGTCGTTGGCGGACGGGTAGCGCACTGGTTCTTGCTGGTTGTCACCGGCGCCCACGGAGCCGATGCCGAATTTCGGTGCTTTCTCCACGGTCGCAGGAGCACCTTGCCGCGTGCATGGCCGGACTCGCTCAGCTCGTGCAGCAGCCTTCGCTGCGCAGATCTGGCCCGACCGCGCGCCAGTGTTCGCTGTGACCGTCCGCCGGGTCGGCGGTCCCGCTCCGCTGTCGGACACCCGTGACCCGTGACCGGTGATCGGTTGCGTAAACGACGGTGAGAAACAGAACCGCCCAGTCTCCTCGCTCGTCTTGACGGTGTAGCGGAGCCGGTACGCGAGTCAACTCGTGGTGCCGCTGTTGCAGTTGAGGTTCATAGAAGGGTTGCCGAAGTGGTGTTAGTGGATCAGAGGTCGAGACGGGCCGGCGCGATCGCGGGAGCTGTTGTCGCGGCGGTCGTGGGTCTGACCGGTTGCTCGGACGACACGGAGCCCGGCGACGGGCAGACGCAGTCCGTGAGCGATTCCCCCGTTGACGACAAGAGCGAGTCGGCCGAGGAGGGCGCGTCACCGGCGTCGGGCGTGGACCGGTCCTCCGCGGAGAAGGCCGTCGCCGGCTGGGTCGCGGCCCTCATCAAGGGGGAGATCGGGCAGGCGTGTCTGCTGATGGCGGAACCGGCGGACGGTTCCGAGCCCGCGCAGGTCGGCAGCGAGAAGACATGCGGTGACGACGCGCCCGAGCGGAAGCGGATGGAGGCGACGCTCGGACAGTTCAAGGAGTCGTTCACCCCCGACCCGCCTTCGGACGCCCCGAAGGTAGAGGTCACGCAGGCTCCCGGCACCGGTGACAAGGTCACGGTCCCGGCAGACAGGATCAAGGTCGACGGCCAGGCCCTCGACAAGATCGTCCTGTCTCATTCCACCGGGGTGACGCAGGATCAGCTGGACGTCAAGGTCGAGTCCAGCAGGATCAACGACTCCTGGTATGTGACCAACCTCGACTTCAACGTCGGCTGAGGCCTGCCGCGCCGTACGACGTGAGGCGGTGACCGTCGCCACAAGCAGGATGGCGAGCGTGTGGTCGGACGGGACGACAGCCGGCGGTCGGCTGGATCCCGCCCCACGCGTCACACCCCCCGTCAGCCGGCACAGGACAATCGTCTCGGTGGCAGCCGGACACGCCCGGCCGACCCCGTCCCTCCTGGTGGACCTCATGTTCGGCAGGAGGGACCAGGCCGATATTCACGCGGCCGCGGCCGGCTGCCACGTCGCCTCGACCAGGGCCCGTTCGGTGCCGGACAGGTATACGGCCGCGCTCAGCCACACCCGCGCGTATCCGTCCGGATCAGCCTGTTGGGTGCGGCCGAACACGTCGCGGCCCCGCCGGTCCGCCTCCGCGGCCAGGGCGTCCGCCAGATCCGCTGCCGTGCGGAAACCGCTGCGTCGCAGCGCCGCGCCGGAGGCCCGGGTACCGTCCCGTGCGGGCTCGGCGGCGGCGCGGCGGCCACCGGACACCGCGACTTCGACCAGCCGTCGCAACCGCCACAGGGGCGCCTCGGCCACCGGGTCCGATGACAGCGTGGTCGGGCCCGTCACCGCCGCAAGGTCACTGGCCGGTGGGAAGTGCGCACCTTCGAGGCGGTCGTAGCCCAGATCGGCGTGTCCCGCCCACTCGGACGGCAGCAGCAGCGTCGCCGTACCGTCCGGCACGGGGCCCACCGCCAGCGGCCGTAGTGTCGCGGCACGGTCGGGGTCGAGGCGGCCCACGACGCGCAGCCGCAGTCCCGGGCGCGAGGCAAGCTTGCGGAAGTTGGCCGCATGAGCCAGCTCCGGGTGGCCGTTGGCCGGCACCAGCCGGATCAACAGGCCTTCGGAGTCGCCTCCGTCGGGAGTCAGTTCCCGCGCGAACAGGCTGTCCTCCGCCGCCCCCGCGATGACCACGTCACAGCCGATCAGTTCACCGGCCTGAGCCTCGGCCCGCTCCACGTCGTCGACCGGGGTGAGCCGTGCCGCGGCGGCCTGGGCGAGCGGGCGGGCGAACAGACGGGCGAGCGGCCCGGACGTCCAGGACAGACCCGTGACCGGGGTGGCCCGAACCCCTTTCCCGGAGCCGAGGCGGCCGTCCGGGGAGAGCGTCGCGCCGGAGATCAGCAGGCCGCTCCGGGAGAGCTGCGCGTGATCGAGGCTGCCGGAGCCGAGCGCGACCGTGGCGGTGGCGGCCCCGCGTGCCCGCGCCGGTCCGCCGGGCTTGACGTCCGACACGGAGAACCAGCGCCCGTCGTCGGCGATGACATGGGTGACGACCCCGCCGTAGCCCGTGGCCGAGATCACCGGCTCCCGGCACACGCCGTGCACTATGAGGCTGCCGCCGGGGCGGTAGTTGCGCCGGGCGGTGCCGACCAGGGCCGGGTCGGGATCGGATGCGGCGAGCAGGCCGCTGGTGAGCAGCAGCTCCCGCAGCCCGGCGACCAGGTCGGCCAACCGGTGGCCGTCATGGCGGGCCCGGGCGGCGCGCAGTGCGCGCACCACCCTCAGGGCGGCAGCCTCGGCGCGGTGCAGGCCGGCGAGCCGGGCGGTGTGCGCGGCCCGCAACACCTGCGCCTGCGGTACGGCGCCCGCACCGGGCACCCCGGCGGCCAGCACCGCCGCCGCCGCGGCCCACAGCCCGGCCGCGGCGACGACCTGTGCCGCGGTGGGGCCGGTCGGTGGTCCGGAGGTCGCGTCGGTGTCCGGTGTCGCGGACTCCCGCACACCGCCGTCCGCTTCGGCCGCCTCGGACCGCTGGTCCGCGACTTCGGTCACCGCGCCGGCGTCGGCGTCGGCCACCGGCGCGGCCCCCAGGACCGCCGCGCGATGCAGGCACCGGGGTGCCAGCAGACAGCTGCACTGCGCCTGGGCGGCGTCCGTGACCGCCCCCGACGGGCCGGGGGCGAGAGTGACCTCGGCGTCCTCACCGCACCGCACGCGCCGTACCGTCCCGTCCGCGGTGACGGGCAGCGTCGTGTACGCCTCGATCGCGGCGTCCAGCTTCTTGCGCAGCCGGGACGTCAGCTGTTCCACGGCGGCGGCGACCACCTCGGGTGCCACGGGGGGCAGTTCGGTGTTCATCGGTTCTCTCCGCGGAGGCGGTCGCCCACCCAGCGGGCCAGGGCGAGGGGACTGAGGGCGGCGACCGGCATGCCGGCCGCGACGAGCTGCTGCGCCGCGGGAACCGAGTAGCGCGGGGTGCCGGAGTCGTCCAGGGCGGCGCAGCCCATCAGATGCACCCCGGAACTCGTGAGGGCCCGGACCTCGCCGAGGAGTCCGCCGAGCGGATACCCCTCCTCGAAGTCGCTGACCACCACGACGAGGGTCCGGCTGGGCACGGTCACCAGCGACCGGGCCTGGGCCAGGCCGGCGGCGATGTGGGTACCGCCGCCGACCCGTACCTCCAGCAGCAGGGACAGCGGGTCGTCGACCCGGTCGGTCAGGTCGATCACTTCGGTGGAGAAGGCGAGGAAGTGCGTACTCAGCGTGGGCACTCCGCCCAGGACGGCCGCGGTCAGCGCCGACCAGACGACGGAGGCCTCCATCGACCCGGACACGTCGACCACCAGGATCAGCCGCCAGTCCGCCTCCCGGCGGGAACGGGTGCTGAACACCGGTCGCTCGGGGACGACCAGGGTGCGGCCGTCGTCGGTGCGGCGGGTGTGGGCGAGGTTGGCCCGCAGGGTGCGTGGCAGGTCGATGCGTCCTCCCGGACGGCGGGTGGGACGCGGGGTGGCCAGTCCGGTCAGTGCCGGGCGCAGTCGGGTGGCCAGTTCCCTGGCGAGTTCGTCGACCAGTCGGCGCACCAGTGGGCGCAGCTTGGCGAGTTGCTGTTCGGGCATTCCGCCGGCCAGGGACAGCACGGAGGTCAGCAGGTCGACCGAGGGGCGTACCGCTGTGGGGTCGAGCTCGGCCAGGACGTCGGTGCGGCCCAGACCGGCGGCCCGGGCCAGGACCTCCTCGCGGACGTCGGCGCCGAACAGCGCGTCGAGTTCCTCCGCCCACTCACGGGCGGTCGGGAAGGAGGCGTCCTGGCCGCCGCCCCGGCCGCCCTCCCGGCCGAGGTCGGAGGAGCCCTCGCCGCGGCCGGTGCCGTAGAGCTCGTCGAGTGCGTGAGCGAGACGGCGGGCGTTCTGCGGCAGCTTCTCGCTCTCCCGGCCGAGCAGCAGACGCCAGCGGTCGGCCGGCGTGAGGTGCGGGGCGGGCCCGACCGGTGCCTGGGCAGGTCCGGGTTCGTCCCGCGGGGGGTCTTCCAGGGTGCCCGCGGTGCCGTTCAGTCCTGTTCCCAGCGGCGGGCGCAGGGACGTCACCGCCGCCCGGCCCGCCGCGTCGGCGGCCGTCCACAGGGCGAGCAACTGCGGTGAGGCGCCCAGCGAAAGATCGAGACGGTCGCCGAGGCGCTCGGTCACCGTGGACAGCAGCCGGTCACGGCCGGCCGGGCTGAGCGTGTCGAAGCCACCGCGCAGGGCGGGCAGCCGATCGAGGAAGCCCTGGTCGGTGAGCGTGTCGATCCGGTCGAGCAGGGGGTTCAGGGCGGTGGGCGCGGACTGGAGCAGTGGTGCGGCACCGCCGAGCAGCCCCGTGAGCCGACGGCTCATCGCGTGCCGGGCTTCCGGCCCGGTGGCGTTGTCGATCCAGCCCGCGGCGCGGCGGCCGAGGGTGTCGGCGTCGTCCAGGTCGAGCATGACCCGGGCGGCGAGCGCGGCTCCCTGCATGAGCGGGGACCCGTGGCGTGCAAGGTCGTCCAGGGCGTCGTCCATCCGCAGGCCCAGGCGGTGTTCGCCCGCCCGTGAGGCCAGCGCCGTGAGGGCGTCGGCGTCCTGCGGGTCGTCACTGCCCGCCAGGCCCGGAAGAGACCGTACGGCCGACTCCATCAGCTCCGTGGCGAGGTGTGCGGCGCCCTGCCGGATCGAGGGTGTGGTGCCGGGCAGATGGCCGCGCCGCAGGGCCTCCAACAGGTCCAGTGCGGTGAGGAGTTCGGGCAGGGTGGCACAGGTGGGCAGGACCTCGGCGGCGTCGGCGAGCCGCTCGGACACCAGCGCGGGCAGATCGCACAGGGCTGCGTCGCGCAGTCCCGTGAGGATCAGGGCGCTGGTGGCACCGCCCTCGGCCGCCTCCTTGCGGAAGGTCTCCCGCAGGGTGCCCTCGGCTGCAAGGGCCGCGGTGACGCCCCGGACACCGGCCAGGTCCAGGCGGACCGGCACCGCCGGCGTCCAGGACAGCCGCCAGCGGGTGGTCAGGGCGGCCGCGTCGCCGGTGCCCGCCACCTGGACCGGCTCGCCGTACCCGGTACCGCACACCGCCAACCGCTGGAGGAGGACCTCGCGGCGGCCGTCGAGGGCCGAGCGCAGCGGATCGAGACGCAGCTCGCGCGGTGCGGGGTCGTCAGGTCCGGGCAGCCGCAGCGAGGCGAGTTCGGCCTCGACGGACGGGCCGAGACCGGAGCGGGGTGTGCCGGGGGCGACACGGCCCCGGTCGGTGCCGACCAGGACGGTCTCCAGCGCCCGGGCCAGTGCCCGGCCGCGGCCGAGCGGCTCGCCCTGCCCCATCACGGTGGTGAGCGCCTCCAGCACCTCGCCGCGGCCGGGTGCCGCCAGTCCGCGGATCCGGGCCAGGTCGCACGCCACCCGCAGGGTCTCGCGGGCCTCGCCCGTGCCGGCGACATGTCCGGCCGCCCGCAGTTCGCGGCACACGCCGGTGATCGCCCCAGCGGCCGCGTCGTGCAGTCGCTCGGGGTCGCCGCCCGAGGTGAACACCGCCTGCTGCCAGCGCGGGTCGCGGATGCCCGCCGGATAGCCGGAACGGGAGTCCAGCAGGTCGAAGGCGTACGGCACGAGGGAGGTGACCACGGCCGAGCACTCTCCGACAGGCCCGGTCGGTTCCGCCGCTTCCCGCGTGGTCAGCGCGGGGGCGTGGAAGGCTCCGACGACTGCCGCGACCCGGCGGCCGCCGGCCGAGGCGCGGGTGATCGCCTCGCGCATGTGGGCCTCACGCGCCAGATCGACCGCGGGCACGCCGCCCGCCGACTCGGCGTCACGGCGCAGCGCCCAGCCGACGCCCAGTGCGGCCCTGCGGACCGCTTCGGGTGCGCAGCCCGGGGCGAGGACCTCCACACTGCGGTCCCACATGTCGTCGCCGTCGCGGCCGGTCCCGGACGCGGTCAGCGCCGCCGCGAACGCGGTGGGCGCCTCGGCGGACCGGACGAGACCGGCCTCGTCCGGAGCGGGCCCCTCGGAGCCCCACCGCGGATCGGACATCGGCAGGTCGCAGCAGACGACCTCCGCCCCCCGCTCCCGTGCCCAGCGGATCGCCGCCAGCTCGGGCGAGAAGTCGGCGAACGGATAGAAGCCGAGCCGGCCGCCCTCACCGGCCCCGGCCAGCGCGACCGGGGCGAGGGTGCCCGGCGCACCGAGATGGGGCAGCCATGACTGGAAGTCGGCGGGCAGCTCCACGCAGACGACCTCGGTGCCGGCGGCGTCCAGCAGGGCGGGCACCGCGGCGGCGAGCGCGGGGCTGTGATGCCGCACGCCCAGCAGGTACGGGGCGGCGCAGTCGGCGAGGGCGGTCAGGGCCGCCCTCGGTTCCAGAGCGAGTGTCACCGGAGGTTCTCCCGCAGCTCCCACAGGCGCCGCCAGGTCGCCGAGCCGTCCTCGGCGCGCCGGCGCACCGGGCCGTCCCAGTAGCCGAGCAGTCGCGCATGGTCGGCCGGGTCGTCCTTGCGGACCACACCCAGCAGATGGCCGGGCACCAGATCCAGGGAGTCGCCACCGGGAAGATAGGCGGCGGCCACCCCCAGGGAGACGGCGACCTGAACCGCCTCCGCGGTGGACATCACCGTGCCCGGACGCTCCACGTCCCAGCCCTCGGTGGAGCGTCCGGCCCGCAGGTCGCGGAAGACGGTCATCAGTACGTCGAGCACCGCGTCGTCGACGCCGAAGGCCGCGCCCGCCCGTGCGACGGCGGCCGTGGCCTGCCGCTTGACGAGCTCGGTCTCGGCCTCGGCGTCCGCGATCGGGTGCACGGTCTCGAAGTTGAAGCGGCGCTTGAGGGCGGCGGACATCTCCGACACTCCGCGGTCACGGAGGTTGGCGGTGGCGATGACGGTGAAGCCGGGCGCGGCGGCGACCTGGGCGTCGTCGGTGCCGGACAGCTCCGGCACGCTCATCCGCCGGTCCGAGAGGATCGACACCAGGGCGTCCTGCACCTCGGGCAGGCAGCGGGTGATCTCCTCGACCCGGGTCACCTTCCCGGTGCGCATCGCGGCGAGCACCGGTGAGTCCACCAGGGCCTGCGGGGTGGGGCCCTGGGCGAGGAGGAGGGCGTAGTTCCAGCCGTAGCGCAGGGCGTCCTCGGTGGTGCCGGCGGTGCCCTGCACGGTGAGCGCGCTGGTGCCGCATACGGCCGCCGACAGCAGTTCCGACAGCATCGACTTGGCGGTGCCCGGCTCGCCGACGAGCAGCAGGCCGCGTTCTCCGGCGAGGGTGACCACGCACCGCTCCACCAGGGCGCGTTCACCGACGAACTTCGGGGCGACGACGAGTTCGTCCGGCAGTCCCTCGGGTGCCTCGGGCAGCTTGAGGGCTTCGCCGCCGCTGCCGCAGACGAAGGTGATCACGGCGCGGGGCGTCAGCAGCCAGCCGGGCGGGCGGGGGCCGTCGTCGTGGGCGGCGAGGAAGGCGAGTTCGGTGGCGAAGCGCTCCTCGGCAGGCAGACTCTGCCGGGCCGGAAGGGCTGTGACCGTGTCGGTCAGGGGCATGGATGTCCTTGCTCGGTAGATCGGTCGGTGTCGATGTGCGGGGGAGCAGCAGGTGGTGGGCAGGGGCGCCGCCGGTGAGCGGCGCCCCTGGCCGGTGGTACGTCAGCGGCGGCGGCCCCGCCGGACCTTCAGCTCCTCGAACCGGGGAGCGTCGCCGTCCTGGACCCGCTGCCACGCCCTGCGGAACAGGTCCGCGGCCGGCTCGAACGGCACGATCACGCCGAACGGAACGTGTTCGTCGCTCATCTCGCCGAACAGAGGCAGCTTCCAGCGCTCCAGCGGCACCTGTGGGGCCGACTGCTCCACCCAGCCGCCGGGCAGGAACAGCGACCGGCCGGCCCGGGTCCGGCCGGCCTCCACCACGAGCTCGGTGGCGGCCAGTTCGGAGCGCGCCGCCTTCAGCCGGGCCGGCTTCCAGCCCGTCCAACGGGCCGTCATACGGTCGGTCGGGTCGGGCATGGCCAGCAGCATCAGATAGACCGTGGCGGCGTCCTCGCCCAGCCCGTACTCCTTGGCCACCTCGGTGACCAGCTCGGGAACCGAGCGGCTAGGATCCTGCGGCCACCAGGTGGCGTCCTTGTCCCGGTCTCCCGCGATCGGCTCACCGGGGTCGGCGAGCAGGGCCGCGAGCCCTTGGTCGCGGACCAGACGCAGCGCCACCTCGGCGTCGTAGGGGCGCTGGTTGTCGACGCGCACCGCGGGCAGGTAGGGGTCCTGGCCGGCCTCGTCGAGGAGGTCGACGCGGATGGCCGGGGCGGGCTGGTCGTCGTGGGTGGCCAGGACGACGGCGCCGTACCGCTCGAAGCCCGGCCCGATCTCGGTGGGAGTGCCCGCGGTCTTCCGGAAGTCGGGCAGGCTGATGTAGCGCCCCAGGTCGAGCATCAGTCCGGGGTGGGCGAGCCGTTCACGCACGGCGGTGAGGGCCGGGGGCAGCGCGGCGCGGACCGGGTCGCCGGCGGGCAGCCGGTGGGCGAGCCAGGCGATCAGACCGACCGCGCCGACCAGCGTCGGTGCGGTGAACCCGTCCGTGTCGTCGCCGACGGGCCGCACCCGGTCGCCGTTGACCGCCCAGGTGAGGTCCCGGCTGAGCTGGGGCGAGGCGGCCGGGTCCAGCAGGGCGGGCAGCGCCTGCCGGATCGGCCAGGAGGCGTGCCGGAAGGCGCGGATCGCGTCACCTAGCAGTTCCTCGGGGACGGCCACCCGCTTGCCCACCTTGGCGTTCCACACCGCGGCGGCCGCCGCCGCGTCCGGGCCCTCGGTCCACAACCGGGCGGGTTCGGCGGGCAGCAGGGCGCCCACTACGGCGGCCCGCACCGCGCCGTCGACGCCGTGCAGTTCGTCCTTGGCGACCGCCGCAGGGGCCGCCTTCACGCCGATGAAGGTGCGTGCCTCGGCGCTGAGGAAGCTGCGCTCGTAGGCGTCGATCCCCGGCAGACCGGCAACGACGAGCCGGGCCATGGTCTCGCTCACGCCGGTGAGGCGGGCGAACTCCTCGGCGGCTTCCGGGAACCAGGGAGCCGGGCCGCGCTCGGCCAGTTCGGCGAGGAACGTCCGCATCCGGCCGGGGGCCGGGTTCTCGCCCAGCGGCCGCGATTGCAGCGCTTTGTAGGGCGTTGGTGTCTCGAAGCGCCCGGCCGGGTCGTGGAAGTAGCCGGTGAAGGTTCCCCCGTCGTCGTTGAGCGCACGGTGTCCCGTGACGGCGATGAAGGCGCCGTCGGCCAGCGGGAGCACGCCGTCCCACGAGCCGTCGCGCCATTCGCCCGAGGCGGTGCGCAGCGGCGCCGCTTCCAGGTGCAGGCTCATCTTGCGCCAGGCGGTGGAGTCGTCCGGGGTCAGACCGAGGCGGTCGAACTCCGCGAGGAGGGCGCGCAGGACCTCGCGGTGCTCTTCGGCGGTCGTGCCGGAGGCCGTCCGGTAGGCCAGTGCGGTCACCCTCTCCAGGAGGGTCTCCAGGTCGGGCTGTCCGGAGGGCAGCGGGTGAGCGTCGAGGTGGAGGCGTGCGTCGGGAAGGGCGGGCAGGGCGGTGTCGCCGAGTCCGGCGGCCCGGGTCAGGACACGCAGGGCACGGAAGACGGTGTCGGCCTCGTCGTCGCGGTTCCACCAGTGACTGCGGGACGCGCCGAGCCCGTTCACCGCCGCCATGATCGTGCTGTCCGCCGGTCCCGCCGGCCCCTCGTCCTCCAGGCCGCCTTCCAGAGCGCGGGTCAGCCGGATGGCCGCCGCGTCCAGCACGGCCTGCTGGGCCGCGGCGAAGCGGACGACTCCGGCGATGCCCTTCACGAGCGCGTCGTGGCTGACCGGCAGGAGGGCGCGGATGGCGTCGGTCAGCGCGTGCCCGTCCTCGCCGTCCTCGCCGTCCTTGCCGGACGCGGCGGCCAGCAGTGCCGCGGCCGTATCCCGGTCGATGGTCCGCAGCGCCTTCGACCCCTCCGGGTCACGTGCCGTCATGCACTCCCAGAACTGCACGGGAGGCAGCAGCAGGGTGCCCTCGCCGAAGTCGCCGGGGGTGCGGTCGGTCTTGGCCCAGGCGGTGTGGACGCCGTCGGCGTCGACCAGGTCGAGCTGCCAGTTGTCGCGGACGACGGCGGTGGCCCGGTCCGCGCCCGGGAAGACGATGAGCCGGTTGGGCGCACCGGCTGCGGCGGGCAGGGTGACGGAGTGTCCGGCGAGGTCCTCGGCGCGCCGTGAACCGTCGGGCAGCTTCATCACGCGCAGGCCGACCAAGCCGTCCACGGGAGCGCATACCGGGGTGGTGTCGGTGGTGGGGGAGGGGCGTAGCCGGCCGCCCACATAGGTGCTGCCCGAAGGGGCGTCGCGCAGGGCGTCGGCGAGGAAGGCGGGCTTGCTCATCCGCCCGCGCTCGTTGGTGGCCGGGTCGTATTCGTACCAGCCGTGCGCCTCACGGTCCTCGGAGTCCGCGTGCCACACCCAGTAGGACGATCCGTCGAAGAGCACCTGCCGTTCGTCCGGCAGGGTGGTGTCCCCGGCATGCAGGACCCCGCGTCCGGTGGTCCGGCCACCACCCGTCAGCGGCAGCGTGATCGGGAAGTTTCCGCGGTACCAGTCCATCTCGGTACCCCGAGTACGGTGCGCGCCCTTGAGGGACTCGACGCGGTCGGCACGCGAGTGCCAGTATCCGCGCAGACCGTCCTTGCGGGAGTTCCAGTACACCAGGAGCTCGCCGTCCACGTGGTGGAAGCCCGGGTCGCCCGCGACGTCGTTCGCGGGCACCCGCAGGTCGTGGGTGAGCAGGGTGCCGGCGGCGCCGATCACACGGGCCTGGGTCTTGCCGGCCACGACGAGGTGGGGCCAGGCGTCGGCGACCACGATGTCCTGCACCCGGTCCTTGGCGACGAGATCGGCCGTCGCCTCCTCCCAGGCCGGCCAGCCCAGTTCGTCGAAGAGTCCGCCGCGCAGGGTGCGGGCCAGGACCGGCGCGAGATCGGTGGCGACGGCGGCGCGGACGTCGTCCTCGGCCAGCGCCAGCGCCTCGGGGGGCAGCCATCCGAGCCGGTTCAGCGCGTTCGGCAGCCCGGGCAGGCCCACGGCGGTGAAGCGCCGCACCACGGTGCTCACCCACTCCGTCAGCCAGGGGCGGCCGCCGGGCGAGGCCGCCAGCAGCCGGATGGCGCGCAGCGCCTGGTCGCCCTGGTGGAAACGGTCGGCGCCCTGCAGGAAGGCGTCCCGGAACCGTCCGTCGGCGCCGAGGAGGGTCAGCTCCCGCTGTCCTTCGCCGATGGCCCACGCCGTCAGCGGTAGCTCCTGGTCCTTGCCGGGAGCTGCCACCGGCACGTCCAGGGACAGCAGCAGATCGATCAGGTCCATGTCGTGCGTGACCCTCAACGCACGCTCGGACGCGGCGAGTTCGCTGCGCAGCCCGGCCGCTGCCCGCTCCACCAGCGGGTACAGCTGCGGCATCCGGGTGGAGCTGCGCCAGGACCGGGCCCGCTCCCGGAACGTCAGGAAGCGCTCCAGCCAGTCCGCGGCGCCGCCGCTCGGCCGCTGTTCCGCGGGCAGGGAGTCGTCCCACAGTCCCCTGGTGGCGCCGGATGTCTCCAGGACCTCGAGCCACATCGCGGGCATGTCCGCGTCGGCGCCGGCCGGGAGCATGTCCAGCAGGGTGCCGCGTACATGCGGTTCCCGCTCGGCCAGCGCCACCAGCGCGGCCCGGTGGCCCTTCCACCAGCCGCCCGTGGCACGCAACGTGGCCGGCAGGCCGAGCAGTTCGGCCAGATAGTCCTGCTCGGCCCGGTCGGCGTCCTGGCCGGCGCCGCGGGCCAGCTTCCGCAGGCCGCCCGCCATCTGGGCGGAGGGCGGCAGCCCGCCCGCGGTGCGGCGCAGGCACAGGCGGGTGAAGCGCTCCAGCGCCTCCTCGGCGGAGACCCGGGCGGCCAGTTCCTTGCCGTAGGAGGAGAGCACCTTCACCGGCAGCGCACCGGCCAGCGCGAACTCCAGGAACACCGCGTCCAGGCGGTCCTCCTGCACCGTCAGTCCGTGCTCCGCCTCCGCCTTGCGGGCACGGGTGAACAACTGGGCGGCGTAGGTGGCGTTCTCCTCGGCGAGGAACACCCGGCCGGCCTGCTCGTAGAAGGTCGGCAGGAAGTGCGGCACCGACGCGGCCAGCCGCTGACCGAGTTCCAGGTAGGCGTCCAGCGCGGCCTTCGGGCGGGACTTGGCCTGCCGGGCCGCCCGCTCCAGGTCCGGGACGACGCCCAGGGCATGGTGGCCGTCCTCGGGGTGGTGCACGAGCACCCACTCGGGAAAGCCCAGCGACTGGCGCAGTCCGAGACCTACGACCGCCGGCTCCGCGGCCGGCTCCAGGCCGAGGAAGCCGGCAGCCAGGTCCTCGGCGGCGCCCAGCTCGCCGGCGACCAGCCGGACCACGACACGGTCGTCGAGGCCCGGATGGCGGTAGGCGCGTGCGGTCAGCGGCACCGCCCGCTCTCCGGCCCCCTCGGTGTCCGGCGGCAGGACCGCGCCCGCCGACAGCAGTTCCTCGTGCGACACCTGCGTCCCCCCGCTCATGCGTTCTTGCCTTCCTCGATCGTGCGCCCGGCGTAGAGTGCCGCGGCCATCCGCATCCCCTCCGACCAGGCCACCGGCCCCACCTCCCGCAGCGGGAGGGCGCGGCTGTTGTGGTCGTGCCAGGTGAGGCCGCCCGTCTCCACCGTGTCCTCCCAGTACGGCTCGCCGATCCACACACTGGCCTCCACAGTGCGGCCGCCGTCGCGGACCCGGGCCGTGGCGTAGCCCCCCGAGACGCGGTAGCCGAGCGAACTCGCCCGTGCGGCAAGAGCGAAGCGGGAACGGAAGGAACCCCCGCTGAACTCCCGTATCTCGGTGGCCTTGGCATCGAGGTCCTCGGGCCGCTGCCAGGTCGCGCGGTGGATCTGCTCCACGCCCTGCACGATGCCCAGCTCCGCCGCGAACTCGCGGATGTCGTCGAGGTCCGGGAGCAGCACCGGGTGCGGCAGCGTGACCGTGAGCGGGGACAGCCGTACGGTCTCGCCGTCGAGGTTCACCACGCGCAGTTCGCCGTCCTCGGTGGCCCCGCGCAGGAAACCGACCTCGTCGGGGTCGTCGCCCACCACGGCGAGGTCGCGCAGCGCCGACTGCCAGGCCTCGTCCGGCCACACCCGGGCCAGCAGACCGGTGGGGACGGGAAGGGACGACACCATCCAGGAGTCGACCTGTGCGACGCACGCCGTGGCGTGGCGATCCAGCCATTCGGCGAACCGCCGCAGCCGGTCCCCCTCAGGATGGTCGCGCAGCGCGCGCGGCAGTGATTTCAGCTGCCGCCCCGCTGCCCGGCCCGCGGTGGCACGCGCTGCCACCCGCCCGTCCACCAGGGCGATTTCATACCCGTCACCCGCCGAGAGCCAACCCACGAGTCCCCGCCTTTCACATCAAGTCAGCAAGAAGAAAGCACAGTTCAGCCGCGTACATCCCGGCGTCAGTGCGACGATGTGCGGAACGTTAGCGGTGATCACTGACAATCGGTGCCGAGAGCGGTTCGCAGAGCTCCTTCTGTCCGGCGTGACGGACCCGCTGGGCGGGTGTGGCCACGGCTTCGTGCGGCGCGGGAGGACCTGTGACGGTGGACGTCCGACCATGCGGTTTCGGCCAGTTGGCGGTCGGTTGGCGGGGTGTGACGGGGCGGCGCAGAAGGGGGACTCTCTGATGAGCGATGACATGATCTCCAGCGGTTGGGACGTTCTGGACGCCTCCCACGAAGCCCTGCGCGTGGCGGTTGGCGCCGTCCCCGCCGACGGCTGGTACCTGCCAACGCCCTGCGCGGGCTGGACCGTCGCCCAGGTCTTCCAGCACGCCGTCGGCGACCAGATCGGCTATGCCGCCGCACTGACCGGCGAACCCGGCCCCGACTTCAACCCGTTCGACCCGTCGGGCGAGATGGAAGGCACGGACCCGGCGGAGTTCCTGGAGGACGCCCTGGCCCGCGCGGCGAGGGCGTGGGCGGGGGTCGACCGGGACGCCACCGAGGTGCCCACACCCGTGCCGCCTCACAAGATGTCTCCGTGGTCCGGCTCGGCGGCATGCGGGCTGGACGCGGCGGTCCATGCATGGGACATCGCCCGGGGAACGGACCGGCCGTCGCCGCTCACGCCCGGGTTGGCCCGCCCCCTCCTCGAGGTCGCCAGGGAGATCGTCGAGCCGCTGCGCCCATATGGCGCGTACGCCGCCGCCCTGACCACCGAACAGGGCGACGACGATGTGGCGGTCCTGCTGCGTTACCTCGGCCGCGATCCTCGCTGGAGCGCCGCGTAGCCCCCGCCGCTCCCTGCGCGGCGGCAAGGCGACCACGGCGCTCGTCGCCATGCCACCACCTCCGTGTTGCTGCCTCTTCCGGAGTGGGGACGACCGTCCGGTGTCACGCGTACGGATCGAAGCCGATCCCGGACGGCTTGGAGTGGTCGAGGGCGTACTGGAAGTCGCCGTCGTCGATCTTCAGCGTGGCGGAGCCGAAGTCGGCGGCCACGAGCTTCTCGCGGTACCCGGCGGGATAGCCGTTCCATCCGACCAGCCGCGGGTAGAACCAGCCGCCCGTGGCGTTCTCCGGCGGCTCGTCGTTACCGCTCGCGAACCGGAAGCAGTGCGTCGAGACGCCGTCCTTGTGGTAGACGATCTTCGGATGGGTGCCGTCGAACCGCACCGCCGAGCGCGCGGCCACCTGGTAGCCCGAGTGCTGGGACACCGCCACGTACTGGACCTGGTCGCCGGAGACCCACACCACGACGTGCTCCCAGTCGTGGGTGTGCCCGATGGCCGCGGGACCGAGTGTGGCCTGGTCCTTCTCGAAGTAGCTGGCGTACATCACGGCACACCAGCCGTTGTTGCACTTCGCCCGAGCGTACGTGTTGGCGTTGGCCAGTTGGGCGTAGTCGTGGCACTTGCCGTTGACGTCGCCGCCGAGCTTCAGCCCGGGGTTGATCGTGCCGTCGGCCCCGATCGCGGCGGTCGCGTAGCAGCCGTCGCGATCGTAGTCGTAGGCGGGGGAGAAGGTCTGCTCCAGACCGTCGGCGTTCTGGGGGAGCAGGGTCAGGACGTTCGCCCGGGCGGTCGCGGGGATCGCCACGACGAGCGCCAGTGCGCCCATAGCGGTCATGAGGGATCTCAACTTGTGCATGCCGTACCCCTGTTCAGCGGTAGAGGTTGCCGCCGGGGCTGACCCCGAGGATCGACGTGAACCGGTTGTAGGCGTCGACGCGGCTCTGGACCTGGGCCGGGTTGCGGCCGTCGCACTCCAGGGAGCCGTTGATGGAGCGGATCGTCTGGCCGAAGCCGGCCTGGTTGACCATGGCGTTGTGCGGGGTCATGGTGCCGGGGCCGGACTGGGTGTTCCAGTACCAGAGACCGGTCTTCCAGGCCACGGCCGAGTCGTTCTGCACCAGCCAGGGGTTGTTGAGCAGATCGATGCCCAACGCGTCGCCCGCCGCCTTGTAGTTGAAGTTCCAGGACAGTTGGATCGGGCCGCGACCGTAGTAGGCGGCCTGTCCGGCCGGGCAGCCGTAGGACTGGTTCCAGTCGCAGTACGTCGGGTAGTTGGCGGTGTTCTGCTCGACGATGTACACCAACCCGCCGGTCTCATGGTTCACGTTCGCGAGGAAGGCCGCCGCCTCCTGCTTCTTGACCATATCGCTGCCCGTGGTGGCGAAGCCGGGGTAGGCGCTCAGCGCCGCCACCAGTCCGCTGTAGGTGTAGAAGGAGTTCCGGCTCGGGAACATCTGGTTGAACTGCGCCTCGCTGACGACGAATCCGGACGGCGTACTCCCGCCTCCGCTCGCGGGCGCGTTCCACTTCTGGTTGGCCGTTCCGGCGCAGGTCCAGATCTGTAGCCGGGTGCCGTTGGCGCTGTTGTTGTCCCGGACGTCCAGGCACTTGTCGGCGGCCGGGTTGACGATGTCGCGCGCGCCGGACACCACCCACTGCTGGTTGGCGCCGCCCGAGCAGTCCCAGAGCTGTACGGCAGCCCCGTCGGCGGTGCTGCGGTCGGCGACGTCCAGACACTTGCCGAGCGCCCGCAGGGTCCCGTCACCGGAGTTGGACCAGATCTGCGCGCCGGTGCCGTTGCAGTCGTAGATCTGTACGGCCGTGCCGTTGGCGGTGGACGCGCCCGCCACGTCGACGCACTTGCCGGCGAGGCCGGTGATGGTGCCGGAGGCGGCGTGCGCGGGTGTCACCGCGAGCAGCGCCGTGAGCACGGCGGCGAGGACGGCGAAGACCGCGATGCGGCCTCTGTGCAGGGAGATGAACATGGGTGAGTGAGCTCCTTGAAGGGGGTGGGGGAGGCCTGCGGGCATCGCTTTATGGGTAACTGGTCAGATCGGCCACGTTGGTCGCGGAGTTGGAGGGGCCTCCGGCACCGTTGACGACGTGCCGGATGGTGCCGGTGCCGCCGAGGGAGACGGTCACCATGCTCTGGAAACGCACCCCGGCGGTGTTCGGCGCCTCGATGGCCCGTTCCGCGACCACACTCGGGTTCACGTTGAAGTAGCAGTAGCTGCCGAGGCCGTAGGCCTGGTGGCTGGTGACGGAGTCGGCGACCTTGTAGGCGGCGTAGCCCTGGGTCGAACCGTTCGTCCAGGCCGCCTGGTTGGGCGGGTCGTACGGCATCTCGTTCTGGTAGAAGTACGTGCGGCCGCCGTTGCCGTTCCAGACCGTCTGGTACTTCTGGTAGTGCTCGACGAACAGGCCGTACGCCGTGACGTCGTCGCCGTTGACGATGAGGCCGGTGTCCGCGGTGTTGCTGGTCCAGCCGACACCGCTGCCGTGGTCGGCCCGCCAGATCCACAAGTGGTCGCCGATGACGTTGTCGCTGTTGATGACGAGGCTGGTGGTCGCTTTGCCGATGCCTGCGCCGCCGACGCGGAAGTACACGTCGTGCAGGGAGGTCGGGTTCGTGGTGTGGGACGCGGAGGAGCCCGTCGGCCCGACTTCCATCAGGGTGGGCGAGTTGGTGGTGCCCGCGTCGAAGAGGACACCTGCGACCTTCACCCCGTCGACGTCGGCCACCTTCATCGCGGTGACGCCGTTGTCCGGGACGAACGTGGCGAGACCCAGGCCGAGAACGACGGTGTCGGCGCGGTTGACCTGGAGTGTCTGGTTGAGGTGGTACACACCCGGGGTGACCAGGAGGTTCTTGCCCGCCGTCAGGGCCGCGTTGATGTCCGCGGCACTCGCGCCCGGCTTCACGACGTAGAAGGTGTCCAGGGAGAGGGAGTTGCCGGACGGTGAGCCGTTCGCCCAGCTGGTGCCGGTGGAGTTGGACCGCACCGATGGCACGAACACCTTGTAGGCGCCGTCGGCGTCGACGTACAGGAACGGCTTTTCCCGGCTGACCGGGGACTGCGCGACCGTGGTGTGGGGCGGGTCGGGGAAGGTGGTGCCGGGGACGCCCTGACTGCCGACGAAGACCATGTTCCAGTTGGCGCCGGTCCAGCTGCCGAGCTGGGAGTTGCGGGTCAACCACTGTTGTTGGCTACCGGAGTCGACCTGTCCGTCGACCTTCGTGTCGGCGAGCAGGCCGCCGCTGGACCAGCCGTTGTCGTCCAGGGCGAGGTTGCCGCGCAGATGCATCCGGCGGTAGGCGGCCGCCTGGGAGACCGCCCAACGGTCGTTGCCGCCGATGGGGTTGACGGACAGATTCTCGGCTCCCCGCCAGAAGTTCTGGGTCGCGTTGCCCTGGAACCAGTCGGCCTCGGCGTGCACCGCGCCGTTGATCGTGACGGCGTCCGGGGTCAGTCCGAGCCCCGCGACCTGGGTGTAGAAGCCGACGTCGGCGTCCGCGGCGTAGGAGCCGGGCTTGAACAGGACGGCGTAGCGCTGGGAACCGAACTGGTTGGTCTCCTGCTGCTGGAAGATCGAGCTCAGCCTCGACTGGATCGTCGATGACGACATGGAGGGGTCGAAGACCGTGACGTTCGGACCGAGGTCCGGGTTCGTGGCCGACGGGGTGACCGGGACCACCTGGAAGCGTTGGGCCGCGCTGCCGTTGCACGTGTACTGCACGAACTGCACGCTGTCGGCGGTGGAGGCGTCCGGGTCGTCCAGGCACTTACCGCTGTTGCGGTTGACGAAGTGGTAGGCGCCGCCGCCCTCGTGGACGGGCAGCCACTGCTGGTTGGCGCCGCCGCCGTAGGCCCAGAGGTGCACAGGTGCGTTGTCGTCCGTGGAGACGTCGGCCACGTCGACGACCTGGGCGGTGTTGTTGCGGTTGTCGATGCGGACGTAGCCGGCGCTGGTGGCGGTGAAACTCCACTGCTGGGCCGTGGTCCTGTTGCACACGTACTGCTGCACGACGGTGCCGTTGGCAGTAGCGGCCGACATGGCGTCCAGACACCGCCCGCTTGCCGCGTTCATGACAGTCGAGAAGCCGGTGGGCAGCGCTGTCGCGGCGTCGGCGGGGGTGGGCAGCGAGGTCAGGACGGATGTGGCGGCCGCCGTGACGAGCAGGGCGGCGCCGGATCTGCGGAGACGTGTGAGGGCGGGCATGCGCAGAGCCCTTCGTGGGGGGCGAGGTGTCTTGCTGACCTGTGAACCTAAAGGTCTGGACCATTTAGATCAAGGGGTGAAGTAAGTTTTGAGGGAAGGGAGTTGGCGCGGGAGAGTGCGAGGCGGCTTGGAGGCCTCCCTCAGCGGCGGCGGGACCTCGCAGACCATCGCGGCGATCAGCTTTTCGCCGAGGTCGGACGCCGACTCGCGCGGGCAGAGGTCTTCTGTGCACTGATCCGCGTCACCGCCGAAGACGCGCCACCGGAGTCTCCGGCAGAGCGAGAAAGCGGCCGACACTCCGAGGCTCTTCCGCCGCGCCCTGAGCGAGAGGGCGGGTCGGCGTTCTCGAAACCGGATGGACCTCCCGTACGACATACCCGCCGGGCCACCGCTCCCGCGCGCTCGTTCCCCGCGACCACGAACGACACCGCTGCCCCGCCGCCGGTCGGGGACTCGGAGGATTCCCTGGCGTCGCTACCCGAGCTGCGGGACAGCGGCTCCGGCGTGGGCCGACACACCGGATGAGCGCAAGGGGCGGGCTGCTCTTCCGGCGATGAGCGTTTCCTTGCCGCCGGGCACCGGTTCATCCCCTTTCTCGGCGGTCGGCCCGTAGTCAGCAGCGCCGAACAGCACCGCGACGGTGATCTGACCGCGCTGCGCGCCCATGACGTCCCCTACTGGCGGGCCACTACGCACGTCCCTCGGGATGCCGCCGGGTGGGCCACGCGCTGGAGGTCGGCTTGGACTTCACCGCAGCCGCCGCCGTGGTCGTTGGGGGTCGCCGCGATCGCCGCAGGCGTGCCGGCCGCGCAGCGCGAGGCGGGGCTCCGCTCCCGAAGGACGTCTCGCTCATCGGCTTCGACGACGTCCCCTACGCCGCGGACCTGACGCCGACCCTGACCGCGGCGCGGGTGCCGTACGAGGAACTGGGCCGGTCCCTGTCGGCCCTGTCCGCTCCCGACTGTCCCGGGCGCGCACGAGACTGCGCACACTCGCCTCCGCGGAACTGGCCGGAGACAAACGGGAACTCGCCGCAGCACCTCGACATGTGAGAAGAGCTCGCGTGAACTCGGTCCGGGGCGCACGGAAAGGAATCCGATGAACACCGGCGTCTCGCCGCACCCGGGTCGAGTGGCAGGAAACCCAAGGCCTCCTGCGACCGGCGAACTTCTGCCCGAAGGCGCGGCGTTCACAGACGTACTCCGTGGTGCGGGCCGGCACGCCCTTCGCGGCGGATTCAGCCGTGATGCCGGGAAGAGCCTTTCCTGCCGCCGGTTCGTCAGTCGGCATGACAGTCGAGTCCCGGTCGCCTTTCTGGTCTCGGCGAGTACGACGGCACTTCGGGGGAGGGGAGTCCGACCTCGGCCGTCGAGTCGAGGTGCGTACGGCAGGTCGGGCCCTGCGCTTCGGCTCGGCAGGGCGGGTGTCGTGGGTCAGGTGCGTGCGACGTTGCGGACGGAGGCGCGCAGGTCGTTGTCTTCGACGAGCAGTGGGGGGAGGGGAGTTGCGTTGGCCGGGTCGAGGGAGTCGAAGAGCAGGGCGATGAAGCGGGCGCGCAGCGAGGGTGTGGTGCCCGGGAGTGCGAGGCCGGCGACGGCCATGACGAGGAAGTGCGGGATGTCCTCGGCGGTGAGGTCGGCACGGATCTCACCGGCCTGCTGCGCGCGGACCAGGAGTGGGTGGAGTGAGGTGCTGAAGCGCTGGAGGACGTCCACCGCGACGTCGGCGAAGTTGCCGGCGAAGGTGACCAGGCCCCGCTCCTCGGTGATGAGGTCGAGCAGCTGTGTGGCGATGTCCTGGAGGGCCTGGCGTGTGTGCGGGGAGTCGGCGGCTCGCTCGACGAGGGGGAGGAGGTCGGTTTCGAGGATGTCCTCCAGGACGGCCCGGACGATGGCCTCGCGGTTGGGGAAGTGGCGGTAGAGCGTGGCGATGCCCACGCCGGCTTCCGCCGCGATCTGCTCCAGAGAGGCTTCGCCTCTGCCCAGCACCGTCCGTCCCGCAGCGGTGATGCGTTCCATGCTGGAGCGGGCATCGACCCGGCGCCGGGGCACACGGCCGTTCATCGCTGCCATCTGTGACTTCCCTGATCTCCGATGAGCCGCTGCATTCGATAGCATCCTACCGCATTGATAGTCGACTCTCACTTTGATAGTACCCTCTCACTTCGCGGTGCGGTCTGGCCCGTCAGGCCGCCCGGAACAGAGGGAGAAGCCTGTGTCCGTTCTGCTGTACCGGCTGGGGAAGTTCGCCTACGGCAAACCCTGGTACGTCATCGGAGGATGGCTGGCCGTGCTGGCGGCGGTCGTCCTTCTGCTCGTCACGAATCCGGTCAAGCTCAGCAACGAGGTCCGCATCGACGGCACCCCGTCCCAGCGGGTCATCGACGGCTTGGCCACCTCCCTGCCGGAGGCATCCGGCGGCCAGGGCATGCTGCTCTTCACCGCGCCGGAGGGTGCCCGGATCAACGACGAGAAGGTGCGGTCCGCCCTGGTGGCCGCCGTCGACGCGGTCTACCGCCACGACCACGTCGTCGACGCGAGGAAACTGCTGGCCCGGGAAGCCGCCCGGGGCGAGAACAGCCCGCTGCTGCGAGCTCAGGCAGCGGTCGCCCAAGCCGCTGGAAAGCCGTCCTCCGGCAAGACACCCGTCCCCTTGCAGCAGGGCGGTCAGCCGGTGCCGGGCGTCGTCGTCTCGGCCGACGGCTCAACGGCGCTGATGCAGTTCCAGTTCGACCAGCAGACCTTCGAACTTCCTGCCGGGACGATCGACAGCACCATCCGGGCCGCCGAGCAGCAGGCCGCGACCGGCGACCTGGACGTCCTGCCGTCGGCGGCGATGATGGAGATCCCCGAGATCATCGGCGTCGGGGAGATCGTCGGCGTCGTCGTGGCGGCCCTCGTCCTGCTGATCACCCTGGGATCGGTCATCGCGGCGGGTCTGCCGCTGATCATCGCCCTGGCCGGCGTCACGGTGGGAGTCGGCGGCGCCTTCACCCTCTCCACCGTCTTCGAGATCCACTCACTCGCGGCTGTGCTGGCACTGATGCTGGGGCTGGCCGTCGGCATCGACTACGCACTGTTCATCGTCAACCGAGAACGCCGGCTGATCCTCGACCAGGGCATGGACCCCCATGAAGCGACCGGCCGTGCGCTCGGCACCGCCGGGAGCGCGGTCTTCTTCGCCGGCAGCACCGTCATCATCGCCCTGGCCGGGCTCCTGGTCATCGGCATCACGCTGCTCAGCACCATGGCCATCGTCGCGGCCGGCACGATCGCGATTGCTGTCCTGCTCGCCCTGACCCTGCTGCCCGCGCTGCTGGGCCTGGTCAAGGAACGCATCTGCCCCGCCCGCACCCGGCGCAGGGAACAGGAGCGGACCGGCGGGGATGCCGAGCACACCCGGGCCGTCCGCTGGGGAGCGCTCCTGGTCCGCCACAGGTACGCCGCCCTCGCGGCCTCCATCCTCATCCCCGCGATCCTGGCGGTGCCCGCCGCCGGCATGAAACTGGGCCTGCCCTCCGGCGCGAGCTACAACACCGACACCGGGCAGCGCCGCGGCTACGACCTGGTCAGCGACGCGTACGGACCCGGCTACAACGGCCCCCTCCTGATCGCCGTCGATTCCACGACGAACGGCCAGCCCCTCACCCCCGTTACTCTCGCCGCGGTGACCTCGGACCTGCGAAGCGTCAAGGGCGCCACAGCGGTCTCCCTGGCAGGGATGAACGAGACCGGTACCACCGCCATCCTCAGCCTGATTCCCGGCAGCGGCCCGAACGACGACGCCACCAAGGACCTCGCCACCGCCTTACGAGACAAGAGCGCGCAGATCCGTGCGACCCACGGTGCCGAGATCGGCATCGCCGGGTTCACCACCCTCGCGATCGACGTCTCCGACCGGCTCGCCGACGTCCTGCCCCTCTACGTGGCCACAGTCCTCGGACTGTCCCTGATCGTCCTGCTGCTGGTCTTCCGCTCCCTCATGGTCCCGCTGATGGCCACCCTCGGCTTCCTGCTGAGCATCGCCGCCACCTTCGGCCTCACCACGGCCGTCTTCCAGTGGGGCTGGCTGCAGAGCCTGATCGGACTCGACGCCACCGCACCCGTGGTGAGTCTGCTGCCCATCATCATCACCGGCGTCCTGTACGGGCTCGCCATGGACTACCAGATGTTCCTGGTGACCTCCATACGCGAAGCACACGTCCACGGTGCCACCGCCGTCAACGCCACTGTCACCGGGTTCGCCCGTGCCAGTTCCGTCGTCCTGGCGGCGGCCACCATCATGGTCTCCGTATTCGCCGGCTTCGTCTTCAACGCCCAACCCATGATCAAACAAGCCGGCTTCGCACTGGCCGCCGGCATCCTCATCGACGCTTTCGTCATCCGTATGACGTTCATCCCGGCCACCATGGCACTCGCCCAGGAGAAAGCCTGGTGGATCCCCGCCCGGCTGAACCGCCTGCTGCCCGACCTGGACGTCGAAGGCGACAAGCTCACACAGAAGATCCCGCTGCACCACCCCACCCCAGCCCAACAGGCCCAGACGGCCGGCTGACCGGCGGCACCGTCTCTTCCTGCACCGCCATCACCTAATCGGTGCGGAAGAGACGGTCCCAGGCAGACCGGCCGGTCCGGGGTTGATATACGGCCCTGTCCCGCACTCGGTGATGACGAAGGGCTGCGTGTGTCGTTGACCTCCGTGTGATGGATGTCAACGAGCTTGTGCAGACGGTGACTTCGAGTCCGTCCCCATTGGTCAGGGAGGATGCGCGGACGGGCAGGTTCCACCCTGCTGAACCGGCTCCCCGTCATCCGCATCCCGGCAGGCTTCGCGTTCTGTGGTCATCGCGGTGGTCCGAGCATCAGAAATCCCAGTCCAGTGCGTCCTCGTCGACTGCGACAGGCTGGTAGCCGTTCACCGCCTTGCCGGTCACCAGGGCGGTGGCTGTTGCGTCAAGGAGGGCCGGGAGCGACGCCCACATGGGGTGGGGTGAAAAGGAGCATCCTGTCTCATGATCGGCATCGCCGATCCTTCCACGCCGACGGTAGAGCCGTTGGTCGATGATGAGGTAGTCCCCTCCACCGTCGGAGGCGAAGGGGATCCACTGGGCATGCCACCACGGCCCGTACTCCCCGTCCGGGTCGCCTTCCTCAGCTCCCGCCAGCTCATCTCCGTAGATGTTCATACGTGTCTGCCAGGCCCCGGCGATGTTCTGCACCGCGAGCAGGCACCAGAACGGAGGCAACAGTGCGTAGTCGCCCATGCCGTTGTGCCGCAGTAACGACTCCACCAACGGTTCGGGGAACGGCTGCCCGATGACCTGTTCGGCCGCGGCGATTGCCGAGCGCTCCGCCGGGGGTTCAAGAGCGGCGAACGTTCGAGGCGCGTGCCGGGCGAGCCATGCCTCTATGCGGGTCCACGACTCGGATATCGACGAAGTCATCCAGGGATGATGCCAGTCAGGCGGCGCTCAACGGGAGGAGTACGAGGGTTTCTGAGCGTCAGGACGTCTGGCTCCAGGAGCTGCCGCTCGCGGGCCTTCCAGACTCCTCGGTGGCCGCCGCTCACTTCGGTGCGCTGGATTCTGTCCGGCGCGTCTTTCCGGGCCCGGCGCTCCTGGCGAGGCTGCGTTACCGGGTCGCACCAGAGTCGGCCGGACGGTCACGCGAGCGATGGCCACCGGTCAGCGGCCCACTCCAGCCATCCCGACCACCCACGAGGCGGATCTGCCACCTCATGTCCATCGAGTTCCGTGGCGTCGGGCTCCTCGAACAGCGTCCTCCAGTGCAAGAGGTCCGTCTCGCTCATCACGAAGGTCTGATCAGGGGTGGTCGACTGGCGATGCGCGATCCGGGCACGTTGGGTCTCGTGGTCCACCGGCACGTACACGAGCTGACAGGACGCGCCCACGGACTTCACCAACCAGCGGATCGCGGACCTCTCCTCACGAGACCAGCATCCGAAATCCAGGACCACGTCCGTTCCCAGCTTCAGCGCCTCCAGACCCAGCCAGAGCAGCCGTCCTTCCAGCACATCGCGTTTCCCGGCAGGCTGCGGATCGCCGAACAGCGGGAGCATCCACTCATCCGGCGTCAGCCGCAGTGCGTTGTGCTCTTCGGCCAGCTGTCGAGCTCTCGTGGTCTTTCCGGCCCCGGGCAGGCCGACCGTCAGGAACAACGTCGTCACGCCCAGATCGTGTCACGGGGGCCGAGTGATCACGGCTTGGGTCGAAGGCGGATCGAAGCCGCGGTGACGGTGCGGTGGAAGTCGTAGACGCGCTTGTCGATCTAGTGGCCATCGGCCCGGGACAGGGCGGTGCTGCCGAGGTGTGCGTCTTTTCCCGGCCCCCGGAGGCTCTCGCGCGAGTACAGCCTGGAAGCGCGGCGGGGCCGAACGTGTCACCCATACCCTGGCCGACTCAGACTCAGGATTGAAAAGGCTCAAGGACTGCGCGCAGTGGGACCGCGTGGAGCTGGAGCGATTTCATGTCCTCCGTGGCGACGCGATGTCCGGGTCGGCCTGCAAGTTGTCAGTCGATGGCCTGGTAGAGCGTGGTCCAGGAGTCGTTCATGGCGCGCGACGAATCCGGAGTGGACAGCCCGACCTGGGTGAGCAGGAACTCTGGTGAGCTGGTTGATCTTTTCTGCGTAGGCGGTGGTGCCGATACCGCCGAACCAGCCGAACTCGCGGAGGGGCGGCGCGTAGTCCCCGCGATATGTGCGCACCGCCATTCCGAAGCCCCAGCCGCCGTTCGACCCTGACCGGACGACAGGTGGGCGACATTGCTGAACATGATCTCCCGAGCGGTCAGTTGCTCGGGGAGAGATGGTTGGTGGTCATCAACTCGACGGCGTCGGAGGCAAGATCCGTTCCCCCTCGTGCATCCGGTGGTTCAACAGCGTCTGGAAGTAGGCGTGGTAGTCGTCGGAGGTGGAGACCAGGCCGCCGCCGCCCTGGAACGCGGGAGGCACGCTGGACCTTCCCCCTGCCGCTTCGTCCCACACGGCGAACTCGCCGTTCCGAGTCGGTGACGTCCGCCCAGTAGACCCGGCACTGCGGCGAGAGGCTCGCCTTATTCCGCCGCGTACGCACGGATCTGCCCGGCAGACCCGTGGAACTGCCCATGCCAGTGGCTCTGATGGGGTTCCTCAGCCTGGTCTGTACACTGCCCGCATTTCGGTACGGGTCTCGGCGGCATCCGGCTCTGACGCGAGCACAGTTTTCAGGAGCAGTTGATGCGCGAGGCCGACATGCGGCACCTGGTCCGATCGCTGGACGAGGTGAACGAGTTGCTGCTGCGGACCCTTGACTGCGAGGCCGGTGACGTGTTTTGGGGGAGCTATCCATTGCTGCGCATGTGTGAGAGGTGACTAAGAGAGAAGGAATCAGACCCTAGGGACGGTTTAGGGTCCCGACCGGCGTGCGACGGGATCGCCTTCCTCAGAAACGAGTTGGCCGTTCAAGAATCTCTCGTAGGGCCATGAACTGCTAACTTCCTCGGCTTTTGGCCTTCTGGCCACCGCATCTTGGCGACTGGACGATACACGAAGTGCATGCAAGACCCCCTTACTTGAGGGCGATGAACCTATAAAGTACCCACTGGGCGGTTTCTTTGAGGGTCTCTCGCGATATGGAGGGACAGGCGGCTGAGGGAGAGCTCCGGTGGTTCAACAAGAACGGGCAATCCGGACTCGTCGTGCGGTTCTGGAAGCAGCTGCACAGGTCTTCGCGGAGCACGGGTATGTCGCGGCGACGGTCGCGGACATCCTCAAGCTTGCAGGAGTCACGAAAGGCGCGCTGTACTTCCACTTCGACTCGAAGGAAGCACTGGCCAAGGGAGTCCTGGAACTCCAGGCGGATCAGCGGCTTCCCACCCAGGAGACCAGACTGCAGGAAGTCGTGGACATCACCATGACGATGGCTCACCGGCTGCCCATCGACTCCGTCCTACGGGCAGGTGCCCGCCTCTCCGCGGATCCCGTCGGCCGTGAACATTGCGGAAGTGCCTGGTCGGTGTGGGTGGTTGTACTGACCGACCTGCTGTCCCGGGCACACCGCAACGGCGAGACCCTGGCCCATGTCCAGCCACGCGAAATCGCCGAGCTGATCGTCGGTGCGTTCAACGGGGTGCAGCTCTACTCGTACGTCGAGAACAACCTGGGGGACGTCGAGCACCGGGTCTCGGTCCTTATGAGCCACCTCATGCCCTCCATCGCAGCCCCCGCGGTACTGCTGCGGCTGGATATGGCCCCGGACCGCGGAGCCCGCGTGCTCAGCATGGCGAACCGCATCGAGGCCACCGTGGCGTAGCAGTCCCGCCGGCCGGGACACGCGCCCGGAGGGTGCCGTCCACGGTGAGCACGGTGTCCTTGCCGAACCGCTTGCGGGGCTGGAGTGCGAGCAGGGGCCCGAGGTGGTTGATGACTCGGCTGGCCGTCGACTTCGAGACGCCCAACAGCGGAGCGAGTTGCCGTAACGTCAAATTGGTGCGCCAGTAGGTCGTGACGAGCAACACCCCGTCCTCCAGCGGCAGTCTCCACGGCCGGCCTCGGTGGACCACATCTGCTCCATCGCGCCGCAACGTGGTCAGCAGCTTGCCGAAGCAGCGCGGGCTCAGCCCCGCGAACGGGGCTATCCCGCCGACCCCCAACACCGAGACAGACCTAACGGAGTCCTACTAGGGCGTGTTTCAGAAGTGGATCAAGCATCGTGGTCGGCTGGTCCGGGCGTGTCGTCTGTCCAGCTTCGGGGCAGGGCCAGTCGGCCTGACCGGTGCGCCTCGCGCTGTTCGGTGACCCATCGCTCGACCTGGTTTACGGATGTCGCGAGCGACTGGCCAGTGGTGTCGATCAGGTGGGTGCGCCATCGCGGGTCCTCGGCGGTCCACGTGGTCCACCGGTGCCAGGCCATCTCCGGCCAGCTCCCGTCGATGATGATGTCAGGCAGGAAGCGCGGGTCGCGGGCGTGCCCGCGGTGCCAGGCGGCCCAGCCGCAGAAGGCGTCGGTGGCGGCCTGGTCCCATCGGTCGCCGTCGCGTGCGGCGAGTCGGTCGCGTCGGTCCTGGTCGGCGACGTCGATCAGGCAGACGGCGATCCCGTTCAGCGACGGGGCCGAGGGGGCGGCCAGGACTTCGCCCAGCGGTGAGTTCCCGGACAGCAGCAGGTCCATTCCACGGTCCTGGTACTCCCGCGCGCGGTGCACCCACACCTCGGTCATGCGGTTGCGCCAGTGGGGAGGGATCGGAGGGTCCGGGACACCGACTTCGTCGAAGTCGTGCACCACGACCCCGTCCAGTCGGTCGGCGACGGCGACGGCGAGCGTGGTCTTGCCCGCGCCGCTGGATCCGGTCAGCTTGAGCAACATCTGGCCAGGGTGACAGCCCGCAAAGGCTTTCTCGACCGGTTTGTCGGCCCCCATCGGCCCTCGCCATTCGCGGGATTCTTATAGCCACTCATTGATGGCGGCGATCAACACGGTCGCTTCGTAGCGGACGGCAAGCTTGTCGTATCTCGTGGCGACCGCGCGGTGGCGTTTGAGGCGATTGATGCCGCACTCCACCGCGTGGCGCTCCTTGTAGTGGGTCGGGTCGAACTTCGGCGGACGGCCGCCGCGAGAGCCGCGCTTCTTGCGGTTGGCGATCTGATCCCGCTTCTCCGGGATGGTGCAGCGGATCCGACGTCGCCGCAGGTAGGCGCGGTTGGCCCGGGAGCCGTACGCCTTGTCGGCGCGGACCTTGTCCGGCCGGGTGCGAGGCCGGCCGGACCCGAGCCGGGGCACGCAGATGGGGCCAAGAACAACCTGGAACTGCGGGGAGTCGCCGCGCTGCCCGGCCGTGATCACCAGCGGCATCGGCTTCTGGGCCTGCTCGACCGCCAGGTGCAGCTTGGTGGTCAGCCCGCCCCGGGAGCGTCCGAGCCCGTGGTCGTCGGGCTCGGTGAAGACCCCGCCGGGTGGCTCGACCTGGAGATCCCCCTTTTGCGGGCGCCGGCCGCGTGCTGGTGGACGCGGGCGACGGTGGAGTCCACCGAAACGTCCCAGGTGATCAGGCCCTGCGCATCGGCCCGGGCCTGGAGCTGTTCGAGGATGCGGTACCAAGTGCCGTCGCGCTGCCAGCGGCGGAACAGTCCGTACACCGTCTCCCACGGCCCGTACCGTTCGGGCAGGTCCCGCCACGGTATGCCAGTCCGGGTACGGAACCGTATCCCGTTGATCAGATGCCGCATGCACTGGCGGGCGTCCGGACTTGAGGCCCTTCGGCAGCAACGGCTCCAGCACAAGCCACTGCGCTTCTGTCAGATCTCCCCGCGCCACGACACGTAATCATCGCACGACCTTGATCCACTTCTGAAACACGCCCTAGGTGGGACGCCGACGCGGTCCGCGACGACCTCCGTGGCTTCGTCGTCGAGCAACTTCGCGACGACGACGCGGTGTTGGTTGTCGGTGAGACCGGCGACCTGAAGAAAGGCACCACCATGGTCGGGGTCCAGCGCCAGTACACCGGCACGGCCGGGGCCCGTATTTCAATAACTGTCAGCGACGGGTTCCCGCGGGGGTTGTTCGGGCGTGTAGCTGTTCCAAGGTGCGGGCGGGCGATCCGGTTATCGGCGTGACGACGATCCGTTGCAGGTTCCAGGAGCCGTTTTGCGTCCTGGTACTGGATGGACAGGTTGGTGCGGTTGACGCCCAGTAGTTGGGCCAGGAACGTCATGGTCACCGCTCTGCGGCGGCGGAGGATGGCTGCCAGGAGCCGGTGGGTGTGGTCCACGCTGCTGGTTTGTGGGTGGCGGTAGCTGCGCGGGCGGTGGAAGCGTCGCTGGAATGCTGCCTCGGCCAACGCGTCCCAGAAAGGTTCCGAGACCGCCACCAGATGCTCGAAGTCGGTTCGTGACATGCCGGTCAGGGCCGGGTCGGTGAGCATCTCGGTCAGGGCCGGGTCGGTCCGGTGTGTCGTTGCCGGCGCGTCTGGCGCACGCGGTGGAATGGGAGACAGTGTGCAGTTCCAGTCACCGTGGAAGGCGTTGGGTGTGATCGCAAGGGCGTGGAACTCAGCGGGTGTGACGCTGATGCCGAGGTCGTAGCTGCCTGTGTCCAGTTCGGCCCCGATGGTCAGGCCGGTCCTGGTGGTTGTGGCGGCAATGGTCTCGAGGACCACCTGGTAGCTGGTCAGCGGCCGCCCCCGCCAGTTCGCGGTGATGTGGCAGAACATCCGGTGCTCTATCTTGTTCCACTTCGAAGTCCCCGGCGGTAGGTGACAGACCGTGATCTCCAGGCCGCTCTCTCGTGCGAAGGTGGCAAGGTTGCTTTTCCAGGTCCAGCGGCGGGGGTCGTTGGAGCCGCCGGAGTCGGCGGTGATCAGGAGCCGGGTGGCATTCGGGTGGTCCGCCCGTCCGCGGTGTTGCCACCAGCGTCGGATGGACTCCACTGCGAACTGGGCGGTGTCGTGGTCGGTGCCGACGTTGACCCATCCGCTGTTGTTGGCAATGTCGTAGATCCCATAGGGGATCGCCATGGGCTGGTCGTTGGTGGTGAACGTGTGGCAGTCCACCTTGATCGCGTTCTTGCCCGGGCGCCAGGTGCAACCGGGCCGGTCACGGTTGCCGAGCCATTCCTTGGCCTTGGTGTCGACGCTGATCACCGGCTGGCCATCGTTGAGGAACGCGGCGGCTGTGGCATTGAGGTGGGTGAACTGGGCATCGCGGTCCGGATGGCTGATGCCCTCTGTGGTCTTCGCGGTTCCCTGCAGGCTGTAGCCCAGGGTGTGCAGCAGGTGTCCGACGGTTGAAGCGCTGACCGGGTGGCCCTGTGTGGTGAGGGTCGAGGCCAGGGCCCGTAACGACAGCGTGGTCCACCGCAACGGGGAGACGGGGTCGCCTCGGGTGTGCGGCTCGATCAGCGACTCCAGTGCGGGCCGCAGACCAGGGTCGGTGTCTGTCAGCCGCTTGCGGCCCGCACCTGGAGCCCGGACCCGCAGGGTCGGTGAGGAGCAACCGGCCAACTCGGCCATGCCTCGCGCGATGGTTGCAGTGCTGGTGCCGGAGGCGGCGGCGACCCGGACGATCCCGCCGCGGCCAAGGGCCGTCGCCTCACTGGCCAGGTACAACCGGCGGCGGCGCTCATCGAGGTGCGGCAGGATCTGATCGAACTTGGCCCGCAGAGCATGAGCGGCAACGCGGCCTGACAGGCACGGGGTCATATCTCAGACTCCCACCAACACCCCTCTGCCGAGCAGTAATTGAAATACGGGCCCCCGGACGCATCGAGAACAGCCAGGTCGCTGTCCACCTTGCCTACTCCACTCCGCGCGGCCATGCGGCGATCGACCGGGAACTGTATGTTCCGCGCTCCTGGGCCCAGGAGGCGGCCCGCTGCCAGGCTGCAGGGATACCCGACACCGTGCGCTTCGCCACCAAACCCGCACTCGACTCCCGCATGATCGGCCGTGCCCTGGACTCCGGCGTCCTCGTGTCCTGGGTGGCCGGCGACGAGGTCTACGGAAGCAACCCTCACCTGTGGACCGCCTTGGAACAACGGCAGTTTGGCTATGTCCTCGCCGTCGCCTGCGACCATCACATCACCACCCGCGCAGGCAGAGTCCGCGCCGGCGCCCTGGTCAAGCGGCTCCCGAGACGGGCCTGGCAGAAGCTTTCCGCCGGCCGGAGCCAAGGGACATCGCTACTACGACTGGGCTCTGGCCCACATCGCCGATGAGGAGCCCGGCCACCGGCACCTGCTCGTCCGTCTCAACCGCATGACCAGCGAGCTCGCCTTCTACCGCTACTACTCGCTTGCCCAAGTGCCCCTGTCCACCTGGGTGAGGGTGACCGGACGCCGGTGGACGATCGAAGAGACCTTCCA
Organism: Streptomyces sp. NPDC005374; assembly: GCF_042872225.1. Taxonomy (NCBI): domain Bacteria; kingdom Bacillati; phylum Actinomycetota; class Actinomycetes; order Kitasatosporales; family Streptomycetaceae; genus Streptomyces; species Streptomyces sp. NPDC005374. Next base: position 90,822 of record NZ_JBIAKA010000015.1, on the reverse strand, counting down.
GACCGGTAAGAGCCTGGCCGGACTGGACGAACACCAGGTCAGACGATGGACGTCCTGGCACCGATGGGTGACCCTCGCGATGCTCGCCCACGCCTTCCTCGCCGCGGCCACCGCCCACGAACACGCTCACGCACCGGGCCTGGACGGCCTGATCCCGATCACCTGCAACGAGATCCAGCACCTGTTCACCACACTCGTCACCCAGCCCGTCCACCCAGCAGCACATCAACTCCGCTGGTCAGCATGGCGACGCCGCCACCAGGCCCGATCCCGTGCTAGCCACCACCGGCGCCGAACAGTTCCAAGATGAAGATCACGATCTGCGACGCGGAACGGCCGGGAACGACTCGGAGTTGGCTGGCACGGCTGCCGATCCTAGGCTCGGCAACCATGACCGTTCTGATCACGGTGTGGGGAGCATCTCCCGGAGTGGGCAAGTCGACGCTGTGTGACGGACTGTCCCAGTGGCTGGCCGACATGGGACAGCGGGTGAACCACTTCCGCGAGGAAGAGATCTTGACCCGACCGCAGTTCGCTGTGGTGGCCGAGGAGTTCAAGGCGACCGGCACGGTCGCGCTAGGGACGCTGATCGCGGCGACCGCGAAGTTCGTCGATGCGGTCATGGCGAGAGGCGATGACGTGGTGATCGCGGACGCGCTGATGCCGTTCGTGCCGACACTGCTGGCCATGGGGCACGGCGAAGAGACCATCGACGCCTTCATGACCGAACTCACCGAAGTTCTCGCACCGGTCCGGCCGGTCATGGTCTTTCTCGATGGCAATGCCGAGTCCGCATTGTCCAGAGCCGCGACAAGGGAAGGCGAGCACTGGCTGGAGTGGTACGTCGGGAAACTCGCCAGCTACCAGGTAAGTCCTCCAGTCGCCGACGTGGCTTCGGCGGTGAAGTACCTGCAGCGTGAGCGCGCGTTGACACTTGGCGCAGTCCGCCGGAAGGACTGGGGTCTCGTTGTGATCCAACGAGCTGACGAGCTACCCCCGGGTGAGGTGCTGCGGGTCGCGCAGCAGGGTCTGAGGCCATGGCTCGGACGGACCGCCACACACGGATAGCACGGTCCGGGCAGTGACTCGGCCGACCGATGCCACCACCGTAATGATCTACGGCTGAAATATTAGCCCGGTGGTAGAAACGTGGAGAAGGAATCGGCGTCGGCCGTGTCGTCGGTGGCGGAGGTTGAAGTCGGCGCGCACCAGTGGGTGATGCCGTGTTCGACGGAGGTCTGGATCTCGATGCCGTGCTGGGCAGCTCTGATTTTCAAGTTCTGCCGGAGCCGTCCCGGTGGCTTGGAGACGACCTTCTCGCCCAACCCCCATGATCAGGGGCAGCATCGGCACATTGGTTGGTTAGGTCAACTATTGGCCTTGAGTAGGCCAGTCATGACGCCTTCACCTGCAACGTCCTATGGAGTCACTGGCCGTGGGCGAGAGGGTGCAGGGGTTCGTACAGCGGAAGTTCGGCGCCGCTCGGGAGTCGGATCGCGGTGAGTCTGCCCCAGCGCTGTTCGCTGACCGGGCGGGTGATCTCGACGCCCTTGGCCCGGAACTCGCCGAGCTGGGAGTCGAGGTCGTCGCACATCAGGTAGAACTCGTGCTGGGGCGGGCCATCGGTGGGGTGCACGGCGACTTCGGCCGGGGGCAGCTTGAAGATGAGCCAGCCGCCGCCCGCGTCGACGCCGGGAAAGTCAAGGACGTCACGGATGAACGCGCGGTCCGCCTCGGCGTTCTGGCTGTAGAGAATGACATGCGCACCGCTGATCATGGCTGGCTCCCGCCCGTCGAGGTGCTGGTGGTCGTGTCCCCGGCATCCTGGCACGCCAAGGTCGGGACAGACTCCGGTGCTTACGGCGAAATCACCCGCGTGGCGGGTCGATGGTGGGGGAGAGCCGGGCGCCCGACGTGCCATGAACCCGATTGGGTTAAAGGACAGGGTAAATGGAAGGGTAAAAGTTGATAGGGTCCGCCGGGATGGAGGTGGACAGATATGGCATCCGAGGAAGAGCTGTTCGCGAATATCGACGCGTTGCTGGCAGAGGAGCCACAGCTGCCGCCCCCGGCAGAGCGAGCCCGGCTGCGTGAGGCCGCCGGCATCACCCAGGCCCGCCTCGCGACCGCGCTCAAGACGACGACGCAGACGGTCAAGAACTACGAGAACGGCCGCTCCGAGCCGAAGTCGCCCCGTCTGGAGGCGTACCAGCGGCTGCTGAACGGATGGGCGGCGAAGTACCCCGCCCACGGAGCTCCCACCGTCACGCCTGCCCCGGCTCCCGCGCCCCGGCCGGAGCCGGTTCCGCAGACGTTCACCGGCCCGGCCGAGCCCGGGACGTCCGACGCGGAGACGGCCCCGGCCCCGGCTCCCGCAGCCGCGGCCGTGACGCAGCGTCCGACCGTGCGTCCGGTGACGTCGCGCCGTCCGGTGGCGATGAAGGCCGCGACGCCCGCAGCCGACCCACGGTTCCCGCACGGTCCGCTCGCCGTACTGGACGGCGATGGATCCGCGTACGGCGTCGACGGCATCGTGCTCGACTGCCCGGCGACCACCATCCCGCAGCTGGTGGAGTGGACACTGCGCGAGTCCGGTCTCGGTGCCGCGAAACTCAACCGATACGGCAAGGACAGCGATCCGCTGATCGTGCTCACCGCCGCGGCCGCCGTGAAGCTGGGGCTGCCGGAGCACCTGGAGGGCCACGAACAGCGCCGTTCCCTGCGTCTGCCCGCGGACCACCCGGTGGTCAAGCAGGTCGTGAAGGCGAAGTGGCAGTTGACGCAGCGGGGGTTCGGCCCATGGGCGCGGATCTACCGCAAGGCACAGGGGCGCGAGCGGCAGTGCGTGCAGCTGGCGATCCTGTCGTGGGACGCCCTCGATGAGCGGTCCTGGCCGGGAGTTGCGGACCTGGAGGCACCCGACGTCGCCCGTGTCCTGGGTGTGTACGCGACCCGGGTCATCACCCCGCGCGGGTCGACGGCCGTGTCGGGTCTGGAGCTGATGACGGCGCTGCGCCCGCCGACGAAGGCCGTGCAGGACCCGGCAACCGGCAACTGGGTGCCCGGCCACAATCCGGGATCGCTGGGCACCGAACCGATGGACCCGGCACCGCCGGAGGCCACGGCCGAACACCCCGTCGTCGTGAACTCCGGCTGGACCGGCGGATTCCTCAACGAAGAGGCGTACCAGTGGGTGCGTGACGTCGATCTGCTGACGGATGAGGAGTGCACGCTGCCCTTCGCGGTCGGCCTCGACCTCAACACCGCGTTCCTCGCGGCTGCCGCCCGCCTGGTCGTCGGCCTCTCCGCCCCGGACCACTTCCACGCCCCGAAGTTCAACCCGAAGATCCCCGGCTCCTGGCTGGTCGACCTGTCCCACATCGGCCTGGACCCGCGCCTGCCCTCGCCGTTCACGCCGGACGGCATCCGACCGACCGGCCCGGCCTGGTACCAGACACACACTGTCGCCTACGCCCAGGAACTCGGCTACGACGTCCACCCGATCGAGGCGTACCTGCGCCGCGAGACCGGCGCCTACCTGGACCCGTGGCACGACCGGCTCAAGACGGCATACATCGACACCCTCGCCGACCTCGGCGTCACGAAGGACCTGGACGACCGGGCCTTCCTCGCCGCGATGGAGCAGCACAAGCAGGTCGACCCGGCGATGGCCGCCGTGCTCGCCGCCATCAAGGCGACCGTGAAGGGCGGCGTGGGCAAGCTCCGCGAACGCCCGCAGGGCAAGCAATACAAGAGCGGCGAGAGGTGGCCGGCCCTGGAACGCCCGACCTGGCGTCCCGACATCCGCGCCGCCGTCATCAGCAAGGCCCGGGTCAACATGCACCGCAAGCTGGGCAACATGGCCAAGATGACCGGCCTGTACCCGCTCGCCGTGCTGTCCGACTGCGTCGTCTACCCCAGTCCCGGCGACAGCCCCCTGGACTTCCTGCCGTACGCCGCCAGCGGCAAGCCGCAACCCGGCGGATTCCGCCTCGGCCTCTCGCCGGGTCTGGCGAAGCTGGAAGGCGTCCAGTCGATGCTGTGGGCGGTCGACCTGATGGAGAAGGACCTCAACCCGGCCCGCCACATCAAGGGCGGCGACGCCGTTCTGGACGAAGGAGAGTAGGCCGTGGCCGGAGAGATCGACGACGCGATCGAGCGGGCCGACCGGGAGTCCTTCACCCGCCAGCCGCCCAAGACCCTCAAGGGCCAGATCGGCTACCTGATCAGACAGATGGGCAGCGCGAAGGCCGTCGCGCAGGAGCTGGGGGTGACCGCCGACTCCGTCAACCGCTACCGCCGCGGCGCACGCAAGCACGCCCGCGCCGACGTCGCCGCGAAGATCGACAACGCGGTGCGGGCACGCTGGCAGCCGCAGGTACGCAAGCGCCGGCAGAAGCAGGCCGCCACCAGCAGTGGGATCACGGTGGAGACGAGGGCCCGGTTCGGGTACACCGCACCGGTCGGCACGACCGACGACGGACGCTTCCGTCGACTCACCGTGCACCTACCCCCGGAGTACGCCCGCCGTCTGTTCGACGCCCGCAATACGGGCGCCAGCGACCAGCAGATGCGCGGGATCATCGCCGAAGGATTCAAAGAAATCTATTTCCAGGACGGCGGTGGCCGCGCTCCGGGACTCTCGGACGTCGCAATCAACGACATCGACTACATGGATTTCGACTTCTGACAAACTTCTGACAAGAGGAGCGATTGCGCGCGACGGCGCCCGGCAGTGAGCCGAAGCACGGTAGTCGACACATGGGCAGCGTTGCGGTCATCAGCGGGCCGTGGGTGCGAGGTCATGCACTCCGACGCGGCGCCTGCGCCCGCGGCTGTGGGCCGGAAACCTCGCGTGGCCGGGCTCATGGTCACCCAGCTCATCACCCAGTTCGCGCTCCCGAGCGAGCCGGGTTTCGCCGGTGCGCCAGTACCGCTGTGGCAGCTCTGGTTCGGTTGCTTCATTGATGCCGGAGCTGCTGCTGTGGAGACCGGCCCTTCGGCCACCCGGCAGACAAACCGCGGCTTCGGCGCCACGAGCCACGCGGCCGGGAACGGCGACCTCACCGCGGCCCGTTTCGACTGACGGGCTCAGCGAGAACCTTGAGCGCCGCATCGGCATCGATGGGTACGCCTGGTCCGACCCGGCCCGAGGCGTGGTGGCCACAGTCGGCCGGGACTACGGCGTTTCGCCATCGGGGGCGACCGGTCCGGGCGCTGGGTCGGTCGACCCCGGTTCTACGTGGCGGCGGCCCGGCCGGACCGGACGAAGGCGCAGCCGGTACTACTGCTCGATTGCTTTGGCGGCGAGTTCGGTGAGCATGGCGGTGTCGGCGTAGGCGCCGTTCCAGACGGCGGTGAGGCGTTCGATCCTGCCCCAGGGGTCGAGTTCGAGGGCGGTGATGCCGCGGGGGACCGGACTGCCGGCGGCGGTCCACTCGTAGCCTCCGCCGGTGTCGTTGCCCAGGACGTGGCGCAGGCCGGTGTCGGCGCCGACGTACGGCAGTGTCGAGGCGGTCTTCGTCAGGAAGGTCTGGATGCTGGCGCGGCTGGTGATCTGGAGGTGCGCCGGTACGTCCTCGTAGACGGCGTCCGTGGAGAACAGCTGCATGGCGGCGGATATGTCGCCGGTCCGCAGGGCGTTCGCGAGGCTGGTGGCGACGTGCCGCATCAGGGGTGAGGCGGTCTCGCCGACGGTGGACTGGCGGAAGTCCGTGGGCCACTGGGCCGGGGGTTCCTGCTCCTTCTGCCAGCCGGCCACGCCGAACTGGCGGGCGTCCCAGTAGTCGACCCAGCGTTCGATCCTGCCGTCGTGGCCGAAGTTGACCGCGCCGAAGTTGCGGACCTGGCCGGGGCCGAACATGCCGGGGGTGTCGGTGAAGACGAGGATGGCGCTGGTGGTGTCGCCGAGGAGCCGGGTGGGGTAGGACCTGCTGTTGGTCGGCCAGGTGGGGTACCAGCCGGCCAGCGCGGTGCGCATGTCCTGCCACGCGTACCAGTGCCAGCCGAGGATCGCGTCGATGTAGGTGAACCGGGTGTGGGAGAAGCAGGACATCTGCCGGTCGAGGTTCTTGTCGCTCTTGGCCTGGAAATAGCCGCGGATGTGGGCGGCGAGGGCCGGTGTGGCGTGGGAGGTGTCGGGGAGTACGTCGACTCCCTTCACGTACTGGAAGCCGCCATGCTCGTCGTACGCGGAGCCACCGTATTCGCGCGGGTCCGCCCACGCGTCGACGGCGGGCAGTAGAGAGGTCGCGGCGAGCGCGGTGGTGCCGACGGCTGCGCCGCGCAGGAGCCCGCGCCGCGTGGTGCCGCGGGTGGCCTCGGAGTTGTCCTTCATCGGGATCTCGATTCATTCGTGTGTGCGTGCGGGGGATGTCCGGCGCGGATTGGATCGTGGATTGGAGCGTGAGGTGCGCCGGAAGCTGTGAGGGGCAGCGGGCGGCCGTGACCTCGCCCTGGAAGTGCCAGGGGCGGACCGGGACGACGAGAGCGAGCGCGCCGAGGATCAGCGCACCGAGCATGATCGAGCCCATCGGGAGCGCGCCGACCTCGCCGAAGACTCCGACCAGCGAGGAGGCGAGGACGCCGAGGGCGAACTGGAACCCGCCAGGAGGGCGGATGCCGCGCCCGGCGCGGTGCGGCCCAGGTACTGGCCGAAGGTGATGGCGGCCGGGACAACCGCACTGAACGCGGACACGACGACGAACTGGGTGACCCAGGAAGCGGCGTGGCTCTCGCCCGCGACGGCCGTGATCATGACCTGGACGAGCGCTCCCGCCGTCGCCACCGCCACGGAGGCCGTCAGCAGGGTGTTCATCCGTATGTGACAGGCCAGTCGGGAGAAGACGGCGTCGGTGGCGAGCTGACCGGCCGAGTTGACGGCGAAGACCAGCACGTACATGTCGATGGCCGGCGGGCCGACGGCGGTCAGCAGGGCCAGTACGAGCACCAGCTCCGCTCTCGGTTCGCCGCGCTCTCGCCCGACGGCTGGCACCGCCACGACGAGCGGGCCGGATGCGTCGCTGTGAGTCATGTCTACAGCTCTACAGGTTGCTTGCTGGCGCACGCAAGGTAAAAGTTACGTACGCAAGTAAATATCTTCTTGTTTAGTTACGCGCGCAAGTTTTATGGTTACCTGCGCAAGTAACTTGTCGCCCCGAGAGGCTGATCATGACCACCACACGCATACACGCCGCCCGGCATCACACCCGGGACCGCGCCGATGGGCTGCCCCCGTTCGGCGTGCTGATCCTGCTGGCGGGCGCGTTCCTGCCGATCATGGACTTCTTCATCACGAACGTCGCCCTGCCCAGCATCGACACCTCCCTGCACGCGTCGACGTCCTCGTTGCAGCTGGTGATCGCCGGATACGGCGTCGCCTACGCGGCCCTGCTGGTCCTCGGTGGCAGGCTCGGCGACCGTTACGGCCGCCACCGGCTCTTCCTCGGTGCCCTCGTCGGCTTCGTCCTGGCTTCGCTGGCCTGCGGCCTCGCGCCGGACGTCGACATGCTGATCGCGGCCCGGATCGTCCAGGGAGCGACCGCCGCGCTGCTGGTGCCGCAGGTGCTGGCGACCTTCCACCACACCCTGGACGGCGAGCGCAAGGCGCGCGCCCTGGCCCTGTACGGGGCGACCTCGGGCATCGCCGCGGTGGTCGGCCAGCTGGTGGGCGGGCTGCTGGTCAGCGCGGACATCGCCGGCACCGGCTGGCGGCCGATCTTCCTGGTCAACGTGCCCATCGGGCTGGTCGTGCTGGCGGTCGCGGCCCGGGTCGTGCCCGCGACCAAGTCCCCTCACCCGGTCGGCGTCGACCTGCCCGGCACCGTCCTGTTCGCCGCCACGCTCGTCGCCCTGCTCGTGCCGCTGACCGAGGGGCATGCGCTGGGCTGGCCCTGGTGGTCGTGGGCGATGCTCGCCCTGGCAGTGGTCCTCGGCGCCGTGACCTACCTGGTGGAGCAGCGGGCCGAGCAGCGCGGAGAGGTGCCGCTGCTGCCGCCGTCGCTGCTGCGGCTGCCGTCGATGTCCCGGGGCCTGCTGATGGTGCTGGCCTTCAGCATCGGATTCGGCGCGTTCATGTTCGTCTTCGCCCTGACCGTCCAGGACGGGCTGCACGAAGACGCCCTCCACGGCGGTCTCGCGATCCTCCCCATGGCTCTGCTGTTCTTCGCGGGATCCGTGCTGGCCCCGCGTCTGATCAGCCGCTTCGGCCGGGCCGCACTGGCCGCGGGAGCCGTCGTACAACTGGCCGGTCTGGCCTGGCTGGTGGCGGTGATCGTGACCGGCTGGCCGCACGTCGGCCTGTGGGGCATGGCCGCGCCGCTGGCCCTGGCCGGAGCCGGCCAGTCGATGCTGTTCGCCGGGCTGTTCCGCAGCGTCCTCGCCGACGTGCCCACCCATCTCGGCGGCATCGGCAGCGGTGCGCTCATCACCCTCCAGCAGAGCGGCCTCGCCCTCGGGGTCGCCACCCTCGGCACCCTTTACATCAGCCTCGCCCCGCACGGAGTCCCGCACGCCTTCGCCACCGTGGAGTACGTCCACATCGGCATCGTCGCCCTCCTCGCCCTCGGCGCCGCCGCCCTGCCCCGCTTCACCGCGGGCGCCGTCAGTGCTCCCGTGACCGACGCCTGACCCCAGGCCGTATCCAGTGAAGAGCAACCATGGTCACCGTCCTCAACTCCTGTCGTGCGCAGGGGAGTCGGCCCGGGTGCGCCTCGATGGCTGAGTTCGAGGACCAGCAACCGGGACGTGCCGCACCCCACCTGCCGACCCGCCTGTGCTCCGCCGGGATCGAAGCCCTGAACCGGATGCCGGACACGGACGTGGAAGCCGCGCTCCGAACGATCCCCGCAGGCTTCCGGATCGCTGTCCACCTCGCGGACGTCGAAGACTTCACCGTTCAGGAGATCGCCGGCATCATGCAGACGCCTGAGGGCTCGGTGCTGTCCCGGCTCCACCAGGTGCGCGGCCGGCTCGGCTTCGTACTGGAGGACCGCGCCCGCGAGCACCGCCTCATACCGAAGCCCGCTCCCACACACCGGGAGGCGGCGTGAGTCTGCTCGCCCTCTCCCGCTGGGAGTTCGCCATCACCGTCGGACTGTCGGTCCTGCTGTGCGTGCTGTACGGGACGCACTGGAGGACAGGCAACCCCGTCCATCTCCAGATGTTCCGTTTCTGGCGGCGCATCTTCGCCGTCGGGTTCGCCATCGGTGTGGTCGCGGGTGTCGTGATCACCTTCGAGATGGGGCTCGACTGGGGCGGCTACGCCGCGGAGACCGGACCGGTCATCGGCCCGATCATCGGTATGGAGGTCGTCACCGCGTTCTTCGTCGAGGCGGGGTTCATCGGAGTCCTGCTGTACGGCGACGGGCGCGTCCGGCGCGGCACCATGTTCGCCGCGACGGTGATGGTGTCGCTGGGCACGGTCCTCTCCTCGACGTGGATCATCGCCGCCAACTCCTGGCTCCAGACACCGTCCGGCTTCGCTTTCCGGCACGGTCGGTTCGAGCCGGTCGACTGGACGCACGTCATCCTCAACCCGTCGTTCGTATGGCGATGGCCGCACATGCTGGCCGCGGTGATGATCTCCGCCGCCTTCTTCGTCGCGGGCATCGGCGCCCACTACCTGATCAAGGGCAGAGCCAACGCGTTCGCCCGCCGATCGGTGTCCATCGCGCTGGGTGTCGCGGCGATCCTGCTGCCGCTCCAGCTGTTCCTCGGCGACCATGTGGCGGGTGCCGAACTGCCCCGGCAACTGTCCAAGCTGGAAGCGCTGGAGGGCAACTGGTCCAATACGAACACCGGTTACGTCATCTTCGCCATCCCCGACCAGCAGGCGCGGCGCAACCTCGCCGAACTCTCCGTTCCCTGCCTGGGCAGCGCCATCGCCAAGGACCTCACCTGCAGGACACCGGCACCCGGCCTCGATCTCACACCGAAGGCCGACCGACCCGACATGGCGGCGGTCTTCTGGGGCTTCCGCGCCATGTTCTACGCGGCCCTGCTCATGTTCGGCACCGTGTTCTACGCGACCGTCCTGCGCCTGCGCCGCAAGCTGTGGACCGCACGGCGATTCCACCGGTTCCTGACGTGGTCGACCCCCGTCGGCATCATCGCGATCCTCGGCGGCTGGGGCACCGCCGAGTCGGGCCGGCAACCGTGGTCATACTGGGCGCATACGTCGCCTACATCGTGCGGACGATGCGGACCGGGCCCGAGCGGGACCTCCCCCTTACGACCATCGAGGCGCGATGATGTCCGGCACCTGGTTCGTCCTGATCCTGCTCTGCCTCTTGATGTACGTCGTCCTGGACGGCTACGACCTGGGCATCGGCATCGCCACCCTCTTCGAGCGCGACGCCGGGCACCGGTTCGAGACGATCGAGTACGTCGCCCGCGCGTGGGACGGCAACGAGACCTGGCTCGTCCTGCTGGGCGTCAGTCTGTGGGCGGGCTTTCCCCTCGCGTTCGGCACCGTGCTGCCCCACGCCTACCTCCCCCTGATCGTCAGGCTGTTCTCGCTGATCGTGCGCGGCGTCGCCGTGGAGATGGTCTCCCAGGCACCGCCCGGCACCCGCTGGCAGCGGGCGTTCGGCATCGCCTCCCTGGCCGCCGCACTGGCCCAGGGCTTCACGCTCGGCACCCTGACGGACAGCGATCGGGTGTATGCCGGAACGGACTTCGGCTGGCCCGCACAGCCGCGGAGCGGCTCTCGTCGACCGACTCCCACCCCAACGTCCCGTTCATCCGGGGCACTTACGACCATCGCGGCCTGACGGTGACCGGGGACCGGGTCCCGGCCGCTCCGACGCGCCAAGGCAGCCGGATCGAGGTCACGGTCCCGGCCGGCCGGACCCTGTTGGTCACGGGTGCCTCCGGAAGCGGCAAGACCACCCTCCTGGAGGCCGTCGCGGCGGCCCTGCGCCAGACCTCCAGTAGCCGCGGGCAGCCCACGGTGACCAGCGTGTCGGCGGACGACCATGTGTTCACCGGCACCGTCGCCACCAACATCCGGCTCGCCGACCCCCGGGCCTCGGACGACGAGATCGAGGAACTCCTCGCCGCCATGGGACTCGACCGCGGCGGACTCACCCCGGGAACCAAGGTCGGCGTCGGCGGACGTGACCTGTCCGGCGGCGAACAACGCCGCCTGCACCTCGCCCGCGCCCTCGCCGCCCGCCCCGACGTTCTGCTCGTCGACGAACCCACCACCGGCCTCGACGCCGGCACCGCCGCCCGGGTACTCGCCGCCCTGCGCAGCCGACTGCCTGACGCCGTACTGGTCCTGGCCATGCACGAGCCACCGGCGCCACCAGAACCTCCGGCACCACCGTGGATCACGGTCAGCCTCGACGCATGACGGCGACGAAACGTTGCGTGTGCACGTAAGTAAACAGGCTAAGGTAGAGATATGACCGACAGCAGCGAGGCCGTTCCGCTCACCGCCGAGGAGAGGGCCGTGATGCGGGCGCTCCGGCCGGCCATGGCCGCACTGATGCGCGCCTTCGACGAGGACCTGAGGCGGACCCAGGGGCTGAGCCATACGGAGTACATCACCCTGATGTTCCTGTCCGAGGCCCCCGACCGGACCATGCGCCTGAGTGATCTGGCCGAGTTGGTCCAGCAGTCGGCCTCGGCGCTCGGGCGCACCGTGCGCCGTCTGGAGGCCGACGGTCTGGTCTCGCGCGAACAGTCCACCGAGGATGCCCGCTCCTTCAACGCCGTCCTCACCGACGCGGGAAGCGCCCGCCTGGAGCAGGCGGTGCCGGTGCACGTCGCCAGCGTCCGCCGTCATCTCTTCGACCGCCTCGAAGGCGTCGACCTCGCCAGACTGGCCGGCGCCTTTCAGGCCATCACCGGAGCCCGCTGAACAGTGAAGGCGGTCCGCCGCCGTGCGGCGGAACGAGGGGTACGTCGCGGTCGTGACGCTTGCTCCACCTGAGCCACAGGGAAGCCGACCACCGTTCCTGCCGCATCTGACATGGCGGCCATCGGTGGGGACCGCGGGGTACTGCTCTGTCTCGACGACCTGCACTGGGCAGACGAGGGCACTGTCGCGCTGCTCCACTACCTTCTGCGGCAGCCGCCGAGGACCGCACTGATTCTCGCCTGCGGACACCGTCCCCGGCAGGCGACGGCAAAACTGCTGGCATCCTTCCAGCACGCGGCCGCCGACTACCGCATCGAACGCATCCCGCTGTCCCCGCTGGACCGACAGGCGTGCGAGCGACTCCTCGGTACCACACACACGCCCGGCCAGCGCGAACGGCGCTGTACGGTCAGCGGCGGCAACCCGCTCTACCTCAAAGTACTGACCCAGCTCACCACCGACGCCATCGGTGCGACGGAGGGCATCACCGACCTGCCGGACACCCTGCGGGCTGCTCTGGCCCGCGAGATCGCTCTGCTGACCGAGGACGAACTCACCGCGCTCCGCGCTGCCGCCGTACTGGGAGACCCGTTCGACCCCATGCTGCTGGGCCCGGTCGCCGGCCTGGCCACCGGGCCGGCCCTGGATGCGCTTGACGTCCTCGCGAGGATGGATCTCATCCGGACCGGCAGCCCGCCCCGTCCTCGACCGGACTTACGTCAACTGCTGCAGTTCCGGCATCCGTTGCTCCGTGAGGTGGTGTCGCGGGACGCACCGCCCGGCTGGTGGCTGGCTGCCAACACCCGGGCCGACGAGACGCTGCGAAGCAGCGGGGCGGGCCCGTTGGAACGCGCACCCTACGTCGCACGCTCGGCGCAGGTCGGCGACCTCGAAGCCGTCTGCGTTCTCACCGAGGCTGTGACGCCGACGGACGATCAGGCGAACCTGTGGCGCGCTGTCGGCGCCCTGGGGCTGTCCATCCGGTTGGCCACGCCTGCGGTCGCGGCGGGGATACCGAACCAGGCGGCCCACCGCCGAATTCCGCCACCCGCCGCACCACCATCGCCGGCGTGCCCTTCGGGCATGCCGACCACGCAGTCAACACCGTTCGCGCCGGGATTCGTTGGTAACTGCTGGCCCGCAAGATCACCAACAGAGTCAAGGCAATGCGCTTAGGGCACCTTGTATCCGGCAGCGCGGAACAGCTCGTACCATTCGGAGCGGGTGAGCGGGATGTCTGAACCGAGTGCGGCGGCCGTGACCCGTTCTGGCGTGGTCGTGCCGAGCACGACCTGCATCTGCGCGGGATGGCGCGTGATCCAGGCGACTGCGATCGCCTCGGCCGGCACGCCGTACTTGTCGCTCAGCCGGTCGATCACCGCGTTCAACTCGGGGAAGCGTTCGGAACCGAGGAACGGGCCGTCGAAGAATCCGGCCTGGAAGGGCGACCACGCCTGAATGGTGATGTCGTGCAGGCGGCAGTAGTCGACGATTCCGTCGTCACGTACGACCGACTGATCGAGGTCCTGCATGTTCGCGGCGATGCCCTGCGCGATCATCGGGGCGTGAGTGATCGACAGCTGCAGCTGGTTCGCCACGATCGGCTGCGTCACGTGCTTGCGCAGCAGGTCGAGCTGCCGGGGGGTCTGGTTGGAGACGCCGAAGGCACGTACTTTGCCTGCCGCCGACAACTCGTCGAAGGCGCGGGCCACTTCCTCCGGCTCGACAAGGGCGTCGGGTCGGTGCAGCAGCAGGATGTCGAGATAGTCCGTGCCCAGGGCCTGGAGTGAAGCGTTCACGGACTCGATGATGTGGTCGTGGGAGAAGTCGAAGTACGGCCCCTCCCTGACGATGCCGGCCTTGGACTGAATGACGAACTGCTCACGCTCCGACGAGCTGAGTTTCATTGCTTCAGCGAACCGACGCTCGCAACCGTGGTAGTCCGAGCCGTAGATGTCGGCGTGATCGAGGAACGTGATGCCGGCGTCGCGCGCAGTGTTCACGAGCTTGCGCACCGCGTCGTCGGGCATGTCCTGGATGCGCATCAGCCCAAGGACGACGTTGGGGACCACCATGTCGGTGCCGGGCAGGGTGAAAGTCTTCATGTGACTCTTTCGCTGTGACTGGAACGTGTCGGACGGAAGGAAATGCGAACTGGTCGGCTGTGAGCCCGAGATCGGCCGTGGAGGCGCGGATGCTTGCTGAGCGCGGGGCTCCGGGGATCGGAGTGACGATGGCCGCGAGCGTGAGTTCCCGTGCGTGCGTGACTCGGTGGACACTGGTGCTCATCTCGTCGGCGGCCTGCCGGATCGCGTTGTGATGTTCTGCGAGGCCCTTCGCGTTCGCGATACCGCCGAGCCTGGTGCAACACTCGAGTTCTCCCCGGCTGGAGCGGAAGGCGGGCGAGAGCTGGTCCCGCACCGACACGAGCCGCCCGCCGAGCCATTCTCGGGCTACGTCGATTTGTGCGATACCGGCGCTTGAGATGCCGGCCATCATGACGACACCCTCATCGAGCAACTCCCGTATTCCCCCCACCGGTACGGCGGGGTCGGACAGTGGAACCGGCAGGGGCCGATCGCATCAACGCCGAGCAGGTCGTTGGGGCAGGTCGCGCGGACGGTCCGGTCGCCCAGGATGGGAGCTGCACGAGTTTCCTCCTCCCGGACGCCTTGGCAATTGCGCGGTGCAGTGCGACGTCGCGTGTTCACTCTAGAAATTGCCGATGTGGAAATCCAACATCTATTGGTTCTGATATTGAGAACTGTGGGATGTGAATGGATCTGCGCCAGACGGCCTGCTGCCAGCGGGCAGTACCGGGCCTGCGGCACGATCATGAGTCGTTCACGGGCGATGCGCCCGCAGTAAAGGTGGGAGATGCCGTAGCGGCCCAGGCTCATGCGGGTGAGGGCGTCCTCCACGTCGGCCGGCACCAGGCGGGCGGAGGCGGCGAGCTTGACGGGCACCTCCAGTTGGGCGGCCGACCGACGGGCGGGCAGGGCGTCGGTACGGGATGCGGCGGCGGCCGAGTGCTGAGGGACGGGGTTCCTCCCGGGTCCACTCATCCCGGATGCGATGACGACCGCCCGTGCGGCCGGGGCTCGGCTGCACGGGCGGTCGTCTGTCGGTGGGCGCGGGGCCGTCTCAGAGGTGCTGTTCGGTGGCGCGGGTGCGGTGGTACTCGTCCTGGCGTTCGTCGGTGATGTACGCCGGGATCGGGAAGTCCCACCAGCCGGGGACCCAGGGACCCGCGGCGTCGCGGTCCGTGGGGACCTCGATCACGGCGGGTGCCCCGGACTGGACCGCCTTGCGCAGCGTCGGCTCCAGGGACGCGGCGTCGTTGACCTTCCACGACTCGATCCCGAACGCCCGGCCCATGGCCGCGAAGTCGGGGCTGTATGGCGAACCGTTGGGGTGGGAGAACTCGGTGCCGATGTGCCGCGAGGTCTGCTTGCGCTGGCCGCCGCGGATCGACATGTAGCCCGCGTTGTTCTGGATCACGAAGATCACCGGGGCGCCGGCGGTGACGCTCAGGGCGATCTCCTGGGAGGTCATGAGGAAGTCTCCGTCGCCGAGGACACACACGACCGGGCTGTCCGGTCGGGCGAGCTTGGCGCCGACGGCCGCCGGGATCGCCCAGCCCATGGAGGAGAAGCCGCCGGAGGTGAGGTGGGTGCGCGGGGAGTAGACGGGGAAGGTCTGCTTGACCGCCCCCTGGGTGTTGCCAGAGCCAGCGACGATGATCGCGTCGCGCGGGAGCACGTTGCGCAGGGCGCCGAGCGGGCGCTGGGAGGTGAAGGGGAAGCGGTCGCTGTCGCGGCGGCCGGCGAGTTTCTCCTCCCAGTCCTGCTTGAGCCGGGCGAGTTCGGCGAGGTACTCGGAGCGGTCGACGCCCTTGGCGGGCAGGGAGTCGACGATGGCGGCCACGGCGCGCTGCGCGTCCGCGACGATGCCCACTTCGGCGGGGTAGTTCTTGCCGATCTCGTGCGGGTCGATGTCGATGTGGATGAGCTTCGCGGGCGGGATGGAGAAGCTGACGCCCTTGGCGTAGCTGGAGGCGGACCAGTCGGTGAAGCGGCAGCCGACGGAGATGACGACGTCGGCGGAGCTGGCGATCGCGTTGCCGGTCATCGTGCCGGTCTGGCCGACGCTGCCGGCGAACAGTTTGTGGTCCTCGGGGAAGGCGCTCTTGCCGTTCCACGTGGTGACGACCGGGATCTGCCACCGCTCGGCGAGCGCGAGGACCTGGTCGGACGCCTCGGAGGTGATCGCACCGCCGCCGACCACGATGACCGGCCGGGTGGCCGCGCGCAGCACGTCCACAGCTCGCTCCACGGCTTCCGGGTCGGGGTGCTGGCGGCCGACCGGGATGCGCCGCTCCAGGTCGTGGAGTTGCACGTCCGCTGCCTCGGCCTGGACGTCCATGGGGATTTCGAGGTGCACCGGGCCCGGGCGGCCGGTCAGCATGGAGTTGAAACAGCGGTGCAGGACGAAGGGGAGCTCCTCGACCCGGGTGACGACCCAGTGCCGCTTGCTCACCGCCTCGGCCACCTTGGGGAAGTCGTTGGCCGTGTAGCGGTCGAGCTCCTGCAGCAGTCCGTGGCCACGCATGTGGGTCGGCGGACCGCCCGTCACGACGAGGACGCTGGTGGAGTCCGTGAACGCGGTGCCCATGCCGATGACGGTGTTGCTCGCGCCGGCGCCGATGGAGGTCACCGCGGCCTGTGGGCGGCCGGTGACGCGGTAGTAGCCGTCCGCGAGGTGGACGGCGCTCTGCTCGTGGAAGGTCTGGATGAAGGGGATCCTGGACTCGTCGTCGAGGAAGGCGTCGGTCAGTGACCAGATGCCGTGGCCGGGGATGCCGGCTACGACGTCGACCCCGTAGTTGCGCAGGGTCCGCGCGACGATCTGGCCTCCGGTGAGGACGGGCATGGTGGGTTTCCGATCAGCTCGGGTCGGACGGTGGGGTCAAGGACCGTGGGGTCAGGCGTTCTGGCGGGCGGCCCAGGCGAAGCCCTGGGTGCACAGGCGGGTGACGTCCGGGTTCTGGAGGTCGTCGAGGTCGTGTCCGACCGCGCTGTAGAAGACGCGGCCCTCGCCCCAGGTGCGGGTCCATGCCTGCGGAATCGTCTTTCCCTCCAGCCAGGGCAGGTGTTCGCCGGTGAAGGCGGTCTCGGCCAGGACGTGGTTGTTGGGGTCGACGGACATGTAGTACTGCTCGGAGGCGACCCGGAAGTCCTTCACCCCGGCTGTGATCGGGTGGCCGGTGTCCGTGAGGGTGACCTCGTAGGGGTACTTCACGCCTTCGCCGGCGGGGTGTTCGAGGAAGCTGCCACCGAGCAGCCAGTGGTACTTGAGGCTGGTGCGGAACGCGGCGGCCGCGCCGTGCCAGGCGGCGATCCCGGTGCCGTTCTCCACCGCCCCCAGCAGGTTCGACTCCTGGGCGGCTGTCAGTCCCTCGGACAGCAGGGCGTTGTTCCAGTTGAGCGCGATGAGGTCGTAGCCGGTGAGGTCGGCGTCGAGCGCGAAGATGTCGTTGGTCTCCTCGACGTCGAATCCGAGGTTCTTGAAGATCGGGAGGGCCCATTCCTCGGCCACCTGGTAGGGCTTGTGCCCCGGCCAGCCTCCGTACAGATACAGGACGCGTGTCATGCGGGGTTCCCTCTGGTCGTGATGCCGAGGGCCGCGGCGCGGCTGCGCAGGCGCTCGGCCACCTCCATGGCGTCGCCTTCCGGCGCGGTGGACTTGCGCTCCGGCTTCGCGGTCAACAGGTATGCCAGGCCGACGGCGGAGACGACGAGGAAGCCGATGAGCGCGATCCACCGGTCCACGAAGGGGGTTCCGGAGTCACCGGTGGGCCAGGCGAGAAGAACCATGCCGAGTACGCCGTAGACCAGGGCGGCCACGTTGACCACGAAGCCCCAGCGGCCGAGGCTCCAGGCTCCGGCGGGGCGCCAGCCCTTCAGACGCATCCGCAGCGCGGCCAGTACGACCATCATGAAGGCCGCGTATCCGGCCAGCATCTGGAACGCCACGATCTTGGTGAGCGAGTCGGGCGAGTAGTAGACGAACACGAAGATCAGCAGGGGCAGGACGTTCACGGCCAGCAGCGCGTTCATGGGGACGCGGTGCTTGCGGGTGATCTGCGAGAAGACGCGGGATCCCGGGAACATGTCGTCGCGGGCGAAGGAGAAGACGATCCGGCTGGCGGCGGCCTGCTGGCTCATCAGGCCCGCGATGAAGGACGTGATGGTGACCGCGAGGACCAGCTTCGTGCCGACGATGCCGAGCGAGCTCTGCAGGATCGAGGGGATCGGGTTGGTGTCCTTGCCCGAGAGGATCGAGGCGAGGTCGGGAGCCGCGAGGGCGTACCCGACGAACGCGAGGAGAGCGGCAAGTCCGCCGACTGCCACGGTCAGCTGCATGGCCCGCGGGATGCTGCGGGAGGGGTTGGGGACCTCCTCCGCGATCTCGCCGCACGCCTCGAAGCCGTAGAAGAGGAACAGGCCGACGAGTGAGGCGGTGATGAAGGCCAGGAAGTAGCTGCCGTGGTGGGAGCTGCTGGTCTGGAAGAAGATCGAGACGGAGTTGTGCCGTTCGAAGATCAGCAGATAGAGGCCCACGAGGACGATGCCGATCAGCTCCGCGGCGAGTCCGATCTTCGAGATCAGAGCCAGGGTCCTGGTGCCGAAGCAGTTGCAGATCAGGCAGACGACGGTCATGCCTATGGCGATCCACAGGCGCTGGGTCGGGGTGGAGCTGATGCCGGGCTCGGCGGCGGTTCCGGCGAAGAGGCTGGCCACGAAGTCCGAGCTGAACAGGGCGGTGCTGGTGATGCCGATGGTGATGCAACAGATGTAGGTCCACGCGTTGAACCAGGCGTAGCGCCCGTTCCACAGCCGTCTGACCCATTGGTAGAGCCCGCCCGCGAGCGGGAACTGCGAGACGACCTCCCCGAAGACCAGTGCGACCAGGAACTGCCCGGCGCCGACGATGCCGATCCAGAAGATGGCCGGTCCGCCGGCGGTCGCCAGACCGAGCGCGAAGAGGGACACGACACCCACGAGGGGCGAGAGGTAGACGAAGCCGAGGGCGAAGTTCGCCCACAGGCTGACCTTTCTGTCGAACTTCTGCTCGTAGCCGAGTACGGCGAGCATTTCCGCGTCTGCTGCCGAGGAGGCGGGGCTCCCGGCCCCGCCCGGCGCGCCTACGGGGGTGGATGTGGGCGCCGCGTGCGCCTCGTTGTCGGTCGCTGACATGCTGATCTCCGTGGGTCGAGGGGGACGTGCTCCTTGTCGGACGGCTGCCGGGTTGCTGCTGCGGTCCGGCATAAATCGCGATCCGTCATCGCGGATCAGCTCTGCTCGAAGGTGTGGTCGGTCCAGTCCAGTCGGGCCGATCCGTAGCGCGCGGCGCGGACGTCACCGGAGCGCGCGTGTCCCTCGAAGTTCTCGATGCGTGAAGCCCTGCCGCAGATCTCACCCAGCCGGGCACTGGACCCGGGGTCCCTGATCTCCTGGTAGGTCACGGTCTTGAGGTACTTGCCGACCCAGAGACCGCCGGTGTACCGGGCCGCTCCGAGGGTGGGCAGCACGTGGTTGGTGCCGATGACCTTGTCGCCGTACGCGACGCACGTCTTGTCCCCGAGGAACAGGGCGCCGTAGTTGCGCATCCGGTGCAGCGCCTCGCGGGGCTCGGCGGTGAGGATCTGGACGTGCTCGCTCGCGTACTCGTCGGCGAGTGCGTACGCGGCGTCCAGGGTGGGGACCACGATCACCTCGCCGTGGTCGCGCCAGGCGGGGCCGGCGACCTCCTTGGTGGACAGGCCGGGAAGCAACTTGTCCACCCAGGCGATGGTCCGCGCGCCCACCTCCTCGGACGTCGTGATGAGGACCGCAGGGGAGTCGGGTCCGTGCTCGGCCTGGGACAGCAGGTCCGTCGCCACGACGAACGGGTCCGCGGTGTGGTCCGCGACGATCAGGACCTCCGTCGGCCCGGCGAACAGGTCGATGCCGACCTCGCCGAAGAGCTGGCGCTTGGCCTCCGCCACGTAGGCGTTGCCAGGGCCTGCGAGCATGTCGACCGCGTCGATCGTCTCGGTGCCCAGCGCGAGGGCGGCCACGGCCTGGACACCGCCCATGACGTAGATCTCGTCGGCCCCCGCCAGGTGCATCGCCGCGATGCTGACGGGCGGCGGCGCGCCCCGGTCCGGCGGGGTCGTCGCGGCGACCCGTTCGACACCGGCGACCTTGGCGGTCAGGACGGTCATGTGGGCCGACGCGGTGAGGGGGTAGCGGCCGCCGGGCACGTAGGCGCCCGCCGCGCCGATGGGGATGTTGCGCTGCCCCAGGAACACTCCGGGCAGTGTCTCCACCTCGAAGGCGGTGAGGGAGTCGCGCTGCGCCTGGGCGAAGCCGCGCACCTGCTTCTGGACGAACCGCAGGTCGTCGAGGACCGTCTCGGGGACGGAGGAGACCACGGAGGAGATCTGGTCGGGACCGAGCCGGTAGGACTCCGGGCTCCAGTTGTCGAACTTCTGCGACCAGCGGCGCACGGCGGCGTCGCCGTTGGCCCGTACATCGGCGATGACGTCCGCGACGGTCTCGACGGTTTCCGGACGGCTGGTCCGCGACGTCTTCACGGCGACAGGAGCCTTGATGGTCTGGTGTTGGGCTGACACTCTGCACTCCTTGCACGGGGTCGTGCCTGCGGGCTTGACCTGAAGTCTGGGGAAACGGGGGGTGTGGCGACAGGCACAACGTGTGCAATATTGGCCGCTGATCCTGCACACACCGAGGTTGTGGCTCATGGCTGAAGTCCTGACGGTTCGCGCCGTCCTGGAGCTCGAGGTGTTCACACGCACGGCTGTGCGGGTCTACGCCGGGGAGCGGAATCTCGACCGTCCCGTGCGCTGGGTGCACACCGGCGAGATCCCGGACATCCACCGCTTTCTCACGGGTCAGGAGATGCTGCTGACCGCCGGCCTGGGCATGGGCGCGACCGCTCTCGAGCAGCGGGCCTTCATCCGACGGCTCGCGGACGCCCACGCGGCCGTCCTCGTCATCGAACTGGCCGGGCGCGTGTTCGACTCCATGCCGGAGGCCGTGATCGAGGAGGCCGAGGCGGTCGGCCTGCCCCTGGTGGGCCTCGCCGACGAGATCCCGTTCGTCGAGACCTCGGCCCAGGTCCACGAAATCCTGGTCGGGATGCGCGTCAAGCAGCTGATCGCCGAGGAGGCCACCAGCCAGGCGTTCATGGACCTGCTCCTGGCGGACGAGGACTACGTCGGAGTGGTCAGGGAACTGGCCCGCCGCACCGGGCACCCCGTGGTGCTGGAGGACGTCACTCATCAGATGCTGGCGTACGGGGGAGCGACACCGGAGGCCGACCGGGTCGTGGACGAGTGGACCGCGCACTCGCGGGCGATCCACGAACGCCATCCCTCGCTCTTGGCCCAGGACGCCGGGGCCCCCACCGTCCCGGCGGCCTCGTTCAGCGAGGTCGCGCCCTGCGCCCGCCAGCCCGTGGTGCTCCGCGGCGAGTCATGGGGCTGGCTCCACCTTCTGCACGGCGGCCAGCGGCCGAGCCCGCCCGAACTGCGCACCCTGGAGCGGGCCGCCGCGGCCGTGGCGATCTCGCTGCTGAGCGAGCGGGAGAGCGGCGCCCGCGCCTCCCAGCGCCAGACGGCACTGCTCAACCGGCTGCTGCTCGGCGACATCACCGGAGAGCGGTTCGTCACCCTCGGCCTCGCGCTCGGCCAGGACCTGCGCGGACGGGACCTGATCGTCGTCACGGCCTGGGCCGGGGACGAGGAGCCCACCAAGGACCACCTCCTCGCCCGCCTGCTGCAGGAGGCCGGATGGCCCGCCGTCGTCGGCGACACCGGAGACTTCGACGTGGCGGTGGTGGGCCTGCCCACCCGCGCCGATGCCACCCACGTGCAGAGCCTGCTGACCGATCACGGGACCCGGGCCGGCCTCAGCCGGATCGTGGAGCCGGCCGCCCTTCCGCTGGCCCTGCGCCAGAGCCGCAGCGCGGCGTCCGTCGCGGCCGCGGCCTCGACCACGGAGGTACGTCATTTCGACGATCTGGGAGCGCTGCGCCTCCTCGTCGCGCTCTCCGAGGGCCCCGAGCTCCGACGGTACGTCGAGGACGAACTCGGTCCGCTCCTGGAGCACGACGCGCTGGTGAAGAACCCCCTGCTGCCCACGCTCCGCACGTTCCTCGACCACGGTGGCAACAAGGCACGGGCGGCGGAGGAGCTCTTCATCCAGCGACGCACCCTCTACCACCGCCTCGACAGACTCTCCGAGATTCTCGGCCTCGATCTCACACAGGTCAGCAACCAGCAGCGGCTGCAACTGGCCGTGCGCGGGCATGACTTGCTGCGCAAGCCGACGCTGCGGCGGACCTGACTTCGGGCCGCCGTACGCCCTCGCCGACGCGGCGTCAGCCCTTCGTCGCCCTGGCGAGGGACGGGGCGATGCGCAGGGCGTTCGCCCCGATCGTCAACGCCGGGTTGAGCGCCGCCGAGGACGGGAAGAACGACGCGTCGGTCACCCAGAGGTTGTCGACGTCATGACTGCGGCACAGGGGATCGAGCACGCTCTCCGCCGGATCGTTGCCCGCCAAGGCCGTGCCGCACATGTGGGAGTTGGTCTCGATGCCCATGCGCTGGGTGAAGATCAGCGGATAGCCGGCCTTGCGGACCGCCCGGGTCACCCGCCGCACCAGTTCGTGGTGGGGCGCGACGTTGGTCGGCGTCCAGTCGATGAGGATGCGGTCGCCGTCCACGCGTACCCGGTTGTCCCGGGACGGGAGGTCCTCGGTGGTCAGATAGATGTCGAGGCTTCTGGCCGCCATGAGCTTCAGGGCCCAGGTCGGTGCCCACGGACGCGCGGGCTTGAGCATGGGCGCCTGCAGCTTGCCCAGCATCTGGAGGTTCCCGAGCGGGAAGCGCGTGCCCGGGCCGGATTCGTAGAAGTCGTTCAGGCCGAGCGTCTTCTGCCACTTGGTGGGGTTGGTCCGCAGCGGGTGGACCCCGACGAAGAACGTGCTGTTGTGGACCATGTAGTTGCGGCCCAGCAGCCCGGAGGAGTTGGCGAGCCCCTGGGGGTGCGCGTCGTCGGCCGAACGCAGCAGCAGCGCGGCCGAGTTGACGGCGCCTCCGGCGAGGGCGAAGGACTTGGCGTTGACACGTATGATCCGGCCTTCGTGCCGTGCCTCGGCGGCGACGATCTTCCGGCCGTCGGGCGAGGTGATCAGGCGGGTGACCTCCGCACCGGTGAGGATCCTGACGCCGTCGCTCAGCGCGGGGAGCAGGAGCCGGTTCTCGGCGTCGGACTTCATGCCCGTCTCGTCCGGACAGCCGTCGGCGGTCGTCACGGCGGCACGGTCGGCCTGCGTGCTGATGTTCAGTGCGTTCGGCGTGTGGAACGGGTGCAGGCGCTGTCTGCGCAGCGACTGGGCGAACCGCTCGATCTCGGGTTCGTGCGGGAGCGCCGGATACGGGTAGGGCTTGGAGCGGGGCGGCTCGGTCGGGTCCTCGCCGGTCTGCCCGTGCACCTGGAGCAGCTGCTCCATGGCGGTGTAGAAGGGCTCCAGGTCGTCGTAGGCGAAGGGCCAGGCGCGCGAGACACCCTCGTGGTGTTGCACCTCGGTGAAGTCGCTGCGCCGGAAACGGGGCAGCATGGCGCCGTAGAAACGGGTGTTTCCGCCCACCCAGTAATAGACCCCCGGCGCGAACGGCTTGCCGGTGCTGCCGTCGTACCAGTAACCGGCGTTCTTGTACCGGCCCTTGAGATACATCTCGGCCGGCTGCGAGTTCTCGGGTTCACGGGGAAGGAAACGGCCCCGCTCCACGACGAGTACGTCGAGACCGGAGTCCTTCAGCGCCCAGGCCAGCGAGGACCCGCCCATGCCGGAGCCGATGATCAGGACATCGGTGCTGATCTCCTCGGCGGTACCGACTGGGACGAGGGCTTCGGGCCGGAGCTCCGGAGGCGTGTAATCCTGACGGACCGGGTCGGACATGGGTCGTGATCCCCTCTTTGCCGCGATAGTTCGAAGCGAGCCTAAGCAGCGGCGCAGATACAGCACATGCACGGAATGGGTAACGACTGGCGCCCCAAGTGCTCACTTCGTGCATGTTCCGGCCGTGCTCGGCGTCCCTAGCCTCTCCAGGAACGACACGCGCCGACCAGGGCGACCGCAGTTCCACGGAGGCGAAATGGACAGGGAATCGTACGACTACGTCGTCGTCGGGGCCGGCTCGGCCGGCTGTGCGGTGGCGGCCCGGCTGTCCGAGGACCCGGATGTCACAGTCGCGCTGATCGAGGCGGGGCCGCCGGCCCGGGGCCGCCTCTTCGAGATACCGGCGCTGTTCTCGCAGCAGCTCAAGACGACGTACGACTGGGACTTCGAAACCGAACCCGAGCCCCGACTCGGCGGGCGCCGCGCCTACCTGCCCCGTGGCCGGGTGATCGGCGGCACCAGCTCGATGAACACGATGCTGTACGTCCGCGGGCACCGCTACGACTACGACACCTGGGAGCGGCTCGGCAACCCGGGCTGGGGGTACGACGACGTTCTGCCCTTCTTCAGGAAGTCCGAGGACAACGAGCGCGGAGCGGACGACTTCCACGGCGCCGGCGGCCCCCTGACCGTCAGCAACCCCCGCTCCGTCCACCCACTGCTGACGGCATGGGTCGAGGCGGCCCAGGACGCGGGGTACAAGCACAACCCGGATTTCAACGGAGCCGAGCAGGAGGGCGTCGGCTGCCACCAGGTCACGCAGCGGGGCGGCCTGCGGTGCAGCAGCGCGATCGCGTTCCTGGAGCCGGCCGCGGATCGGGCGAACCTCACCGTGCTTCCCTCGACGACCGCCCTGCGCCTGCGCTTCGACGGCTCGAGGGCCGCCGGCCTGGAGGTCGACCACCTCGGAACCGTCCGGACCATCCAGGCCGACCGCGAGATCGTGCTGTCCCTCGGCGCCTACAACTCACCCCACCTGCTCCTCCAGTCCGGTGTCGGACCCGCCGACGAACTGACCGCGGGCGGGATCACCCCGCTGCACGACCTGCCGGACGTCGGCAGGAACATGCAGGACCACACCGGGTGCTTCATCAGCTTCTTCAGCGACACCGAGCCGCTCCTGGGACCGGACACCTCAGCGGAGGAACAGCTCCTGCGCGAGCAGGGCACCGGCTCGATGGCCTGGAACGAGACCGGCGGCTTCTTCAGCTCCAGTGACGATGTCCCCGCCCCGGACATCCAGGTCCACGCCGCGCTGGGGATCGTCCGCGACGAGGGTCTCGCCGCGCCGCTGGAACCGGGAATGTCGTTCGGTCCCTACGTCGCACGGCCCGCGAGCCGCGGCTCGGTGCGACTGCGGCACTCCCACCCCTACGCCAAGCCGCGCATCTTCCACAACTACCTCGCCGACCCCGACGACCGCAGGCGACTGCGCGAGGGTGTCCGGCTGTGCATGCGCATCGCCCGTGAACAGCGGCTGACGTCCCTGCTGCGGTCGGACCTGCGCGGTGCCGCCGACGCCGGACTCGCCCCGCTGTCGGACCGTGACCAGGACATCGACGACTTCATCCGCACCCAGTCGTTCTCCTTCTACCACCCGTCGGGCACCTGCATGATGGGCAAGGTCGTCGACCACGAACTGCGGGTGCGCGGGCTGGAGAACGTCCGTGTGGCGGACACGTCGATCATGCCGACCCTCGTCACGGGGAACACCAACGCCCCCGCCATCATGATCGGCGAGCGGGCCGCCTCGTTCATCCGCGCGTCGACGGCCTGAGGCCCGGGGCGCGAGGTCACACGGTCCGGACGACGGTTCCGCCCGCCTCGAGTGCGGTGACCTCGTCGGCGGTCGCGGAGGCGTCGGTGACGAGGGTGTGCACGAGGGTGGCAGGTCCGACGTGGGCGTAGGCGGTGTGGCCGAGCTTGCTGCCGTCGGCGGCGGCGATGACGCGGCGGGAGGAGGCGATGCCCGCTTTCTTCACCGCGGCGTCGTCGAGGTCGTATGCGGTCAGGCCGTCGGCCGCGGACAGTCCGCAGCAGCCGACGACGGCGGTGTCGAAGCGCAGGGCGGCCAGGGAGGCGAGCGTGAGGGGGCCGGTGAGGGCTCCTTCCGCGGCGCGGGGCTGACCGCCGGGCACGACCAGGGTGGCCGGGCCGGGGGCCTCGCCGAGCAGGTGGATGGCCTGCAGGGACAGGGGCATCACGGTGACGGGCCGCTCGCGCAGGAGCCGGGCCACCTCCAGACAGGTGGTGCCGCTGTCCAGCAGGACGCTCTCACCGTCGGCGATGAGCGCGGAGATCTCGGCGGCGATCCGGCGTTTGGCGTCGACGGCCTCGTGGGCGCGCAACCTGAAGGGGGGCTCCTCGCCCCGGAGCAGCAGGGTGCGTGCCCCACCGCGGACGCGTTCGAGAACACCCTGGGCGGCGAGGGTGTCGAGGTCGCGCCGGATGGTCATCTCCGATGCGCCGGTCAACTCCGCGAGTTCCTGGACCGTGACGCCCCCGGAGTCCCTGACCACCTTCGCGATCAGCCCGTGCCGGTCTGCGTTGTTCATACCGCGATTGAACACCACCGTGAAATGAACAACAAAACTGTTCGCTAGGGCGGTTTCCGAACATCAGAAATGTTCGTTACGCTGTTCGGTATGGAACGTTCCCTGCGAGCCGCCCGCGTGGCGACCTACGTCTACTTCGTCCTGTGCGGCACCTTGATGGGCACTTGGGTGGTGCACATCCCCGCGATCGAGGAGCGCGTCGGCATCAGTCACGCCACGCTCGGCGGCCTGCTGGTGGTACTCGGGGTCGGGGCCTTCGTGGGCATGCAGGTGGCGGGCCCCCTGACCGACCGCCTCGGCACCCGCACCGTGGTACCCGCCGGCGGCGCACTGTGCGGCACGACCCTGTTCCTGCCCGGACTCGCCCATGACCTGTGGACGCTCGCCGCCGCGCTGCTGGTCTTCGGGTTCTGCAACGGCTGCCTGGACGTGAGCATGAACGCCCATGCCGTACACGTGGAGAAGGCGTACGGCCGCCCTGTCATGTCCGGCTTCCACGCCACGTTCTCCGTCGGTGGTGTCCTTGCCGCGCTCGCCGGAGCGGGTGCGGCGAGCATCGGCCTGAACCCGGCCGCGACCATGGCCGCCATGGGGGCCGCCGGCGTCGTGGTCGCCCTGGCAGCGAAACGTGCCCTGCTGCCTGCCGCTCCCGCTGGCGGGAGCCCCGGCTCCGCGAAGGAGACCGGTACATCACCGGCCGTCGAACGCCGCGGCAGCGCGGGCCGGGTCTGGCTGCTGGCCGTCCTGGCGCTCATGGTCATGCTGTGCGAAGGCGCTGCCAACGACTGGAGCGCCCTGCACCTGAAGGACGCCCTGGGCGCGCCCGCCAGTACGGCGGCCTTCGCGTACGGCACCTTCGCCGCGGCCATGACCGGCGGCCGACTGCTCGCCGATCGCTTCGCCGCCCGTTTCGGTCCCGCGGCGATCCTGCGGTACGGCGCGGCCACGGCTGCCGTCGGCATCACCCTCGTGATCCTCTGCCCCTGGATGACGGCCGTGTTCACCGGCTGGGCGCTGTTCGGCCTGGGGCTGTCCGGCTGCATCCCGCAACTGTTCAGCGCGGCCGGGCATGTCGACCCCTCCGCAGCCGGGGCCAACGTCTCCCGCGTCGCGGGACTCGGCTACGTCGGCATGCTCGCCGGTCCCGCCGTGATCGGCTGGCTGACCCAACTCGTCGCCCTCAACCACGCCTTCATCCTGTTGGCCCTGCTGTGCGTGACCACCGCCGTGGGTGCCGGCGTCCTGCGCACCGACCCCGTCGTCGTCCGCCGGGGCGAGAGGGCGGACGACCGCACCCGCGAGCGCGAGACGGCAGCCAACACCCACTGACCGCTTGTGCGGCACGGTCCCTGACAACCGTGCCGCACAAGCTCATGTCTCCCCGGTCGTCACGGACCGGGGAGAACGTCAACAGACCTCAACGGGCCTCAGCCGACCTCAATAGACCTCAGCCGACCTCAGCAGGCCTCAGCCGACCGAAGGAGTCCCCGATGTCCGAGTTCCCCGCAGTGCCCGCCCGCGGCAGCGTCGGTGTCATGCTGCCGCTCGATCTCCCCGTCGGCGAGGTGCTGCCCTATGTCCGGCGTGCCGAGGAGCTGGGGTTCGACCAGGTCTGGGTGGTGGAGGACCTCGGCTGGCGCGGCGGTGTCGCCCAGGCGGCCACCGTCCTGGCCTCCACGACGAACCTCACCGTCGGGATCGGCATCATGCCCGCCGGCGCCCGCAACGTGGCCTTCGCCGCGATGGAACTGGCCACCCTCGCCCAGCTCCACCCCGGCCGGCTCATCGCGGGCATCGGCCACGGCATGCCCGGCTGGATGCGCCAGGTCGGGTCCTGGCCCGAAAGCCCCCTGACGCTCATCAAGGAGTACGCGAGAGCGCTCCGCCTGCTCATCGCCGGCAAGCCCGGACCCGAGAACGGCCGGTACGTCCGCTGCGAGGGCGTGGTCATCACCGAGATCCCGGAGATCGTCCCCCCGGTGATTCTCGGCGTCCGCGGCCCCAAGTCGCAGGCCGTCGCGGGCGAGGTCGCCGACGGACTCCTCCTGGCCGAGCCCGCCGCACCCGGCTACATCACCGCCTCCCTGCACAACCTGGGCCCCTCCGCGAACCCTCGGGAGATCGTCGTCTACGACGCCGCAGCCGTGGACGACGACGAGGAAGCCGCCCTGACCCGTGTCCGCGCGGTCCTGGAATCGGTCGGCGAACCGCAGTGGGCCGCGCACATCGACCCCCTGCCCTTCGCCGCCGAACTGCGCGCACACCGCGCCGCCAGCCCCGACGCCCGCCACTTCGCCCAGACGATGCCCGCCGACTGGGTCCGTCAGTTGAGCATCGCCGGCACCCCCGCCCAGGCCCGCGCGGCGATCGACGCTCGCCACGCCGCCGGCGCGACCAGCGTCGTGCTCGCCCCGGCGGGCCCCGACCCCCTGGCCGCCCTCGACTCCCTCGCCCGCGCCCTGCCCCACCGGCACTGAACCGAACGCCCCGCAACCGGAAGGAAGCCGACCCGCATGCCCACCGACCGCCACCGCATCGTGCTCTTCGACCTCTTCGGGGTCATCGCCCGCCACCAACGCCCGGGCGCCCTGGAGAAGATGGCCGCCCACTGCCACACCTCCGCCGACGCCTTCACCACGGCCTACTGGAAACACCGCCCGCCCTACGACGCCGGCCGGCACACCGCGTCCGCGTACTGGACCGACGTACTGAACTCGCTGTCTCTCCCTGTCGACCCCGGCACGACCGAGGAGCTGCGGCTCACCGACATCGACAGCTGGTCCCGCGTCGACGACCGCATGGTCACCTACGTGCGCGACCTGCGGGACCGCGCCCGGGTCGCCCTGCTGTCCAACATCCCGGCGGACCACGCGGACGCCTTTCTCGCCGCCCAGCCCTGGCTGCACGACCTCGACCACATGGCGTTCTCCGGGAAGATCGGTGCGGCCAAGCCCGACCCGGCCGCCTTCCAGCACTGCATCGTCGCCCTGCGCGCCGCACCCGCCGACTTCCTCTTCGTCGACGACCGCGAGGAGAACGTCCGCGCGGCACAGGCGGTCGGCATGAACGGGCACGTCTTCCAGAGCCAGGACGACCTCGCGGCCGCCGTCGACGCGTGGCTGTGAACCCGATGAGCGGCCGGCGCTCCCCGCCTCTCGTCACACACGGACGTCCGACACCTACGGCGTGTCTTCCGCGGCGGTGGGCGGCGGGGCCGGACGCGGTGACCACGAAGCTGAGGTGCCCGTGCGGAGCAATCGTCAACTCCCATCGCCCCACCACCGCAGGGAGCCCGACACGCTCCGCGGCATCCACATCTGCGACGGGCACCTTCTGGTGGCCACAGGCGTATCAGCCCAGATGCCGGGCGAAGAACCGGAGTGAGTCGTCCATCTCGTACCGCGGCAGATCCCCGTGCTTGCCCGGATGGGCGTGCAGCGTCTTTTCCGAAGAACCGATGGCGTCGAACAACGCCAGGCTCTGCGCACGGGGCATCTGCTCATCGTCCCACTGGACCAGAAACTGCACCGGCACGGTGATCTGCGCGGCGGTTCCGATCAGCACGGGTGACCCTTGTAGCCCCAGCACAGCGGCGCGAACCCGAGGCTCTGCGGCCACGAGCGGTATGCCGAGCGCACAGCCCAGCGACACACCCCAATAGCCCACCGGTCCGTCGCCGATGTCGTCGAGTTGCTGGAGTGCGGTCAGGACCGCCTGCCATTCCACGACGGTCTGCCCGACTACCAGCATGTACAAGGCGGTGTCCAGCTCGGCCGTGTCCTCTACGGCGGTCACACGCGCCTGGTACTCGGCAGCGAGCCGGTCGAACTGCTCGCCCGTCGGCCGCGTGCCGTGGTGGGGCACGTCGATCGCGGCGACCGAAAACCCACCCTCGGCGGCGAAGCGACGCGCTCGAGCAAGGACGCCGGGAGCCTTCTTGTGCTGCCCGCCGCCATGTCCCATCAGGATCAAGGGACGCGTGCCGTGGGCGTTTTCCGGCGTCCACAGCACGCCGGGGATCTCGTCGAGGGTGAAGAGCTGTTCGATCACGCCGCCCGACGACGTCCTGGAGAGGAAGCGCATTGCGTTGCAAGCCTTTCGAACTACCCTCTGGCAGGCGCTCCCAGACCACGCGAGAGGGAGCACCCGACCTGTCACAGCGCTGATGGTCGCACCTCGTCGAGCCAGGGCGCCGAGCTTCACCCGATTTACCGTCAGAGCCCCGATCCGTTTCCGCAGTGCCGCACGGCGTTGCCGAGTGCCGCTTCCATGTCTTTTCCCTGGCCAGTCCGCTGTGTGACGGCGTCTCGTCAGATGTCTGACGTCTCAACGCCGGGTGGGCCAACACCCCATGGGCCCGGATGCGCGTTTCTCACCTGGCGGCCCCTCCGGCCCACTGCGTAGAACTCAAAGCTGGCACCACCTGTCGGTGAGAGCCGAGTGAGGGGCGCTGGTGCCACCGAAGTCCAACGCCAATCTGTACGCGGCGATCCGCTGTGATGCCCGGGCAGGGATGTCGTACCGCCTTGATGCGCGAGCACGGTGTTGGGTTCCACCCGATACAGGCGGCGTTGGCATCGGTCTGGCCGGAGCCTCGGAACGGACCGCGGAGGTTGGGCCCCTACACGTCATCCCAGGCCATCGAGCTCATCCTCCAGCCGGCAGGCGTCAGGACGAACTGGGTGGTCTTGCATCCGGAGCCCTCGAACCACTCGCCGTTGAGGAAACCGGACTTGCGGTATTCGCTGAACCGGTGCGCGATCGACCCGAAGACTTCGGTCCGATCGGCGACTTCCCATTCGGAGAACTCCGTCAGCGTCCCATCGGTGAGGATTTTCTCCCGGGGCTCGACGAACGCGTCGAGGTCGTAGATCACAGGCACGCCCCCGACGTTTTTGATGATCATTCCTTGTGGAATGAACACCTCTCGGACAGCTTCGACGTTCGGCCGGCTGCCACCGGTGTTGGTGAAGGCGCCGAGGAAAGCACGCATCAGCTTGTCGAGCTCGGCCTTGACGTCGGACACGGGTACTCCTCCAAAGGGTGAACGCCTCGCGCCTGATCGTCGCCTACTGCCGGCGCGTCGGCCACCATCACGGCGCCGGGACACGTCTCGTGCTCCGACAGCATGGCTGGGTCTCATCCATATTTCCGAGTTCTGTGATCGCTAGTGCTGCCCAAAACCGTCGACAGACGTGGCAGCGCGTCCAGCAGCCGCCAGTAGAGGGGGCGGTGCCATCTTCGGTGACGGTTCCTCCCGCAGCGACGTAGCGATCGGCGAAGCAGGAAGCAACCCTGACAGGCCGGCGCTCCCGACGGATGGCGTCGACAGCCCGTTGCCAGAGCTCAGGCCGCTCGGTGGTCGCGGGCAGAGTCACTCTCTCGGAAGAGGCCCAGGCCTGGTAGGTGCGAGGCCGTTGTTGCGCGGTCACCGCCAGCTGAGTGGGCCCTCAACGATCGCGAAACTTTGTCCTGAGTGTGGAAAAAGAGGTGCCCTTCTCGTGCGGAAGTACTTCCCACTCCGGAAAATCATTGTTACGTTCCTCTCCGACAGCCTGACGACGCGGTCGGCGGAGACAGGCGTCCTGGGCCCAGCCGTGGGTGAGGGGAGGGATCGTGAGACGGATGACTGCTCGACCTGAGAACACCCATCAGGCGCGCCTGCTTCGTCTGCTGCGTGACAACGGGTCCAACTCCCGTGCCCAGCTGGGCGATCTGGTGGACCTGTCCCGTTCGAAGCTGGCGGTCGAGGTCGACCGGCTGCTGGAGACGGGGCTGATTGTCGCGGACGGGCTGGCCCCGTCCCGGGGAGGCCGCCGCTCGCACAACATCAGGCTTGCGCCGACCCTGCGTTTCCTCGGCGTCGACATCGGTGCCACATCGATCGGTGTCGCCGTGACGAATGCCGAGTTGGAGGTCCTGGGGCATCTGAACCAGCCGATGGACGTCCGCGAGGGCCCGGTCGCGGTCTTCGAGCAAGTCCTGTCCATGGCTGCCAAGTTGCGGGCCTCGGGGCTCGCGGAGGGTTTCGACGGCGCCGGCATCGGCGTCCCGGGGCCGGTCCGCTTCCCCGAGGGTGTACCGGTGGCTCCGCCGATCATGCCGGGCTGGGACGGCTTTCCCGTACGGGAGGCGCTCAGTCAGGAACTCGGCTGCCCGGTCATGGTCGACAACGACGTGAACCTCATGGCGATGGGGGAGCAGCACGCGGGCGTCGCACGCTCCGTGGGCGACTTCCTCTGCGTCAAGATCGGCACTGGTATCGGCTGCGGCATCGTCGTCGGCGGTGAGGTCCACCGCGGGGTGACGGGCAGTGCCGGCGACATCGGTCATATCCAGGTGGAACCGGAAGGCCGCGCGTGCGTGTGTGGCAATCGGGGTTGCCTGGAAGCCCACTTCAGCGGTGCCGCCCTGGCCGGTGACGCTGAGCAGGCCGCGCGTGAGGGGCGCTCGGCACACCTCGCCGCCCGGTTGGAGTCAGCCGGGCGTCTGACCGCCGAGGACGTGTCGGCCGCCGCGACGGCCGGGGACCCGGTGGCCCTGGAGCTCATCCGCGAGGGCGGGAAACGCCTCGGGCAGGTCATCGCGGGGCTCGTCAGTTTCTTCAATCCTGGGTTGGTGGTGATCGGTGGCGGCGTGACCGGGCTCGGGCACACGTTGCTGGCCAGTGTGCGGACCCAGGTGTACCGGCAGTCGTTGCCGCTGGCGACGGGCAATCTGCCGATCGTGTTGGGGGAGTTGGGGCCGGCCGCCGGAGCCATCGGCGCGGCCCGACTCATCAGCGACCACGTCTTCTCGCCGGCCTGACCGCCGGCCGACCCGGTCGGCAGCGGATCACCACGTGCGCCCGCGCAACCTGCGGCGCGCCTCCAACCAAGTGCCGCCATCAAGCGGCAGCACAACCTTCTCGACGATCCGGCAACCCCGGTGCGCTGCGGCAACCCCGCGGCGCCCCGGCGACATCAGCAGAGCCACCGGCGCAACCTGGCGCCACCGCACCAGCCACGACACCGTCGTAGCGCCACCGCAACAGCCACAGCACCGCCGTAGCGCAACAGCCACAGCACCGCCGTAGCCGCACATGAAATGTCCGCGGTCGTCACTTCCCTGCATGGCCGTCGGCCGTCCCTCTCCGCCTGGTTGCCGGGCGAGCAAGCCTGACCTGCCCTTCTCAGCAGCCTGTGCGCCGACACGGCGCACACCGCGCCAGGGCTCCCGCAGCCGCCCACACGACCGACATGTCCAGCCCAGCCCTGCCCACTCACGGCCCGTATCCGCCGAGGGGATTCCTCATGGCACCACAACCACCCCTGCTCACCATGTCCGGTATCACCAAGTCGTTCCCGGGCGTTCGCGCCCTGGACGGCGTGGATCTCGAGGTCCAGGCCGGCGAGGTCCACTGCCTGCTCGGCCAGAACGGAGCCGGCAAGTCCACCCTGATCAAAGTGCTGGCCGGGGCTCACCAGCCGGACAGCGGTGAGATCACCTGGCGCAGTGAACCCGTGACCCTCGGATCTCCGATCGCCGCCATGCGTCTGGGCATCGCCACCATCTACCAGGAACTCGATCTGATCGAGGGGCTGTCCGTCGCGGAGAACGTCTTCCTCGGACACGAACCCACCTCGGCCGGGTTCGTGGTGCGTGGCTCCGCCGCGCGTACGGCGACCGCGGAGCTGCTGCAACGGCTGGGGCACTCGGAGATCGATCCGACGCGCCTGGTCGGTGACCTCTCCGCGGCGCAGCAGCAGATCGTCTCGATGGCCCGTGCGCTGTCCCACGAGGTGCGGTTGATCGTGATGGACGAGCCGTCGGCGGCGCTCGACCCCGAAGAGGTGGACAACCTGTTCAGGATCGTGGGCGATCTGACGGCCGACGGCGTCGCCGTCATCTACATCTCCCACCGCCTGGAGGAGATCCGGCGCATCGGCGACCGGGTCACGGTCCTGAAGGAGGGCCGCTCGGTCGCGGGCGGACTGCCTGCCAAGAGCACACCGACCCATGAGGTCGTGGCCCTGATGACCGGGCGGAACGTGGAGTACGTCTTCCCCGAGCGGCCCGAAGCCGGGTTCGCCGCGGAGCGGGAGCCCGTACTGAAGGTCGAAGGGCTGTGCAGGCGAGGGGAGTTCGCCCCCGTCGATCTGGAGCTGCGGCCCGGAGAGATCGTCGGGCTGGCCGGACTCGTCGGGTCCGGGCGCAGCGAGATCCTGGAGACGATCTACGGGGCCCGCAAGCCCGATGAGGGCCGTGTGCTCGTCGACGGCACGCCCCTGCGCTCCGGCAGTGTCCGTGCCGCCGTCAGTGCCGGCATCGGTCTCGCGCCCGAGGAACGCAAGGCGCAGGGCCTGCTGATGCTGGAGTCGGTCAGCAGCAACGTCTCGATCTCCACACTGTCCCGGTTCGCCCGCGCGGGCTGGCTCGACCGCCGTACCGAGCGGGCCGCGACGCACCAGGCGGTACGGGAACTGTCCCTGCGGCCCGACAATCCCGACGCCGCGATCAGGACCCTGTCCGGCGGCAACCAGCAGAAAGCCGTCCTCGCCCGCTGGCTGTTGCGAGGCTGCAAGGTCCTGTTGCTGGACGAGCCCACCAGAGGGGTCGACATCGGCGCCCGGGCGGAGCTCTACGCAGTGATCCGCCGGCTGGCCGACGAGGGCCTGGCCGTACTTCTCGTGTCCAGTGAGGTGCCCGAGGTCCTGGGGCTCGCCGACCGGGTGCTGGTGCTCCGTGAAGGCAGCATCGTCCACACGGCGGACGCCCGGGAGCTCGACGAGCACCGTGTACTCGATCTTGTGATGGAAGGGAGCCCGACGCCATGACGCAGCCGACCCCAGCGGCGCACAAGGACGCGCCGAAGCCCGCCGCCAAGTCCGCGGGGGAGCAGCGGAGTTCGCGCCGATCGGGTTCGCGCTGGGATGTGCGCACCCTGTCGTTGCTCGGAGTCCTCGCGGTCCTCGTGGCGGTCGGCGGGATCACCGCACCGGACGAGTTCCTCGCGACGAGCAACCTGCAACTCGTCCTCACCCAGGCGTCCGTGATCGGTGTCGTCACCGTGGGCATGACGTTCGTCATCACCTTCGGCGGCATCGACCTGTCGGTCGGTGCGATCGTGGCGCTCGCCTCGGTGTGGGCGACGACCGTGGCCACCCAGGAGTTCGGCTTCGCGGGCATCCTGTTCACCGCGGTGATCGTCGGTGTCGGCTGCGGTCTCGTGAACGGTCTGCTGATCGCCTACGGCAGGATGGTGCCGTTCATCGCGACGCTGGCCATGCTCGCCTCGGCCCGGGGTCTCGCGCTGCAGATCACGGACGGCAGCACGCAGATCGTGAGCGTCGCATCGGTACTCGATCTGGGCGCCAGGGACTCCTACGTCCTCGGCATCCCGCCCCTCGTCCTGATCTTCGCCGCGGTCACCGTCATCGGCTGGCTGGTGCTCAACCGCACCACCTTCGGCCGCCGCACCGTCGCGGTCGGCGGCAACGCGGAAGCGGCCCGCCTGGCCGGTATCGACGTGCGCCGCCAGCGCCTGTACCTGTACCTGCTGTCGGGGCTGTGCTGCGGTATCGCCGCGTTCATGCTGATCGTGCTCGCCGGCTCGGGGCAGAACACCAACGGCAACCTCTACGAGCTGGACGCCATCGCCGCGGCGATCATCGGCGGCACCCTGCTCACCGGCGGCCGCGGCACCATCGTCGGCTCCGTCCTCGGTGTTCTGGTCTTCACCACGATCACCAACATCTTCGCCCTGAACAACCTCGAGACCGCTGTCCAGCAGATCGCGAAGGGCGCCATCATCGTCGCCGCCGTACTGGTCCAGCGCCGCTCGCTGCACGGCGACACCTGACACCCGTGCAGCACATGCCGGGCGGCGGCCCCTGACACCATCGTCCGGCACCCACCTCCTCCCTCAGACGCGCTCACCCACCCCGTCGGACTCCACCGGGGACACGCCGCCCCCCCCGGAACCCGCCACACGCACACCCGCCCAGTCGAAGGGTCGAACCGCCATGCCCAAAACCCCCGCCACCAGCCGCAGAGGACTCCTGTTCGGCACCGCCGCCGTTTCCGCGGGCGCGCTGCTGACGGCCTGCACCAGCAATGAGCCCAAGGACCAGGCACAGACCGCCGACAACGCCGCCCCGGTCGCGGACGACAAGCCGGGCAAGGCCGTCACCATCGGCTTCGCGGGTCCGCAGGCCGACCACGGCTGGCTCAACGCCATCAACTCCAACGCCAAGTCGCGGGCGAAGAAGTACTCGGACGTCACGCTGGAGATCACCGAGGGCTCCAACGACACCGCCCAGCAGATCGGCCAGGTCCAGACGCTGATCAACAAGAAGGTCGACGTCCTGGTGATCCTGCCGGCCGACGGCAAGGCCCTCACCCAGGTCGGCCTGCAGGCCATGCGGGCGGGCATCCCCGTCGTCAACCTGGACCGCGTCTTCGCCTCCCCGCAGGCGTACCGCTGCTGGATCGGCGGCGACAACTACGGCATGGGTCTCAACGCCGGCCAGTACATCGGCGAGCAGCTCAAGGGCAAGAAGAACGCCAAGGTCGTCGAACTGGCCGGCCTGGACAACCTCGAACTGACCCAGCAGCGCACCAAGGGCTTCGACGACGCCCTCAAGAACTACCCCAACATCCGCAAGGTGGCCCGCCAGGCGGCCGACTTCACGGTGGAGTCCGGGCAGGCCAAGACGGCTCAGCTGCTCCAGGCCCAGTCGAGCTTCGACGCGCTGTGGAACCACGACGACGATCAGGGCGTGGGCGCGCTGCGCGCCATCGACCAAGCCGGGCGCGACGACTTCCTGATGGTCGGCGGCGCCGGCGCCAAGTCCGCGATGGACGCCATCAAGGCGGGCAACAGCGTGCTGAAGGCGACCGTGCTGTACCCGCCGACGATGGCCGCCTCCGCCATTGATCTTGCCCGGGCACTCGGCCAGGGCAAGGGCATCGGCGGTCTCGCCGAGTTCGAGATCCCGTCCTCGCTGACCCTCTACTCGGCCGTGGTCACCAAGGACAACGTCGACCAGTACCTGCCGACCGGTTTCATCTGACAGGACCGGGCCGCGCCGGAGCGCACCGGACCTTGGGCCCCGCCCGCACCACGACGAGTCAGTGACACTCCGACCAGGAGGAATCCGTATGGAACAGAGGGACAGTCGGACCGCACCGCCGGTACTCGGCGTGGGGATGGTCGGCTACGCGTTCATGGGCGCCGCGCACTCTCAGGGGTGGCGCACTGTGGGGCACGCGTTCGACCTGCCCCTGCGGCCCGTCCTGGCCGCGATCGCCGGCCGTGACGCCCGCGGCGTGCAGGCCGCCGCCGACAAGCACGGCTGGGCCGCGGCGGAAACCGACTGGCGTGCCCTCATAGCCCGCGACGACGTGCAGCTCGTCGACATCTGCACACCGGGCGACAGCCATGCGGAGATCGCGATCGCAGCGCTGGAGGCGGGCAAGCACGTGCTGTGCGAGAAGCCGCTGGCCAATTCGGTCGCCGAGGCGGAGGCCATGGCCGCAGCCGCCGAAGCGGCCCGCGCGCGCGGCCAGTTGGCCATGGTGGGCTTCAACTACCGGCGCGTGCCCGCTCTCACCTTCGCCCGCAGCCTCATCGCGGACGGCAGGCTCGGCGCACTGCGCCACGTCCGGGTCAGCTACCTCCAGGACTGGCTGGTCGACCCCGACTTCCCGCTGACCTGGCGGTTGCAGCGGGAGCACGCGGGGTCGGGAGCCCTCGGGGACCTCGGTGCGCACATCGTCGACCTCGCTCAGTACCTGGCGGGCGAGGTCCTGGTCGGCGTCTCCGCCCAGATGGAGACCTTCGTCACCGACCGCCCCCGCCTCGACGGGGCATCCTCCGGCCTTACGGCATCCGCCGGCCCCCGGCGCGGACCGGTGACCGTCGACGACGCGGCCGTCTTCACGGGCCGGCTCGCCTCGGGAGCGCTCGCCGTGTTCGAGGCGACCCGGATGGCGACAGGGCGCAAGAACGCCCTGCGACTGGAGATCAACGGTGAGTTCGGTTCGCTCGCGTTCGACCTGGAGCGGCTCAACGAGCTGTCCTTCCACGACCATCGGGAGCCCGCCGCCACGGCGGGGTTCCGCCGGATCGTCGTCACCGAGGCCGACCATCCCTACCTGGAGGGCTGGTGGCCGCCGGGCCATGTGCTCGGCTACGAGCACACCTTCGCCCACCAGGCCCGCGACCTCGTCGAGGCCATCGCGTCCGGCACCGACCCGAGGCCGTCGTTCGCCGACGGTCTGCAGGTCCAGCGGGTGCTCGCGGCCGTGGAGGAGAGCGCCGAGAAGAACTCCGTCTACACACCGATCGCCGTCTGAGGAGGTTCCAGAAGGATGCCACGCCCGTTCACGCTTTTCACCGGTCAGTGGGCCGACCTTCCCCTGGAAGAGGTCTGCCGTCTTGCCCGTGACTTCGGTTACGACGGTCTCGAACTCGCCTGCTGGGGTGACCACTTCGAGGTGGACAAGGCGCTCGCCGATTCGTCCTATCTGGACTCCCGGCACGCGTTGCTCGACAAGTACGGCCTCAAGTGCTGGGCGGTCTCCAACCACCTGGTCGGCCAGGCGGTGTGCGACGCCATCATCGACGAACGCCACCAGGCGATCCTGCCCGGCGCGGTGTGGGGCGACGGCGACCCGGAGGGAGTGCGCCGGCGCGCCGCGGACCGTATGAAGGACACCGCACGGGCCGCGCGTGCCTTCGGCGTCGACACCGTCATCGGCTTCACCGGTTCCGCCATCTGGCACCTGGTCGCCATGTTCCCGCCCGCTCCCGAGTCGATGATCGAGCGCGGTTACGAGGACTTCGCCGAGCGCTGGAACCCGGTCCTCGACGTCTTCGACGCGGAGGGTGTGCGGTTCGCGCACGAGGTCCATCCCAGCGAGATCGCGTACGACTA
The DNA here is from genome assembly GCF_042872225.1 of Streptomyces sp. NPDC005374. NCBI lineage: Bacteria > Bacillati > Actinomycetota > Actinomycetes > Kitasatosporales > Streptomycetaceae > Streptomyces > Streptomyces sp. NPDC005374. The sequence goes on along the minus strand of NZ_JBIAKA010000015.1, from coordinate 51,448 downwards.
CTGGACGACCCAGCGCGCCCTGGAGGCCGTTGGCGGGCGGGCGGCGTTCGGGCTGAACTTCGACCCGTCGCACTTCGTGTGGCAGGACCTGGACCCGGTCGGCTTCCTGTGGGACTTCCGTGACCGGATCTACCACGTGGACTGCAAGGAGGCCCGCAAGCGCCTCGACGGCCGCAACGGCCGCCTCGGCTCCCATCTGCCCTGGGGTGACCCGCGCCGCGGCTGGGACTTCGTCTCCGCCGGACACGGTGACGTGCCCTGGGAGGACGTCTTCCGCATGCTGCGCTCCATCGATTACCAGGGCCCGATCTCGGTCGAGTGGGAGGACGCCGGCATGGACCGCCGCCAAGGCGCACCGGAAGCACTCGCCCATCTGAAGCGATTCGACTTCGAGCCCCCGTCGGCATCCTTCGACGCCGCCTTCGGAGGCGGCGACAACTAGGCGCTCCGCGTCAGGAGGCGCAAATCAGCCCGGTGCTGACAGACCGTTACAGGAAGCCGCCGGGTTGATCCAGCCTGCCCACCCCCTTCTTTGTCCTGGTTCTGGAAGAAGTTAGCCGTTTCGCTGCGCAAGGGGTTCCGGCCAAGGACGAACGGGGCTACGGTCCCTTCGTGCACAGGAACCACACAGTGGTTCGCAGCTGACGACCCGTTCAGGCCGTATGAGCACCTCGTGCGGCCGACCGACCGAGGACGGCCCTGCACAGCGCAGGGCCAAGAACCCTCAGGCACCACGCACTTCTGCGGCGGCCCCGAGTCGCCCCTCACACGCCACGACCGCGCGCAACACGGAGCAGCTCTCCGGGCCGCGGCCGAAGCCGTCCCAATGCCGACGGTGGACGGAAGGCCCTCGAGGCCCTGCCCACCGTCCTCCAACCACATCGGAACACCGACATGGCAGGGAGGCAGCCCGTGAAGAACGACGGGAACGGACCGGAGCCCGAGACCGACGGGCAGACCGCACGCACCGGTGTCTGGTTCGTCGGTGCCCGCGGATCGGTCGCCACCACCGCCGTCGCCGGATGCGCGGCGGTCGCCGCCCAACTGCGGCCGCCCACCGGCATGGTCACCGAGACCGCCCCCTTCGACGGCACCGGCCTGCCGCTCCTGCCCGCACTCGTCTTCGGCGGCCATGACACCGCCCACAGTCCGCTGCCCAAGCGGGCCGAACACCTCACCGACGCGGGCGTTCTGCCACACGGGCTCGTCCCCGCCGTGCGCGCCGAACTCCAGGCCGCGGACGAGGAGATACGGCTGGGCGGCCCCCTCCCGGGCGACCCGCGAAGCGACGAGGAACTCATCGCCGACTTCGCGGCCGACATCGTCTCGTTCCGCGTGCGCAACGCGCTTGCACGGGTGGTCGTCGTCAACGTCTCCTCCACCGAGCCGCTGCCCGCGCCCGACGCCGTACGGCTGCCACCCAGCGCCCTTTACGCGGCCGCCGCCGTGCGAGCCGGCTGCCCCTACGTCAACTTCACGCCGTCCACCGGATTGCGCACCCCGGCCCTCACGGCCGCCGCCGCAGCAAGCGCACTGCCCCACGCGGGCCGTGACGGCAAGACCGGCCAGACCCTGTTGCGCGCCGCGCTTGCCCCGATGTTCGTCCAGCGCGCCCTGGAGGTCCGAGCCTGGTCCGGCACCAATCTGCTGGGTGGCGGTGACGGGGCGGCCCTGGCTGATCCGGGCGCGGCCGCGGCGAAGAACGCCGGCAAGGAACGCGTCCTGGCCGACAGCCTCGGGCACACACCGCAGGGCGAGGTGCACATCGATGACGTACCGGTGCTCGGCGACTGGAAGACCGCCTGGGACCACATCGCCTTCGAGGGCTTCCTCGGCTCGCGCATGATCCTGCAGACCATCTGGCAGGGCTGCGACTCGGCCCTGGCCGCACCGCTCGTCCTGGACCTGGCCCGCCTGGTTGCCCGTGCCCACGAGGTGGGCCTGTCCGGCCCGCTCACGGAGCTGGGTTTCTACTTCAAGGACCCCGACGCGGGCCCGTCGGGTCTCGCCGAGCAGTTCACCGCGCTGCTGTCGTTCGCCGACCGCCTGCGGGAGGCACAGTGACGAGCTCCCTTTCGCCCACCCTCGCCCCACCTGCGAGGTCCGCCAGAACCGGCAGCGGCCAGAGTCACGCGCGTCCCCCGGCCGTGCGCGGTGGCGGCGGCTCCAGCGAGCGCGTCGCCTGGCACGCCGCTCCTCCTGTTCTCCACCCCCCGCGCAGTAGCCGGCCGTGAAGCGGCCACCGAAGTGAAGTTCCTTCTCCTGTGGCTCGCCGGCCTCGCCGGAGGCGGAAGCCGCACGGCACCCGCAGCACCGCGACGACGAAAGAGAGAACCACTGTGACCGCGTTCAACGACGAAGCCGTCACCGGCGACGCCCTGCGCCGCACACTCGGCGTCAGCCGCCGCCGATTCCTCAGCACCTGCACGGCCGTCACCGGGGCGGCGATCGCGGCCCCGGTCTTCGGCGCCGCGCCCGCCCTGGCGCAGAACGGATCGCAACCCGCCGGTCATGACCACGGCCGTTCCGCCCTGGTCCCGCCGCACAAGCGCGGCATCATCCTCTACACCGTCCGGGACGCGATCGGCCGCGACCCGCTCGCCTCCGACCTGCCGTCCGGCTTCCGCGAGGTGTTCAAGCAGCTGTCGCGGTTCGGCTACCGCCAGGTGGAGTTCGCCGGGTACGGCCAGCACACCAACGCCCCCGGTGGCGCCGACCTGGGCACGGTCCAGGGCGCGAAGCTGCTGCGCTCCTGGCTCGACGCGTACGGGCTGCGGGCGCAGGGCAGCCACGGCTACATCCCGCCGTCCTGGCCGCTGACGCCGGCCGACCGGGACACCTTCAAGCGCTGGCTGGAGATAGCCAACATCCTCGGCATGGAGCACATGGGGACCGGCGCCGACCCCGTCAACACCCCCTACCGGGCCGACTGGGACGTCGCCGCGCAGCAGTGGAACACCCTGGGCGCCCTCGCCCGCCGCGAGGGCATCAAGCTCTACACCCACAACCACGACAGCGCCTACGACTTCCTGCTCGACGGCGGTCCGCTCGACGCGCAGGGCCGGCCGACCCGAAGCTCCGGCATCCGCAAGCTGGAGTACTTCCTGAAGGTGACGGACCGCAAGAGCGTCCATCTGGAGCTGGACATCTTCTGGGCGCACGTGGCCCAGTACAAGTTCCACACCTACACCGCCCACGACGGCTCCCAGCGCGAGCGTGTCTTCGACCCGGCCGCGCTCGTCGAGCGCAACAGCACCCGGTTCCCGCTCTTCCACGCCAAGGACGGCGTCATCAACACCCAGAGCGGCCTGGGCTACGACATGGTGCCGTTCGGCACCGGTGACATCGACTACCGGCGGTTCTTCACCCGGGTGGGAGCCAAGAACTACCGCAACCCGATGGTCGAGCAGGACAACGCGCCCAGCACGACCGTGCCCGGCCAGTCCCTGGACTTCGCCCGCATCGGCTACGACAACCTCGCGGCCCTGCGCGCCCGCCGCTGACGAAGCGTCACCCACCCTTCCCGCACCGGAGCGCTCCGCTGCCCAACGCACGGACTGCTCCTGGGACTTGACCCACCCGCACCCTGCACAGTCGGTGGCCGCGGACCCTGTCCGTGGCCGCCGATCAGACCGAAGGAGTTCTGAGTGCGCAACAGACGGATCGTCACCCTCCTGGGGGCCGCCACCCTGGCCGGAGCCGTCGGGCTCCTGCCCCTCTCCCCGGCCCAGGCCGCCAAACCGGACCCCGCACCGCCGGCTTCGTCGAACTTCCAGAAGGTCACCCTCAACGACCGCCCCGGCGAGCCCATGGCACTCGCCGTCCTTCCCGACCGGAGGGTGCTGCACACGGCACGCACCGGAGAGGTCCGCATCCACGACCCCAAGAGCGGCGTCAACTTCCTTGCCGCCGACATGAAGAAGAGCCCCGCAGGGCTCTACCAGCACGACGAAGAAGGCGTACAGGGCATCGCCGTCGACCCTGGCTTCGCCAAGAACCACTGGGTCTACCTCTACTACTCGCCCCGCCTCGACACCCCCATGGACGACCCCGCCACCCCGGGGGTCAACGAGGGCGACGCACCGCAGTTCGGCACGGACGCGGACTTCGCCAAGTACAAGGGCGTCACGCGCCTGTCGCGGTTCAAACTCGTGGGCAACAAGCTGAACTTCGCCTCCGAGCAGAAGGTCATCGACGTCCCCGCCGACCGAGGCATCTGCTGCCACGTCGGCGGCAAGATCGACTTCGACGGCAAGGGCACCCTGTTCCTGTCGACCGGTGACGACTCCAACCCGTTCTCCTCCGACGGCTACGCCCCGCTCGACGACCGCCCCGACCGCAACCCGGCCTACGACGCGCGGCGCACCGCGGGCAACACCAACGACCTGCGCGGCAAGGTCCTGCGCATCCAGGTCAAGCCCGGCGGCGGATACCAGATACCGCGCGGCAACCTCTTCGCACCGGGCACCGCGAAGACCCGCCCCGAGATCTACGCCATGGGCCTGCGCAACCCGTTCCGCTTCGGCGTCGACGACAAGACCGGCGAGGTCTACGTCGGCGACTACTCACCCGACGCCAACAACGCCAATCCCGACCGCGGCCCCGCCGGCCACGGGCGCTGGATGGTCATCGACCGCCCCGCCAACTACGGCTGGCCCTTCTGCGTGACCCAGGCCATGCCGTACCAGGACTACGACTTCGCCACCCAGAAGTCGAACGGCGCTTTCGACTGCGCCAAGCCTGTCAACGACTCACGCCACAACACTGGCCGCAGCGTACTGCCCCCGGTCGAGGACGCGGAGATCGTGTACGGCTACGGGGCGTCGGCGGAGTTCCCGGAGCTCGGCACGGGCGGCATCGGCCCCATGGGCGGCCCTGTGTACCAGTACGACAAGCGCAACAAGGCCCAGAACCGCTGGCCTTCGTACTTCGACGGCAAGCCGCTCTTCTACGAGTGGACCCGCGACCAGATGAAGGCCATCACCCTCGGTAAGAAGAACCAGGTCCTCAAGATCGAGGACGCGATCCCCACGATCACGACGGACGGCCCGATCGACGCCGAGTTCGGCCCCGACGGAGCGCTGTACGTCCTTGAGTACGGCACCGGGTACTTCGCGGAGCTGCCCGAGGCCCAGCTCTCCCGCATCGACTTCACCCGGGGCAACCGCACCCCGGAGCCCAAGGTCGCCGCGGACCTGGTCAACGGCACCAGCCCGCTGACCGTCCAGTTCTCCAGCGCCGGCACGAAGGACGCCGACGGCGACGCCCTGCGCTACGCCTGGGACTTCGACGCCGACGGCACGGTCGACTCCACGGAGGCGAACCCGAAGCACACGTTCACCGAGAACGGGGTCTACGACGCCACGCTGAAGGTCACCGACAGCACCGGTCGTTCGGCCTCCGCGTCCGTCCCCGTCGTCGTCGGCAACAGGGCGCCGGTCGTCTCGCTCACCACCGACCCGGCTCCGCACGGAGGCACCCCCTTCCACTGGGGTGACACGGTCACCTGGCAGGTCACCGTCACCGACGACCAGCCGGTGGACTGCGCCAAGGTCAGCGTCTCGTTCATCCTCGGCCACGACTCGCACGGCCACCCGCTGTCGACGAGCAACGGCTGCTCCGGATCGTTCAAGACGTTCGTGGACGGCGGTCACTCCGGCTCGGACAACCTCAAGGCCGTCTTCAACGCCAGCTACACGGACACGCCCCCGGACGGCCTGCCGTCCCTCTCGGGCAGCGCCGAGGTCGCCCTGACACCGGCCGACTGACCGGCGACGCCAACACCGCGACGGGGCGCCACCGCGAGGCGCCCCGTCGCGTGTCTGCTCTCCTCGGCGGCGCATGGCCGCAGTGAAGCCTCCGCACCCCCACAAGGAGTCCGCATGGCAACACGAATCAACCGTCGCACCCTTCTGGCCGCCGGCGCGGGCGCTGCCGGCCTGTCCCTGCCCGGGGTCGCCGCGCACGCCGACGACCGCGCGACCACCAGCGTGAGATTCACCCTGAACGCCCAGGTGCTCGACGGCGGCGAACAGGTCACCTCGATCACCCTCAAGACGGCCCGGCTCGGCCCGATCGATCCGACCGGCCTGACCACCGGCACCTTCAGCGTGCACGCCAAAGCCACCAGCCCGATTCCCATCGGTGCCGACGACGCGATATTCAGCGAGTACGACCTCGACCGCACGGTGACGGCTGTCCGCCTCGACGACCGCGGCGACATCGTGCTCGAGCTGAGCCACGGCGAGGGCCGGACCGGGGGCGGCACGCTCGGCTACATCGTGGGCAGGGGCCGCAACGTGATGCTCGACCTCTCCTACACCCTCACTCAGAACGCCCCGATCACCTTGCGCGATCACCGGTCGATCACCATCGGCACCTTCGTGCAGAACCCACACCTGTCGGACCCGGAGGTGGACGCGTTCAGCTCCCACATCTCCGGCTCGGGAATGAAGTACCGGCTGTACTCACCCGCTGGTTCCCACCCCTCCCGAAAGAACAAGCGTCCACTGATCGTGTGGCTGCACGGCGGGGGAGAGGGTGCCTCATTACCGGACGGCTACTACGACAACGAGACCACGCTGCGAGCCAACCGCGGCGCGCTGGGCTTCGCCACCCCGCAGGCGCAGCGCATCTTCGGCGGCGCCTACGTCCTCGCCCCGCAAAGCACCTCCTACTGGATGGAGGACGGCCCCCGCTTCGCACCCCTCATCCACGAGATCATCAACGACGTCACGCGCGGGAACCACATCGACCGCAACAGGATCTACGTCGCCGGCTGCAGCAACGGTGGCTACATGAGCATGAAGATGACCACCGTCCACCCGACCCTGTTCGCCGCGTCCGTGCCGATCTGCGGCGTGGTCACGTCATTCCCGGCCGGAGGCGCGCCGCTGATCCCCGACAGTGAGCTGGCGCGGATCAGCACGCCCACCTGGCTCGTTACCTCCCGCGACGACACCACCGTGGAACCGCAGGCCAACACCGTCCACGCGCACGATGTGATCCCCGGCTCGCTGATGACGCTCTACGACCATGTCGTCTGGAACGGCTACCAGTTCCCGGGCCACTTCTCGTGGATCTACGTCGCCCGCAACGACCCCAGCGTCAACGGAACGCACATCTGGCAGTGGATGGCCGGCAGGCATCGGCACTGAGAGGGCAACGGACGGCCCCTTCGGCCCGACCGCCGCAGGGGCGTCCGCTCGCCCGGATACGCGCAGAGCGTTGCCTTCGGCTCCAACGTCAAGGGCGGTACTGGTGCCAGAAGGTTCTTCCTCGGGTCGAGCCCTGCTCAGGTCTTCTCCAAGGCGCAGGCCTGGGCGAGCAAGTACGGAGAACGAGTAGGTGCTGCTACCGCCTCCGGGAGGTCGGATTGTGCAGGGGGCGGAATCGGCGCTCCCATCCCCGATCCGCCACCCTCGTCAGCGTCGGCCGTGGCACCGTCGTGGACGAGGCCGCGCTGGTCGACGCGCTCGACTCCGGCCGGGTCGGCTTCGCCGCGCTGGACGTCTTCGAGACGGAGCCGCTGCCGGCCGCCAGCCCGCTGTGGGAGCACGATGGCGTACTGATCAGCCGGCACACCGCCGCCGTCGCCTGGCACGCCGTGGCCCAGGCGGGCGACCTGCGGGGCAAGCGCGTCCTGGTCGTCGGGAGCGGCCCATCGGCGCCCTCGCCGTCGCGGTGGCGGCACGAGGGGGCGCCGCTGACATCGTGACGTCGACCTGCATGCGAAGCCGCGCGAGATCGCGACCGCGCTCGGTGCGACGCAGACACTCGACGCGGGCGACGTCGAGGCGATCACCGCGGTGGACGCCGACGTGGTGATCGAGTCCTCCGGCAACCACCGAGGACTCGCCTCCGCCATCAGAGGCGCTGCCCGGGGCGGCACGGTGGTCATGGTCGGCCTCCTGCCGAACAGCGACCAGCCCGTGCCGATCACGCACGCCATCACCAGGGAACTCCGCCTGGTCGGCTCGTTCCGCTTCAACGACGAGATCGACGAGGTGATCGCGGCGATCGCCGACGGGTCCCTGGCCGTCGACCCGGTCATCACACACACCTTCCCCGTGGACGAGGCACTGGAGGCACTCACCGTCGCCGCCGACGCCTCGGTCTCGGGCAAGGTCCTCCTCGCCTTCTGACCTCGTTGATGGCCCAGGCCGCTGCCGACGAAGACCTGGACTGGGCCGTCTCGGTGGATTCCACGATCGCCGCGCTCATCACCACACGGTCGGCAAGGGGTCCGTACCGGCCGACCACGCCATCGGCCGGTTCCGCGGGGGACCGACCACCAAGATCCATCTGGCAGCCCACGCCCGATGCCGCCCTCTGGCCTTCCACCTCACCGCTGGACAGGCTGGTGACGCCCCTGCTTTACGCGCTGTGACCACCGGAGATTCTGTGCCCGCGCTGACCGTCATGACTGACCGAACCGCTGTGGGAACGACTGTGGTGGTGGCATCCCGGCGGTGGCCGAGGGCGTCGACGCGTCGTAGCCGGGAGCGGCTGCTCGAAGGGCGGCGGTCAGATAGCGGTGCACGATGTCCAGTTCGCCCGGGGTGAAGTCCTCGGCCGCCTCGACCAGGTTGGCGATGAGCGGGCCGAAGAAGGACCGACCCAGCTCCACGGCTCTCTGCTCCACGGTCAGCACGACGCGTCGTCGGTCGTTTTCATCGCGCCTGCGGCGGACGAGCCCCAGGCGCTCCAGCCGGTCCAGCAGGGCAGTGGTGCCGGCCGAGTTGAGCCGCAGCGCCGCACCGAGTCGTCCCGGGGTGACGTCGGTACCCGCCCGATCGGCGTCAAGCAGATGGATGAGGGCCCGCAGATCGGTCGGGTGCAGACCGTTTCGCGCGGCGAACTCGGCGCCGCGCAGATCGAGTTCCACGGTCACTGCGCGCAGTAGATGGACCAGCCGCATCGCGGGGTTGATGTCATCACTCACCGGGCTACTATCTCGCCAAGCGAGATACTTGGTCAACGAGACGATTTTCCGGGGGTTCACCGTGTCCTCATCCCAAGAGTTCTTCACGGCTTACGACGCACTGCTCGCCCGCTGGCCCACCGGTACCGCCGAGATCGACGTTCCCACCCCGTACGGGACCACCCGTGTCCACGCCTACGGCCCCGCTGACGCCACTCCAGTCCTCCTTCTACACGGCGGCGGTTCCACCGGCGTGGTCTGGTTCGCCAATGCAACAGCTCTTGGCACGCACCACCGGGTGCTGGCCGTCGACATCCTGGGCGACGCCGGACACAGCGTCCCCGGCGGGCGCCCGCTGCGCACGACCACCGACCTGATGGCCTGGTTGGACGCGCTGCTCGACGGTCTCACCGTGTCCCGCGCGCACCTGCTGGGCCACTCCTACGGCGGCTGGATCGCCCTGACCTACGCCCTGCACGCCGCACGGCGGGTCGATCGGCTCGTACTGCTCGACCCGACCCAGTGCTTCGCCAACTTCCGCCCGGGTTTCCTGCTGCGCTCGCTGCCCGTACTGCTCCGCCCGACGCGAGCCCGCGCCCACGCCTACCTGGACCGCGAGACCGCAGGGACCGACACCGACCTGGGCTGGAAGCGGGTCTATGCCTTGGCGGTCTCGGGCTTCGCGAACCGGAAACTGGTCGTCGGCCGCCGCCCGGACCCCACGGCACTGAGCGTTCCGCTCCTGGTCCTTCTCGCCGGCCGCAGCGACGCCCATGACGCCGCCAAAGTCGCAGCCCGCGCCCGCAAAGCCGTACCGGACGCCCGGATCGAGATCCTCGCCGAACTCACCCACTTCGCCATGCCCACCGCCATACCCACCCAGACGAACCAACGGATCACCGACTTCCTGGCAGACAACCAGGAGAAGCAAGCCGCCCCGGGCGCGGTTTGAAGGAAATAAAGCGCAGCGGACCGGCAGAAGGCGTTCTGCCCGGCATGGGTGCGCTCCACGTGCCAGTGTTGAGTGACCTGGATGGGGGCCTTCTCGCCCTTGTGGGCGATCCGGCCGCGTAGTCCGCGTTCGTCGAGAGTGGTGCGGGTCTTGACCGAGTCGTACTCAGCGTCCAGGTGCACGGTGATGGTGTCGGGCCGGGCAGTGGGCCGAGGTCATCCAGAAGGTCCAGGGTCGGGGCGAGCAGCGGCGAGTCGTGGCAGTTCGCTCCGGCCAGGACACGGCCCAGCGGGATTCCGTAGCCGTCTGTCGTTCCTGATCGCTTGAGGCCCAGTTCGCCTCGGTCGACCGGTGAACGTCCGGCGGCTTCTTCACCTCCCGGTGCCTTGATGATCGATCCGTCGACAGCGATCTGGTCCAGGACCAGGCCGACGATGCGGTCGTCATCTCCAAGGCGATGTGCCGGAGTTGAGCGAAGACGCCCAGCGGTCAGCCATGATGGCAGTGCAGGCACAGGTCTCATGGTTGGTCACAGAGCGTCGCAACTCCATGATCAGCAAGTCCTGTGCCTGTTCTGCTCCCGAGGTACTCCATCGCGCCTATGTGCGCGAGCTCTTAGTCACCGTGTTCATCCTGCAGCACGCTGCGTCGTTCCTGTTCGCGCTTGGAGTAGGCGGCTGCCCGGATCGCCTCGTCGCTCTCCAAGCCCGATCCCAGTGCGCCGCCCACCGTGGCGATCGAAGCGACGAACCAGGACAGCGTCCAGTACTCCGTGGCGTGAAGCGGGGTTCGTGTCATGGAGGCGAACACTCGGTCGTTGAGGATGAACAGCGCCCACACCAGGTTGATGACCAGCAAACCCGCGTAGCAGACGAAGACCCCGATACCCACGGTGACGACGGTCGAGGCGTTGTAGAGAGCAGCTCTCTTCCTCGCCTCCGGCGAGAACTCCGCTGTCCGATGCCACAGGTTCGCGTCCACGATCAGCCAGCCGATCATGAGCGCGACAGACCCGACCATGGCGATCACGAGGCGTGGCGCGCTCAGGAACGAGGCCAGGCTCCAGACAGTGGAGTTCACGGTGGCGATGGCTCCCGTGGCGAGTGCGGCCGCCAGGGCCTTGGACAGACCCGGCACCAACCGCCACGGCCGGTTGGCGCGGACCATCCCGACGAGCACCCTGAGGTAACCGCGCGGCCCGCTCGCCACGTACCGCAGATCGGCGGTCTCCTCCTCGTCGACCGGGCCCGGATGGATAGGCGCGAGACGACCGACGAAGGGCCCCAGCAGCGGCTGACTTCGCGTAGCTCCCTCAGCCCCGGTGGCCCACGGACCCGCCAAACTGAGCACGGCACCTTCCACGGCCCGCCGGGCCCTTGTCTGCAGCCGCCAGCCCCCCAGCGATGGAAGGGACAGCAGCGCCAAGCCGTGTTCGTGACTCAGATCCACAACGAGCTTGCGCCTGTGTGAGTGCAGCGGAAGGTCGGTGAGGGCCACGACGATGTCCCAGTTCTCCGCACTTGCGCGGTCCATGATCCGGCGCATCAAGGTGGACGGGGCCTCGGCCCCTGCGGTGAAGGGCTCACTGACCACCTCGACGTCGAATCGTCGCCCCTGGCCTGACTTGTCGGCGAGCCGATCAGGAAGTATCCGGACCATGCGCTGCGCGATCTCCGTCGGCGTGTCCGGGTCCGCTAGGAGAGCCACGACCGTAACGCCCTGCGACGACACCGGCATGGCTGCACCCTTCTCGTCTGCTGCCCCGCGTTCGCAAGTGCCCACAGATGCTGCCGCGTAACGTCGACGCCGCGCGACATGCCGGCTCCCGGCGGCCGGGGCAGTCGGTACAGCCAGATCTGCTCGTCCCCCCAGTACCGGGCCTGCCCTCACCACCAAGGTCACGAGCGCGTGTCACCGCGAACACCCGCTCCGGCACCACCCCGACCCGCACCACATGCAGAGTCACCGGCCACCCGTTCGGTGTCCAGCCCGGAAGACCGGATCGATCCGTGCCCGCTGCACGTCAGGAAACGGCCCACCCGAACCAGCGATCCCATGACCAAACGAAACGTCCCCAGCGTGGGCGATGTGCGGCAGTTCGCTTTTGACGCCCAGCGCCCCGTGTGCGTACCCATCGCCACCCATCGAGAGGAGGCGTCCGTGATGCCGGGCGGGGAGAGGAACGGCGGAGTCCGTGCGACGGGCGGAGCTGCGGCGACACCCCGGCCCTCCCTTCCGACGCTCCTTTGAAACGCCACTTCACCGCGGAGAACCTCCCCTTGGTGCGGCTCGCATACGAAGCGCGAAGGGCATCCACTGGGGCGGACGCCCGTTCACGACGGCAGCCTGACCACAACGCAGGTCAGACCACCAACGCCGCGTGCAGCGCACTGAAGGTCGCACGGAGTTCCACCGTGGCGATCGGATCGATCTCCATCTGCAAATGACACACGTCGTCGTCGCCGTTGGGAGTCAGGCGCACGAAAAAGGCGAATCCGTCCCCGACTGGCTCCGCCTTCAACGTCAGCGGATTGTTCCGACCGGGAGTCACCGCCGCCGAAAAGCGTCCACCCGACGGCTCGCTCAGACCAGTAGCTCCGCCACCGCGAGTCCCATCGTTCCATCGCCGAAAACATGGTGGTACGTCTGGATGTCGCCATGTCGGAAGTGGATCAGCGGCGGGTTTCGATCTTCATGTCACCTGAGGTGACCTTGCGGATGTGGTCGCTGGCGAGCAGGCCGTGCGGATTGCCGAGGTCGATGGCGCTGACCTCGTCGAGGCGGGCCAGCTGGGAAGGCGTGAGATCGACCTGCAGGGCACCAAGGTTGTCCTCGAGCTGCGCGATGGTGCGGGCGCCGATGATGGGTGCCGCCACGCCCGGGGCGTTCAGAGTCCAGGCCAGTGCGACCTGGGCGGGCGTGTGGCCCAGGTTTGTGGCCACTTCCTTCACCACATCGGCGATGGCGAGACTGCGCTCGGTGACCATGCCCAGGGCGGCGTTGAGGCTCTTGCGGCTGCCGGCGGTTTCACCGGCGACCGCGTCCGCCGGATTCAGGTCGTCCCGGCCGTACTTGCCGGTGAGCACCCCGCCGCCCAGCGGGGAGAAGGGGACCACGCCCAGACCCATCTCGCGCGCCATGGGGATCAGGTCACGTTCCCCAGCACGCTCGATCAGGCTGTACTCGATCTCCAGGGCGACCAGCGGTGACCAGCCGCGCAGGTCGGCGAGCGTCTGCATGCGCGACACCTGCCAGGCCGGTGCGCTGGAGACCGCCACGTACAGGACCTTGCCCTGCCGTACCAAGTCGTCAAGGCCGCGAAGGATCTCCTCCACCGGCGTCCTGAAGTCCCAGACGTTCAGATAGAGCAGATCGATGTAGTCCGTGCCGAGCTGCCGCAGACTGGCTTCCACCGATGCCAGCATGCTCTTGCGGTGTGTGCCACCGGAATTGGGGTCACCGGGCCTGCGCAGCGTCGAGTACTTCGTCGCGAGTACCAGACGCTCGCGATCACTACGGGCGAACTCGCCCAGCAGTCGCTCGGAGCTGCCGTTGGTGTAGGTGCTGGCGGTGTCGAAGAAGTTGCCGCCGAGTTCGGTGTAGCGGTCGAACAGCTTGCGCGCCTCTTCGCGCTCGGCGCCCCAGCCCCACTCGGTGCCGAAGGTCGCCGCGCCCAGCGCCAGCGGTGAGACTCGCAGTCCGGAACGGCCCAGCAGCCGGTAGGTGTCGAGAGCAAGTGGCATCGTGTTCTCCTGTGGTTGTGGTTCTTGGCGTTCCAGAGCGCGGATCGGTGGTCGACTCGCCCGAGTTCCAGGCGCCGAGCCCGTAGCTGCCGGCCACGGCGATGTCCTGTCCGCTGACGTAACTGGCGGCGTCCGAGACGAGGCAGGCGACGACTTCCGCGATTTCCTGGCTGGATCCGAAGCGCTCGAACGGGATCTTCGTGCGCAAGGAGTCCCGGCCGCTCCGGGGCTGACGGCACTGACACGGATCCTGCGCGGAGCCAGTTCGAGCGCGAGCGAGGGCAGCATCGCCGGCAGGGCGCCGCGCGTCGGTGCCCCCAGGGTGGCGCCAGGGATGCCGCTGCGGGATCCGACGCCCACGGCGAAGACGATCGACCCGCCGTCGGTCATGAGCGGAATGGCCTTCTGGAGAGTGAAGTACTGGACCTTGAGGTTGACGTGGACCTGCTCGCCGAACGACTCCTCCGTCACGTCGGCAACCGGTGCGGGGCGGAAGATCCCGCGTTGAGGAACAGCAGGTCGATGGACCCGTAGCGTTCGGCCACCGTCGCCAGAAGAACGTCGGTGTCGGCCAGAGCGCGCAAGTCGGACTGGACGACCAGTACGTCGTCGGGAAGCTCGAGCCCTGCCCGCGCGAGGGAATCGGGGTTCTGTCCCGTGACAGCGACCTGGTGGCCGCGGGCGTGCAGTAGCTCGGCGGTGGTCGTGCCGATTCCGGTCGTGCCGTCGGTGAGGAGCGCTCTGCGGGCATGGCGGGCCTTTCATGGAGCGGACAGGGCCGGACGCAGATCAGTAAGCGGGGATGTCCCCGTTTGCGTCACCGTACACTAACCGGAGACATCCCCGATTCGTCTCCGCACCGCAACCCGCCACTCCCGATTGCGAAGGCCATGACCTCTCCACGAAGGACCCTGCGCGCCGATGCCCAGCGCAACCGAGATCACCTGATCGCCACGGCTGCTGAGGCTTTCGCCTCCGGCCAGGCGATCTCGCTGGACGCGATCGCCAAACGCGCGGGCGTGGGAAGCGGCACCCTTTACCGGCACTTCCCCACCCGAGAGGACCTGGTCGAAGAGATCTACCGTGACCAGATCCGCCCTCTGCGCGAGGACGCGCGAGCCCTCCTGGCTACCGAGCAGCCTGCACAGGCTCTGCACACCTGGATGCGCCACTTCGCCGAGTGGGCGGGCGAACGGCGAGGCATCTGCGACGCCCTGGTCGCCATGAGCGCCTCCGGACGCTTCGGCACCGGACCGGTCTGTGATGAGGTGCAGCAAATCCTGGGCATGGTGCTCGCGACCGGCTCCGAGGCAGGAGAACTGCGCGGCGACATCGATCCGGTCGACGTCGGCAGCGTCCTTGCCGCCGTGATCTCCGTGGCCGGCGCACCCGAACAGCGCGCCCAACTCGACCGCATGCTCACCATCGTCGTCGACGGGCTGAGGCCGCCCCGCTGACCTCGAGTGCGCGGTGTCGTCACGGTGATGACCGCGGGCCGGTGCCGGTGCCGGTGCCGCAAAAGCCGTCGTCTCATTTGGTGAAGCGGCGGTAGCAGATCAAGACGGAGGCAATGCCGGCGGAGGCCAGGAAGTGGAGGGCCGACCGCTCGTACGGAACGAGGCCCAGGTCCGCGCCGACCTGGGGCCTCACCACGCGACGAGGCGGCGCCGGCGCAGGTCAAGTGGCGCGCCGGTCACCCTCTCCGCACACATGTCACCTGGTCAAGCACGTAAGCAACCTGATCGAGCCTGAGGATCGCCCTACGTCGTCCTTGCGGGTGATGGCTCCGAGACCGATCCGGTCGCGGAGTATCTGAAGGATCTCGCGCTCAGCGACGGAGGCAGGGGAGGAGCACGCCGCCATGTCCCTCAGCTCCTGAAGCGTCCACCAGCGATGGGCCTGGATGTTGTCGCCGAGTTCTTCACCCAGTTCACGGAGCGCGGCCTACATCTTCGGAGATTCAGGTCACCCGGCCCGGCGGTCGCGATGCCCGCACCGTCGATCCGCTGGTCGACCCTCTCCAGGAACGAGTCGACCAGCGCGGGCAGCCGTAACGTCCGCTGCACTGGCGTCAGCCCCCTGTTGCGGCGGGGGTCCTTCCTAGGCCAGCCCGTGCTGCTTGGCGTACGCGTTCGCCACGTCCTCCGGGTCCTTCTTGTCGTTGTCGACCTGGCTGTTGAGCTGGGTGAGCTGGGCCGTGGTGAGGATGTTGCCGAGGCGGGCGAGGGCCTTGCGGACGGTGTCGTCGGCCTTGCGGTCGGCGATGAGGGGGACGATGTGCTGGCTGGGGATGAGGTTCTTGGGGTCGGTCAGGACGACCCAGTCGTGGGCGGCGATGTCGGTGTCGGTGGTGAAGAGGTTCGCCACGTCCACGTCCCCCTTCCTCAGGGCGCCCTTGACCAGCGGGCCGTCGGAGTCGAGCGACTTGAACTCCTTGAACTCGACGCCGTACACGTCCTTCAGGCCGACCGCGCCCACCCGGCGCTTCTTCACCTCGGGCGCGGCGCCGATGACCAGCTTGCCGTTCTGCTTGGCGAGGTCGGCGAGGGTGACAAGGCCGTACTTCTTCGCGGTCGCCCGGGTGACGACGAAGCAGTCGGAGTCGGCCGCCTGGCCGTAGGGGAGCACCTGGAGGCCGCCTGGCAGGGCGAGGGTGAGGGCGTTCTGCATGGTGCCAGGCTCGGCGGAGGCGTCCTTGGGGGCGAGGTAGTTGAGGAGGGCGCCCTGGTATTCGGGCAGCAGGTCGATGTCGCCCGCCTTGAGGGCGGGGATCACGATCTCGCGGGTGCCGAGGTTGGGGCGGACCTTCACCTTCACGCCGGCCTGCTGGAGCACCGCCGCGTACAGGTAGCCGAGGACCTGGTTCTCGGTGAAGTTGGCGGTGCCGATGGTGACTCCGCCCTTGCTGGAGCCGCTGCCGCCGGAGGTCGTACCGCCGCCGTCGAGCGAGGTGACGCCGCTGGAGCAGGCGGCGAGGGCGGGCACGGAGGCCGCCGCGAGGAGGCCGCCGAGGAGAGTGCGTCGGTTCATCGGAGTGGTCCTTACGCGGTGCGGTGGCGGAAGAGGAAGCGCTGGAGGGCGGAGAGGAGGAGGTCGAGGGTTACGGCGATCACGGCGACCAGCACCGCCCCGCCGAGCACCTGCACGAGGTCGCGCTGGGCGAGGCCGTCGAAGACGTAGCGGCCGAGGCCGCCGAAGGAGACGTAGGCCGCGATGGTCGCGGTGGCGACGACCTGGATCAGAGCCAGGCGCAGGCCGGTCATGATCAGGGGAAGTGCGAGGGGCAACTCGACCTGGAACAGGACCTGGTGGCCACGCATGCCCTGGCCGCGGGCGGCGTCCTTCACGTCCGGGTCCACGGCCGTCATGCCGGCGTAGGTGTTGGTGACGATCGCCGGGACCGCGAGGGCGACGAGGGCGACGTAGACCGGGAGCATGGACAGGCCGCCGGCCAGGAAGACCAGGACGACGAGGCCGACCGTCGGCAGGGCGCGGCCGAAGGACGCGAGGTTGATCGCGAGGAAGGCGCCCTTGCCGGTGTGGCCGATCAGCAGGCCGAGAGGCAGCCCGATCGCGGCCGCGATGAGGGTCGCGAGCAGCGAGTACTGGAGGTGCTCGGCGAGGCGGTGGGCGATGCCGTCGGGGCCGGCCCACTGGGAGCCGCTGGTCAGCCAGGAGCCGAGGTTCTTGATGAGTTCGTACATCGCTCAGGCTCGCTTCCGGCGCCACGGGGTCAGGGCGTACTGCACGGCCACCAGCAGGGCGTCCGCGACCACCGCGAGGAGGATCGTCAGGACCACGCCCACGATCACCGGTGTCGGGAAGTCGCGCTGGAAGCCGTCGGTGAAGAGCTGGCCGAGGCCGCCGTCGCCGATGTAGGTGGCGACCGACACCAGGGAGATCGACATGACCGTGGCGATGCGGACGCCCGCCATGATCACCGGGAGTGCCAGGGGGAGTTCGACCGTCAGGAGCGTCCGCAGGGGGCGGGTGCCCATCGCCTTCGCGGCCTCCTTCGTCTTCGCGGGGACCGAGTCGAGGCCCTCGACCGTGTTCCGCAGGAGTACGACCAGCGTGTAGACGGTCAGGCCGATCACGGTCGTGGTGCGGGTGAGACCGCTGATCGGCAGGAGCAGCACGAAGATCGCGATCGAGGGGATCGTGAACAGGACGTTCGAGAGCCCGAGCAGGAAACCGCGCAGGGGGCGGACTCGGTGTGCGACCACGGCGAGCGGCAGGCTGATCAGCAGGCCGAAGAAGACGGCGCTCAGGGCTGCCTGGAGGTGCGAGACCGTGAGGGTGGCCAGGTCGTCGGTGTGGCCGGAGATCCACGACCAGTCGATGGTCATACGGCCACCCGGGCTTCCGAGTGCGCCAGGCCCGCGTGCCGGTGGATGTTGTCGCGGGAGGTGACACCGGTGAGGACGCCGTCGGCATCGACCCGGGCGACCAGGCCGGTGGGGGAGGCGACGGACTCGTCGAGGGCGGCGAGCAGGGAGTCGCCGTCCTTGAGCGGTCGTACGGGGACTTCGGCGTCGTCGGTCGCCCAGTGCAGAGGCTTGCCCGCCGCGTCGCACACGAGGGACCAGGCGGTCCCTTCCGGCGCGGGGCCCTGCGGGACGTCCGCGAGGGACTTCAGCGAGAGCAGCTTCAGGCCGCGCTCGGCGCCGAGGAAGTCGGCCACGAAGGCGTCGGCGGGGCGGGCGAGGAGTTCGGCGGGCGGGGCGCTCTGGACGAGGTGGCCGCCGGTGCGGAAGATCGCGATGCGGTCGCCGAGGCGGACGGCCTCGTCGACGTCGTGGGTGACGAAGACGATGGTCTTGTTCAACTCCTTCTGGAGTCTGAGCAGTTCGTCCTGGAGCTGGGTGCGAACGACCGGGTCGACCGCGCCGAAGGGCTCGTCCATGAGGAGCACCGGCGGGTCGGCGGCGAGGGCGCGGGCGACCCCGACGCGCTGCTGCTGGCCGCCGGAGAGCTGGTGCGGGTAGCGCTTGCCGGACTCGGCGGTCAGGCCGACGGTTTCCAGCAGTTCCGCCGCCCGGGCGCGGGCCTTTTTGCGGCCGTGGCCGAGCAGGAGCGGGACGGTGGCGATGTTGTCCAGCACCGTGCGGTGCGGGAAGAGGCCGGACTGCTGGATGACGTAGCCGATGGAGCGGCGCAGTTCGGCCGCGTCCTGGTCGGTGACGTCCTTGCCGCCGACCTTGATGGTGCCGGAGGTCGGTTCGACCATCCGGTTGATCATCCTGAGGGTGGTCGTCTTGCCGCAACCGGAGGATCCGACGAGGACGGTGACGCCGCCTTCCGGCATGTCGAGGGTGAGATCGTGCACTGCTGTCGTGCCGTTGGGAAAACGTTTGTGGACCGCGTCGAACTGGATCATGAGATACCCCTTGCCCGGCTGTATAACGTCATGCAGAGTTCTCGTAGTTGAATAGTTTGTCAACGGTTCGGTGTTAATCCGAGGTAACGGATGACCGCCAGGCAAGATCTGGTGTCCGTATTGAGGGTAGTTTTCGCTATATGTCGTCCCAGATCGTGGACTCTCCTGAACCTGTCGTGGTCGGGCGCACCGGTCTCGTGGTTCTCGACGGGATCGGGCTCGGTGTCGCGGACGTCGTCCGCCTCGCCGACGGGACCGCGCGACCGGTGCCCGGGACCGAGGCGATGAAGCGGGTCACCGAGTCCTGGGACGCCGCCCGGCAGATCGCCGCGACCGGACGCGTCTACGGCCGTTCGACCGGCGTCGGCGCCAACCGGAACGAGGACGTGCCCACCGAGACGGCCGCCGAGCACGGTCTGCTACTGCTGCGCAGCCACGCCGGTGCCATCGGCGAGGAACTCCCGGCCCGGCAGGTCCGCGCGATGCTCGCGGTCCGGGCCAACCAGCTGCTGGCGGGCTGCGCGGGGCTGCGGCCGACCGTGGTGACGGCTCTGTGCGAGGCGCTGGAGAGCGGGGCGCATCCGGTCGTCAACGAGTTCGGCTCGGTGGGCACCGGCGACATCGCGGCGTTGGCCCAGGCGGGGCCGGCCCTCCCGGCGTTCACCTGGACGACCTGCCCTGCACGCCCGCTGTCGTCACGCACAGCGCTTGCGGCCTCTGGCCCGAACAGAGCATGGATCAAGGGGAGTTCGGGTGGACGAAGGAGGCCCGGTGAGCAGATGTGCAACCTCGGAATCGTCCAGGCAGGCGCCCCTGTCCTCTCTGAGTCGGCAAGCCCCTTCGGCCTCCCCGCCGAGCGGGATGCCGCAGAACGTGTCGTGGACAATCTCTTCGCGTTCATGGAGCGCATCGCCCAGGTTCACACCTTCGCCAAGGGCATGGGGATCGCCGCGCCTCAGATCGGCGTTGGCCGTGCTGCTGTTGTCGTTCAGCCTGCCGAGTCCGGCGCCGATCGTTTGCGAGGATCGAGTTGTGCCATGTCCTTCCCAGTACCCGCGTACCCGCTTGAACTGCGCCGTCGTGCGGTGCGGATGGTCGCCGAGGTGCGGCAGGAGTACGACACCGCGTGGGCCGCGATGGAAGCGGTCGCCCAGAAGCTGGGCATCGGCACGACCGACCGACACGCTGCGCAAGTGCGTGCGGCAGGACCGGATCGACGCCGCGGCCCGGCCGGGCGGGCACAACGAGCGAGGAGTCGGCGAGAACGCCGGCAACATCGCGGAGAACAGCCGCGACTTCATCGCCAGGCCGTACAGGTCCTCGAGCTTCCGGACGACGGTGTCATCGAGTTCACCCAACTCGCCCCGCGTATCGAAGCCGAGGTCGGCGGCGGATCGCCCGACCCTGGCAGGCTCCAGCGGTGGGGGACTTTCACCCTGGGCGTTCTCAACTCGCCGTCGCCGGCGGAGGGTTGGGAAGTGCGCTCGCCACGTCCATGGGGAGGGCGCTGCCGGGCCTGCCTCCCGCCTGAGATACACGATTCCGAAAAGCGCGCGGCGGGCCCCGGAATCACTTCCCTGGGGCCCGCCGCGTTTCGTCTCACCGGCGCCCAACCGGGGCTACCGATGCAATGCGGTTCGCACGGTGACGGAAGGCCTTATCGGCCGCAGATGCCGTGCCACGCCGGGGGTGTCAGCGGCCGTGGGACGACTGCGACCTCCGTGCCGTCAGGAAGACCAGCGCGCCGGCCGCCACCAGCAGGACGGCGGTGCCGGCCCGCAGCAGGACCGCGTCCGTGCCCGTGGCGGCGAGCCCGCCGCCGGTCGCCGTCCCGCTGCTGGTTCCTGCCCCGGAGCCGGACGGGCTCGCGGTGGCCGTGGCCGAGG
This sequence comes from Streptomyces sp. NPDC005374, assembly GCF_042872225.1. Taxonomy (NCBI): domain Bacteria; kingdom Bacillati; phylum Actinomycetota; class Actinomycetes; order Kitasatosporales; family Streptomycetaceae; genus Streptomyces; species Streptomyces sp. NPDC005374. Next base: position 30,564 of record NZ_JBIAKA010000015.1, on the reverse strand, counting down.
GGGACACGGAGGCGCTGGGCGACGGGCTGGACGTCGCCGAGCCGGTTGCCTTCACCGCGATCGCCGCGGTGTCGTTCACTGGGTCGTCGTCACGATTGGGGTACTCGGGGTTCGCCACCGCCCGCACGCTGCCCCGCGCGCCGAGGACGACCCGGTCGATCCGCACCGTGAACTCCTGCGTCACGGAGTCACCCGGCCGGAAGTCCGTGCCGGCGATGTCGCAGGTGTAGCTCTTCGCGCCGGCCTTGCCCGGTGTGCAGTTCCACCGCGGCCCGGGGTCGCCCTGCTCGCCGGGGCCGGGGGCGCCGGTGATGGTGGTGCCGGCGGGCGGGGTCACCACGAACGTGCCGGAGTTGTCGGCGTCCATCCACTGGAAGCCCATCCGGCCCGGACCGTTGTTCCGCACGCCCACGGTGATGCTCACCGTCTCGCCGACCTTGCCCTCGGCCGTGTCACCGAGTGCCTGGTAGTCGGCGTGCTGGGTGGTGGCGAAGGTGCCGTACCCGGAGCCGGTGAATCCGGAGTTGGAGGCGACGGACTTCAGGTTGAGCGGCGCGCCGGTGCCGGTGTCGGGGAAGTCGGACGGGTCGAAGGAGTCGGGCGCGGCGGTGCCGACCGGCCACACGATGTAGGTGTTGTAGCCGTACATCGTGTCCTTGGAGGCGGTGTAGCGCAGCGGCGCGTCCGTCTCGTAGGCCGTGCCGGGCGCGACCGAGGTGTCGAACCGGCACCAGGCGCCGACGTCGGGCCGGTCCGAGTAGTGGCAGTTGGAGTGGTCACGGGCGAGCGAGACGCCTTCTGAGTCCTGCACCAGCAGCATGACGCCCTTGTCGGCGGGGGCTGCCCCGGTGTTGGCGAAGGCGGGGGTGCGCTCGAAGCCGGCGCCGGGCGCGATGCCCTTCAGCGCCGGGTAGGGCCGGCTGACGAGCTTCGGCCCGCCGACCAGGACGGCCGTCTTCCCTGTCACGGTGGCCGCGTCGGAGGCGGTGGCGGTGTAGGTGATGGCACCGGTGTCGCCCGCTTCGGCGGATGCGGTGGGCTTCAGGAAGAACGGGTCGATCGACTCCCTGCCCGACAGCGGGCCCACGTCACACCTCACCTTCAGGGTGCCGGCGCTCACGCAGTCCCCCGTGACCACCATCGTCGCCTTCCCGGCGAGGGACGACGCGTCGACCGCGACCGAGACCTCATGGGCGTCCCCGCCCGAGGCCGTGATGCCGAGGTCCAGGTTCGGACCCTCGCCCTCGGTGGGGAGGTAGTAGTTCTCCTGGGCGTCCAGGACGAGCGTCGTTGGGGCGGCATGCGCGGCCGGGGTTGCGACCGCCATAACGGCGGTCGCGAAAGCGGCGGCCGCCGCTGTCCGCCATGTTCTACGTATCGTCAGCACGCTATGTGGACATGCCAGCACACCGGAAGGTTGCGCCCGAACGTCCAACAGGCCAGAGGCCGCTGTACCCGCGGTCACCGGGTTCCGTCGGTGGCCCAAGTGTGTCTGCCAGGTCACGCCGAGCGGACCGCCGGCTGCTGCCCTGTCGCACCGAACCGTGAGTGGATGTCACCGAACCCTGACGAATCGCAGTTCGTCTCATCGAACCTTGGGTATGCAGGTCAGGGCACGATCTCGCTCGACATGGACGGTGATGCCGAACGGGGGATAGCGGCCCTGGCCGAGGTGGGCACGGTGAAGATCAACGACGTACCGGCGCCCACCGTGAACCGCGAGGGCGAGTACAGCACGGACCGCCTTGACAGCAACGGCGGAAGCGGGTTGTGGAAGAGCGCGGCCGGCACACCTGGTCGTACCACGGCCAGGCGCTTGTGCAGGGCTCGAACGGCCCCTGACCTGGCGGCTGTCGGCGTGGTCGACCTCTTCCGGGTCGGCTACGCCACCTGCCCCGCGGGCCGCCTCGGCTTTCATGGTCTTGGTCCGTCACCGTGTCGGTGCGGGGGACATGCTGCCCCTGCGTCGGCACCTGGGGTGGCATCGGCTGCCGTGTCCTTCACGAGCCGTCGCGCTTCGCCGTCCTGGTAGTGGAACGTGTGCGCTTCTATCCCATTCGGTTCGCACAGCTGTGCGCAATGTTTGTAAGATCGCTGCGTGAGGCGGTACGGAAATGGCCGAGTGCTCGCCCAGGAACTTCGGAGAATCCCATGCGCCGTCCTCTCGTGTTCATTGCTGCCGCCGCGCTGCTGTGCGCCGGCTGTTCCGCGGCCGACGCCGGAAGCCGTGACAAGGCTGCGACCGCGTCACCGTCTTCGGCATCGTCGTCCGGCCCCCGTTCTGCCGTGCGCGCGGCCGTCGCGGCTCTCCGCGAGGACAGTGCCGGGTTCCACCAGGAGATCGAACTGGAGGGTGAGGGCCAGGTGTACGGCCTCACCGTCACCGGCGGCTTCGACTTCGCCGCGGACAGGGGCCACCTCGCGGTCGACTTGCCCGGCGGTGCCATCGACCACAGCGACCAGGTCTTCGCGGACGGCAAGATATACATCAAGGGAGTCCAGGAGATCGGCGAGGATGGCTGGGGGGTTGTGACCCGGGACAGGGCGCAGGCTCATTACCTGCTGCGGGCCCCGCTCAACGATCCCGAGCATGTCCTGCAGCAGGTCTCCGCGATGCGCGAGATCTCCCGGCAGGGCGAGGAGAACGTTCAGGGGGTGCGCACCGTGCGCTACCGCGGCATCCTCGACCACCGGACCATCACTCTGCGCATGAGCCCGGATGTTCGCACGAAGATGGACCAGGCCCGCGACGCCCTGGGCAGTGACCTCCCGGTATTCGCGGACGCGTGGGTCGACGGCCGGGGACGTCTGGTGCAGACCCGCATGAGCGCCAATTTGGCTGGTGCGCGGGTGACGCTGACGATGGCCCTGTCGGACATCGGGGAGCCGGTCCGCGTGACGGTTCCGCGGGCCGCGGACACGGTCCCCGTCACCAGGGTCGGCGGCATCCTGAACGGTTGAGCCGGACAGCCCGGCCGGTGTGCCGGCAGGAGGCGTTCCCAGCCGGGTAATGCATTGCCCTGGAGTCAAACGGCTCCAGTGTCCTGCTCCGACCGGGTCTGGGATACGAGTGCTGACGGCTTTGCCCGGGTGACCGCAGTGAAGGCGTCGGGCAACTCAGCAGCGAACGCTCGCGTCGCGCCAGCGGTTGTCGGCGGGCCCGTGACGGCGAGGCTTCCAGGATTCGGGCCGGGGGCCTTGGAGGCCTCATCCCTTGCTCCGCAGCGCAGGCACTGCGCGATGCCGCGGCCCTGACGGCGTCACGCAGCAGCGGGCTCCTCCACGGAGTCGACGGATCTGGGGTAGGCGGTCTTTTCCTCCAACCGCCTACTTGACGGCCTGTGTAGCGCCCAGGGCCCGGGGGCCGCCGCCCAGCTTCTGCCAGGTGTAGCTGTCGCGGTAGTCGTGCCGGTCACCGAAGAAGGCTGCAAACTGCTCCATCGCGCACTCCTTCCACACCTGCATGTCCGGCCAGGCCTGCGCGGTCGTGCGCCGGTGGCCGCCGTAGCGGGGGCACTTGGTGAGGCCGACCGTGCCGTGGGCTGGTGGTGCAGTTGGAGTTCCGAGGCAGGCCCACGCCGGCCGGAGCGGTCACTGCGGCGACGGCCGTCGGCACCAGTACGCCCAGCGCCATCGCCGCCGTCCCGAGCTCGTCGGTGAGCGGCCCGAGCGCGGCACCGTGTCCGGGGGTCCGCGGTGTGGGTGGGGTCGGTTGTCGTCATGCTCGCCGCGCTCCCGATGTGCGGCAACGCGCCTGGGGGCAGGCCCACTTCGCCGTGCAGTACAGCAGGCTGTACTACCGGTCGGGCGGTTGGTGGGATCGGCCCAGGGGGTCGTGGTCCGTAGCGTCGCAGACATCAGCCGGGACGCCGGCCGAGACATCAGCCCAGTCCCCGCAGAAGGAGCCCGCGATGGTCACCACCGACCCCTACCGACTGAGCGCCCACGACGCGCACCACGACGCCCCCGCCTCGGCCGTCACCCGCGGCGAGGTCGCCCGCGTCCTGCTCTGGCTGATCCTGGTGATCAGCGCGGTCGCCAACATGGTCGCCTCCTACGCCGCCGTCGGTGTCGCCGTGAACCTCGCGTGCGGCGCGGTCACCGCCCTCGCGGCCACCGTCCTCGTCGTACGCCGTCTGAAGGGCGGCCGTCGGTGAACCTCGCGACGAGTGCCGTACGGGCCACCGTGCCCGCCCCCGCCCCGGCCATCGCGTTGGAGCGACTCACCAAGACCTACCCGGGCGATGTGAAGGCCCTCGACGAGGTGTCGTTGACGGTCCGGCCCGGCACCTTCCTCGCGGTGATGGGCCCCTCGGGCTCCGGCAAGAGCACCCTGATGCACTGCGCGGCCGGGCTGGACTCGCCGACCTCGGGCAGCGTCCGCATCGACGGCCACGAGATCGCAGGGCTGAACGAGACCCGCCGTACCGAACTGCGGCGCGAGCGCGTCGGGTTCGTGTTCCAGGCCTACAACCTGATCCCGTCCCTCACCATCGAGGACAACATCACGCTGCCGCTGCGGCTCGCCGACCGAGCCCCGGACCGGGAGTGGATCGCAGCACTGGTGGAACGCGTCGGCCTGGCCGGCCGGCTCGGCCGACGCCCCGCCGAACTCTCCGGCGGACAGCAGCAACGTGCCGCTGTGGTACGGGCGTTGGCGGCCCGTCCCGCCGTCGTGTTCGCCGACGAGCCGACCGGAGCGCTGGATCTGCGCAGCGCGCACGACGTGCTGGAGCTGCTGCGTGCCCTGGTCGACGAACTGGGCCAGACGGTGGTGATGGTGACCCACGACCCGGCCGCCGCAGCCCGCGCCCACCAGGCGCTGGTGATGGCCGACGGCCGGGTCGTCGACTCCCTTGACCACCCAACCGCCCCCCAACTGGCCGAGCGACTCGTCGCGTTGGGAGAGCGCTGACCCATGTCCGAGCACTTCCGCACCCCTTCCCGCCTGCCCCTCTTCCCGATCGCCCTGCGTATGGCCGCGCACCGCATCACCGCGCTGCTCGCCGTGGTGTGCGCGGTACTCGGCGGGGCCGCCCTGATCACCGCCACCGGTGTGCTGGCCGAGTCCGGGCTGCGCTCACAGCTGCCGCCTGGCCGACTCGGCGGCGCGGACATCGTCGTCGCGGCCGACCAGGAGTACCACCCGGACGGCGACCTGCCGCTCGCCCTGCCCGAGCGCGCCCGCATCCCGGCGTCGCTGACCGGCCGGCTCTCCGGCGTGCCCGGGGTGACGGTCGTGGTCGGCGACCTCGGCTTCCCGGCCGCGCTGGTCGACGCCGGGGGAGGGGTCGTACCGACCGACGACGACCCCGCGGCGGCCGGACACGGCTGGTCCTCCACCCAACTGCTGGCCCACCCGCGCGTCAACGGCCGGGCGCCGGCGGGGGCGGACGAGATCGCCGTCCCCGCCGCGACCGGTCTGCGCACCGGGGACCGGGTCCAGGTCGTCGCGGGCGGCCGCCCCGCTGTCGGCTATCGCGTCACCGCGGTGGTCGACGCACCGGGCGCGGGCGTGTACTTCGCCGACGCCACGGCCCTGCGTCTCGCGGGCCGCGACGCCGCGCACCGCTACGACCTGATCGGCCTGCGCACCGAGCCCGGAGCCGGTGAGCGGGTCGCCGACGCGGTGCGCGACCGGCTGGCCGGTACCGGGCTGAGGGTCCGCACCGGCGCGGACATCGGCGAGAGTGTGGCGCCGGGCGTCGGCTCGGCCCGCTCGCTGCTGATCCTGCTCGCCGGTTCGCTCGGCGGGATCGTGCTGCTGATCACCGGGTTCGTCACGGCGGGCGCGCTGGGTGTGTCGATTGCCGGGCAGCGCCGCGACCTGGCGCTGATGCGGGCGGTCGGGGCGAGTCCGCGGCAGATCCGCCAGCTGGCCGCCGCGCAGTCCTCCGTGGTGGCCGCCGTGGCCCTGGCTCCCGGTGTGGCTCTCGGCTACCTCCTTGCGGGCCGCTTCCACGACATGCTCGCCGACCGAGGCGTCCTGCCCCCCGAACTCCCGCTGACCGTCAGCCCGTTGCCCGCCGCCGCTACCGTCCTCCTGCTCGCGCTGACCGTGCAGATCTCCGCCCGGGGCGCGGCCTGGCGCACCTCCCGGATGCCCGCGACGGAGGCTGTCGCCGAGTCCCGCAGCGAACCGCGCAAGACGTCGACGGGCCGTACCCTCACCGGGGTTCTGCTGATCGCCGCCGCGTGCGCGCTGTCCGTCACCCCGCTGCTGACCCGCACGGTGATCGGCGCGTCGGCCACCTCCATCGCCGGGATCGTCGCCGCGATCGGCCTGGCCTTGTGCGGCCCGGCCCTGATCCGCACGGCCGGGGCGGCCGCCGTACGCCGGCTGCGGCCCACGGCGTCCGCGCCGACCTGGCTCGCCCTGGCCAACGTACGGGCGTACGCGCTGCGGGTCGCCGCAGTGGTCAGCCCGCTGGCGATGGCGGTCGTGTTCGTCCTGACCTACACCCTCGCGCAGAGCACCGTCCTCGCGGCGACCGCGCAGGAGACCCGCACCGGCACGCTCGCCCAGTACCGGCTGAGCGCACCGGCCCTCGGCGGCCTGCCGGCCGGCACGCGGGACGCCGTACGCAAGCTGCCCGGAGTGCGGACGGCCGCACCCGTCGGCTCGACGACCGTCGTCTGGCCGTACGAGATGTTCGGCGACCCCGATGTGGAGTCGCTGCCGGCACTGATCGCCACGCCGGACGCGGCCGGGGTCCTCGACCTCGGGGTGCGGAAGGGCGGGCTGGCCGGCCTTACGGGCGCCACGGTCGCCGTGAGCAGCGAGGTCGCCGGTTCGCGGGACGCAGGACTCGGCGAGCGGATCCGGCTGGTCCTCGGCGACGGCACGCGTACCGAGGCGCGGGTGGCGGCCGTGTACGACAGGGGCCTCGGCTTCGGATCACTGATCGTCTCCGGGGATCTCGTGGCCGGCCACACCACCTCCGGCCTCACCCAGAGCCTCCTCGTCCGCACGGACGGCACGGCGACGGCGGCGCGCGCACTGGCCGATCTGACGGCGTCCCGCCCGGGCCTGGCCCTGGAGAACACGTCCGGACCGGCCTCCGGCGGCAAGCAGGACACTCCGCCCGAGGTGTGGATCAACCTCGCGACGATCGTCGTCCTCCTCGGCTACCTCCTCCTCAGCATCGCCAACAAGCTGGTCGCGGCTACGGCCCAGCGCCGAACCGAGATCGCAGCGCTGCGCCTGGTCGGCACGACGCCGCGGCAGATCCGGGCGATGATGCGCCGCGAGGCGGCCGTGATCGCCGTGGTGGCGCTCGTCTGCGGCCTGCTCCTGTCCGCCCTCCCGCTCGCCCTCCTCGGCCAGGGCTTCCTGGGCCGCCCCTGGCCGGCAGGCCCGGCCTGGCTGCTGCCCGCCGTCGCGGCGACGATCGCGGGGACGGCCTTCCTCACGATCGAACTCCCCACCCGCCAGGCCCTGCGCACGGCCCCGGCGGACGCGATCCGGGCGACGTGAGGATCCACCTGGCATCGCCACCGCCGATGAATTCTGCGGACATCTCCCCTCTGCCCTCCCCGAATCCCTCGTCAGCGGCCGGGGCGCTCTCCGCAGAACCACACGCTGGAGTCCACCCCGGAGACGCCGATCGAGCCGGAGAAGAGCGAAGGGACGCTTACCGGCATCCGCGCGGTCCGGCGCCGGATCGGCCCGGACAACCGCACCCACCTGACGTCGGGCGACGCCGGGGCGGCGGTCCCAGTCCCGGTCGGCGGCCTGGAGCAGCATGCGGCTGCCCGAGAGTTCCTGGGCGAGTGTGTCGTGCAGGTCCCGTGCGATGCGGGCTCGCTCTGCGAGCCGCCCGGCCTTTCGCTGCTGTCGCGCCAACTCGCTCCGCGTGATGGCGAGTTCGCGGGTCGGGCGCTCCTGGGCGCGGTAGAGGAGTACGGTCGCCCACAGGGCGGCCGGTGGCGCTGGCACATCGGGGTCGAAGCCGCCGTCGGCTCGCTGAAGGGCCGAGACCAGCAGTGCGGTGAGGACACCGAGCGCCGTGGCCCGTGCCGCGCGAGTGGGCATGCGCAGTGCCAGGACGGCGAGCGGTACGGCCGGCCACGCGTACCCGAAGGTGAGCTGTGCCGGGAGGTTCCGGGCCACCCAGGACCACAGCAGCAGGAGGAAACCGAGCCAGGCCGGTCGCGCCCAGCGCTCCAGCCGCTCCCACCAGGCCGGCCCGGCCACGTACAGCAGGGCCGGCGCGGCCGTGGGCGGCGCGATGTGCCGGCACAGCTCGTGGTTCAGCTCGAAGAGCCGCACGAGGGTGCCGGCCACGGCGACCAGGAACACCAGGTGTGGGAGATTCCGTGCGGAGCCGGAATGGCCGGCGTACGGCGAGCGCGGTGACGGGCACGGCTACGGCTGCCTGGGGCGGGCCGGGCGAAGGTGACAACAGGTCAAGAAGTGTAAACCGTGACCTGTTTGATCGCTGTGAACGCCCCGGTGGTGCCGTGCCCGCTCCGACGTCAGCTCCCCGGGTGCAGACCGGGCCAGCCCGGCGACGGGTCACCCTTGACCTCGCCGAAGTAGAGGGAGAACGTCTGCCGCAGCCGCTCGGCCGCGGCGCGGTCCTCCATGAACCTGGGGAAGCCGTCGACGTGGGCGTTCGGGATCTCCCACACCGGCTTCAGGCCGGCGTACGGCGTGACGTCCGTCCGTACCGACCAGCCGTTGCGGCTGGCCGCCTGGCGCTCCTCGGAGAGCTGCCAGTTCACGTACAGCTTGGCGGCGGCGGGGTGCGCCGCCTTCTTCAGGATCGCGGCCCGCTGCCCCCAGGCCATGAAGGGATGGTCGCCGGTCGGCAGGACCCACTTCACCGTTGTCGACGTGGAGACCGCGCTGCCCCCCGCGCCCACTCCGATGGTCTTCGTCTTGCCGTTGACCGCGGCGCCCGGGGTGTTCGTGCCCCGGGCGAACTGGGGCTGCTGCGCTGCGAACTTCGCCACCCAGTCCCAGCCGTACTTCTGCTGGTAGAGGGAGTAGAGGTACAGCACCGCGTCGTCGTCGTTCGGGTAGGAGGAGGCGATGGCGCCCTTCCAGTGCTCGTCGAGGAGGTCCAGTGGCGTCCTGGGCGCGTTCGCCCCGGCCGCCTGGGTGTCGTACATGAAGCTGAAGGCGATGACGAACAGCGCCGTCCACGCGCCGTCCGGGTCCTTGAAGCCCTTGTGGATCTGTGAGAAGCCCGCGGGCTTGTAGCGCAGCAGTTTGCCCTCGCGCTTCCAGCGGGTGAAGTCCTGGAGCGTCTGCAGCTGGACGACGTCGGGGACCAGGGTGTCGGTCGCGAGCTGGTTGTCCACGCGGACGTCGTGGTACTTGCTGTAGTCCACGGAGACCGTCAGCGGGATCTTCGGGAAGCGGGCGGCCCAGTCGGTCCGTAGCCCGGCTGCCTGGCTGTCGACGTCCCCGCCCTGGTAGAGGACGAGCTTGCCGCCTTCGGCGATGGCCGCCTCGTAGAGCTCGTCGAGGGAGCGAGTCTCCTCGCGGACACCCGCCAGCGGGGCGCCGACGGGGTCAGCCGCCTGAGCGTTGGTCGCGACGGCCGCGGCAGCACCGCCGAGAGCGACACCGGCTCCGGTGGTGAGCAGCCGCCGCCTGCTGAAGTTACTGGGCATCGTGGGGGTCCTCCTGCTGGTTCCGCCGCCGGATTCCGTACGAGGCGGCGCACCAATCCTGCCGATGAACGGCGTTGTTCCGCGTCATCCGAAGGCTGCCTCCGGGTTCAATCGTTCGGTTGAACGGTCACGGTGGCTGCCGTCGGAAGGGCGCGAGCAGTTTCGTTGTTCCGCTGGATTTTTCGGTACGCATGTCCTCGCCGTCGGCGACGGGGTCTCGGGTTCTGGTATGCCCTGGCTGAGGGGCCGGAGGAAGGTGGCTCGTCGACCCTGGCAATTTCGTCGGCGACATCGTGCTCGACGAGGTCTGCCCACCAGGCGTTGAGGTCGCCCGCCACCTGAACTGCCACGAGGTTCTGAGCGGGCTCTCGCTCGCGTTGGGGAGGGACGCGATCGCCGGTGTTCAGCGGATCGCGGTGCCGCTCCCCGACCCCTGGGACGGCGGCTGGGTGCACGATGCCGTCGCGGCCCTCCAGGGCGTGAGCGGCACCGCCGTCCCGGCGACCGGCAGGCCGGCCCGCTTCATGCGGCCGTCATCGTCGCAAGCCGTCCTGGGCCGAGAGCTCGGTGCGTCCCTGGCTGACGGACTGCCGGTCAACCTCCGGGACCAGTTCGCGTCGGCCGCGGCGTTCGCGGAGGGCATCGGTGGTGTCCTTGTCGCGCGGGGCCCTCATCTTGGCCACGGACTTGGCGGCATCGATGACTTCGAGTCAGGTCTCGCTCGGTCGGTTGTTCGGGGGGCATGAGGTTGGGGATGGTCGGACGGCGGTACAACTCCCGCAGTCGTAGTGCAGGCAGGCCGCGCGTCCGCATCGCGGCGCCGATGCGGACGGCGAACAATGAGTTGCCGCCGAACTCGAAGAAGTCGTCGTCGGGGCCGACGGGCACTCCCAGCACCTCGGTCCAGATCTTTGTCAGCGTGTCGGTGAGGTCGTCGTCGACGTGGGTGGCTGGGGCGATGTTCCAGGCCTGCTGCCGGAGAGCGGTGGGTGCGGGGAGCTTCTTCGGGTCGAGTTTGCCGTTGGTCGTCAGGGGGAGTGTGTCCAGGGCCGTGACGGTAGTGGGGAGCATGTGCTCGGGCAGGATGTTCGCGGCTCGTTTGCGGACGGCTGCCGGGTCGCCGCCGGAGGACAGAGTCACGTAGGCGTCGATCCTGGCGGTGGCGGCCTCGGCCGGGGTATCGCGGCGGACCACGACATCAGCCGTGCGCACGTCCGGGTCCTCCAGCAGGACGGAGCGGATCTCGTCGAGTTCGATGCGGAAGCCGCGGATCTTGACCTGGTTGTCGATGCGTCCCAGGTGTTCGAGGCGGCCGTCGGGTCGCAGGCGGCCGAGGTCGCCGCTGCGGTACATGGTGGCGCTGGTGACGGGGTCGGGGACGAACCGCTGTGCCGTGAGGTCGGTCCGGCCGAGTAGCCCTGTGCGACTCCGGCGCCGCCGACGCAGATCTCGCCCGCGACACCGGGTGGCAGGAGCCGGCCGGCCGGGTGCCCGCGACCCTCGCCGCCCCCTCGCACTCCTCGGCCTCACGTGATCACAAAACAGACGTCACACAACTACGCCGAAGCCCTGCTACCGAACCCGGAACGGTTCATAACTGCCGTTGTGAGAAGCCTGTTCAGGGCGCCTGCCGCGCCGAGGACCAGGACGCCCCCGCTCAGCCGCGGTCGTGGAGGGTCACCTGGTAGCCGTCGGGGTCCGCGAACGTGAAAGTGCGGCCGAACGGCCCGTCAACGGGTGCTGAGACGATCGTCGTGCCGGCGGCGGCGAGGGCGTCGTGGATGTCCTGCGCGTCGGGGGCGTGCAGCCACAGCGCCATTCCCTGGCCCGGTTGCGCGATCGCGTCCAGGTTGACGCCCGCGACGACGTCGCGGACGGCGAACGCGATCGGCTTGGTGTCGAACACGACAGCGTGCGGCGGTCCTGCGTCAGAGCGCTTCAGCCCCAGGTACTGCTCGTAGAAAACGGCAGAGCGCTCCAGGTCGCGCACCTGCAGTGAAATGAAGTCGGGTCCGGTAACGGCCACGATTCTTACCTCCTCAAGGCATGTCAGTCTTCTGACATGCCGGAATGTATGTCAGACTACTGACATGAGTCAAGGTGAGCCCGGAATCGAGCTGGACACATCACTGGGGTACATGCTGAAGGCGGCCGCGAGCGCCCTGCACTCCGCCCTGGAGGCCGTGCTGAGGCCGTTGGGCATGACGATCACCCACTACTCCTGCCTGGAGCTGCTTGCCCAGCGACCGGGCCTGTCCAACTCCGATCTCGCCCGCGGCACCTTCGTCACCCGGCAGTCGATGAACGTGCTCCTGCAGGCCCTCGAACGCCAGGGACTCGTCGTCCGCCCGGCACAGGCACCCGTCGGCAGGGCCCTGCCCACCGAACTGACCGCCCGCGGGCGCCGCCAGCTCAAGGTGGCCAGCGCCGCGGTTCGCCGCGTCGAGCAAGACATGCTGGCCAATCTGGATGCCGGCGAGCAAGACCAGATGCGGCGCCTGCTCACCGCGTGCATCGCCTCACTGACCGAACCGCCCGCATCGGCGAAGTAACTGCTCCGGGATTACGACTTTGCTGTGCCCCTGCCCTGATCCGACGCCGTCACAAGATCAGCGTCAGAGCCCGTAATTCCCCAGGGCTGCGGTCGTAATTCCCCGCGATCTGGACGGGTGTGTGGGGCGTCCGTCCTGTGGCTGACGGAAAGTGTTCGACGGACCGGGCCGGGACAGGCCATGATGCGCAGTCGTGATGGCGATGGAGCAGTTCGTGATCCGGGCTGCGGCCCGCAACAACGCCGAGTGGTGCGCGTCGATGAGCCGATCGCACGGTTTGGCGGGCGAGTTCGGGTTGCAGGCTTGGGCCGTTCCGTCCCGGCCGCCGCTGTACTACCCCGATGCGGTGACGCTGGTGCCGGGGACCGATGCGGCCGTGTTGGTGGACCGGATCGATACCGCCGCTTCCGGCGCCTGCGTCAAGGACAGTTTCGCCGACCTCGATCTGACGGGGGCCGGCTTCAGGGTGCTGTTCGACGCGCAGTGGATCCACCGCCCGGCGGGCGCGCCGACCACCTCACCGGATCTCGCCTGGGATGTGGTCAGCGGCCCGGACATGCTGCGGGCCTGGGCCCTTGCCTGGGATGACGGGGACGGTAACGCGGACCTCTTCCGGCCCGAATTGCTCGATGACCCGGCCACGTCCGTGCTCGTCGGACGCTCCGCTGACGGCCTGGTGGCCGCTGGGGCGGTGGCGAGTGGCAACGACCATGTGGTCGGAATCTCCAATGTCTTTGCCGTGGAGGGCGGCGCTGACCGGGCCTGGCCGGTGGTGCTGGACGCAGTGCACCGGCTGTTCCCGACCCTGCCCGTGGTCGGCTATGAGCGCGGCGCGGACCTGGATGCCGCCGTCCGCCATGGCTTCGAGGCGGTCGGTCCGCTGCGGGTCTGGCTGCATGGTTAGTTGATCCGCGGATCAGGTCCTGTCTGCGGTGGGGTTCTTCGGTCGCTTGTCGGGGCGGTAACTGGGGCCGTCCATGATCACCTGGTGGCTGGCGTTGATCAGCCGGTCCAGCAGCGACTCGGCGACGACCGGGTTACCTGACCCGCTTCTTCTCGGCGCTCCTCGGCGACAGGCTGGTCCGCCCCGCCCAACTCGCCGAGATGAAGACGACCGTACGGGCCGCGTCCCTGGACCCCGTCTGGCGCGGCGCGCTACGGCCTGGGCCTCATGGAGCTCCCGCTGACCTGCGGCGGCGTCTACTACAGCCACGCCGGTGACCTGATCGGCCACACCACCCGGGACGGCGTCAGCGGGGACGGCCACCGAACCGTCGTCCTGCAGGCAACGGGCGACGGAGCATCCGACCTGTCCACGGAGGTGGCACAGAACGCCCTGATCGACACGGAACTCTGCGCCGCCGCAGGGCGAATATGTGCAAGGCACGGGGGAAGATCTCGCGGCTTCGCTGCCTGATGCCTGGTTGTCAGGACGGAAGGGCGGGAGGCGGGGGCGCCTCCAGCCCTCCCGCCCTTCCCCTCCCGCCTCCCGTGTCAGCGTCAGCCGATCTTGTCCGTGAAGCCGGTCGACAGGAACGTCTGGTGGGTGACCCTGCCCTTGCTGGGCCCCGCCGTCCACGTGAAGGTGTACTCCAGGATCGCGCTGGTCTTCGGGTCGATGATCACCCGGCCGACACTCTTGGCCTCCGCGAACTCCACTGCGGTACCACCGCGCCCGGTGCTGTCCTTGACCTGGCCGACCAGCTTGACGGCCTTCAGACCGGCCATCGCCTTGTAGACCCCGGCCCGCAGTTTCGGACTCGCCGGGGAGTCGGTGAGCAGGGTGACCGCCTGGTCGAAGGGCGAAATGCTCTTGGGCCTCGGCGGAGTCTGCAGCAACGTGAGCAACTTCGCCGAGTCGGTGGTCAGTTGCTCCAGACCCTTCCAGTCGAGGTCCTTCGGCCCGAACTGCCAGTCGGGACGCTGCCCCTTCTTGTAGGCCTTGCCGTTGTTGACGACGTAGTAGTCCATGGACCGCGAGATGTACGCGTCCCCGACCGCCGTCCGCATCTTCCAGTACTTCCCCGTGGTGGCAGACTGGGTGGCGGCCACCGTGGAGATGTCGTCCAGGAAGACGGACGCGTCGTTCGCACGCGCCTCGCTGTGCGTGCCGGTGCCCGCCGGGGCCGCGCCGGTGTTCGCGTACGTCACCACGCCGGTCGCGACCGCGGCTGTGGTCAGCAGCCCAATCAGAGCCCGGCGGCGCCCGGACGCCCGCCGGATCGGCGTCAGGGCGACAGCACCCGCTTTCGGTCCGGTCGTCCCCTCCGTGGCCACTGCGGCCTCGACCTCCGCCAGCACCCGGGCCAACGCCCGCTCCGACAGCGGCTCGACGATCCCCGCCGTCGCCAGTTCATCGGCACCGGGGAAGTCCAGCAGTGCGCCTCGCTCGTTCATACCGTTGTCCTCAGTGTCGTCGTACGCGGTCATGCCAGGTCTCCTGTCGCGGTCAGGTTTCGTCCGGCGGGGCGGGGCATCGCGAGCCGGTCGCGCAGTCGGCCCCGGGCCCGGTGCAGCCGCGAACGCGCGGTGCCCGCCGGGATGCCCACGACCGCGGCGGCCTCGGCCGGGGTGAGCTGCTCCCAGCTGATCAGGAGCAGCACCTCCCGCTCCTCGGCGGGCAGTTCGGCCAGCGCCCCGCGCAGTGCGGGGGCCAGCGCGGCCGCGTCGAGGCGCTGGTCCACCACCTGCCAGGGGTCGGTGACATCCGGTCCGGGCGCGGGCTCCTTCCGTCCCGCCCGCCGCAGGAACTGGGCGAGCACGTTGTGGGCCACCCCGAACAGCCAGCCACGGGCCGAGCCGCGCGAGGGGTCGAACGTGCGCCGGGCGGCGAACGCCTGCAACCAGGTCTCGGCGAGCAGATCCTCCGCCGCCGCGGGCATGCGCCGGGCAAAGTAGCCGTGCAGGGCGGTCGAGTGCGTCTTCACGAGGTGAGTGAAGGCCGCCGTGTCGCCGTGCGCCGACCGCGTCAACTGGGCGTCGCTGTCGCCGTGTTCAGGACTGGCGCCGTGCTGGTCGCTGTCGCGGTGGCGGAGGCCGCCAGGTTGCCGGTTGCCCGGTTCATCCGGTTTCACCGAATCTCCGTTTCCGACCGCCGGACGACGGTCTCACCCTGTACTTGTCATCGGACGCCGGGTGCGTTCGGGACCATCCGAAGCCGATCGCTCCGTAGCGTCTGCCGTCAACTGCCGTCTCCGCGCGCCGACTTCCCGTTCCAGCAGAAAACCCCAGGTCAGTGATCTGTGGTTTCAACTTGCCGATGTTCAACACGGGTACCGAGCACGAGGCGCCTGCCACTCCCAACACCACTTTCGCGAACTGGAGCTTCGTTCCCGCACCCCGCCTCACCTGACCGGCTCGCCGAGCTCGCCGCCCTGCTGGGGCCGGCCGGGCCGGCGTCCCCCGACGCGGTCCACCGTGTCGCCCGAGGCCTCGCCCGCAGTACCCGGGGTGGGGCGTCGGGGAACCGGGCGTCAAGGCGTTGCAGCGGTTCGCGGGCGTCGCTGCCCACTTGCTCCAGGCGGGCGACGGGGTGGCTGGGCTGGAGCGCAGGCGAACCAGCCGGCCGTAGCGTTGGGCCCATTCGGCGGTGACCAGCTCATCCAGCACCTCTGGCGGGTCGCGGGCCACCTCGTCGAGCACGGCGCGGACCGCCTCGGTCACCAGCTCCAGGCGGGTCAACTCCCGTGCGGCGGGCAGGACGTGGGTGGAGTCGGTGCGCTGCGTGACGCGCCCCTTGAGCAGGCCGGCCCGTCGGATCCTGGTGAGTGCGAGGCCCAGTAGCCGGTTGGCGCGGTCGCCTTCGGCGAGCCGGTCGCGGAAGGCGGACAGGACGCTGTAGTGGAAGCCGGGATCGTCCAGGTCCAGTCCGAGGGCGTACTTGAAGTCGATCCGGCAGCGGACCGCTTCGGCGGCCTGGCGGTCGGAGAGGTTCATCGCGTACTGCAGCACGCAGACGGTGGCGAGCTGGGCCGGTGAGTCCCCAGGGCGGCCGTTGGCAGAGGCTCTGTGAGAGAGTCCGGCGGGCCTACTGTGGGGCCAGTGACAGTGATCGGACACGTACGGTGTCCGTTCGATAAGAAGAGGTTCACATGACGGTTGTGTCGATCAGGAAACTCGGTGACCCGGTTCTGCGGGAGCCGGCCAAGCCGATAACCGACTTCGATGCCGAACTGCGCACATTAGTGGGCGACCTGCGCGAGACGCTGAGCGACAGCCAGGGGGCCGGGCTTGCCGCGCCCCAGCTCGGTGTCGGGCTCCGTGTGTTCGTCTGGAGCCCCAAGTTGTCGGACGGCGATCTGGACCATCTGGTCAATCCCGTCGTGGACTTCCCGGACGAGGAGGAACAGGACGGCATAGAGGGATGCCTGTCCATCCCCGGCGTATACCTGGACACCAGGCGTCGGATGAACGTCGTGGCGAAGGGCTTCACCATGCAGGGCGACCCGGTCCAGGTCGTCGGGGACGGGATGCTGGCCCGCTGTATCCAGCACGAGACTGATCACCTGGATGGTGTGATGTTCATCGACAGGCTGACCCCTGAGATGCGGGAGCGGTGGATGGCCACGCTGCGCGCGGCCGACTGGTTCGACGAGGATGTCATGGCAAAGATCAGACAGTCACCACACCAGTAGAACGGCCGACCGTGCGGAAAGCGGCTCAGCGTCGCTTTCCGCACGTCTGTCTGCTGACCGCGGCGTCTTGGGCGGCGGATTCCAGCGATCGTCGCAACAGCTGTGCCGTACAACGCGCCAGCCTTGCATTGAATCCAACATCGAGGCGTCACGATGCCGGTTTCCCTGAAGAGCCAGCTCAGCAACGCCAGAGTTGCCTCCGAGCACCGCCTTCAGCTGGCGGTTCGTCCGATTCTCCGAACTTCGGCACTTGCATCGGATGCATCTCGGCTCGAATGCGGTGCAGACGTGCCGGGTGGTGCCACCGGCCAGAGGCGTCGCGGGCGACATCGACGCCGACTTCCACCACCAGCTCGGGGTCCACGAGCGTGACGCTCAATGTCTCGCGGCCGGTGTACTGCAGGCGCCCGTTGTCGTTGTACCTGCCGAGCAGCAGACTGCGGAAAGCCGTCAGGGAGCCGGTGACTGCGCCGATCGCCTCCGTGGTCTCGCGCACTTTGTATTTCTGCCAGCCCCGCGAAGGCCGGTAGGCATCGTCCAACCTTTTGAAGACCACGCCCCTCCATCCCGACCGAGGCCCATGTCAGCCACTCGCGCACGGTGTGGGGGTCGGTGATCGACGGGCACAGCACCCAGGGCGCGATGAGCCGGCGGACGGCGAACATGGACTCCAGGGCGGCCCTGCGCCGCCGATGGGGCCATCCGGTCGTGTCGGTCCCGGACAGCCGCAGCAGATCGAACGCGGAAGCGCGCAGGTTCGCAGAATCTCGGTCCCGCGGAAAGGGGAACTCGCGTGCTGGCCGGTGTTCTCGGCGGTATCGCGCACGGGTTAGCTCATGAGCGGGACCTGAGTCCGTCGACGACAACATCCAGCATGCGCTTTAGTTGCAATGCTGTTGCTTTATGGGTCTGCGGGTTGGGGTCGTTGGATGCGGATGGCTCGGGTGCCGGTGGCGGTGGGCTGGGGCCAGGCGTGGTGTTCGGCCCGTTTGAGCCGGTAGTTGGACATCTTGCGTTTGACGGCGCGGGGCTGGCTGCGCAGCCGTCTGGGTGGCAAGAGACGCTCCAGAAGGTCGTGCTGGAGCCAGACGAGGGCTTTGACCAGCAGCTCAGGGGGAAAAGCTGCCCGGTGTGAGGGTCACGCTGCGCCGGGCGGAGCGCAGGGTTTCGGTGAAGGAGACCCGGTCGGGGTCCAGGCCGCGGGTGACGGCGGTTCTCACCATCAACTCACGCAGCGCGTGGTGGACCAGCAGGTGCGCCCAGATCTGTTGCAGCACGCCGTCGGGCGTCTTGCTGCTCAGCACGGTGCGGGCGCCGCGCTGATGGGTCTTGAGCTCGGCGAAGACAGCCTCCGCCTCCCAGCGCTCCTGGTAGAGCGCGGCCAGCTGGCGGGCGGGATGACGGCGGGCATCGAGCAGGCTGGTCACCAGCCGGTAGTCCCCATCCTCACGACCGGTGCCGTGCAGCTGATAGGCCACCACCCGCACCCGTGACCGGATCACGGTGCCCGGGATCGGTGTGAGCGTGGATGCAGGAGAGCTAGGATCCGTCCCGCAGCTGCCGCTCGACGGGCAGGATCCGGTTGGCCGGGACCCGCCACAGCAGATCGGCACCGCTGGCGGTGAAGGCCCGCCACAACGGCACGCCGAGAAACTCCCGGTCGGCCAGGACCAGTTCACCGGGCCCGCAGGAGCGGGGCAGGCGGCTTACCAGGGTGACTTCCCCGGTGCGGCAGCCCGCCAGCTCGGCATCGAGGACGAGGTGGGTGCCCACCTCGACCAGGCAGGCCATCCGCACCTGGGGAAAGGAGGACTTGTCCTGGCCGCGGCTGTTTCCGGGGCGGCCGAAGGCGGCCTCGTTGGCCACACTGTCGGCGACGTCCCAGCAGGTGCCGTCCACCGCCAAAAGCCGCAGCCCGCGCCAGAAACAGCCCGGGGTGGCCTGGGTGCCCATCGGCTTCGCGGTCGTGGCGAACAGCACCCGCAGCGGCTCCGCACCCAGCCGCTGGCAGGCTCGGAACAGCGACGACTTCGCCGGGATGCGCCACTCACCCAGCAGCCCCTGACCGCGCAGGCCCTCGACCAGGTGCCGCATCACCTCCAGATACGGCGCCGGCGAGAACAGGGCAAGGGCGAGCACGAAGTACACCACCAGCCGGGCGGGCAGCAGGCGTCTGCGCTGCTCCGCGCGACCGCAAGCCGCCACCACACGATCCACCAACCCAGGCCGATACACCCAGGTCAGCAGCCCCAAACCCGATAACTCACCGACGTCCGCAGACACCCGCACCACCCCCGGGAGGACTGCACAGCAGCCTACGCCCGCGAGCTATTGCAACGGCATTGCGGTTAGGCCCTGCCGGCGACCGTGGCCCTGCTGGAACTCAGAGGTGCGTTGCCGCATTACGGTGTGGACGCGCGCCGCCTGGGCGAGGCCTTGCGAGTGCGCGCCCTGTCCCGCCTCGGGGCCGACGTCCGTGTTGGGATCGGCCCCTTGAGAAGCCGACAGCGTCGCGGATTCCTGAGGGCCCAGGGCAGTGAACTGGCTGGCCACCTGACGTTGAGACGCCGATCGTCCAGTCGGTTGAGGCAGCAGGCGTTTGTACGGCCTGTGCTCGGCAGGGTGTAGTGACGTGGCGGTCTTCTTCCACGTGAGGCTTCCCTGGGGCGAGGGGCTGGGGGAACTCGTGGAGGGTGTCGCCGACCGTGCTCGCCGAGCCGCCCGCGTGCTGGTGCCGTAGGTGTGCGGCCATCCCGACTCCCGCGACCACCGGCATTTCACGCATCCGGCGCGAGCTCGGTGTGG
This sequence comes from Streptomyces sp. NPDC005374, assembly GCF_042872225.1. NCBI lineage: Bacteria > Bacillati > Actinomycetota > Actinomycetes > Kitasatosporales > Streptomycetaceae > Streptomyces > Streptomyces sp. NPDC005374. The sequence continues at coordinate 10,949 of NZ_JBIAKA010000015.1, read as the reverse complement.
GCTTCCACCCGTTGCTTGAGGCCGGTGTTGAAGGCGGCGTACCCGTCTTTTTTGGGTGTTCTGAGGAAGGGCCGGATCAGGGTGACCAGGGCGCCGGAGAATTCCTCGTGGTTGGTCAGGCGGGTGGTGCCGTCGTGGTTGGGGGAAAGGATGAAGGAGTGCCGGCCGTGGAACAGCTGCTTGATGCCGAGTGTGCCGACCCACCGCAGTTCCTGGCCGGGCGTCGCGACGGTGACCGTGGGCCTGAAGGTCATGCCGGGCATGCGCATCGTGAGGCGGCTTCCCACGTGGGCGGTTCCCTCGGCCGCGGAGAAGGTGCTCCACTCGCCGTAGGCGGCGAAGTCGGTGAGGACGTCCCACACCGCTTGCGGGGTGGCGTCGATGTCGACGACTGCTGTGAGGACCGGCTTCATGGTGGTTTCCATTTCTGGCTGGTGAAGGATAGGGGCGGGGGTTCGGCGAGCGGGTGGTCCACCGGTGGCCGGTGGGGCCGGGGAACGGCGTGGGGCGCGGTCCGCGGCGGGTCAGAGCGTCCCGCCCGGCGCGGCCCTGTGGGAGGGGGCGCTGTGGGTGCTGGTGGCCGTGGTCTCCCGCAGGCCGTGGTCGATGAAGTCGATCATCCAGGTGAAGCTGTCGTCGATGTCGGTGGCGAACCGGAACCCGCCGGCTGCTTCCAGGGACGCGTATCCGTGCAGGACGGTGCGCAGCATCCGCAGCGCGTGGATCTGCTGGTCGGGGTCGATCCGGTAGCCGTGCAGCATGGCCGCCCAAGAGTCGACCACCCGGTTGAGGGCGTCGATGAGGGGGTCGTCGGGTCCCGTCGGGCGGGCGGCGTTGGCTGCGGCGTATCGGCCGTGGTGGTCCTTGACGAACGTCCGCATCGCCTGTGCGCCGCGGACCAGGGCTTCGGTGCCGGACCGGCCCTGGATGGCGTCGCGGATGGCGTCGGCGCACTGGTTCATGGCCAGGATGGCGATCCGGTGGGCGAGGTCGGTCTGACCGGTGACGTGCTTGTACAGCGAGGGGGTCTTGACCCCGAGCCGTTCGGCGACCAGTCCCATGCCGAGCTGGTCGAATCCGACCTCGTCGACCAGGGCGGCGGCGGCTTCGGTGACCGCCGCGGCGGTGAGTCCGGCCCTAGGCACCGGAAACCGCCTTGGCCAGGAACGGCAGAGCCAGCGCGAGGACCTGGTCGGGGGTCTGGGCGTGCGGGTAGTGGCCGGCGCCGTCGATCACGACGAGCTCGCCGAGGCCGGCGGGCAGGTCGGCGATGATCTTCTCCCCTTCGGCGCGGGGGTCGGCCCAGTCGGGGTCCAGGCTGCCTTCGACGATCAGGACCGGGCAGGTGACGTGGGCGAGCTGGGCGCCGGCGTCGGCGGGCTTGGACTTGCACATGTCCTGCAGGGCCTTCATCCGGCCGGGCTCACTCAGCGTGGCCTCGATGCGGGCCAGTTCGCCGTTCCAGTCGGCGGGCTTGGCCGGGTAGGCCACGTCGAGGTACTTCTTCCAGTCCGCCACGCGCCCCCGGACGATGACCTGCACCATCCGCATGTACCCGGTCCGGAAGCGCTTGACCCGGATCAGCCCGCCCAGGTCGACCGGCTGCGCACGGGTGAACGGGGCCAGCTCGATCACTGCGCTGATCACGTCGGGCGCGGTGGCGGCCGCGATGGTCGCGGCGCCGCCGCTGATCGAATGCCCGATGATCACGGCCGGACCGCCGAGGTGACGCACGACGGCGACCAGGTCTCCGGCGATGTCGGTGCGGCTGTAACCGTCCCAGCCGAGGCTGGACTCGCCGCACCCGCGGATGTCGACGTTCGCGACCCGGTAACCGGCGGCCACCAGGCCGGGAACGAGGAAGCGGTAGGAGTGCCGGCTGTCGCCGATGCCGTGCGCCAGCACGACCAGGGGACCTTCCCCGGTCACGTCGAAGGCGATGGTGTTCTTGCCGATTCTCAGGTGCTCGGTCATGCCGTCCCCCAACAAGTTGGCTAATGTTGTTAGCTAAAGACTAGTCACATTAGCCATGGGGGTCAACAACACACTCAGCCGCGCTCGATCGGAGGCCGAGCCCAGAGCAGTGGGTGCCGCACGGCGTAGTGTCGTTTTTCCGTGAGAACCACGGGGGCCCTCATCACCGCGACGTTCCAGGCTGGAGCGCCCAAGCACCTCACATCGTGCAGGGGCGGCGCCATTGGATGTATCGGCCGTGCTCCTTGACCCGCCCGGCGTTCGTCGACGCCAAAGGGGTTGCCGTACTGGCCCTATGCCCAGGCTGTCGACGACGCCCTTACCGCACGGGGCATCCCGCCGGGCACGGTCCGGGCCAGCCGCACCAGCCTCGACCGCGGCCTGACCATGTACACGGTGATGACGTGGGACGTCAGCCGGACCGGCGGCCGCGACGGCCTCCAACTGCACTGGCAGGAACGCCAGGGCTGGTTCTACGCCCTGGCCGGGCTGAGCCAGTTCGACGTCCACTTCTACACCGTCCTCACCCCGCTCCGTACGCCCATGCCCGCCCCCGAGGCGGTGGCCGACGTCGCCGAACACCTCGTACGCTTCCGCCGGTTCACCGAAACGGAGCACGGGCAGCAGTGGGAAGGCGCGGGTGACGTGCGGGTCGCCGCGAACGACTTCCGGCGCGCCCGCCTCGGACTGCCCCCTCTCGGGCGCCAGTGGCCCGGCGAGGGGACCGGGACGGGCACGGAGAACAGAGAGATGGAGGGGGAGGGTGTGCAGCTGACTATCGACACGCAGACCGACTCGTACGAGCAGGCGATCGCGGCCGTCCAGGCCGCCTACGGCCTCAACCCCGCCGCCGTCACCAGCAGTTGGCCCGACGTGCCCACCCACGAGCCCCGACCTGGCCCGGAGACGCTGGCCGGTGAGGATCTCGGGCAGGGCTGGACGGAGCGGATGCTGTTCGACAGCATCGCCGCCGTCATGCCCCGCGCCCGCGCCGTCCTGCGCCGCCTGGTCGAGGTGGGCGGCACCGCCACCCACGACGACATCCAGGCGCACTTCGCCGGCCACCCCGAGACGCCCCTCCCGACCACCGAACCCAGTGGCTGGAACGAGACGAGAGCGTACGCCTCCACCGGATCGAGCCCGCCCTCGTGGAAGGCCTGAAGCGGTCCTTCGACCTCGCCGACGCCCGCCCCGACCGCTCCGGCAGGAACTCGCCGGTCCGTGAGCCCTGTTGGCACAGGGCACCCCGCGGGAGGCGGGTCCGCCTGGGACCCTACTGGGCCGCTGCCGTGTGAGGTGTGCGGGCCGGGTGTGTAATGGGAGGTGAGGGGTGGTCCGGGCGGAGAGCAGAGCCATGAGTGACCGCGCGCACAGAGCCCAGCTGCCGGAGGCGGCGAGCACTCCACTGTGGAAGGCACCGCAATGGGGTGCGGAAACGCCCGCCCGCGAGGTGTTCCCCGGCTACGGCAAGCCCATCGACCTTGAGCAACAGGAAGTGGAGCTGACCCGGTTCGTCGGCTACATGACGGCGCTGGGCTGGACCCAGGTCCACCGCATGCCCGGGGCGGTGCTCCTGGCCCGGGTTCAGTACGCCGATGGCGCGGCGGCCGTCGGGGTGGGTGCGACCGGTGTCGCCGCGGGCGCGGCGGTGGGCGGGGCTGGTCTTGTGGGAGTGCTGGCCGGTATCGGAATGATCGTCTTCGGGGTGCTCCTGACCGTCACGATCATCGGCGCCATCATCGGCATCCCCATGATCGCGGCCGGGGCGGCCGTCTTCACCGGGGGCACGGCGGCCACCGCCGCCGGCGGCGCGGTCGGGGCGGCCGGTATGACGGTCGGCGTCAGCGGTGCCGCGTCCCACGACCAGACGCTGCGCCTGCAGGCCTGGACCGATCAGACGGGGCGCATCTTCGTCAAGGGCGCCTGAGGGCGCCCCTGTTCCCTTCGCGGCGATCACGGTCGGCCACGAGGCGCAGCTGATCTCCGGTGGTCGGGCACGGGGCCGGTCGCAGAGCGACGGGCTGCACAGTGCGGCTGTGCAGCCCGTCCGCGCTCACGCATGTGGACGGACGGTCACGCCAGCAACGGCATGACGATCGCCAGCACGGCGACGCACAGCGTCATGACGCTCAAGGCCACGACGCTTCCCCAGACGATCGCCCTGTTCACCGGGGCCTGGACCAAGCGGGCGATGTCGAACCCGATGAGGCTGGCGACGGCGGAGAAGAGGATGCACATGCACGACACAAGCATCAGGGACATCAGCGGCTGGACAGTCACGCGGCACCCCGCTGCTCGCGGTAGCGGCCGGCCCACCGCTGGGCCGTGGTCGGTGAGACCTGGAAGCGTTCGGCGGCCCGGCGCGGGGTCCAGCCGTCGTTGACGACGCAGCGGGCCAGACGCAGCCGTCCGGTCTCGGTCAGGGGTGCATTACCGTGAGGCACGAGGGCCTTTCGTCGTTCGGTGGAGATGTCGCAATCCACACCGAACCCGGAAGGCCCTCACCTGTTCAAGATCCCTCAGCCGAGACTTGCCTCACCCGTCCACAACCTCCTGGGACAGAACACCTAGGGCTCGGAGAGAGAGCCGGCCTCCAGGAGCGGGCCGAAGAGCCCCGGGTTCGCGTGCGCGGCCTCCTCCGACCCGTCGTACAGCGCGTGCATCTGGGCCCACTCCTGGCGGTTCTTCGCCCACCTCGTGTACACCCGGCGGAACTCCCAGATGCACTGGCCCACGAAGTACGTGGTCAGGCAGCTGGCGCCCCGTTCCTTCTTGTGGTTGGGGTTCCACCCGCCCGCGACCAGCGCCTTGAGCCGGAACGACACCCGAGCCCGCAGCACCACCTCGAAGAGGATCTCGTCACGAGCGTCGGCGTCGGAGCGCAGCAGGGCGTAGTCGTCGGGGCCGATCCAGAAAGGCCGGCCCCGCTCCGCGCACCACTTCAGCGCGATCCGGGCGAGCGTGCCCGCGCGGAGCATGCCGCGCAGGACCGGCCACGCCTCCCGGATCAGCTCATCCTCGAACACCTGGTAGGCCCGCCCCTCGAAGCCGTCCACCGCCAGTTCGCTGACCCGGGCCGCGTCCCGCTGGATCCGCGCCGACCGGTCGTCGGGCATGCCGTCATCGACGGCCTCCGCGACCTCATGCACCCCACGCATACAAAAGCCTCCGTCCTGGACCACTTTCGACCCCTGACCCTTGTTTCTCAGCGAGCGCGCGATCTACCAGCAGTGGTCTGGTCGTCTCGGGCTTCGGTGTCGACGGGGCGGGTGCACCGGCATGCGGCCGTCGACGTGGCGGTGCGCGAACGGGCACCGTACGAGCTGAGGGAGAGCGATCTGGAGGTCGCGGCTCGGCTGGTGGGTGCCTGCCGGTCGAAGTGCGCGCCGTGCCAGGAGACCCTCGCGGACAAGGTCGTGGAAAGGCACCGGCCGCTACTGGCCGCGCTCGCCGGCATCCCCTACGGCCTCGCGCTGAATGAGGCCGCCGCGCACTCGCCGGCGGTTCAGCGCAGGGTGCGGACGAACACGTCCCCGATAAGGTTCGTGTCCTCGGGCACCAGCCCCGGGTAGTAGGAGTCGAATACGGCCGTCGACTCGTCCGCGCTCAGCGCCGCGCGTCCCACGGTGACGGGCTTGCCGTCCTGTCCCGGTGACAGCAACTCCTCGTGTCCGGTCCGCAGATCGCGCAGGACCAGCCCCAGCGACCTGCCATCCGCGTCGGCGGTGTTCAACAGCAGCTTCGAGCCGTGCACCGACAGGTCCGACACCAAGGTGAGATCCGTGGGGGAGTGGCCGTCGTACCGCTGCAGCGTGCCGGTGCGCAGGTCACGGACGAAGGCGTTCCAGCCGCCGTTCGGATCGGCCTGCGAAACCAGGTTGGTGGCCCGTGAGTTGAAACCGACCTTGGAACCGTCGGGACTCAGTACCGGACCGACGGCCGACATGTCGGCCGTCGCACCGTCATGGGTGGCATCGGCCTGTACGGTTTTTCCGGTCACGCGGTCGTACACCAGGATGTCGCCCTGATCGTCGTCAGCCGGCCCGGAGTATCCCTCCAGATAGGCGACCTTGCGGCCGTCGGCGCTCATCGAGAGCTGCTGGCACTGGTGGAAGTTCTTCGAGCCGTCCGAGGGCCGGCTGACCCGCCGGACCTGCTGCGTCCGGCGGTCCAGGAGCATGACCCGGCAGGCGTAGGCGCCGTTCTCGTCGGTGGTGGGCCGGGCGACGAAGGCGACGTAGCGGCCACCGGCGCTGATCGGGGCGACGCCGTAGGACACGTGGTAGCCCTCGTCCATCGCGGGTGCCAGGCGTTGAGCCTGGCCGGTCTGCAGGTCCATGACGTGCACGGACGACGCCCCGGTCGGGGTTGAGTACGAGTTGAAGGTCAGGTAGCGCCCCGACTCGGACAGCTGTGGCGTCGATGTCGTCTCACCCGGCACCACGACACGCTGCAGCGGTGCGCCGGGAGCCGTGCGGTAGAAGATGCTGTTCGGCACGTCCGTACCGGGCACCAGGTTGCTCGCCGACGACTGGAAGGCCACCACGCGTCCGTCCGCGCTGACCACCGGCTGTACCGAGTGGTGGTTGCCGCCGGTGCCGTCAGGGGCCACGCTGATCCGTTCGGTGCGCGGGACCTGATCGGCGTCGGCCGCCCCGGCCGGCCAGGAGAGACAGGCGACGGCAGTCGCTAGGACAGCGGTCATGGACATGCGTAAGGAAGGTCTCATCTGGTGGCTCCCCCTTCGGCCGGGGACGGCCACCGCCGCCCCCCGTACCCCGTGCCCCTGGCCCGGCGCAAAAGGCTCACGAGGATGCACGAGATGAAAGCGCGTCGTCCGCCAGGGGTCAATGGGTCCGCACCGGTCGATCCCGTTCTCGGGACTGGCCACCGCCTGCCACACGAGAGGGCGGTCGGCGTCCGGTGCTGACTAGCCTCGGCGAATGATCTTGTGGGGCGCGCTTGTGGTAAGGCCAGCGAGGTCGCGCACATCCTGATCACCAACTCCCGGCCTTCGTCGGCCCTGACGCCACCGGTGCGGTCGAGGCCCGGATGCGCCGGCTCCGACAGCCTCGGCGGTCTGACCGGCCCCCAGAAGCCGGTTCCCGAGTTCGAGCGGTGGCTGCTGCGTCGGCGACCAGGTGCTCATGAGCTTCTTCGGCGTTGACCGCAAGCTGTGGTTTTCTGCCCGCCGGCCCTGGACGTGCAGGCAGGCGCGCAGGGCCCGGACCGCCGTGTGCAGGCGGCTCTTGGCGGTCGCCCGGGAGCGGGCCTGGATCACCGCCTCGCTGCCCGAGCTGGTCGCCCGAAACGGCGAAGCAGTCCTCTGCTCGGGGTGGACCCGCTGCCGCAGAGTGCCGACGCCGCCCGTATCGACACCTACCTGGATGACGCGCTCGCGGCCGGCCGACTGCTGTTTGAACGTGCCCGCACCGGCTGACCGCCCGAAGCCCGAACGGGCCTTGGTCTGTCTGCTGTGGCTGGTGGCAGCCAGGCCAGGAAGAGTCAGCCGTGCACTCGCTGGGCCCCCACGATCCGCGCCGGGAGGAGGCAGCCGGAATCAACGACACGCTCGGCGGCGGCAGGTACCGCTCGGCGAGCTCCCGGAGGTGATCTTTGAGGCGGGCCTGCGGTACGCGTCGTGGGTGGCAGCCCTGCGCCGGTCGTCGCGGTCATTCGGATGAACGAGCCGGCCGACCGGCATGGGGGCGGGGCCGAGGATCTTGGTCATCGTCAGCACACGGGCAGCGGGTTCGTCTCGCTGTAGATGGAGGTGTCCTTCATGTAGCCCCACTCGCCGTTGTCGGCCTCGGTGAACACCCAGCGGTACGGGTGCGGCCCGCCGACGTAGGGGCCGTCGTCGCGGCGGCAGCGGAACCAGCTCGGGTTGGAGTACATGTAGCCGACGACCACATCAGCGTGCGGGTACCCGTTGGTCGGCGCGGGCTCGTAGACGGCGGCACCGCGCACGTTGTTGCACCACCATTCGCTGTTGGAGTACCAGCAGCCGGAGGCCGCGGACGAGGACGGTGCCGCTGTCACCGTGAGTGCGGCGGAGAGTACGGCGGTTGCTACGGTTGTCAGAGCAAGCTTGCCGAACTTCATGTTTCTCCCCTTGGGTCTGCGTGCGCGGTCGACTGTCTACCAACAGGCCGGAAGCGGGTTGGTCTCGCTGCTGATGGCGGTGTCCTTCATCCAGCCCCACTCGCCGTTGTCGGCCTCGGTCCACTCCCAGCGGTACGGGTGCGGACCGCCCACGTACTCGTCGGGCTGACCTCCGTCGTAACGGCAGTCGAACCAGCTGGGATTGGAGTACATGTAGCCGACGATGCGGCTGGAGTCGGGGTAGAACCGGGCGAGGTCCTTGTAACCGTAGACCGGAGCACCCACGCGGTTGTTGCACCACCAGTGGCTGCCGCTGTACCAGCAGCCGGAGGCCGCCGAGGCGCTCGGTGTTGCGGTGGTGCCGAGTGCCAGTGCCAGCGCCGCCACGCTGAACAGGGCAGCAAGGGTCTTGCGTATATGCATGTCACGAGCTCCAGGATGTGCTGCAGGAGTGGGCAGGACCTGGGCACACGTTCACGCCACAGGTGAGGCCGAAGCAATCATTTCGAAGCTGATGGAAACCTTGGCGGTGCGGAGGCACGGCCGTGCTGTACCAAGCGGCGCCCAGGAGAAGTCGCGTGGTGCACTGGCGATGGTCACCGGACCGTGAGCGACGACCGTGGCCGCACCGTCGCCCCCGGGACCGTGAGGGTGCCGAGGAGACTACGGACTGCCCAGCCCTGCAACCGGACAAAGAGCACGCCGAGACATCGATGCACGCCCTGCACCTGCTCCAGTCGAGCCTCGTACACATCAACACACTGCTGCTTCAGCAGGTCCTCGCCGAGCCCGCCTGGGCGAAGAAGCTGAGCGACAAGGACCGGCGTGGGCTGACCGCGCTGTTCTGGTCGAACACCAACCCGTACGGCACGTTCCGCCTCGACATGGACAAGAGGCTCGACTTGGGGCTATCGATCACCGTGTCCCGGACGCGTTTCCCTGAGCCCACCGCGACGATGCCCAGCTAGGGTCTGTCCGGCCGATCATGTGGCTGGTCCTGTATCGGTCTGATCCGGGAGGTCGGGAGGGACACAAGGAAGCGTTGGGCCGGAGGATTCTTGGCGCGCTGGCCCTGGTAAAACAGTGACCGGTGGGTGTCCAGGAGCGTGAACGCAAGATGTACCGGCCGCTGCGGCGGGCCGGCCTCGAGGTGATCCCGGACGCCGTGCCGGACGGCACGATGCCGTTCGTCTCCGGAGACAGGCCTGAGGACATCGTCGGCGGCTTCTCCCACCCATACGAAACCCCACGGCTCGTCCAGCGTCTCAACGAGGACTGGTACGACCTGGCGGTCTCCTCGGGCCTTCTCGACCACCAGCGCGAGTTCCTCGTCCTGCTTCCCCACGGCATCCACACGCACCATGCTCTCCTGCCGAAGGAGCACTTGCATTATGGCCGCCATACTCCATCGCCGGTCTGGACCCGGGTCCGGCTCCTCGACCGCTGGGACATCATGGGCCGGGGTGCGGCATCGGCGTTCCTCGGCATACGTGCGGGCCACCCGGGTTTCGGCATGATGGCGCTCGACAGCAGCGTGTACATCAGCTGCTCGACGGGCGAGATCGGTGTCGACGTGAGGGCGGTGGCCCACCCGGCCCACTCTGAGAACATCCTGCAAGACCTGGAGTGGTACGCACATTGGGACTATCCCCGCGCCGACAAGGAGTTGCAGAAGCGGATCGCTGCCTGGCTCGCGGGCCGCGCACTGGGGACTCCCAGTTGGTCCAACTGATGATCACGCGGGCCCCGGCGGCGAGGCCGGAAAGCTTGTCGCCGTCCAGCTGATCATGTGACTACTCCGTGTGCGAGTCGTTCCTCTGGGGCACGGGGCGGGGTGATCTGAGCGATGCCGAGTGGGAACAGCTGCGGCCGTTCCTGCCTGTGAGCAACGGGCGTTGTGGCAGATGGCGAGATCACCGTCAGGTGATCGACGGGATTCTGCACCGGGTGCGAACCGGTGTGCGGTGGCGTGACCTGCCGGCACGGTTCGGTCCGTGGAAAACCGTCTATGAGCGCCACCGACTATGGTCGGCCGACGGCACTTGGGAGGTACTGCTACAGCAGGTCCAGGCCGCAGCCGACGCGGCGGGTGAGATCGACTGGGACATCTCGGTCGACTCCACCGTCGTCCGCGCGCATCAGCATGCGGCCGGCGCCCGCACCGATCCGCCGCCGGCTCCCGCCTCAAAGGGGGCCGCAGCAGCAGAACACCAGGGCGAGACGCGGTGGCAGAGCCTCGTCGCCCGCCTGGCGGAGGTGGGGCTGGAGGTGAGGGCCTGGGCCGCTCACGCGGTGGGTTCACCAGCAAGCTCCATCTGAGCGCGGACGGCCGCTACCGCCCGCCGTCCCTGAGCGTCACACCGGGACAGCAGGCGGACTGCACGCAGTTCGAGCCGGTGTTGGAGAAGATCCGTGTCCCGAGGATCGGGCCGGGCAGGCCGCGGAAGAATCCTGACAGTCTCGCGGCGGACAGGGCCTACAGCAATGGGCCGTGCCGTGAGTACCTGCGGCGCCGGGGCATCCGGCACACCATCCCGGAGAAGACCGACAGCCAGGCCGCCCGCCTACGCAAAGGCTCACGCGGCGGACGGCCGCCCGGCTTCGACGAGGACCGCTACAAGAAGCGCAACACCGTCGAGCGGGCGATCAACCGGCTGAAGCAGCACCGGGCGGTGGCCACCCGCTACGACAAGCGCGGCTACATCTTCCTCGGGACCGCTACTGCCGCAGCCCTCGTCATCTGGCTCCGCGCATGATCGGCCGGACAAGTCCTAATAGTGCTTCGTTAGGTTCTGGTTCTGCTGGTGGTGAGGGGGCGGCCGCAGGTGCTGCAGGTGCCGGTCCAGCACCTCAGCAGGTCTTGGAGTGCG